>DATLJC010000045.1:0-43997 GCA_035539055.1 Saccharimonadales bacterium (SeqCode) | reverse complement strand
GTATACTCGCCTACATCGACGAGCACAACCGCCAACCCAAACCATTCATCTGGACGGCAAAGGCCAACGACATTCTCGAAAAAGTCAAACGCGCCAGGGCCAACCTCAATAACAGCCCATCTGTGTGACGCACTACACTAGCGGCTCGGTGGCGAGTGGATGGTTCCGAGTTCCTCGCTCTTGTGCAGGCAGGTCGACGACCGCAAGATCCATATCACCGCGCAGTAGAGCCAGAATCAATTCGGGGGTGTACGCTCTGGGGATACTGACAGAAACTGCGGGTGTCAATCGTTGCGTACGTCGTAGCAACGCATGAAAGCGCGGCAGGTCCGCAAGAGGCGAAAGTC
The DNA here is from genome assembly GCA_035539055.1 of Saccharimonadales bacterium (SeqCode). GTDB lineage: Bacteria > Acidobacteriota > Terriglobia > Terriglobales > Acidobacteriaceae > TOLSYN. The sequence goes on along the minus strand of DATLJC010000045.1, from coordinate 43,650 downwards.
CTATCACTAGCGGGCGCTCCTGCTGTTTTGCAAACGCCTGCACAAGAGAGACGGCACGGCGGCTTTGCTCCAACGTGCGGTGCGCCTCGCGAATGAACAAATGTCCAGCCTTGGTGATGCTTACGCTTCTTGTGTGCCGTTCGAAGAGCTTTGCTCCCAGTGTGGCTTCGACGTCTGCGACTTGCCGCGAAAGAGCAGGCTGCGTGACATGGCAGCGCAGAGCCGCGCGCGTGAAGTTGCGCTCCTCGGCAACTGCCACCACATACTGCATCCACCGCAACTCGATCTCAGCCTGCACTTCGACAACATAGAGCGGAAATGCGGACTCGACCTATTCCATTTCGAGCAGACCTATTCCATTTAGGAATACATCTACGACCACACTTCTGTGGCCGATGAACACACTTTCGGTAATTGTCCCCGCAGGAGGTGCAGACGTCGACCGTTGTGGATGTTGTTTCATAGGAAAGGGAGTCGTGGCTGGGACAGCGAAAGGGAGGCGGCGCGATGGCTCTACGCCCAACGCAACCTCTTCGCGATGAACAAGTTCCCTGCCCTGGTGACTTGCGCGACGGGGCGGGCTGCGATAACGGAGGAAGGTCCGAGTGAGGTTTCGTCGGTGGGCAACCAAGCACCCCCACGAGCCCATCCACCTCGATTTCATTTTCTGTTGCGCTTCTGCGTATTGATCGGATCGGGGATTCCCAATCTATTCCAATTCAAGCAGACGTATTCCATTTAGGAATACATCCATAGGCGCGTTTCTGTGGCTATGGGCATTATCAGCGTCGAGAAATGAAGTAGTGCGACGCCAGCCCGACGGCTCGCTGCTCCCAACCCAACTTCCTCGAACCCGACTTCGGGACCGCGTCGAAGGTGAATCGTCGCTATCTTTACCGACCCTCCTCCTGGCACGGACTTCTATACCTGCCGAGTTCACCGTATCTGTTGAACGAAAAGTAACTGACGAGTCGGCGACCAACCGCTCACAACGAAGGTGAAAACGTCTTCCATACTTTATTTTCGGCAGCATGTAACTTTATGCCGAGGTGTGGAGTCTCTCTTAACACAGAGATGAATGCGCGTACAATTGCCGGGAATGATGGGGAGCAGACTTCGGCAGCAGCCGAGACCTCCGCTCGCGAAGCCTCGATCATCACGCGCATCCTTGCCGGAGAGCGCGAACTGTTTCACGAACTGATCCGCCCCTACGAGCGCGGACTCTACGTCGCTGCCTACTCGATCTTGCAGAACGAGGCCGATGCCGAAGATGTAGCGCAGGAGTCGGTGATCAAAGCCTACAAGGGGCTCAAGGGTTTCCGCGGCGACGCGAGGTTCAGCACTTGGCTGATGGCGATCACCTTGAACGAAGCGCGCAGCCGTCTGCGGCAGGCCAAGGGAGATCAGCTCGACTCTCTTGATGATTGCGATGAAGATCGCGGCGATTACACGCCTTCGGTGCTCGCCGACTGGCGTTATATTCCGTCGGAGCAGTTGGAGCGCAAGGAACTGCGGCAGGCACTGCAAGAGGCAATGGCGCGGCTTTCACCGGAGCATCGTGAGGTGCTGATCTTGCGCGATGTAAGGGGTATGAGCATTACCGAAACTGCGGAGGCAACTGGAGTGAATGAAGGGCTGGTCAAAGTGCGACTGTTCCGTGCACGGCTTTCCATGCAGAAATTGCTCGTGCCAAAGCTGGCGCCGAAGCAGCGTGGACTGATAGGCTGGCTGACCCGGAAAGCCGGTGGCAGATGAAACTTGATTGCAAACACGTATGGTCGCAGGTTTCCGACTACATCGACGGAACGGTCACGTCGCAGGAGCGGGAGGCTATTGAACGCCACTTGGCAAACTGCCGCCATTGCTCAGCAGTGATGGACTCCACGCGCAACATCCTGGTGCTGGTGGGAGACGCACGGACGTTCGAGATTCCAGTCGGCTTCGGCGAGCGCCTGCACAACCGGCTGCAAGAATCGATCGAAGCTACAGAAACACAGGAGTAGAGTTGCGGATGGCACCACAGACGCCCATCTTGGCGAGGCGTCCCTTTGAATGTTGTAGCATGAGTCATCCTCACTTATGCGGCTGGATACTATCGCTATGAAGATCTACTTCGGGTTTACTGTGGCAGGAAACCGGTCCACCATTGAAACAGCGCGCCGGGTCGTACAACTTCTCGAAGAGGCTGGTCACGAAGTGCTCACTCGACATCTAGTCGACGACAACGCCTGGGAGAAGGACCGACTTATCACGCCGCAAGAGATATTCGCGAGAGACATGAAGTGGCTTCAGGAATGCGACCTCTTCATTGCGGAGGTCTCCGGATCGTCGTTCGGTATTGGCTTCGAGACGGGATACCTTCTCGGCTCAAGCCATAAGAAGGCGATACTGTTTTTCCGGCGCGAGCTTGAGAAAAGTGTATCGCTGTTGATCACCGGAAACACGCACCCAAACTGCATCCTCGTGCCGTATGACAATGTAAACGAAGTCGAAACTTTTGTCCGAGACGGCCTCAGTTCGAGATCCTGGCACCTTGAAGCGATAGCCGGATCATCATAGCTTTTGAACGGGTGTTTCTCTTTTGGGAAAGGCAGCGCATGACTGTCTTCGATTTGCGAAACCCCTGAAGAACGATGCACCTAGCCGAATGTGCGTATAAAGTGCATGAGAGGACAGGGAACATTGCGAGGCATCTTGATCGGCTGGGCTTCACTGGCGCTTGCGGCCGTGCAGGCAATTTGCGTTGCAGCAGTCGCGCTTAGCGGCGTGCGCGTGGTGCTTGGCATGACGTCGCTGCTGGCCGCCGGTGCAGTTGGTCCCGCACATGGATTCCACCGCAACGCGCTGCGCCTGCCCATCTTGTGGATTGCCGGTCTTCTCGCGGCGCTCAACCTACTTCTACTCTGGAACGAGGGTCGCATTCGCCGCAGTCCATCGGCGCAGTGGCGCCTGCAACCGCTCACTTCCCGCCAACGCCGCGGCAGATGGATACAACTGGGCACCTCAGTTGCATCCCTAGTGTTAATTCTCGCCGAAGTCGTCAGCCACCCTTGGTTCCACATCGAGCACTGAACCAACGCCGAAGTGAACGAGTGAAGAAGATATCGTTCTGTCCCCCAGAAGATCTGCGCCTTGGGCCTGATCCGATACCCGCTTTTCGTGTCAGCCCAGTACGATATCCGGTAACTCGGCTAAAGAGGCAATTTGCGCGTCAGGTGTCTCCGGAATACGTTCAGGCGCTTGGCCAAAACGGTTGCACCACAGCACGCGGAGGCCAAACGCTTTGGCGGAATACGCATCCCAGCCGTTGAAAGACAGAAAGCATATTTGCTCCGCAGCCACGTTGAGCCGCTCACAGGCGAGCCCGTAGACCGCGGGATGAGGTTTGTAGACCTTCACTTCTTCCACCGACAGCACAGCATCGAGCAACTCGGCGATTCCAGCGTTGGCTGCCGCTGCCGCAAGCATGGACGGTGTCCCGTTGGAGAGAATTGCGACCTTCATGCCCGCGGCCTTCAGGCGCTTTAAGGTGCCGAATACCTCCGGATATGCGCTCAGGACCAGATATAGATTCATCAGCCGCTCCCGCAGCGCCGAATCTTCCACCTTCACCGTCGCCATCGCGAAGTCGAGGGCCTCGCCCGTCACCTGCCAAAAATCGGCGTGGCGTCCGCCGAGGCCACGCAGCCAGGTGTATTGCAATTGCTTGGCGCGCCACAACTCGGCAAGCGGTTGCCACTTTTCGCCCAATGAGTCTTGCTCGGCACGTGCTGCACTGTTGACGTCGAATAGCGTGCCGTAGGCGTCAAACACGCAGGCCACAATGCCGCGAAGCTTCAGCGCTGTCATCCGGAATCTCCCTGTTCATCGGTAAACTCAGCAAAGCGACACAACCTCCATCACAGCACCCATCGGTCGGACTCCTGAATCTTCAACCCGCTCTCCGCGCCCCCCCACAGCTCGTTTCCGTAGGGCCGGTACCATTGCCCCTGCTCGTTGTGCCACTCATACTCGAAGCTCACGGCGATCAGGGTCTCCCGGAAACAGTAAAACTTTAATGGAACCTTGCACGGCCTCGTCATCATCAATGATGAATACCGTGGAATCGTCGGCAAACGTCATACATTTGCTTCCGCTCTGGTGGGCAGAGTGAAGTAAAAATTGTGCCCCGCGCACGCACCGCAGTGAAGAGCAGAAAGGCAATCCTTGGCGCATTTAAGCAGAGGGTCAGGTTCGAGTCCCGCCACTTCTATTATTTCCTCCCTTAGCCCCTCACACCGCCGCGCCGATCCTTACCTTCAGTTCCAGCTTGTCCCTCAGCGTATTGACGATGATGCAGCCCTTCTCAGCGACCTCTACCAGCTTTTCGAACTGCTCGCGCTCGGCGTAGTCCGCTGAGACCAGCAGTTCCACGGTTGCGAAGCGTGTGGGCGAGTCCACGAGAGTGCCGGTCACCTCAACCTGCAGGCTGGAGATGTCGGCGCCGCGCGCCTTAATCGCCGCCAGCAGGGTACTGCTAAAGCAGCCTCCTATGGCAGTGAGGAACAGCTCTCCGCCCATCGGTCCCGCGTCGTGGCCGCCCTTGGCTTCCGGACGATCGACCGGCACCCGGTGCCTGCGAATCTCGGCCTCTGAGCCGGAATCCGAAGTCCGCCTGATTTGTATCTTCATCTCACCTGCCATATCGCCTCCAGTTTTCCTAACCATTCGATGCTCTGCCTAGTTGGTACGCCAAGATCTTCCCATAACCGAGCCAATGTCCATCGACTTGAGGGAATCGCAGCCCCGCCGGATTCCTACGGAGTAGTTCACGGGCTCAGCTTAGACAAGCGGACGGGAAAGGCCAGCTAGAGAAACCTATTCCCCATGGTCTGCGTCGGCATCAGGCTCGTGAATATACTGCGGCTCCTTCGTCCAGCCGAAGACCATAGAGGCGAAATTATCCCATCCGTGGATTGCGACCATCAGCAGGTGTCCAGGAAGAAACGCCCAGAGCCCACACATCGCAGCGAAGTGCCAAATCCGGGTGAGGTGAAAACCTCCAAGCAGGAATGCGACGTATTTCAACTGGACTGGCTTATACAGAACGAGGCCCGTGATCATCGACAGTGCTCCGAGAAACAGGGCCGTCGTGTAGGCGAGTTTTTGCAAAGGATTGTAAGGTTCGAACTCTTTCGGCTTTTTGGCGAAGAAGAAGTAGTGCTTCACCATCGGCCAGACGCCAGGAATATCTCGCATGTGGAACAACACCGTGCGGTAGTGTCCGGTGAGAAATTCATAAAGAACATAGGCAATCCCGCTTCCTATGAAGAGCCACATGAATGTGAAGTGCCACTGCAACGCTCCGCCCAACCATCCACCCAATCGCACGCCGGCCGGGGGCACGAACAGTGTGTGTTGGGGAACTTTGGAACCAAACGATGGAAAAGCACGGAAAATCTGCAGTCCACTCATCGAAAGTACAACGATGGTAATTGCAGCCATCCAGTGAGCGAGTCGCACGATCGTCGGATGCTCGTATACCGCACGCACCTTCTCCCGTGAGGTCACGACGAAGCTCTTAACACGGAGATGACTTAGATTGCGTTCGGAGCTGACTTTGGCCTTCGCCGTCTGTGCATTTCTCATAATCCACCGAACCAGCTATATCCCTGATCTTCCCAGTAGCCGCGTTTCGCTTTAAGGACACTCGTGACACGAAGTGTTTCCAGGTATTTCGCCTGTTTGTATCCCAGCTTTGTCGGCATCTGCAGCCGCAATGGGGCGCCGTGTCCTCGATCCAGAGGCTTGCCGTACATCTCATAACAGAGCAGAGACTGCGGATGAGGTGCGCTCTCCATGTCAATGGACTCGTAGTAGTCATCCGAGCACTCGACTTCGACAAAGCGTGCAGAGGTAGAAGCGCCAACTGAGCGCAGGAAATCGCCCATCCTCGTACCGCCGAAATTCCCGATCACATCCCATCCCTCGACGCACACGTGCCTAGTGTTCTGGCTCACCTTCGGGAGAGCCATGATCTGCGAGAGCTTGTATTCGCCAGGACGCGCGACATCACCTTCAACAGTCAACGTCCATTGTTCCAAATCAACTTCAGGATCAAGGACGTTGAAGTAGTTATAGGGAAACTTGCTGAAGGGAACCACTTCCGCATCGGAAAACGTAAGCTTGCCGTTACGGTTGAACAAAGCTGCCGAGGCTCTGTCACTGAATCCAAGACCGCCCTCCAGCAATGCACTGCGAACTCGCGGAAACAACAGTCCGCCAGCCAGCAGCAATGGCGACATCTTGAGCAACTCGCGCCTTCTTGCGCTTCGCAATTCATTCTGAGGCTTGTTTTCATCTGCCATCGCTCTGCTCCTAACTTTGAAGCCAGTACTTGAACGAACAGCGAGAGTAACGGCAAGCCACATATGCTGCCGTTACCCCCGCGTAGATGCTCTAGCCGTGGTTCGGCAATTACTTAGCCTCTTTACTCATGTCGTCATGCTTCATGCCGTCGTCGTGCTTCATGCCATCGTCAGACTTGGCTTGGTCGGAGGTCTTCTTCTTGATCTTGTACTTCTTGTTGGTTGTTGTTGCGTCGTCTTTCTTCATCGCATCATCGTGTTTCATTCCATCGTCATGCTTCATGGAGTCTTGCTGCATGGCATCGTCGTGCTTCATGTTGTCTGTGGTAGTCTGCGCCATGGTTGATGCGGACATTGCCAGAACGGCGATGGCCACCATATTCAAGAGTGAATTCTTCATGGTGATCTCCTTGTCTCTCTTTCTTCCGGCCGCGTGTGAGCGCTGCCATGCTATTGATTTCAACGCCGTGCTTTGACTGAAACGAGGGCAGCGCTAAAAAGCAGCAATACCGTTCAAGCCCGCCGCTGCCGGCAGACCATCCACAGTGCCAAGACTGAGGACACTGCCATCACGATCAGCCGAGAAGATCCCGATTGCTCCCGTCCCGGCGTTGAGTGTGTAGATAAACTTGCCATCAGCGCTGACGGTTATATCCAAGTTCGTGCTTCCAGTTGGATTCGTCGCAACCACGGTCGCGCCAATAGGAGAAAGGGCTCCACGTCGTCCGATTAAAAAACCTGAGAGCGACGAAGTCCCGGCGTTGGAGGTATAAACGTAACGTCCGTTAGGCGTAATTACGTTCCAACAAGTTGCCGCACCCAGGCTGGGAAGTGACGGCGTGATTACCGCCAGAGTCTGATCCGGCTGAACTGCATAGGACGATATCGAGTTAGATGCTTCCGCGATCACCAGTGCGCCATTCGGTGCAAATTTCGCTGCGAAGGGCACAGCTCCGGAACTCGGGCTTACGACGGCAGACGAGAGTGTTCCGTCGAAACTCACTCGATAAACGTCGATCTTGTTTGTGGTTCGCTCGGTAACAACTAAGTGTTGCCGGTCTGGGCTGAAGGCTAGCGATGACGCGCCCGTATCCGTGCCGCTGAGGTTGCGGTTGGAGTTCCTAATAGGTCTTAAGCGGCCATCATCGATGAAGAAGCCACTCACGTTACCGTTACCGCCGATATTGAGCGCGTACAGGAGGTCGCCTGACTGAGCCAGGGCTATGGGTGAACTCCCCCCGCTGGACTTTACTGAAAGCAATCTCAGATTGCTTCCCCTGACGGCGAACGCAGAAACTGTTCCGCTCCCTGCGTTCACTGCAAACAGGAACCGGTGGTCACCGCTCAGCAGGAGCGAGCCTTGGGAGCGTAGCGGATCAATCGTGCCACCACTTCCTGTGCCGCCCGTAGCAAAGCTGCCTACCGCGCGCAATGATCCGTCCTCTGCTCTGTCGTACGCAACGATTTCATTCTTGTCGGCGGCATTGGTCATCACGAAGACAGCGCCGTCGTTGTCATCACGAACACCGGCTTGTGCCGAGCCCGCACCAAGAACTATGGTGCAGATCAAAAGCGCAAAGGCCACAAGCACAGCTTGCTTTCCCCGCATCGGCGAGTTGGTATTGATTGTGGTGGCCAGAACTGGTCGGGCATCGCGTACATGATTGGTATTGACAGCTCGAGTTTGCGCCATTGGGCATCATCCTTTGGTTTCGAATCACGTTCATAACGCTGGTGACACATTGCCTGCCATGGTTGTGATATTCAACAAATCGCGACATTTCATACTGAATTGTTGAAATGTCGAAGCAATTAACTGCTGCAATATTTCTGGCGTGTTACATCCATAGACGACACTCCGCCGTACTGCTTCTGAAGCAGTCTTTCCAGCCAAAGAAGCAAATGATTCGGGCCCCGCATCGTCTGCCAGGAGTTGCGCTGCTACCGGGTGAGACTGAGATTTCGCGGGAAAGTTACAAGGCGTGTTGACAAAAGGAAAAGGCGAAGAGGAAAACTAGGCAAGACAAAGATCAAGGCGACTTTGTTCGCGAAGATCAAGTTCGCCGGAAGAGGGGTGTCAGGCTCCTAACCACAAGATGCCAAGTGCTTTCAACCGAGAGGTGAGCGTAGCAGGATTCACGCCGGCGAGTTCAGCCGCGCCGCCCTTTCCTGAGACTCGATTGTGAGAGCGCCGGAGTGCTTCGAGGAGGTTTGCCAGCTCAAGTTCTCGCCATTTTTCGGCAGTAATCAATTCGTCCGGCTCCCGAATCGGGCCACTTCCGCTCGTCGAGTCCTTCGACTCCGCCTATCACTACATTTGGGCGCAGACGCCGCCGATTCGCCGACTGCGAATCGGCGAAGCCGTTGTTCATGTCGCGCAGCTTCGCGGCCGCTGCGTGATGACGACCTACGCCCCAGACACACTCGTGCAGGATTTCGGCGTCCTCAAGAGTATTGTCCGCGACTGGGGGGCGTGATGGCACTGGATTGCTTCGTTATCTCGCCGGGTTTGGTCCAGGTCGGCGATATAACGGAGCTGTAAGGAGATGAGGCTTCCATAATGAGAGCCAATCATCGGCGGCGCTGAGCTCGCGCGCTCTGAAAGCTCTTAAGTACCGCCTCGGCGGGCGAGAGAATCGGAACCACCTTCGAATTTCCATAGAGCATTCGAAGGGAGAAGGCACCATCGATAACGTTGAGTATCGCCGCCGCTGCCGCCCTTTTGTCGATTGCGATGGGCTTTAGAAGATCGGTTAGATAGTCAACAATTTTGTTTTGGTGTTGGATCGCCACGCGATGGAACGGGTGGGCAGTATCCGGGAATTCCGATGCGATCCGCAGGAACGGACAGCCGATTATTTGGGGCCAGTTCGCCATTTGTTCGAATTTGATCAGAGCCTCACGCAGATCCTTTGGGGGAGTGGGATGAGAGAGATAGTCCCAAAGAGCTTGATCGCGGTTTTCGAGGTATGCGAGCACGAGGGCATCCTTGCTTTCGAAATGCCGGTAAAACGTCGCCTTTGCTACTTCAGCGATGGACATGATCTTCTCGGTGCCGGTCGCGCGGACCCCCTCTGCGTAGAAGAGCCGGTCGGCTACTTCCAGAATTCTCTGCCGCGGATCAGATGTTTTTTGTGATTTCATCGGATTCATCTTGACAGTGGACAGACACATCTGTCTATACTCTTTTTTTGATACAGACAGACATGTCTGTCTGTATTTGGTTTTTATGAAAGGAAACCGTGCATGACGAGCGCATAGCGGTTCGTGCGGAGATGACTTCGCGCGTGGGACTCGCAATGGATAACGTCACAATCTTCTGGATGCAGCTTCTTCTGAGTTTGGGCGTCTGCGCCATCGTCGTGGCGTGGTACGTTTGGCCATATCTAACGAAACTCTCTCGTAATTCCGCTCTAATTCCGCTGCTCTTTGTGCACGTGCCGCGCTATGTGGGAATGACGTTATTGGTTACGTACATGATCGATCCGAAACTGCCAAGAGAGTTCCGTTCCAGTGCTGCGTACGGTGATCTTTTAGAAGCGGTGCTGGCCCTCGCTTCCATCTTTGCTCTGCGGAGCAATTGGCGTGTTGCGGTTCCTCTGGTGTGGGTGGCTAACACGTGGGGAGTCGTGGATCTGCTAAACGGAATACGCGGCATATTGCAGTTGAACGTTCCGAGTTTCAACCTGGCCACCGTTTGGTATATCTACACGTTTTACGCTCCCTTGGTAATCGTTTCACATTTGATGATCTTTTGGATTTTGATCATGTCTAGCGCTTGGAAGAAATGAGGTCGGGCTGTGTAGGAGATAGCTGCATCGACCCGTGTGCTTCGATCCAAGAGGTAAACCCCAGATCAGCGCGAATTCCGACAGATGCCCCTGGGCTGGCGCTGTGAAGTCGAAGATTCCGAAAGTGAGGAAGAAAATGCCTAGCCGCCTAAGCAGGGTTTTATCGCTGCTCCTGGGAGTTTGGATGTTCATGTTTGGCTTTCTGAAATTCTTCCAGCCATTCCATGGGTGGTTTGATGTCCAAATTCAACAGAGTCATCTACCACACGAGGCGATTCTCGCGGGCAAACTGACGGAAATGCTTACCGGTGTTCTCTTCTTACTGCCATGGCTTTGGAAATCATTGAACGCAAAGAGCAAAGATCAACTCCTCCTGGTCGCGTGTTTGATCCTCTTTTCTCAGATGGGCGTGGCAATCTATGTCCACATGCAGCCCGGGGTGCCTGCCAGCGTTCTTCCTCTCGGTATCAAACCACCTGTGATTCCCGGTGTCGTTCTCCTTCTCGATTTCCTCACTGCATTTGCTGTTTGGAAAGAGCGGAGAGCAGAGAAGGCCAGCGATATGCCGACTCAGTAACAGAATTCCAATCTAACCGTTTTCAGTCAGAGCGCGGAGCAGGAGTGTCGAACCTGACAGGAGTTCTTCACCAACGGCTTATCACCAGCAGCCCACCACGTAGTTGAACAACAGGAGCACAGAAATGGCAAATCTCTTCGAATCTGTTCAGCTTGGATCTTTGGTCCTCACAAATCGCGTATTCATGGCGCCCCTTACGCGCAATCGCGCAGACGCGGATGGGGTGCCGGGGGAACTCGCGGCGACTTATTACTCGCAGCGCGCTTCGGCTGGACTCATCGTGACCGAGGCGACGCAAATCTCGCCCATGGGCAAAGGGTACATCAATACTCCAGGGATTCATTCCCCCGAACAAGTGCAAGCGTGGAGCAGAATCGTCGAATCCGTTCATAAGAGTGGAGGCCGAATCTTCCTTCAGTTGTGGCATGTCGGACGAATCTCTCATTTGTCCTTGTTGCCAACCAACGCGCAACCCGTTGCTCCCTCCGCAATCCGTGCCAATAGCCAGACGCTAATTGCCACGGGTCTGGCACAGGTTTCGGAGCCGGTTGCCTTGACGGCTAGCGGGATCAAAGCGACCTTGGACGATTATCGGCGGGCAGCCAGCAACGCAAAAGAAGCCGGATTTGACGGGGTCGAGATTCATGCGGCTAATGGATACTTGATCGATCAATTTCTCAAAACAGGATCGAATCGGCGAACTGATGAATATGGGGGTGTTGCATCGAATCGAGTCCGCTTCCTCACTGAAACAGTTGAACGCGTCCTAGAGGTCTGGGACAGCAGGCATGTGGGTGTGCGAATCTCTCCGACCGGCGGCTTTAATGATATGACGGATGAAAACCCACTCGAAACCTTCTCCGTCGCGGTTGCAAGACTCAACAGCTATGGGCTCGGGTACCTTCATGTCGTTGAAACGGCGCAGAATAGCAAAGGAAGCAGCGAGAGGGATCTTGCCATGTCGGCTCACCTCAGAACGCTTTGGAAAGGTCTCCACGTCGTGAACGGCGGATATGACGGGCTCAGGGGCGAGGAAGCATTACGCACCGGGCGTGCCGACGCTATCGCATACGGCCGAGCCTTTTCAGCTAACCCAGATCTACCAAGGCGGTTGCAACTCGGAGCCGCTCTGAATGAACCGGACCCAACGACTTTCTACGGAGGTGACGCTGCCGGCTACACGAGCTATCCCACGCTCTCCTGAACCGTGCAGCATCAGGATATGCGGGCGCGATTGTTGAATCTGCGCCCTAATATAGCGTTTGATATCCCTGCAGATAAGACACTAATTGCCCCAAGCTGATTAGTTTGATCGTATGCGAGACTCTGAAAGCTGTAGGCTTACAGCGAGATCGATGTTAGCCCCGAAATGCTCCGAGATTGGGTTTGAGAGTGCCGGCAGTTATGGGATTGTCCCTTTTGATAAGTCCCCATATACGCCGATCGTAACTGCGACACGGTCCCGAAGTCAGGTTCGAGGAAGTTAGAACCTTGCGACGGCTCTGACGGAGCGTTCCGAGTGGTTGACGGGCTATGCGTCAGTTACCACTTGCGTACTAAGCAAAATGCCTGGGCATCGTGACAGTGTCGGTGCAGGAATCTGAATTCGGCCAGCGGTCCTGATACCGGCTTGTAGGAAACCAGGAGCAGATCACTTCGAGTCGTGCGTCATAGTTGCGCGGGGGTTGCGGATCTAGCCGATTCTCACCGGACTTTGCCATTTTAAGTTGTTGATTCTATTTGTTATTAGTATTTCTTTTACAACTCTTAATCCGCAGGTTGGCAACCGAGGCTGAGGCGACCACATCCGACGCGAAAATCTGCACCTTCGTTGCATTGGCCTGACGATCCGGTGTCCAGGCTTAGCAGCAATCGGTTTAATTGTACTGTGTCCAATCCGTGCCCATTGAGCCCACATCGATCCTCATCGCGCGATGCAAACCGGTCATTCCCTTACGCCTAAATCTCTGTAAGTGCTCAGTTTAGCAGGAGATGGGAAAAGGCGGAGCGGGCTCAAAATCCGCCGATCGCAAGGTCATGGGGGTTCGATTCCCCCTCCCGGCACCAATGACACAGGGAACAATGTTCCGCTTACCTTCAGTGAAACGATTGCGGTTTCCGTGTGCTAAAATCCGCCTGATCGTTGCTCCCTATGCAGACACACGCCAACATATTGTCGTTTCTTTCGCAGGCCGAGAATAAGCAATATTTGGCCAACTTCACACGGCGGACATATCAGGAGAAGAACCTTGTTTCCGACAAGGAGACACACAGGGGAGGCGTGTTTATTGTGCTCTCCGGGCGGCTCCGAGTGTACCTCTCTTACGAGGGACGGGAGTTCACGCTCCTGTTTCTGGAGCCGGGCGATATCTTCAGCATGCACTCGGAGGCGCTGATAGAGGCTCGCGAACGTACCGAGATTCTGCTGACGGATGTTGAAGGGTTCAAGGAGTTGCTGGGTCACGTTCCTACGCTATCGATTGCGTCGATCGCGCTGCTGGGGCGGGTGCTGATGAACTCGACGCACATAATAGAGGACTTGATGTTCCGCGACGTGCGCGCGCGCCTGCTGCGCTTTCTGATTGAGACGGCGGAGCGCAAGGGACGGCCTACGGCAGCGGGAATTGAGATTCCTTTGGACCTGCACACGGAAGAAGTTGCGATGCTGATCGGTTCCACGCGCCAGTCCACGTCTTCGATACTGAATGAACTAATCAAAGAAGGTCATTTGATACGCGTGGACCGGCACACGATTGTGGTGAAGGATCTAGCGAGTCTGCGTCATCTTCGGGATGAACCGCCGAAGCGCAGGAACGTCGAACCACCGCGAAAACGCAGCGCGGTGGCGGTCACGGATGTTGATGGTGGTGAACGTGAGCGGTAACGGTTTCGCCGCCGACGCGGTTCGCGGCCAGTTGAAGGCAGTCGGTGGCGTGCTCTAGAAGGTGGGCGGCGCGTTCGAGCAGCGCGGCTGTTTCCTTATCTTCATTGGTAACCTGCTCGAACCACTTGCGCAGCTCCGCTGCGTGCTGCTGGTTGTGTCCGGCCCAGTGGGGCAACAAGACTTTCAACTTATCGGTGACTGGCGTGCTCATGTAGAGCGTCCTCCCCCTTTGGTGTGATGCGCAGAAGAAGCACACGCTGTTGAAGGCAGTCGATCTTTTCGATGCGCACATTATCGAATTGTTGTGGGCTTCGAAGAACGATAAGACCGAGATCGAATTATCTTGAACTTCGACGGAGGTAACGTTCTCGAAGCTTCGCACTTCGCGATCGCCTTCGAACAGAGTTACGCGAATGTCACACATGTTGCGCCTCCACGGATGGAGTTTGCCGCTCGGCGAGATACTCCTGTAGCCGCGTTTTGATGAAGGCAACCTCCTCCAGCACGGAACCTCCCATGTCATAGGCGGAGATGCCGCGTCGATCGGCCTCGCGAATTTGTTCGTTGACGCAGATGGAGCCGAGAAACTTCTTTTGCGGAATCGCCTGACGGATGAAGTCGAGATCGCTTGGGTCCTGCACCTTGCTGGCGACATAAGCGACGCGGCGGATGCCAATATCGGCTGCAAGTTTTTCAACCTGCGCGGCGGTTTGCAGCGAGCGCTGACCGGGTTCGACGACGACGATGAGGACATCGACCGATTCGGCGGTGGAGCGGCCAAGGTGTTCGATTCCCGCTTCCATGTCGAGAATGACCACGTCGCGAAGATCGAGCAGCAGGTGCTTCATGAGGGCGCGGACGAGCGTGTGCTCTGGGCACACGCAGCCGGACCCGCCCTGATCGACGGTTCCCATGACGAGCAGCGAGACGCCCTTGTGCTTGACGTAGAACTGTTCAGGGAGATCGTCCACCTTGGGATTGAGAATGAACAGCGAACCGTAGCCCTCGGAGGCTCCGGTCCGCTGCTTGGCCAGTTCTTTCATCTTTGAGATCGGCGTGAGACGAGCAACCTGCTCGGCGGAGATGCCGATGGAGGACGCGAAGTTTGCGTCGGGGTCCGCATCGATTGCAATAACGCGATTGCCGTCATCCGCATAAGAACGGGCGAGCAAACCCGCGAGAGTTGTCTTACCAACGCCACCCTTGCCTGCAATTGCCAATTTCATATCGACCTCTTTACCGTTGAGTTATTGATAAACGCGCTAGATTCCGAGTCCGGCGCGCCTTTCTTTAATAATCGCGAACAACTTTTCGGCGGCTGCGTCAGGGTCGGGTTCCACGAGAAAATATCCGCCGAAGATGCTCTTTACGTCTTCTGTTATCAGCTTGACGACATTGGGCGATCCGAGCGCCTGAGGCACGGTGCCGAGGTGCGTTGGCAATCCGATGGCTACGCTCCAGGTACCGATGGCAACGGCTTTCTCCGACATTGCCTCCGGAGCGCAAGCAACGACAGGAAGGTCGTTGAGATCGACGCCCAGTTTTTCAGCCAGTGCAGTGGCAACGGCTACGGCGCGGCTGTTATCCACGCAGGACCCCATGTGGAGCACAAGCGGCAGAGGCGCGTTCAGTCCCGCGGCGTTTCCGATGGCGGTGAGAACGGCTTTAAGTCCTGCGCCGGCGTACTTCTCGGTAGCTTCGGAGGTCATGAGCCCCTGCTTTGCTAAAGCTCCCGCACCGCATCCTGTCGCAAGCAGAAGAACGTTGTTCTTTGCCAACTGCTTGGCTATGCGCTGGAAGGATTCGTCCTGCTCGGTTCGCGTGTTGTTGCATCCTGCGAAGAGAGCTACGCCCTGGATATTTCCGTTCACGATGTTGTCGATGAGCGGCTTCAAGGGATCTTTGGCATCTACGGCGGAGAGCGCTGCGATGATAGCCTCGGCGCTGAAGCCAACGATGGCGGTCTGCTTGTAGTCGGGAATGTGGACGGCCTTGGGATCGCGGCGCTGATAGGCGGAGATGGCGAGGGAGATGATCTCGCGAGCGGTTTCAGCAGCGTGCTCCTCGTGGAAGCTGACATGCTTTGCCCCAGAGATCTTGTTCTCGTCCATCGTGGTGATGACCTGAGTGTGGAAGCACTGCGCAACGCGAGGAAGCGAAGGCATGATGCACTGGACATCGACCACCATGGCATCCAGCGCTCCCGTGATGATGGCCATCTCCTGCGAGAGATAGTTTGCGGCGAGGGGAATGCCGTGGCGGATCATCACTTCGTTTCCCGTGCAGCAGATTCCCACGATGTTGATGCCATCTTTGGCGCCGGCTTCGATGGCTTGCTGGTTCATCTGCTTTGCAACATCGCAGATAACTTCGCTGAGCAGCGGATTGTGTCCGTTGACGGCGATGTTGACTGCGGTCGGCTTGATGACTCCGAGATTGGCGGCAGTAATGGTCGGCTTCGGAGTGCCGAAGAGAGCGTCCGACAACTCGGTGGCCAGTGCCATTCCGTCGAAGTCAGCCAGGGCGGCGCGAACGCCTCCGAGGATAACATTGGTGTAATCTGCATCGCAGCCGACATTGGTGCGAGCCATGGTCTGCGCGACGACGGCATCGATGTTGTGCGGCATGACTCCGGCATCGGTTAGACGCTTCATGCGTTTCGAAGTCAGCGTGGCTTTGAGCCAGTTGCAGGCGGTGTGATGATCCTGGTTCTGGAAATCCTGCAGTGAGACTTCAGCGACATCGCGAACCACGTCGAGCAGACTGCGGTCATCGGTCGCGATGCCTAGTTTCTTGGCTACGGCGAAGAGTTTGACCTCATCATGGATTTTGTAATCCGCAAGCTTGCTGTCGGCAATCGCAAGGAGCGCGAGTGCGATGTGGCGTCCGTGCTCGGAGTGAGCGGCGGCGCCGGCAGCCATCATGCGTGAAAGTTGGCGGGCAACTATGGTGTCTTTGTCGGCTCCGCAAATGCCGTACTTGGGGCCTTCGCCAAAAGGATCGATACGACAGGGACCTTTCCAGCAAATGCGGCAACAGAGACCGAGCGAACCGAATCCGCACTGCGGCTGCTGCACCTGGTGACGATCGAAGATGGTTTCAATGCCGCCCGCTTTAGCGATGGGCAGCAACTCTTTAACGCTTGGATCGGATGAAGATGATTTATTCATCAGAGTTTCCTTTATAAAGGCATCCGCAGGTTACGGTGGGATTGAGCAAGTTCACGGGCTCGGGCTTCGAGCAGCGCACGGCGGTATTCTTTGAGATTCACGAGGCGAATGGCCTTTGTGGGGCAAGCCTCGACGCAGGCGGTATCGGCCTTGCCATTCTTTGCGCGCCAGTCGGTGCAGAGGTCGCATTTCTTCGCAACCCCACGGTTGGTGCAGGAGTCCTCGGATACCGGCTCATCGGAACAAACCGTGATAGCGCCGAACGGGCAAACCATGGCGCATTGCTTGCACCCGATGCAGTTCTTCTCGCTGATAAGAATTTGTCCGTTGGATTGACGGCAAGCTCCTGTGGGGCAGACAAAAGTGCATGGTGCATCCTCACATTGCCTGCACTGCATTGGTAAGGTGATGTCGTCGGCCACAACAACGCGATTTCGCGGGTGCAAGGGGCGCGAGTTGACGACGGACGTCATGAGATCCGTTCCGTCGCCATGCGCTACCGCACACGCAAGCTCACAACTGTGGCAGCCCAGACATTTGTCGGCATTGGCGTAAATAATTACATTCTCTTTATAGGACTGCATCGTGTTCTCTCCTGCCGGGAAGCGCTTGCAGACGGCTGTGAATACGCCTCCCGGCTTTCGATAGGGAGTTCGTCTGCGCGGTTTGCGGACGAGCCGTTCTCCCTGGGCAATACAACAGCAAAAGCTGAAACGATTTGCGATACCCCCATGCGCATGCCTGCAAAAAGTTAAAGGTGGCACACGAAAGCATCGTCATTGTCGTTCGCCTGCGCGGCACAAGATGTCGGCTGGCGGACACTTCGCAAAATAAACTTGACCCAGCCGTACTATCTCTCCGTGCAGGAAATACAAGGGTCGATGCTGTTAACAATCAAGGGGACATCGGAAACCTTGTTCCCCTTCATCATGGGTGAAAGAGCGCTCCAGTTCATGTAGCTGGGAACCCGCCATTTCAGCCGCGCGGGCTTATCGGTTCCATCGGTGCGAAGGTAATAGATCAGTTCGCCGCGCGGAGCCTCGGATTTGGCGATAGCTTCTCCAGATGGAACCTCAGGGAATGCAGAAGAAGTGACTGGACCTTCCGGCATCCGATCCATGCACTGGCGCAGGAGGTCGAGCGCGACCTGCGCTTCGCGGATGCGTACCATGGCGCGAGACCAGATGTCGCCGTCGGGCTGCGTCACAACCTCCACATCCAGGCGGTCGTAGGCGGCGTAGGGAGCCTTGGTGCGCACGTCGTAGGCAACGCCGGAGCCGCGCGCCACGGGGCCGACAAGTCCGAGTTCCAGTGCCTGCTCGCGAGAGAGCACGCCAACACCGCGGGTGCGGGAGAGGATTGTGCGATTGGTTTCATAGAGGTGGCGCACTTCTTTCAGCAGAGGCTCGACTCTGTTGAGCTGAGACTTCAGATACTCCTGCTGCGTGGCGTCAAGATCAAAGCGGACCCCTCCAATGCAGTTAGCGCCGAGATCCATGCGGTTGCCGAAGATGGACTCTTTTACATCCTGCATGATCTCGCGAATTTCCATTACGTGCATGAAGAGCGTGTCGAAGCCGAGAATGTGGGCGAGGATTCCAACGTTGAACAGATTGGAGGCAATGCGCTTGGTTTCGTCAGCGACGGTGCGGAGAAATTCCGCGCGCTCGGGAATCTCAATTCCGGCGATCTCTTCGAGAGCCATGCAAAAGGTGGAGGGATGGCTGTTTGAACACAGGGAGCAGACGCGCTCGGTGAGAATGATGTTCTGCGTGAAGTTGCGTTTCGTGGTGAGGTACTCGATGCCGCGATGAACGTGGCCCGCCGTGATCTCGACTCCGGCAATGGTCTCGCCCTGCAACTCAATCTTGAAGTACATTGGCTCTTCGAGAGCCACGTGCAAGGGTCCAATCGGGATTTTGTAAGTGCTGGTCATTTCTGCTCCTCGCGCGCGCCAAGAATTCTCTCCCAGAGAGTTTTGGTGCTGGCCGCGTTCACCAGTGCGGAGAATGGAACGAGGCGGTCGAGCACTCCAGCGTCGATGCTTTCATCGAGGAAGAGGCGCTGGTGGCTGGGACAGCCGCGAACTTTGATGTTGTATAGCTCCATGAACTCGCGCTCGTTCCATTCGGCCGTGCGAAAGATCGAAGAAAGAGAGTCGACCTCGCCCTCAAGGGGAATCTGGACGGTGACGGTGAGCGTGTCTCCATCAAGATCGAAGTGATAAGCGATGTCGTGGCGTCCTGCTTCGCGTGCGCGCTCGGGCAAGGTGGCGGTGACGGTGCTGAGCCGGGCCTGCCCCCGCTGGAGCGACTCGGCTACGGCGAGCAGGTCATCGCTGCTGGCAAGGCGGCACCAGGAGATGCTTACGCCTTTGCGGTTGGTGTGGATTTCGAGCGTGTACCGCCCGGCGAAATACACGGGCAATATCTGCTGCAGAAATGTTTCGAGTTCGGGCTTCATCGCTTGCCTCCTGCGCTTACGCTCTGGCGGCAGATGGGGCAGAGCTGCCGGAGAGCTTGAATTTGCGGGCTATCTCCACGAAAGGCTTTCTGCATCAACGGAAGCGGCGCGGGAAGCATCCGCTGTCCGCACTCCCGGCACGCCTGGTAGGGGACCGTGCCCTGTTCGACCAACTGGTACTTCTGCTCCTGCGGGTGCGCCAAATGCCAGTCGTTGGATAGATGGATCGCGTGGGACATGCAATTCTGCTCGCACATGCCGCAGAATACGCAACTGTTGTGCCAGAGGGTGAAGCGCATTCCTTCGGCGGTTTCGTCAAAGTGAATGGCTCCCGCGGCGCAGACGTATTGGCAAGTTTGGCAGCCGCTGCATCGTGAGGCGTCAAACTCAACGCGTCCGCGATACTTACTGGGAGTGGTCGCTTCGGCAAAGGGAAAAGGCTCCGTGGATGGGCCTTTCAGCAGATTTCGAACTAGGATTGAAAGCCACACGACGTCAGCTCCGGGACTCGAATATCTTGATAGCTTGCGCGATGCCCTCAATGATCGCCTGTGGGCGCGGAGGACATCCGGGCACGTTCACATCGACTGGCAGAAGTTCATCGAGCGCAGTCGTCATGGTGTAGCTCTCGCGGAAAACTCCTCCGGAGATGGGGCAGATACCAACGGCGACGGTGACTTTTGGGTTTGGAATCTCGTTGTATAGACTGAGCACCTTTGCCCGGACACGCGCGGTGATGGGGCCGGTGATGAGCACGATGTCGGCGTGCTTGGGACTGGCGCAGTACTGGCATCCAAGGCGCTCGACATCATAGCGGGGAATGATGGCCGTAGTCGCCAACTCTACATCGCATCCGTTACACGAGCCCGCGTTGATGCGATAAAGCCAGGGAGATTTGCGGGCGAATTTTGAAAGTAGATTCATCTTCGTTTAGCTCCGCCAAAGAACGGCAGCCAGACTCGCGAGTCCAAGAAGGCCGGGCCACTGAATAAGAAAACGGAAAGCCTGATCGATGCGCATGCGGCCCATTGAAGCTCGCAGGACAGCCGTTCCGATGGCCGATACGACTAGGCACTTGAGGACAAAGCACAGTAAGCCGAGGGCTCCGGCCGGCGCATTGGGATAGAACAGCGCAATGCCCAGCGAGACGACGACTCCCGCTTTCATGGCAGACATCATTTTGAAAACTCCAAGTAGAGGACCGGAGTATTCAAGCAGCGGGCCTTCTAGCACTTCGGATTCGGCTTCGGGAATATCGAACGGAACAATGCCAAGATTCGCGGGAAAGAAGAGTAGAAATGCTGCGAGCGCTGGCCACATGCGCGGATCGAAGAGAAAGGCTCCATGAGCTTGCTGGTAGGAGACGATATCGTTCAACGAGAGCGCGATGAAGCCGCCCTGCGCGCGGCCCACGCGGATGGCCACGCTGAGAAGCACCAGCAGGATGGGAGCTTCGTAGGCCATCATGATGGACAATTCGCGCGAGAAGCCGATCGCTCCATAAGGCGAGCCGGAGCCTGACCCGGCAAGCATGAGAGCGATGGCCGGGACCGCCAATAGATAGAAGAGAACGACGAGGTCTCCGAGCGCGGAGGGTGCGGCGTGAACACCGGCAATGGGAATCATGACCGCCGCCACCGTCATGCTGCAGGCGGCAACGAAGGGCATGAGCTTAAAGAGCGGCGCGGGCGCATCCTGCGGGATGGAGGTGTCTTTGCGCATGAGCTTCAGAAGATCGAAGAACGGCTGAAGCAGAGGCGGACCGACACGGCGCTGCAGACGAGCACGTAGTCTGCGCTCAACGCCTTTCAACAGAAGGCCGAGAGTAAGCAGGAAGAGGCCGCCGGGAAAGACGAGTGTCTGGAAGATCAGGCTTGAGAGATCAGACATGCTGCTCCTCCTCTTCGTGCACTCGAAGCGCGTGGCGGACGAGGGTGTTGGGCTGTTCGTAGAGATTGGCGGCTCCGGTTTGCGCCTGGCGCAGATCGAAGTCGATGGCTCCGGAGGTGTAGAGGCGCGTGCAAACCGTGGTGCGATTGCAGAGCCGCAGATAGATCGTCGAGACCAAAGCGAGGACTGCCATCAACGCAAACATCGCCGCGGGACTCCATGCGTTAGCACCCGGCAGCGATCCGGTCCAGGTAGCAGAAATGGCGGGCAGTCCGAGCGCGGTCTGGATGTGCATGATGGGGACGAGGACGAGTCCGGGCACCACGCTTATTACGACGCTGACAGCGGTAAGCAGGCCGATGGGCAGCAGCATGGAAGCCGGTGCCTCGGTCATGGACGCGCTCGCAGGCGACGGCTGTCCCATGAATGCGGCGTGCGCAAACTTGAGCACGGCAGCCAGCGTGAATAGGCTGGAGATCAGAGCCGACATCGCGAGGAAGTAATGATTCGATTGCAAGGCCGCTTCGTAGATAAGCCACTTCGAGGAAAAGCCATTGAATGGCGGCACGCCGGAGATCGAAAGTCCGGAGAGGAGGAAGCATGAGAACGTGATGGGCATTCGTTTAGCGAGGCCGCCGAGTTCGTCGAGCGAATGAACGTGCGCCTGTGCCAGAATGCATCCGGCGCAGAGGAAGAGTGTGTTCTTGAGCAGCATGTGGTTGACGAGATGGAAGAGGCCGCCTGCGACTCCCAGTGATGAGCCAAGGGAGACGCCAAGCAGCATGTATCCGATCTGGCTCACCGTGCTGTAGATCAGCAGGCGCTTGATGCCGGTCTGAATGACGGCCATGGCACCCGCGTAGAGCATGGTGATGGCCGCAATCACGGCGACGACGTACTGGAGAGTATCGATGCCGGTAATGCGTCCCAGCTTGCAGAGAACCAGCGCTCCGCCGAAGGCCGCGGTCAGCTTGAGGACTCCGTAAACGCCGCTCTTGAGCAGCACGGCTGAGATGTATCCGCTGACAGGCGTCGGCGCCGTGGGCGGATGCATTTGCACATCGATGCGGACGGGCAGAACGGCTGCCTTCATGAGCATTCCGGCGACGATGGCAGACACGGCGCCAATCACCCAGGCGGCAGGCATATTGCCAACGCTGCTTGCAATGAGATCGAGGCGGAAGGTTCCGGCGCGCGTGCAGAGCATCGCGATGCCGAGGAACATGAAGCTCGCGCCAACCACATTGAAGACGAAATACTTTGTGCCCTCGACGATGGCATCGGGAGTCTCTTCGTGGATGATCAGGAAGTAGAGCGTCCAACTGCTCATGATTTCCCAGAAGGCGAAGAAGCTGAGGAAATCATTGCTGGCGACCATACCAAGCAGTCCGCCGATCATGGAGACAAATAGAAAGTAGTAGCGGCTGTGAGCGTGCGAGTGGCGCAGATATCCGATGGAGTAAAGAAGGTTGACGCACCCCACGGCGGCGATAAGGGCGGCAAACCAGTAGGAGAGCAGATCGAAGCGGTTACTGCGAAGCAGGATGGCCGCCAGCGCGATGGCCATCGACGCAACCGCGACGCTTCCGGCTGCAACAGTGGAGCGCTTGCCAACAAAGTATGCAAGGATCGCTCCGGCGAAGGCGATGATGGCGCAGGCGGGCCAGAGGAGCTGCAGCGACGGAACTGGCGTGACAGGAATTCCGCTGCTGACAGCGACAACGTCGGCCACGGACTTTGCGTATCCGAGCGCGAAATTGGGGAAGACTCCCGCGAGCATCACGAGCGCCGTCAGCATCAGGATCGATAGCCTCATGGTGAATGGCGCGGCAGACAGTTCTGGGCCTTCATAGGTGGCAAAGAAGAGCAGTCGAATCACGCGCGAGTAGTAGATGGCTGCCAGCACGCCGCCGAAGAGCATAACGGCGGCAAGCAGCAGGTGTCCGCTCTGCACGCTGGCATAGATGAGGGCGAACTTGCTGAAGAATCCGCCGAAGGGCGGCAGACCGCTGATGGAAAGAGCGGCAATGCTGAAGCAGATGGATTCCAGAGGGAGCTTGCGGCCCGCGCCTTTGAGTCCGTCAATCGAATACTGGTGCGTGCGGAGGATGAGCGCTCCGGCAGCGAGGAAGAGCACGGTCTTCATGATGGCGTGGTTGATCACGTGATACATGGAAGCCGTCACGCCAATGTAGGTTCCAAGCGAGAGGACAGCGACGATCTCGCCAACCTGCGCCAGGGTGGAGTACGCGAGCATTCGCTTGATGTGCGTCTGGCGGTAGGCCATCGCTTCGCCAAACAGAAGCGTGATGACACCGGAGGCGCCTAACAGAAAGGTCGGAAGATTGGGCCATCCGGCAAAGAAGCTGCTCGATAGCGTGGCGGCTCCAAGAATGAGATAGAGAATCTTCAGCAGGCCGAAGACTCCGGCCTTGGTCACGATGCCGGACATGGGGCCTGAGATGGAGGACGGCGCGACAGGGTGAGCATCGGGCAGCCAACTGTGCAGGGGGAAGAGTCCTGCCTTGACCGAGAAGCCGGCCATAAAAAGCAAGGCAACGATGGTGGCGACCGCAGGAGTCAGGTGCGCGGCGTTCGCCGCGATGGCGGCCATGTCAAAGGTGCCAAGGTGTGCGTGCAGGACGAGGATGCCCAGGTGCATGACATACGCACCGGAGGTGCACATGAGAAAGTACTTGAGTCCGGCGCGAAGAGCATCCTGCGTCTGTTCGTGAATCACAAGAAGATAGGAGCTCCAGGTCATCAGTTCCCAGAAGACGTAGAAGTTTCCGAACTGGCGCTCGGTGGCTACTCCGAGCAACGAGCCGAGCATAAGGAATAGCAGGAAAAAGTATCGATTGCTGAATCGTCCGGTGATGTACGAAGTGGAGTAGAGGACGACGACAAAACAGATTCCGGCAAAGAGGACGGCGCAGAGCCAGGAGGCAGCGTCGGCGGTTTGGTGCCAGGCGAGGTAGAGCGTTGCGGCAGCCAGAGCCACGGCGGCAAAGTTGCGTAGCCGCGCACTAACGAGGCCCATTGCGAACAAGGCAAATCCACCGGCGTAGGGAAGAAGGACGAGGAACGACCACGGGCTTTCGTATTCGGGAACTATGCCCGGGCAACGGCTGGCGAGCGAGGTGGCTACCCGCAGCAGCGCTTGCGGAAACAGGCTCATCTGGATGGTCAACGCCGACAGCGCGAGAATTCCAAAAGTGGAGGGCGACCAGTTGAGCTTCCAGCGAACAGACTCCGTGGACGAGGTTTGTTCGAAGCAGATTCTCTGGATGATGTAGACGTTGTAGGCCGCTGCGATGATGCTCGCGACGGTTCCGGCGGAAGCCAATGCCCAGTGTCCGGTTTCGACGGCGGCGTAAAGAACGAGGAACTTGCTGAACGATCCTTTGAAGGGTGACAGGCCCATCACGGAGAAAAGTCCAAAGCCAAAAGCGAGCGCTACAAATGGCTCGCGCTGCCAGCTTCCGGCAAGGCGATCGAGCCGGGACGATCCAGCCTTTCGGATGAGGACGGCCAAGGCCAGAAATACGAGCCCACGCATGACAAGCTGATAGGCAAGGTGGAGGAACGCACCGGCCCATCCAGCGGCCGTGTGCAACCCGAAACCCATGAGAACGAAGCCGCACTCGGCCACGGTGGCGAGAAGCATTGCGTGAAGCACATTCCGCATCTTTGCCAATGCAGCCAATTCGCCAATGATGAGGAGGACGGCGCCGGTGAGGGCCAAGATTGAAGACGAAGTCATGGCGTCCATAGGGTGCAGAGAGTGTCATCTGCCAACAATGACTTTAGAGGGCGGCGGAAGGCCTGGCTGTCAGCCAGCGGACAGCATTGAAATTTTAGGCGAAGAGCGTCGGGACCGCGGCCGCGCTCTATGAATCTCGAATCATTCAGAGAGTGAAATTCTGAGCAATCGTCTCAGTTTCGCCCGCGCGGATTGCGCTCGCGTGGCGGCCCGAGCAAAAGCTGTTCGTCGCTACAATCCTGCGGCAGCTAGCCCCGTTGCAGAGCGGGAGTTTCCTTCTTCTCCGGGCGCTCCTGTGTCCCCGATAAACGGATTGCACTCACAATCAGTTTCGCGCACGCATCAAGCCCCAGCGTGCTGTTTACGCATAGCTGGTAAAGCCCGCGATCCGACCAATCGCATCCATAGTAGTCCCGCGTGTAATGGGCGCGCTCGGAATCCATGCTCCGCAGCAGAGCTTGCAGGTCGCTCTCGTGCAAGTGGCGATTCTTCACCCTGTTGAGTTTCTCCATCATCGGCGCGTACACCATCACATTAAGTGCTCTCGGTTCGTTGCGTAACACGCACTGCGATCCGCGTCCCACGATCACGCAGTTTCCCTGCTTTCCAGCCTCCCGGATAACCTGGGCCGTAAACTCCTGAAGCATATCGTGGCCCATTTCCATATCCATGCCTCCACCGAGATAAAGCTCGGGACCGCCATGACGGAAGCCGCGCAGCACACGTTCCCACCAGGCGCAGGTTCGTTCGTCTGCATTCTCGGCCCACGACGGGTCCACCTCTCCCATCGCCGCGGCCTTCGCGATAATCTCTTTGTCAACAAGCTGCCAGTTCAGTAATTCCGCCACCATTCGCCCAATGGCTGCGCCGCCACTGCCATACTCTCTTGCGATCGTAACAATGTTGAACATACTTCCCTTTCTTATCCCGCGATCCTGACGCCCCTGGCGTAGGTGCTTCGAGATTCTCTACTTTCGCACAACGCCTTCGCACTGCTGGACCACATTCCGCTTATATCGACCGCTCCTTCCACCCAGCGGCACGCCCTCCACAATATCGATGCCGAACTCTTTCAGATCCTCAAGTCGTTGCGGATGATCGCTGATGACGCGTATGCGTTCAGCGTGAAGGCAGTGCAATATCTGAGCGCTGAACCCAGCCAGCAGGAGCCTGCGATGAGGAGACGCCCAAAGGGTTAGGAACGGATCGTCATGGTTAGCCAGTGAGTCCGCCAACGGATGTTCTTCGCTGTTTGCCGATTGCGGTGTGGGAACACAGATGACAATACCGCTTCCCTCACGACTTATGAGATTGAGGCTTTCGTCGAACGAACCGCGGAGGTAGGTAAGGAGCGGTGCAGCGGTGTTACCAATCAACGATACCGGCTCGATCCGAACCAGCGGAGCCTTCGCCTCAAAATCCTTCTCGCCATTTGAAAGCACGGCGCATGAATTAAATACTTCCGAGACATAGTTCGTGAAGTTAAAGGCGCCGTATCGTGTTTCCAAATGGATTGCGGCCGTGGGCCTCACAAGGGTCTCGTTTGCGATTCGATACTCTATCAATCGCGAAATACCGAATAGTCTTAATCCATGTAATCGCGCAAACTCCCTTATCGCAGTCATGGAACGAAGAGGGGTGCCATTATCATGCAGGACATTACAGATAAACCCTGAAGGACTCAGCCCTGCCAGCCGCATCAAGTCCACAAATGCTTCGGCATACCCCGGTCGCGCCAGAACTCCATGCTTGCGTGTGCGCAATGGAACAATTCGATGTTTCATGTCATCCGCGAGGCGTCCGCGAGCAGTTGGCTTACCTCGCTGCTCATCGGAAAACGATGCTGACAGTTCGAATTCTTTCTTTAGTTCCTTTGGCAATTGAATCTTTCGAGGCTGCGCTTTTTGAGTCTGCGCTAAATACATACGTCCACCGGCGACGGATTCCATAAAACGAAGCGTCTTCACCGAGGCATTGTCTAGCGCGGCCACAACGTGAGCTTCGCTGGAGTGGGTTTCATCATCGATCACGATAAGCACTCGTCCACACCGCAGCTCGTCCAATGCCTCCGGTACTGTACAGATAAGGTTGAATCTCTCAGCCATAATCTCTCTGAACCCGTCTAGCCAGATGTGCCCGCGTGCGCACGTTATCATCCGAGCTTCCCTGAGTTTGAACGCCTACCAGAGCCAATAAATTGCCAATTGCTTCGCACGCGAAGCAACCCTATTCACATGCACGAATTTAGCCATTCGTTCAAGAAACCGTCACGCGTTGAATTACAACGAGATGGATTGGGAGGCCCCCTGATGAATCGGAAAATGCCTGACCCTATACGGGCAACTGCGGCGGACAATCGCAAGATATCAAGGCCAGGTCGTCGCCAATCGGCGTCTCTCGGGCACACACTCAGGGGAAGAGTTCATTTTCTTGAACATTGGCGAGTCCAGGCGTACATGGGGTAGCAGCTCTCAGCGGCAAACTGCCGTCCATATTTCCCGCTTGAATCAACGAGATCACCAACTGACAATCCGTTATCCTCTCGACCAAAGAGCAGAAGGCCGCCATTCACGGCTTTATCAGGCCCACAATCGAGATTTCGATGTCTTTCATCTGGCCCGAAACTGCCGACCAGATTCTCGACTTTCCCTGGCGGTTCCTATAAATGAACTTTGGAGACCGGGGACACTAGCCGCCGTCAGAAAGTGCCTACATCGCGGCACTGCCCTAATCTGGGCAGCAACCGAGCCATGCCAAGCCAGTTCTCGCCATCCGCTCAAGGGGTTAGGAGCAGATCGGAATGGCACGACGCGTGCCATTCATAAGTCGAGAGGTCTATCCAATGCTTCGAGTCGAATTCCATGATGCGGCGGGAGTGACATTTGTTCGCATGGAGGGGCGGTTGGTAGGCAAGTTTGCGGAAGATACGCGCGAGTTGATCCTTCGTCACGACTTTCCTTCGAAACTGGTGGTGAACTTGTCTGATGTCAGCTTCGTCGACGCCACTGGCGAGCAAGCTCTGTCTTGTTTTAGTCGAATTGGTGTGAGATTCATTGCCGAGAACGCATACTCGCGAAACGTTTGCGAGCGTTTACGCCTGCCGTTAGCTCCGCCTCTTTCAGTTGCCGGGAGTTACCAAAAACCGCGCCTTCGATAACAGCGGAGGTTGAGCGACTCTGATAATCTCCAGGAACTACTGAAGTGAAACTTCTCGTTGAAGGACTTCAGCGTGCAACTCCGAGAACGGGATTAGATCAGCTATTTAGTTTCTTGAAAGGAATATGAATGCGCAGTCTTAACAACAGTTGGAAGGCGGGCACGAGCCCGCGGTGCACTTCATTTTGCACTTCATCGCGATATTTCGCAGCGATTGCGCTCAGCCTCGCAGTCCTATTGGGTTCGTCCTGCAAAACGAAAACTAAGGCTCCCGCGCCGCCCCCAGCTGAAGTTGCGTTTGTTGAACTTCGTCCCGAACGAGTCGTATTGACGACTGAACTACCCGGAAGGACGGCGGCATTTCTTGTCGCGGAGATTCGTCCGCAGGTGAATGGTCTGATCAAAGAGCGTCTCTTCCGCGAGGGCGCAAACGTGAAAGCCGGAGAATTGCTCTACCAAATTGATCGGGCGCCTTACCAGGCCGCCTACGAGCTGGCGAAGGCGGCGGTGGCAACCGCCGAAGCCGAGCTTCAGATGGCGAAATCCAACCTTCCCGCGATACAGTCTCGCGAGCAGCGTCTGAAGGGCTTGGTTGCGGTTCACGCCGTTGGGCAACAGGAATATGACGATGCGCATGCAGCGCTTCAGCAGGCCGAAGCAACCGTCGCGGCGCGCGAATCGTCCGTGGCTTCCGCCCGCGCTGCGTTGGAAAGCGCCCGTATCAACCTGTCCTACACGCCCATTCGTTCTCCCATCTCGGGGCGCATCGGAATTTCAAATATCACAGTGGGAGCTCTTGCCACGGCCTACCAACCCACGCCGCTGGCAGTCGTTCAAAAGTTGGATACGATTTATGTGGACGTAGTTCAGTCCAACTCCGAGGTTCTGCGCTTGCGCCAGCACCTGCAATCCGGACAACTGAAGTCGAACGGTTCAGTCCAGAGCAAGGTCACGCTGCTGTTGGAAGATGGCACGCAGTACCCCCTCGCGGGAACCCTTCAATTTCGCGACGTAACGGTCGATCCGACGACTGGGTCCATGACGTTGCGCATCGTGTTTCCGAATCCTGACTCGATTCTTCTTCCCGGCATGTTTGTGCGTGCGCGAGTAGAAGAAGGCGCCACCGATCAGGCGTTGTTGGTTCCACAGCAAGGTGTAACCCGTGATACGAAGGGACAGCCGGTAGCGTACATCGTCTCGAATGAAAACAAAGTTGAGCAGCGGGTCTTGCAGCTCGACAGACCGATTGGCGACAAATGGCTTGTGACATCCGGACTCGCACCGGGCGACCGCGTGATTGTGGAGGGGACTCAGAAGGTACGCTCAGGAGATGCTGTCCGGGCAATTGCCTTCAAGGGCACAGACACACCGAAGCAAGATGCGCAGCCTCTCGCAGGTGAAAGGAGAGGTCATGTCTAAATTCTTTCTGGATCGCCCGGTATTTGCATGGGTGATCGCCATTGCCATGATGGTCGGTGGTGGACTGGCAATTTATTCGCTCCCGATCTCGCAGTATCCGCCGATTGCGCCGCCATCGATCGCGGTCACCGCGAGATATCCGGGCGCTTCGGCAAAAACGGTAGAAGATAGCGTTGTCCAGATTATCGAACAAAAGATGACCGGACTGGACCGAATGCTGTACATGTCCGCGACCAGCGATTCGTCCGGACAGGGTGCGATTACATTGACATTCGCGCCAGGAACCGATCCGGACGTGGCCTGGTCGAAGGTGCAAAACAAGCTCCAGCTTGCGATGCCCATGATGCCGGAGGTGGTGCAACAGCAAGGCGTGACGGTAAGTAAATCGACCCGCAACTACCTCATGCTGGTGGGGCTGGTTTCCAGCGACCCTTCAGTGGATGCTAACGACCTTAGCGATTACGCCATGTCTCAAATTCAGCCGAGCTTGGGACGAGTTGCAGGTGTTGGCGAGGTTGAAGCGTTCGGATCCCAGTACTCCATGCGAGTGTGGTTGAACCCGGACAAACTCACTCAGTACAACATGACCGTGGACGACCTGGTCGCCGCGATTCGCACCTACAACGTCGAAGTCTCCGCAGGCCAGTTTGGCGGTCTTCCCTCAGTTTCTGGACAACGACTTAATTCGTCCATCGTTGTACAGTCGCTACTCAAGACACCAGAAGAGTTCGGTAGCATCCCTCTGCGGACCAACACTGATGGATCAGTTGTACACGTAAGAGATGTGGCGCGCACTGAATTGGGGACCGAATTCTACGACGCGAAGTCATCGTTCAATGGAATGCCATCGACGGCGCTCGCAGTTCGCCAGGAAGCGGGCGCTAACGCACTGGACACTGCTGCCGCAGTCAGAGCCAAAATGCAGGAGTTGTCGAAGTATTTCCCTTCCGGAATGAAAGTTGTTTATCCGTACGACACAACTCCCTTCGTGAAAGTCGCCATTGGCGAGGTAGTGAAGACTCTCATTGAGGCGATTTTTCTCGTTTTCTGCATCATGTATCTCTTCCTGGGCAACATGCGAGCCACGCTCGTGCCCACTATCGCCGTTCCCGTTGTGATTCTCGGAACGTTCGGAGTGCTGGGAATCCTCGGATTCTCCATCAACATGCTGACCATGTTCGCCATGGTGCTGGCGATCGGGTTGTTGGTTGACGACGCGATCGTCGTCGTCGAGAACGTGGAACGCGTGATGAGCGAAGAGGGCCTTTCGCCCCGCGAGGCGACCCGGAAGTCGATGGACCAGATTACGGGAGCTCTGGTCGGAATTGGACTCGTGCTATCCGCGGTCTTCGCTCCGATGATCTTCTTCCCTGGATCGACGGGCATTATTTACCGGCAGTTCTCGGCGACCGTGATTACATCCATGCTTTTGTCCGTGCTTGTCGCCTTGATATTGACGCCGGTTCTGTGTGCGTCACTGCTCAAGCCGGTTGAAAAGGGTCATGAGGCAGCCGAGAGCGGAGTCCGCTTTCTTCGTCCGTTCTTTCTCGGGTTCGATCGCTTTTTCTTCTTTTTGCGCGACCGTTACACCTCCGTGGTCGGTCACATACTCGGAAGGAAGATCCGATTTGCGGTCGTGTTCCTGTTGATCGTTGGTGCAATGATCTTCGCGTTCCGCCGAATGCCAACAGCGTATTTGCCTGACGAGGATCAGGGTACGCTGATGACGATGATCCAACTCCCTGCGGGCTCCACGCGAGAACAAACCGAAGCGGTTCTCAAGAAGGTGCAGGACTATTACCTTGTGAACGAGAAAGACTCAGTTGAATCCTGCATGACGGTCGCGGGTATGAGTTTCGCAGGCAGAGGCCAAAATCAGGGCCTGGCTTTTATCATGTTAAAAGACTGGAAGTTGCGGGATCGACAGGACCTGCGAGTAAAAGCAGTCGCAGCGAGAGCGACGCGACAATTCTCCGGGTTCAAGGAAGCGATGGTGTTCGCATTTCCTCCACCTGCGGTCGTTGAGCTAGGCTCCTCTACCGGATTCGATTTCATGCTTCAGGATCGAGGTGGATTGGGGCACGAGAAGCTGATGCAAGCTCGCTCTCAGTTGCTGCAGATGGCGGCAAAGGATCCAAGGCTGGTTCGGACTCGTCCCAATGGATTGGACGACGTCCCTGAATATCGTACCGATGTGGATTGGGAGAAAGCTGGCACGCTCGGAGTTCCTATCTCAAACATTCACAACACCATTTCCGCTGCATTCGGTAGCTCGTATGTGAACGACTTCATACAAGGTGGACGCGTCAAGAGAGTCTACGTCCAGGCGGATGCGCCCTTTCGTATGCTTCCCAGCGATTTGGATCGCGTGTACGTCAGGAACAGCAAGGGCGGAGTCCTGCCCGTCACTTCTCTCCTTAAGGAGCGCTGGGTTTATGCCTCTCCGCGTCTGGAGAGATACAACAGCTTCCCATCGTTGGAATTCTTTGGCGAAGCTGCTCCAGGCAGAAGTTCCGGCGAAGCAATGCAAGCCATGGAAGAGATAGCCGCGAAACTTCCAGCCGGTATTGGATATGAATGGACGGCACTCTCATACCAGGAGCGGATGGGCAGCTCACAGACTGGACTCCTGTACTCGTTCTCGATTCTGGTGATTTTTCTTGTACTCGCGGCCCTGTACGAAAGTTGGTCCGTGCCGATCTCCATCATGCTTGCACTGCCACTGGGAGTCATTGGCGGCGTGCTCGCATCCTCCTCCAGGGGTATGCCAAATGACGTTTACTTCCAGATCGGTCTGTTGACGGTTCTTGGACTAACGACCAAGAACGCCATTCTGATCGTTCAATTCGCAAAAACCAGGATGGAAGAAGGCTTGGGCCTTCTAGAAGCAACTCTTGAGGCAGCCAAGCTTCGCCTCCGTCCAATCGTGATGACTTCCATGGCATTCGGGTTCGGTGTCCTTCCACTTGCAATCGCAACTGGCGCGGGCGCGGGCGCCGAGAGGGCAATTGGAACAAGCGTTATTGGTGGAATGGTCACGGGCACGTTCCTTGCGGTCTTCTTCATTCCTCTGTTCTTCGTGATGGTCGTGCAACTGGTGGAGAGACTCCGCAACAAGGGTAAAAAGCAACACTCGATCGTAGAGTTGGAAACAGTTCAGGGAGGACACTGATATGCGCCAGGAACTCTTGTCGGTACTGTGCATAGGGGTGTGTCTCTCGGGATGCGCTCACGCACAAAAGTATGAACGCCCCGCCGCGCCTATAACTTCAACGTGGCCTCAAAGCGCAACCACTCCGTCGCAGAGTTTGACCGGAGCAGTCGCGGCCGAAACCAAATGGCAGGATTTCTTCACGGACAAGAATCTTCAGTCTGTCATCGGGCTCGCGTTGTCGAATAACCGCGATCTCAGGATTGCCGCGCTAAACGTGGACCGGACGCAAGCGCTGTACAGAATTCAACGCTCGCAACAGTTCCCGGAGCTTGACGCTACCGCCGGCGCCGATCTGTACCGTGTCCCAAAAGACCTCTCCGCGA
This sequence comes from Saccharimonadales bacterium (SeqCode), assembly GCA_035539055.1. Lineage (GTDB taxonomy): Bacteria > Acidobacteriota > Terriglobia > Terriglobales > Acidobacteriaceae > TOLSYN. Next base: position 10,653 of record DATLJC010000045.1, on the reverse strand, counting down.
CCGGCGGGGCTTACACCTACCGGCAATACAACCTCGGCGGAAGCGTCAACTGGGAGCTTGATTTATTCGGACGCGTTCGAAGCTTGAAGCGAGAAGCGCTGGAGCAGTTTTTCTCCACTGAACAAGCGCGGAGCGCCGCCCAGATATCTCTCGTTGCGCAGGTCGCAAACACCTATCTCACGCTCGCCGCGGATAGGGAAAACCTGAAATTGGCGCAAGCCACGCTCGATGCGCAACAAGCCTCTCTTGAGTTGGTGAAACAAACGCGGGATGCGGGAATTGGCTCCGATCTCGATCTGCGTCAGGCAGAGAGCCAGGTAGAAGCCGCGCGAGTAGATATCGCGCGGTACACCGGGCAGATTTCGCTCGACGAGAACGCGCTCAACCTACTGGTGGGAGCGCCGGTGGCAGCTACTCTGCTGCCGAATGAACTGGATACTCATGGAGTAACAAAGGAGCTTTCCGCTGGGTTGCCATCCGACGTGCTGCTTCGTCGGCCTGACATTTCGGCCGCGGAGCACCAGCTGAAATCCGCAAACGCCAACATAGGCGCTGCGCGAGCCGCGTTATTCCCGCGCATCACCTTGACCGGTGGCGGCGGCGTGATGAGCCCTGGGCTCTCGGATCTGTTCAAGAACGATCCGCAGACTTGGAGCTTCTCCCCGCAGATCGTATTGCCAATCTTTGACGCTGGCGCTCGCCGGGCCAACCTGAAAGTCGCTCGCATTGACCGGGACGTCGCCGTCGCGGAATACGAGAAAGCTATCCAGTCGGGCTTCCGCGAAGTGAGCGATTCCTTGACGTTAAGGTCTAAACTCACGGAGCAGCAAGAGGCTCAACAGGCTCTGGTCGGCACGTTGGAAGATACCTACCGCCTCTCCGATCTACGCTACAAAGCTGGGATCGACGGTTACCTGACTGTGCTTGTCGCGCAGCGATCCATGTACGCGGCACAGCAAGCGCTGGTGAATCTCCGGCTTGCTCGCCAAAGCAATCTTGTGACTCTGTACAAGGTCCTGGGTGGAGGAGTTTAATTCACAGCAAGCGGTAGCACAGAGAGGAGAGGCTGCTCTGTTACTCGGATCGATTCCCTGTGCTATCGCTCGCGACTTCCTTTGATACTTGTTAACGAGAGTGCTAGCTTAGATACTTATGAACGAAAAGGCACTTGGAGCAGCGAGTGATAATGGCAGGTATCGAACTCTGCTGGAGGTGTCGGGGGCAATAGCGAGCCAGCCTAGTCTGCAAGCTATTCTTCAGAGTTTGCGGCGTTTGCTTTCGAAAGTTGTTCCATTTGACGCGGTCAGCATCCTCCTTCTCAGCGATGACGGAAAGTCGATTCGCCTGTTTGCGTTTGATAGCGGCGAGGAGCGGCCTCGCATCGAGATCGGCGCTGAAATTCCGTTTACGGGGACATCTGCTGGAAGAGCAATCGATGAGCAGGAGCCTATTTATGTTCCCGATCTTAAGGCAGAACTGGCCAGAATCCCCAAATTGGCGGTGCATGCGCAGGGCAATAATCTTCACAGCGGCTATGTATTCCCAATCTCCACGTCGCGGAAGAAGTTGGGGGCGCTAACGTTCAGTAAGATAGACGAAGGCGAAGTCAGCGCGGATGATCTGCAACTGATGGGTTCCGTCGCTTCTCACGTCGCAATTGCGATCGAGAGTGCACTGGCGACCGACAACGCCGAGTTCTACCATCGGAAACTGGCCGAAGAGCGCGACCGATTGCGATTGCTGCTTGAAATCAACAACCATCTGGTTTCGCACCTCGACGTGTGTGCTCTATTCCGCGCCGCTTCTGCATCGCTTCGCAAGTACTTTGCCAATGATTTCGCGGGCTTTTGGCTAATCGATAAGCATCGCAGGCACCTTGATTGTGCAGTTCTGGATTTTCCAGATAGCAGAGGGCTTCTGGCCGAGGTGTCTATTCCAGAACTCACCGACGAGGATCTTGAAAAAACTTACGCGAGGCGGCCTGAGCTCTGGACTCGCAAGGAAATCGACAATCTTCCATCGGCTGTGCTTGAGCACCTGAATGCGGAGAGCATTGAAGAGATAGCGATTGCGCCTCTCCTGGGGTCCAACGGCCCACTCGGCGCAATTGCGTTGGGCAGCAGACGGCTCAATCACTTCGGACACGAGGACCTCGACCTCCTGTCACAAATCGCGACTCAAATCTCCTTGTCTGTCGACAACGCGCTCGCATACGGACGGCTGGCGGCTTCCAGAGATCGCCTGGAGGAAGAGCGCCTTTATCTCGAATCCGAAATCCGATCGGAGTACAACTTCGAGGACATTGTCGGCAAAAGTGCTGCCTTGCGCGCGGTTCTTAATCAGGTCGCAATCGTGGCTCCGACAGGATCAACGGTGCTGTTGCATGGAGAAACAGGCACTGGAAAGGAGTTGATCGCTCGAGCGATTCACAGCATTAGTCCGCGTAAAGATCGAACGTTTGTCAGACTCAACTGTTCAGCTATACCTTCCGGACTCCTTGAGAGCGAGCTCTTCGGACACGAAAAGGGCGCCTTCACCGGTGCTTTAATGCAAAAACGTGGCCGCTTCGAAATCGCTGACCATGGGACGCTATTCCTGGACGAAATCGGCGACATCACTCTTGAGTTGCAACCCAAGCTGCTTCGGGCGCTTCAGGAACAGGAGTTCGAACGCCTCGGAAGTACGAAAACAATCCAGGTTGACGTGCGCCTTATAGCGGCGACTCACCGCGACCTGTCCGCTATGATCCGCAACCAACAATTCCGTGAAGACCTTTTCTATCGGCTCAACGTCTTCCCAATTGAAATACCTCCGCTTCGAGAGCGGCGCGAAGACATTCCCCTGCTCGTGCATTACTTCGTTTCCCGTTTGTCGCGACGAATGCAAAAGACCATACAGACCATATCCAAGGAAGCAATGGACGCGTTAACCAATGCTACTTGGCCTGGTAATGTTCGCGAGCTGGCGAACTTCATTGAGCGCGCGGTCATCCTCACTCCAGGCACCGATTTGAATGTTCCCATACACGAGTTGAAGAGAAACTCGTCACGCGCCGAAACGACGGCCTCAAGCTTTGAAGAAGCGGAGCGGCAGGCGATTCTCGAAGCGCTCAAGGCCTCGTCAGGCCGAATTTCCGGACAAGGAGGCGCCGCCGAGCGCCTGGGACTGAAGCGAACCACATTGCAGAACAAGATGCGTAAACTTCATATCGCTCGCACCGCATTCTGACAAACACTCGCGCCGCTTTCTCCATAGTAGATGTGTCTGCCTCCCGTGCGACCTCAAGCTTTTCAGCCCGCCATCGATTCTTCTTTCCTCACTTCTCGCTGGATATACCTTCCTTGAAACCGTTCTAATCTAAAAACAGAAAGGGCGAACGCGTCGCCCTTTCTTCTCGATGACTTTCAGGTTTTGTTCCCAACTTTCACAATTGGGGGACCAAACTTAGGAACAACCGCTCGTAGAACCGCAGGACTGGCACCGATAGCAGGAGCCGTTACGGGTCATGATCGCTCCGCAAACATGGCAGCTCGGAGCATCGCCCATATCGACCAGTTCGCTCAAAGCGTCTGCAGCGTGTTGACTCTTGCTTCCCTGCGGCGTACCGGACTCATACAGCGAAGCCTGTGTGCTGACCGCAATCGCAGGCGACACCGGCGTTGCCGCCAGATGACCCGACGTATGCGGACGCAGATCATCGAACAAACTCTGCTGCTCTCCCGTCAGGAATCGCAAATCCAGCCAGCGGAAGATGTAATCCATGATCGAGTTCGCATAGCCAATTTCTGGATTCTGCGTCCACCCGCTCGGCTCAAACCGCGTGTGCGCAAATTTGTTGACCAGCAGACGAAGCGGAACTCCGTGCTGCAGCGCAATCGAAACCGCGCAAGCAAAGCTATCCATCAATCCGCTGACCGTCGAGCCTTCCTTGGCCATTGTGATGAACAACTCTCCCGGACGTCCGTTCGGGTACAGTCCCACCGTCAGGTAGCCCTCGTGCGATCCCACCTTGAACTTGTGCGTCACCGAGAAGCGCTGGTCCGGCAACTTATGACGGCGTGCGCTCGGCGGCCCTTCCAAATCCTCTTCCTCGGCAACCACCACGGCTGACTTCTTTGCCGCATCCTGCTTGGTGGTGAGAACCTGATTCTGTTTGGAGCCGTCGCGATAAATCGCCACTGCCTTGAGCCCCAGCTTCCAGGCTTCCACGTAAGCGTCGGCAATCTCTTCGATGGTAGCTTCGTGCGGCATATTGATCGTCTTGCTGATCGCGCCGGAGATGAACGGCTGTACCGCGGCCATCATCTTCAGGTGCCCCTTCGGATGAATGCTGCGCGTTCCCTTTGCCGGCTTGAATGCGCAATCGAACACCGGCAGATGCTCCGGATTCAGTTGCGGCGCGCCCTCAATGGTTCCGCTCTTGTCGATGTAGCTGACGATTGCGTCCGCCTGCTCCGGCGTGTAGCCAAGCTTGAACAGCGCTTCCGGAACCGTGTTGTTGACGATCTTCATCATGCCGCCGCCAACCAGCTTCTTGAACTTCACAAGCGCCAAATCCGGCTCCACGCCCGTCGTGTCGCAGTCCATCATGAATCCGATGGTGCCCGTCGGAGCCAGCACCGTGACCTGCGCGTTGCGATAGCCAAACTTTTCGCCATGGCTCAACGCCTTATCCCAGGCCGTCTGCGAAGCTTCCAGCAGCGATGCCGGAACGTTCGCCCGGCTGATCTTCGCCACCGAAGCGCGATGCATCTGAATCACTTCCAGGAACGGCTCGCGATTGATGAAGTACCCCGGGCATGCACCGTCGGTGTGCTCCACCGTCGCCGTCAACTCGGTCGCCGAATGCAGCGTCGGGCACAGTTCCGCAATGCGCGAGGACTGCACATACGCTTCGCCGCACATGATCGCCGTCAGGCACGCCGCATAATCGCGGCCCGCATCGGAGTCATACGGCAGCCCGGTCGCCATCAGCAGCGCGCCCAGATTCGCGTATCCCAAACCCAGCGGACGGTAATCATGCGAATTCCGTCCAATCGCCTCCGTCGGATACCCGGAGTGATCCACCAGAATTTCCTGCGCCGTAATCAGAATGTCCACCGCGTGCTTATAGGACTCCACGTCGAAGACGCCTGTAGGCGCAAACTTCACCAGGTTCAGCGAAGACAGATTGCACGCCGAATCATCCAGGAACATGTACTCCGAGCACGGATTCGACGCATTGATGCGCGACGTATTCTTCGAAGTGTGCCAGCGGTTGATCGTCGTGTCATATTGCATTCCCGGATCGCCGCACTCCCATGTCGCCTTGGCAATCTTGTTCAGCAGATCGCGCGCCTTGAAGGTCTGCACCGGGTTGCGCTCGCGCACGCTCAGAGTAGTGAACTCCTTGTCCTCGACCACCGCCTCCATGAACTCATCGGTCACGCGGATCGAGTTGTTGGCGTTCTGGAAGAAGATCGAGCTGTAAGCCTCGGAATCCGGCCCGCTCGCGTCGTACCCAACCGTCGCCAGCGCAAATGCCTTGGCCTCTTCCTTCTGCTTGCACTCGATAAACTGCTCGATATCCGGATGGTCGATATTCAGAATCACCATCTTGGCCGCGCGCCGCGTCTTCCCGCCCGACTTGATAACTCCGGCAAATGCGTCGAAGCCTTTCATAAAGCTCAACGGTCCCGACGCCTGCCCGCCTCCGGAGAGAACCTCCATCGATCCGCGCAGCGGAGACAGATTCGTTCCCGTACCCGAGCCCCACTTGAACAGCATGCCCTCGGTCTTTGCCAGCGTCAGAATCGAATCCAGCGAGTCATGCACGCTGTTGATGAAGCAAGCCGAGCACTGCGGATAGCTGTATCCGGTCACCCCAAATTCAATACGCGCCGACTCCGGACTCCAGTGCCAGTTCTGCGCATCGGAGTTCGGCTCGCTGCGGTCGCAGCCCACGTTGAACCACACCGGCGAATTGAACGCCGCGTACTGGTTCAGCAGCATGTGTACCAGCTCATCGTGGAAGATGTTCGCGTCTTCCTTGCTGCGGAAATAGCCGTCCTTGAAGCCCCAGTCGCGAATCGTCTCCGCCACGCGTGACACCAACTGGCGCACTCCGGTTTCGCGCTCCTCCGTGCCGATCTGCCCGTGCAGATACTTGCTGGCAACAATGTTGGTGGCCGTCATCGACCAATCTTTGGGAACTTCGACGTCCTTCTGTTCGAAGATCACGTTCCCCTTGCTGTCAACAATCGAAGCCGTGCGGAACTCCCACGTCAGCTTGTCATAAGGCGACACGCCCGACTGGGTAAAGTGCCGCTGGAATGCCAGACCCTGCGCCTGACGCTTTTGCTGTTGCGCGGAGGCCGTGCGCCCATCGGCGGCGTCGGGGGTGGACGCAGGGGCCGGACGGGCGGCGGAGGTTTTCTCGGTTACTTCGGCCATCGTAATAACTCCTTCATGCTTTCGCGTGCAGGCCGCGGGTCGAAAAAACGACCTCAAACGGCCTTTGTGTCCAGCGCCGGGGAGAATTGGGGACAAAACGGCCTCTGGCGAATCGCAACTCACGACTCACCCTGCCGCGCCCGGCGGTTCTTAAGCTCCATAAGCAAACTCTCCAATCACCAGGAGGGCACTTACGAGCGATTCCTTAGAGAGATAGTAATTCCGGCATGCCGTCATTCGTGACGACGGGAGCCTGCTTGTTCTTACCTTCACACCCTGCGCGAAGCGCGTGCAGAAGCGGATTGAAACGAAACTTTACTGCCCTCGGGGGCTGCAAAATTAGAGATCTCTTGCTCACCCAACAAATAGCTGGGATGCGAAACATAGCTCTTTATGTTGTGCCAGTCAAGAGCCTACCGCAATATGTTGTATTTTAATTCATTTTTTCAGCTTACACGTCACCTCTGCCGTAAATTTTTCCGGGTCTGCGGAGCACGTATTCCATCAGCAATTCCGGCTAAATCACAGCTCCTGAAACACTTGCCTCTTTCTCATTCCAAATCGGGGGATAAGATTGGCGAGGAACTCTTCTGGCAGCTACTTCTTGCGTAAGAGTGTCAGCTGGCAGATGCGAGACTAGAACGCCTTTCCGGTCAGGTCAATTCCCCAAAAACGGTGCAGTGTGGAAAAGGAAGCTACCATTCTGACAGCAAAGCAAATACGTCCCAGACCTTCCTTCTTACCCTCAACGCGCTTCTCCGCAATTACTATTTGCAAATTCAGAATTCCTCACCCCGCGGTCCCAAACGATACAATGGGTGTAATGACACGAAACCGCGTCCTCAAGCCGCTGGTCTGGATCGCTTGCCTCATTCCCCTCGCCAAACTCGTTCTTGGGGCCGTCACCGCAAACCTTGGCGCGAACCCCGTCGAGCGCATTACTCACCAGACCGGCCTAACCGCTCTGATTCTCCTGCTCTCCACCCTGGCCATCACTCCCCTTCGCAAGTGGACAGGAATTCTCTGGCTCATACAGTACCGTCGATTAATCGGTCTTTTTGCCTTCTTTTACGCTTCCCTGCACCTGCTGACCTATCTCTGGCTCGATCAGAGCTTTAGCATCCCGGCCATGGCCCATGACGTCGCCAAACGCCCCTTCATCTTCATGGGAACGCTTGCCTGGCTCATCCTGTTCCCTCTAGCCCTGACTTCTACGCAAAAATCCATCCGCTTCCTCGGAAAGAACTGGGTACGCCTCCATCGACTCGTCTATTTGGCTGCCGCCGCCGGAAGCATCCATTTCTACTGGCTCGTAAAGCGCGACAAGCGCGAACCCCTGCTCTACCTGGCAATCCTCACTGCCCTGCTTGGCTGGCGCGTAGCCGTTTGGGCCGCCAAGGCTCAGAAGCAACAAAAGGCTATCGGTGCCAATTAAAGCGGTTTCTAAGTAGATGTGTTTGCCATATGTTGAGCGGGTCATCCTGAGCGTAAGCGAAGGACCCCCAGCCATCCCCAAGGCTCCCATGCGGCCTCAAGCTTTTCAACCCGCCATCGATTCTTCTTTGTCCTCGCTCTCGCGGGGATATTCCTTGAAACCGTTCTAATCCAAAACTTACCCGCTGACAGCGGCAGGCGTCCCGCTCGCATCCAACCACTCAAGACACCCCAGGAGATGCGATGGGACCCAAATGTGAAACCTGCGGAACCGTGAATCCCGCGATCAACCGCTACTGCGGGCAGTGTGGAAGAATACTGGTGCGTGCGGCTGTCACCGATGCGCCCGAGGAGTTCTGGCGCGAACCGGAGTACGAACACCGCCAACATACCGAAGCCGCCGCCAATCTCCCGCCCGAGGTCATCGATTACGACAACGGAATTCCTCTCTTCGCCGCGGAAGGTACCGACAGGCGCATCCACACTCCTCCCGAGGTGATCGAGAAAGCTCATGAAAATCTCGAGCGCGAGGCCGAACTACACAATTACGCGGAGCACGGAGGCGAGACTCATTACGAGACGCGCGAAAGAGAGGAAGTCGAGCGTGAAAATCTCGAGCAGACTCGCGGCGAATTCCTTCGTTGGGATTTAGCAAAGCGTGTGCCAGACCCAGGCGACGATAACGCCGCCGTCGGATACATTTCTCAACCCGCGGCCTCCGAGCCCGTAACGACCGGCAAGTTTCTTCACGATGGAGAGCGAACCGCTCGCACAGGTGTCAGCGGACCGTCGTTTTTAGGCCTGACCGACGACGATGTTGTCATCGATGACGAACCCGAGCCCCAATCCCACTTCGCCCGAAATACCGCTCTCGCCATCCTGGCCGTCGTTGCGATCCTTGCGGCACTCGAGTGGCGTTCCATCCGCGACTATGGCTTGGCTTACGTTCAGAATGGTTCCATGCAGGTGGCCCGGCGTGACAAGTCAACGCCCAAAAACCCTCCCGCCGTAGCCGCCGATAACACCGGACGCGAACTCGGCCTCTCGTCCACTCCGGCAAAGCCCGGCTCCCCCCAACCCACCGAAAGCAGTCCGAACGCCGACCACCCTCTTCCCGTGCAGCAGGCCGCCAGGTCCACCCAGCCCACGGCTTCCTCCAGCATCGCGGCGCACACGTCCAGCGCCACGCCCTCAAACAGCCCCACGTCTAATGCTGCCAGCGCCCCTTCGGACTCCATCACCAGCGCTTCCGCCGCAAACCATTCCACCCAGCCACCCGCAATGAGCGCCCCCGACGTCCCCGAACATGAATCGCGTTCCGTAGCCGCCGCCCCGCCGACAAAGTTGCGTCAATTTGCCAAGTCGCCATCAACCAAGTCCGCCGCCAGCTCTGACCGCGCCCGCCGCTCCTCCGGCAACGCCGCTGCGTCCAAGCCCGTTCCCGGAGCCGACGAAATGAGCCGCGCATCCCGCGCCAGCGACTCCGAAGCCCGAGCCGCATGGCTCTGGAAAGCCGTAGGCAAAGGAAATCCCCAAGCTCCGGTAGAACTGGCAAGAATGTATCAGCGAGGCACCGGTGTAGTCCGAAGCTGCGACCAGGCGCAGTTACTCCTGCGATCCGCCGCCTCCAAAGGCAACGAACAGGCTCGATCCGACCTGCAGCAGATTCGTCTCCACGGCTGTAGATAGCTGCAAGTAGCACCTAACCCGCCACGCGCTTCTGGTGCCTCAGATTCCCCCGCCTTTTTTGCACGGATTTGCCGTTGCTCTTGCTCTTGCCGTTGCTCTTGCCGTTGCTCTTGCCGTTGCTCTTGCCGTTGCTCTTGCTCTTGCCGTTGCTCTTGCTCTTGCTCTTGCCGTTGCTCTTGCTCTTGCCGTTGCTCTTGTTTTTGAAGGGTCATCCTGAGAGGCTGTGACTAATTCAGCTTTTCTGGCGAAGCGGGCGGAGGTGGGGGTGTTGCTGGTGGCGGGATAGGACTGGCGAAGTGTTCCGGGACATGCTTTACAGTGCGGCCCGGAGATCGGCGGAGTGAACCGCGAGTGCCGGATCAGTTCTCAGCCCAGCAGTGCTGTTGCGAAGTGCATGACGTTGTAGGCCAGGGCGCACCACAGGGCCACGCATTTGATCTTGTCCATGCCTCGCACCGTCATCTGCGTCAGCCCTCGATAGGTTCGCAGGTCGGCATTGACGGTTTCGCTCGTCGCCGCCCGTTCTTTGTAGATTTCCTTTCCCGATTCGCTGGCCATGCGCTGTTTCCACGCCCGCACGGCTTCGGTGTCGCCGCGCTTAATCTCCAGTTCGCGGCCACGGTTGTTGGGATTCTTCGCCGACTTGGGCGGGACAAACAACTCCACGCACTGTTGGTGGGCGCGCTCGATGTCCTCGATCCGCATGTAGCCGCCGTCGATCAGATGTTGTTGGACCCGTTGTCCACCACGCTACTCGACCTGCCGCCGCATCGGCTCACTCAACCCAACCGAGTCGGTGCCTTCGCTGGTCACCGCCACGCCCAAAATGGCGCGGCTCGCAGTATCGGTTGCCAGTTGCACGTTGACCGCCGGATTAAACCCGCCATTGGGCATCTTCATCTGTCGCGCCCGGGCATCGGTGGTGCTCACCCGTGGCTGCCGCTGCCGAACCTTCTCGCCGCGTGGGCCGCTGCCGGCATGCTTCTCGGCTTTCGCCTGCCGCTGCTTCAGTTCCGGCAGTTGTGCAACCGCCTCTTCCAACCGCTGCTGTCTCTCCATGGCCGCTCGCTTGCGTGCTGCTTTCTGCCGTGCCGTCAG
>DATLJC010000044.1:0-9748 GCA_035539055.1 Saccharimonadales bacterium (SeqCode) | reverse complement strand
TATACTCGCCTACATCGACGAGCACAACCGCCAACCCAAACCATTCATCTGGACGGCAAAGGCCAACGACATTCTCGAAAAAGTCAAACGCGCCAGGGCCAACCTCAATAACAGCCCATCTGTGTGACGCACTACACTAGGCTATAGCGGCTACGCTTGCCGTCATGCATTCCATCTACCCAAATAGGGCAGGAGCACTTAACAGTTTTGGGATTCTTGGCACCGGGTTTACAGGTAGGAGTGTGACGGCGATAGAGCTTGAGCATTGCGTGTGCCTCAGTCCGGGATGACTACGGCACACACTGTAAATTATTTGGTACGCTATTGGTACATCTCTTTTTTACTCTTGTAACTTGTTACTTATAAAGTAGATTATATGGTGGAGGCGAGGGGAGTTGAACCCCTGTCCGAAAGCGCTGAAAGCGAGGAGACTACATGCTTATTCGATTCCTGCCGTGGTCATTAACCACAACGTTCACCAGTCACGCTAAGAATCGGCAAGAAACGCGCCTGGCTAGCCTGTTGATCTCGCTTCAACCCCCAGACGTAGGGTACGAAGCCAGCCTACTGTGCGACGTTCTGACCGCGGCCCGTAGGCGAAGCTGCGGAGAACGGCAACTTAATTAATTAAGCTGCGTAAGCCAGTTCAGTGTTGGCAACTGTGTTTTTGCACTCGATTAAGGGTGTGTGCGCCCCTGCATGCCTCCTGGCCGCAACCGTTTCCGTCGAAGCCGTGACGCCCCCAAAAAACTGTACCCAGCCGAGACCCCAGTTTTTGAGTCTCGGTCGGGCTTCGCGGCACCGCGCCAGTTTCGGTCTGCGGCTCGCGAAAAACCTCTGCGTCGTTGGCGGCTGCCTTCGCCGAATTCAATCGGTGGAGCCGTCGGCCTGGCTTGCTGCTTGTTGATCTGCAAGCCTGAAAGGTATCTGACCTTTTCAAAGAGCTGCTTCCATCTTACACCAGGTTCGATGTCCTGATAGAAGCGACGTACATTAGCTTACTTAACTAATAGATGCTACATAGGCCAATTAGGATTCACCGGACGGACCAGCAAAGCCAGTCGTATAGGCCTTTGTCTTTGCTTTTGCTCTTTCTATCCCTTGCCCTAAACTCACCGGGTGCCCCACGTCCCGCCCGGCTTTATCGGGCTGACGTGGGGTAGTTAATGCGTGGCCCGTTCAAGCCCTCTTTTGGCTTGAGTGGAGGACCAGCAAAGCCAGTCATATAGGCTTTTGTCTTTGCTTTTGCTCTTTCTATCCCCTGACCTAAACTCACCGGATGCCCCACGTCCCGCCCGGCTTTATCGGGCTGACGTGGGGTAGTTGATCTCTTTGCCCTGCATCTCGCTTATCGCCGCATCTTCCAAAAACTCCAGTTCCGGTGCCCTTTCAATCACTCCGCACTCCGTTGCCAGTTTGAAGTACAGCGCCAGCCCCTCCCTGCACTCCGCGTCCAGCTTGTAGTGAATGTTCTCCCGCAAATAGCTCTTGATGCTTCCCTCGCTCAACCCCAATTTCGGGGCCCAGCTCCGCGCGATTTCCGCCACGTTTTCCGGCAACAGTCCGTGGTCCCGCGAGCGCCTGAATATCTTCGCCAGGTCCAGCCCCGGATGCATTTCCGCCAGCGCCGCTTTGCGCACCGTCCATACTGCAAACACGAATGGCCGCCCGGTCTTTGCCCGCCACACCTCGGCCAGATCGTAGTTGTACAGCCCATCGGTCTTCACCGTCAGCGCCGGATCCCCGATCAGCAGTCCCGCGTCGCACTTCTCCAGCATCGGCCCCAGCACCGGAGCCATCGGCGTCAGTTCCCTATGCCCGCCAAAGAACTTCGTCAGCAGCACCTGCGTCAGTCCCGCCGAGGTTCGCGACGAAGTATCCACGGCCACCGTGCGAATCTCCTCAATCGGCTTCTTGCTTACCAATTGGATCGACCACACCTTGTTCAGCGCCGCGATCGCCACATCCGGCAGCACCACCAGCCCCGGAATCTGCGCCGTCGTAATCACCGGAATGATGCCAATATCCGCCGTCCCCGCGCGCAGCGATTGTGCGCACACCGAGGGCACCGTGTACTCAATCTCAAACCCTTCGCGAATCTCCTGCGAGGGTTCGTGTTCGAAGTCCCACATCAGCGGAACGGTATTCAAAAATGAGATAGCCGAAATCTTCAATGTACGCATAAGTCCCCATCACGACCCACTACCATTACAGATCGTACTCTCCCCCTGCAAGTCTGTCCTTTCGTCGCGGCGAATCACCAGGAATGTCCGGTGCCCCGGGTTCGCCGCGCAGATCCATCGCGCGGATAACCCGGGAGATCAGCAAGCCGACCTCACAGCCTCTACCTTCCCCATACAAACAAATTTAGTGACTCACCCCGCCGCCCTCCTTTACACTCGCCATCATCAACCTCTATGTCAGAAGCTGTTGCAAAAGCCTCATTCGTCTCCTCGCGTGATCGCGAAATGCTTGCCCTTGCGCTCACTCCGCAACTCGGACCCACCCGCGTCCGCCGCCTTTTCGAGCGCATCCCTCGTACCGAGGACATCTTTCACGCCTCGCTCACCGAATTGGAGGCCACCGGCCTGCCCGCCGCCTCTGCCCAGTCCATCGCCCTCGGAAACTCTCTCCGACTGGCCGATGAAGAGCTGAAGAAGCTGGCCAAGGCTCCCGGCGTATCTCTAGTCACCATGGGCTCCGAGCTCTACCCCGAGCACCTCGCCGAAATCTACGATCCGCCTCTTGTGCTCTACGTTCGCGGAGACACCCGCATCCTTTCCGAAACCGGAATTGCAATGGTTGGTACGCGCCACCCCACGCCTTACGGACTCGGCATGGCCGAACGCCTCGCCATCGATCTCTCCAACTGCGGACTCGTCATCATCAGCGGCATGGCCCGAGGCATAGATTCCATTGCACACAAGGGAGCGGTCGAAGCTCGTGGCCGCACCATCGCCGTTTTCGGCACCGGCGTCGATATCATCTACCCACGCGAAAACCGCAAGCTCTCCGAACAGATCCTCGAATTCGGCGGCGCGCTCATCAGCGAATTTCCCATCGGCACCAGCCCCGCACCCCACAATTTCCCCCTGCGCAACCGCATCATCAGCGGGCTTTCGCGCGGCGTTCTCGTCGTCGAAGCCGGAGAGTTCAGCGGCACCCGAATCACCTCCCGCTGCGCCCTCGAGCAGTGCAGGGAAGTCTTCGCCGTCCCCGGCAACGTGACCAATAAACTCGCATGGACGCCCAACACCCTCATTAAACAGGGAGCCAAGCTCGTCGCCACCTGGGAGGATGTCTTCGAGGAACTTCCAACCGAGATTCGCATCAAACTGCAGGAGCGTCAGTCTGAACCTTCCCAGCCCAGGTCTGCATCATTATTTGATCCGCCGCCCGCCTCCGAACTCCCTGCCGGGCAGCAGAAAGTTTTTTCCGTCATCAAGGCCGATGAGTCCATCCATGTTGACGAATTGATCGAGAAATTCGACTCGCAGCTATCCAGTTCTGAGATTTTCTCGGCTCTCTTTGAACTGGAGATGAGCAACAAAATCCGCTGTCTCCCCGGCAAGAACTACGTCCGGGTCTTTTGACAGCCTCCCTGTCGCGCGTGCAAACTTCATTAGCCGTCGGTGCAAGTTTTCGCCGAAAAGTGAAGATTTGGCGCGCGATCCAATAATTCAATAGCTTAGCTGCCCGTCTGCAATGCTCGGAGAGGTTTTCCGCAACCATTGAATTTTGCCATGCGGCCCCGGTCGTGCTAGGTTACGTTCCAGTTTCCATAGATTCAGAAGAGGTTCCATTGCCCAAAGGTTTAGTTATCGTCGAGTCGCCTGCCAAGGCCAAGACGATCCAAAAATATCTCGGCGCCGGATACGACGTAGAAGCTTCGCTCGGCCATATTAAGGACCTGCCCAAAAAGGGTCTCGGTGTCGATGTTGATAACGATTTCTCCACTGAGTACGAGGTCATTCCCGGCAAAGAGAAGGTGGTCGCCCACCTCAAAAAGCTTGCCCGCTCCGCTGATGCCATCTATCTCGCACCCGATCCCGACCGCGAAGGCGAAGCCATTGCCGCCCATCTCGCCGAAGAACTCGGCAGCAACACCGACGGCGGACGCAGCCGCAAAAAAGAAGCGAAGCCCGTCTATCGCGTCACCTTCAACGAAATCACCAAGAAGGCCGTGCAGGAGGCGTTCGCCAAGCCTCGCGAAATAGACTGGAACCTCGTCGATGCCCAGCAGACCCGCCGCATCCTCGACCGCCTTGTCGGCTTCCAGGTCTCCCCTCTGCTTTGGGATAAAGTCCGCCGTGGTCTCTCCGCCGGACGAGTCCAGACCGTAGCTCTCCGCCTCATCGTCGAGCGTGAGCGCGAGATCCAGAAGTTTGAGAAAAAGGAATACTGGACCCTCGACGCCCGTCTCCACGCCGCCAAGGCTCCCGCCTTCGACGCCCGTTTCCTCGGCGTCAACGGTGAAAAGCAGGAGATCAACAACGAGGAAGAGTCCAAGCGCATCCTCGAAGCTCTCGAAGCCGCCGCCTGGGCCGTCACCACGGTTAAGAAGGCTGAGCGCCGTCGCAATCCAACGCCGCCCTTCACGACCTCCAAGTTCCAGCAGGACGCCTCGCGCAAGCTCGGCATGACCGTCAAGCGCGCCATGATGATCGCCCAGCGCCTTTACGAAGGCGTCGAGCTCGGCTCCGAAGGCACCGTCGGTCTCATCACCTACATGCGTACCGACTCGGTCCGCGTCTCCAACGACGCGCTGGCCGAAGTCCGCGGCCTCATCGAGCGCGACTTTGGCAAGCCCTTCATGCCCGAGCAGCCGACGATCTACAAGACCAAGGCTCAGAACGCGCAGGAAGCCCACGAAGCCATCCGTCCCAGCTCCGCCCTCCGTACTCCGGACAACGTAGCCCAGTACCTCCAGGACGACGAACTCCGGGTTTACAAACTCATCTGGCAGCGCTTCGTCGCCAGCCAGATGACCGCTGCCGTCTTCGATCAAACCACCGTCGATATAGACGCGCAAGCGCCTGCGGCTGGCAGCGCAGCGTTACCCAACGCCCGCTACAACTTCCGCGTCACCGGATCGGTCCTCAAATTTGAAGGCTTCCTCAAGGTGTACGAGGAATCCAAGGACGCCAAGGACGACGAAGACGAATCGCTCAAGCACAAGCTTCCGCCGCTCGAAGAGGGCCAGAAGCTTCGCCTTGAAGAACTCAAGCCCGAGCAGCATTTCACCGAACCGCCTCCGCGATTCAACGAAGCCTCTCTGGTCAAGGAACTCGAAGAGCGCGGCATCGGACGTCCCTCCACCTACGCCGCCATCATCACCACCATCGTCGATCGCGGATACGTGCAGAAGACTCCCGGCCGTGGCGGAAAATTTTTCCCCACCGAAATCGGCTTCGTCGTTACCGAACTGCTCGTCGCCAATCTCAAGGACATCTTCGACTACGAGTTCACCGCTCGCATGGAGTTGGACCTCGACCAGATTGAAGATGGCAGTATCAAGTGGACTGCTGCGCTCCATGACTTTTACGGCAAGTTCGAGGAGGACCTCGAATACGCCGGCGAGCACATGGAAAACATCAAGCGCATGGAGAAGGCCACCGACCAGAAGTGCGAGCGTTGCGGCGCCCCCCTGGTTCTGAAGTGGGGCAAGCACGGATCGTTCTTCGCCTGCTCAACCTTTGACAAGAAGGATCCGAACTCCTGCACCTTCACCAAGGAAAATCCCATCAACCTCACCGACCTTGGTGACGCCGAAATCTCCTCCAATAACGAGGAAGAGTTCTGCGAAAACTGCGGAAAGCCCATGGTCCTCAAGCGCGGCCGTTTCGGAACCTTCATGGCCTGCACCGGCTATCCCGAGTGCAAAACCACGCGCCGCCTCGACTCCGTGCAGAAGAAGCCCGACACTCCGCTCGATGAGAAGTGCCCCGACTGCGGACGCAATCTCCTTCTGCGTAACGGACGCTTCGGCGAGTTCATCTCCTGCTCCGGCTACCCCGAGTGCAAATACATCAAGCAGAACTTCATCGGCGTAAAGTGTCCGCTATGCAAAACCGGTGAAATCGTCGAGAAGAAAGCCCGTCGCGGAAACTTCTTCTACGGCTGCGCCAACTACCCCAAGTGCGACTTCACCGCCGCCACCAAACCCGTAGCCGAAACCTGCCCTTCATGCGGCAGCCCCTACCTGCTTGAGAAAGTTACTAAGGAAGGCACCTTCCTAATCTGCCCCAACAGCAAAACTCCCGCCAAGTCCAAGGCGAAGCCAAAGACAAAGGACAAAGGCAAAAAGAAGCTTGAAACCATCGAAGTAACCTGCGATTTCTCCAAGAAAATTGCCGAACCCCAACCCGAGGCCGTCCCCACCACCGCTTAGGAGTTGGATTGAATACCTCTGGAATGTTTAGAGAAGTCCGAAATGTGTGAAGTTCGAAATATGTGAAGTTCGAAATGTTTCTGGTGCCCGGAATGATTCTGGTGCCCCAGGTTCGCCCGCTTTTGGCTAACCTGGGGTTTTTGACTTTGCTTCTGTCCTTGCTCCTGCTCTGCCCTTAACCTTGAAACCTTGAAACCTTGAAACTTTGAAACCTTGATCTCGTACAATCCCTCCATGCCCCAAAAGCAATCCGAGGCCATCATCCTCCGCACCTACCCTCTGCGCGAAGCCGACTTGCTCGTGACGTTATTCACGCGCGCCGAAGGCAAAGTGAAGGGCGTAGCCAAATCCGCCAAGCGTTCGCAGAAGCGTTTCGGAGGAGCGCTCGAACCCTTGACCTGTGTCCGTGCCATCTGGCAAGATCGCGAAGGCAGCGAGCTAGCACGCCTCGAATCCTGCGACGTCCTCCTCTCGCCGCTCTCCAGCAATATCGATTACGCCCGCTGCGTCGCCCTCTCCCACATCGGAGAAATGCTCGACGAACTCATGCCTGACCGCGAAGTGAACGACGGAATCTTCCGCCTCGCCTGGTCCGTCCTCCAGAGCCTGGAAACCGACGCCATCTGGATTCCAGTGACCTATTTCGATCTCTGGATGGTCCGCCTCATGGGCTTCCTTCCTCCCATCGACGAGTGCATGGAATGTGGCGAGGCGCTCACGGGCAAGCCCGCGTTTTTTCATGCTCTACGCGACGGCCTTGTCTGCGAACGTGACCGCCGCGTCGCCAGCTCCGAGATGTCTCTCGAATCGCGCGACCTTGCCATGCGTATGTTCCGCAACCCGGTCGATCACTTCGCCGACGAGCCTCTCCCCGCATCCCGCCTCGCCGATCTCCGCAAATTTCTTATGCAGATCATCGACCGCCACCTCGACCGGAAACTTCAAACATCATCCCAACTCGAACGTCTCGACTAGCGCGCCACGCCGCCTTACTTCACCTTCGCTCTCGACCCCGCCGGCGTCGGCCCCTTGTGCGCCGTCATCATCACAGCCTTATCCACCACCGCATACAGCAGTTGATCCGTATCCGCCTTTGCCGTGGTCTTGATGTACTCTCCCATCTTTTCGCCCGCCTCTTTCGTATCCGGCAGAGTAATGCCGCGGTTCTTCGCCGAAATGTCAGCTAGCGTCGCCACCATCTCAAAAAACGTGGCTTCATCCTTACCGCTCAGCAGCCAGGCGTCGTGTACTGTAGCTGTAATCAGTTGTTCTGTTGTCCACGTTGGCTTCGCTCCTTGCCCTTGCACGGAACTCGGCGCAATCGGTGCATTCTGGGCCTTCACTGAGGCACCGGCCATCGTCATTCCCGCCACCAGCAACAACAAGCACATCGCGTTCAAGCGGAATCTCTCACAAGACAGCTTCATAGTTTTCAGCCTTTCCATTCTTTCAACCAATCGTTTTCTGAACGAACACTAGCGCCTATACCGGTCATCCCGATGATTCTGGTTCGCCTGACCTGCGATTGCGCCGATCCCAGCCCCAGCGGCTCCTCCAATCAGCGAACCTTTCAGTCCGCCTCCCAGCAACCCACCGAGCACCGCGCCGCCAGCTCCGCCAATTACCGCACCCGTCCCTGGGCCGATGCCTCCGCCCCGGTCGCGGTCGTAACGGCCCCGGTCGTAGTCGTAACGCCTGTTGCGTTCGTCATACCAACCGTGGTCGTGTCCTCGGTCATACCGTCCGCCATGTCCGCCCTGGCGCACTCCGTCGTAGAACCTGCCTCGATCCTGCGCCACGGCTCCTATGCCAGTTACCAGCATCAGCGCCGCCACCAGCATCGCTATACGTGCTCTCCACATAGTTCCTCCAGTACGCAACCATCCTACTCCGCAAACCTATTGCAGGGCTCAAAAGCGTTCAACGCCTGATGAATCGGCAACGTCCAGTCCGCCGCCTGATCCTCCGCCCCGTTCATTTGCATCTTCTCTCCGATGCAGTGAAGCAAACGCGTTTTGTCTCAGCGTTCATAGGTGGCCCATATTTGCCATCTTTTGGCAAATGTGGGGACCAGGCAACTGGCGCCCCTGCCCATCTCTGCTTTTGACCAGCTCTCATTCGCCACATCCATCAATCAGTGAGCCACCCGTCGCCCTGATCTTTCCCGGTATTCTGTCTTTTTTGATTCGCCGCTCCCTTTCCGCTCACACTTTCATCGTGAAACGCCCTCACCCACTTTCCCCTCGCCGCCTCAAGCATTTACAATTTCTCCAGATCGGATTGCATTCATGACTGAACCTCTGACCTTTCAGGAACTCATCCTAAAGCTGCAGGATTTCTGGGCTCGCCAGGGCTGTGTCTTACAGCAGCCGCTCGATGTCGAAGTAGGTGCCGGAACCATGTCGCCCGAGACTTTTCTCCGTGTCCTCGGCCCCAAGCCCTACCGCGTCGCCTACGTGCAGCCTTCGCGTCGCCCTGCCGACGGACGCTACGGTGAGAATCCCAATCGTCTCTACAAACACACCCAGTTTCAGGTGATCCTCAAAGCGCCGCCCGAAAACGTTCAGGAGCTCTACCTCGAATCGCTCAAAGCGATCGGTATCGATCTCGCCCGCCACGACATCAAGTTTGAAGAGGACAACTGGGAAGCTCCCACCCTCGCCGCCTGGGGAGTAGGCTGGCAAGTCATGCTCGACGGCCTTGAGATCACGCAGTTCACCTACTTCCAGCAGTGCGGCGGCATCGATCTCGATCCCATGTGTGCCGAACTCACCTACGGCCTCGAACGCATCGCCGCTTTCCTTCAAGACGTCGATTCCATCTACGACATCGTCTGGGTTCACGGACCTCACGGCAACGTAACCTACGGCGACATTCGCCTCCCCGATGAAGAACAGTTCTCGGTCTACAACTTCGAAAAGGCCGATGTCGACAAGCTCTGGCAGCACCTCAACGCCTACGAAGCCGAGTGCCAGGCCCTCGTCAGCGAGTATGCTGCGGCCACCAATGAGCCCAAGAAACACGGATCGACACAGAAGTCCAAAGTTGCCGAGCCGCCCTCGCCCCTCGTGGCAAAGTTCACGCCTGAGCAGCGCCGTCGTTTTCCGCTGCTTCCGGCCTACGATCTCTGTCTCAAGTGTTCGCACATTTTCAACCTGCTCGATGCTCGCGGCGCGATCAGTGTTACGGAGCGTGTAGGAGTTATCCAGCGCGTGCGCAATCTCGCCGTGGGAGTCGCCCGTGCATGGGTCGATCAGCAGTCCACTCGCGAAGTGACCGCCACCGCCGCGCGCGTCTAGTAAGGCTTTCCGGTTGGTGCCCCACGTCCCGCCCGGCTTTATCGGGCTGACGTGGGGT
>DATLJC010000043.1:0-189198 GCA_035539055.1 Saccharimonadales bacterium (SeqCode) | reverse complement strand
GTCGGAATTAGAGGCGGCAGATTAGGAGTTCACGCTCATAGACCATTTCGGAGGGGAGGTGGTCGTGGAGTTGGATGAACAGCTCTTCGTGGCCGATGACTTCGCGCTTCCAGGCTTCGGGATCGACGGTTTGCAACTGGTCGAAGGTTTCTTTGGGGAAGTCGAAGCCCTTCCACTCGATGTCTTCGTAGCGGGGGACCCAACCGATGGGCGTTTCCTTGCCAAGCGACTTGCCGTGTACGCGGTCGATAATCCACTTCAAAACGCGCATGTTTTCGCTGTAGCCGGGCCAGAGGAATCGTCCGTCTTCGCCTTTACGGAACCAATTCACGTGGAAGATGCGCGGGGTGATGCTGAGATTGCGGCCCATCTGAATCCAGTGACGGAAATAGTCGCCCATGTGGTATCCGCAGAAGGGGAGCATGGCCATGGGATCGCGGCGCACTTTGCCGATGGTTCCGGCAGCGGCGGCGGTCATTTCAGAGCCCATGGTGGCGCCGGTGTAAACGCCCGCGCTCCAGTTGAATGCCTGATAGACAAGGGGCATGGTCGTGGGACGGCGTCCGCCGAAGATGAGGGCGGAGATAGGTACACCGTTAGGGTTCTCCCAATCGGAATCGATGGTGGGGCACTGCGATGCCGGAGCGGTGAAGCGGGCATTGGCGTGAGCGGCGGGCTTGCCGGTTTCCTTGCCGATCTGGGGCGTCCAGCGATTGCCCTGCCAATCGATGCACTCGGCGGGAGCGTCGGACATGCCTTCCCACCAGACGCCGCCTTCGGGAGTGAGCGCAACGTTGGTGAAGATGCTGTTCCTGGCGAGCGTTGCCATAGCGTTGGGATTGGTCTTGACCGACGTGCCGGGGGCTACGCCGAAGAATCCGGCTTCAGGATTGATGGCGCGAAGCTGGCCGTTGGCGTCTGGCTTGATCCAGGCAATGTCATCACCAACGGTGCTGACCTTCCAGCCGTCAAATCCTTCGGGCGGGATAAGCATGGCGAAGTTTGTCTTGCCGCAGGCGCTGGGGAAAGCGGCTGCTACATAAGTCTTTTCGCCCTTGGGACTCTCGGCACCGAGTATGAGCATGTGCTCGGCCATCCAACCTTCGTCGCGGGCCATGGTGGAGGCAATGCGCAGGGCAAAGCACTTTTTTCCGAGCAGAGCGTTGCCGCCGTAGCCGGAACCGAAGGACCAGATCTCGCGGGCTTCGGGGAAGTGAACGATGTACTTCTCTTTGTTGCAAGGCCAAGGGACATCTTTTTCGCCGGGAGCCAGAGGCTTGCCGACGCTGTGGATGCAGGGCACAACGCGCTTTTCGTCCTTATCAATCTCCTTCAATACGGGGATGCCGATGCGGGTCATGATACGCATGTTGACGACGACGTAGGGGGAGTCGGTGAGTTCGACGCCAAGCTGCGACATGGGAGAACCGATGGGGCCCATGCTGAACGGCAGCACGTACATGGTACGGCCCTGCATACATCCTTCGAACAGCCCCTTGAGTTTTTTGCGCATGGAAAACGGATCTTCCCAATTGTTGGTGGGGCCGGCGTTTTCCTTGGACTGGGAGCAGATGAAGGTGCGGTCTTCGACGCGGGCAACGTCGCTGGCATCGGAGCGGGCGTAATAACAGCCGGGCCAGAGCTCCTCGTTCAGCTTGGTAAAGGTTCCGTGTTCGACGAGTTCGGCGCAGAGTTGATCGTATTCCTCTTGCGACCCCTCAACCCAGTGAATTGAGGCTGGCTTCGTCAACGCCGCCATCTTCTCTACCCACCTGAGCAGGTGCTTGTTCTTGCTCAACGGGGCGGCATGTTTACCGGTTGACTGTGTGGCTGTTGACATAAAAAAGCTCTCCTGAGAATTGCTGCATTCATAGACGAACTCAAAAACGTGGTCTGAGCCCGAGGACAGCGGGCTGGAATTTACTTGCGCAACAACAACACACGGCGGAACCTTTTTTCTTAGTACATCCGTGCCGCTGAACCTAGCTGGCAAGAACTTTGCCCGCTTTGAGAACGGCGTCCAGGTGCTGAAGGGTTTCGGCGGTGGAAAGGGTGTAGAGATCGCGTCCGCTCTCCTCGCCATCCTCCAGAATTGTGCGTAAGTAGTGTCCCGCTATTTCCACGGCGAGCGGGTCGGTGATGACGTGTCCCGTCTGTCTCTGATGCTCGGCCCAGGCCGGATGAGCGAGGGCAATCCATACGGGACGGTCGTTGACCAAAAACTTAACGTCCACGGCATCGGCGTGGCGGGTTGCGATCGCCATGATGATGCACTGATAGACACAGTGGACCGTGCTGCCGGTCCAACGCTCGACGGTGCGGAAATCTTCATACATAGACTAGAACTCTAATCTTCCCGGGCGAGAGCCCGCAATGGTCTGAGCGACCCATCGCGAATTTTGTAGGCTAGGGTATCGCAAAACCGAAAACTTGGCATTGCAAATCTGTCCGGAGACGCTGCATTTCGGCATCCGCTACAATCGAATGATCCACTATGCAGAAGAAAACATTGTCTGGGGGCCGTGCGGCCTCCGCGCTGAAAACCCAACGCGCAAAGCGCGACCGCGAACGTTCGAGCCCGCGTCCGGTGAAAGCTCCAACGGTGAAGGTGCTTACCTCGGAAAAACTCTCGGCAATACCTTGGCTGTTGCACGGGTTCAGCACCCGGCAGGGCGGAGTAAGCAAGGAATATGGGGGGCAGCAGCTTAACCTTGGATTCACGGCGGAGGACACATCCAAAAATGTGGAGCGCAACCGGGAGCGGTTTCTGCGCAATGTGAAGGCGCGGGATGCAGAGGGGAATCCGTGGCCGCTGGCGCTGCTGAACCAGGTACACTCGGCGGCGATTCATCGGGTGTATGGGGCGCGAGGGCCGGAGTGGGCGAGGCTGCGCAAGAACAAGATTGTGGAGACCGCAGGGGATGGGTTGATCACGAACACGGCAGGCGTGCTGCTGGGGATCAAGGTCGCGGACTGTTTTCCGGTGATTGTGGCCGACCGGAAGCGCAAGGCCGTGGGTGTGTTCCATGCCGGATGGCGCGGCACGGTGCAGCGGATTGTGGAGAAGGGCGTGGGGGAGATGCGGCGGCAACTGGGTTGCGATCCGGAAGATCTGGTGGCGGTGATTGGTCCCGGCATTGGGGGGTGCTGCTACGAGATTGGCGAAGAGGTGGAGAACGAGTTCGATTCGCAATTCGCCTACTCGAAAGAGTTGTTTGAGGACGTGTTTGATAGCTGGAGCCTGAAGACGAAGTATCCGATGCTGTTTTTGAACCAGAGAGCGCCGGGGCATGGGGAGCCGGCGATGTCGCGGCATCTTGATTTGGTGAAGGCGAACTGGTGCCAGTTGCTTGATGCAGGAGTTTCGGCGGAAAACATTCAGTCGATGGACCAGTGCACGGCGTGCCATACGGATTTGTTCTTTTCTTATCGGAAAGAACAGGTGACGGGGAGAATGCTGGCTGTGGCGGGGGTGAGGTAGGCGCAGTCGCCTTTGGGATAGCTGGACAGAAGGCGATTCGTCGCCAACAAACTATTTACCGACGCGAAAGGCTGCCCATCTACTACTCAGGGATTCAAGGGCAAAAGCAAAAGGAAGGGCAAGGGCAAGAGCAAGGGCAAGGGCAACTACCCCACGTCAGCCCGATGAGGCCGGGCGGGACGTGGGGCACCTGCAGACATCTCCTGCGCCTTCGAAGGGTTCGAGGTTTTGCGAGGTTGGCAAGGTTCGCAAGGTTAAGGGCAAAGGCAGGCGCAAGGGCAAGGCAAGGAGCAAGGAGGTTGCGTTAGCTGCATATCTTGCACTGGTCCCCACATATGCCAAAGGAAGGCATATGTGGGCCACCTGGGTTCTCAAAACCACCTCTGCCAAAGGCGGGCAGAGGTGGGCATTACAACCTCACTGACCACACTGCAATCTCGCTGACCAAAGGCTCACCAAGCAAAATCTAGTCCGCTTAACTGCGATCAGGCGTAGATGCCGCGGGTGCGGATGGTGGAGGCTACGCGGTCGATGGCAAGCATGTAGGCAGCGATGCGATTGTTGACCGCATGCGATTCGGCATAGCGGAGTACATCGTGGAAAGCGGTGGTCATGATGTGCTCAAGTTCGGCGTTGACGTGGTCTTCCTTCCAGAAATATCCCTGGCGGTCCTGAACCCACTCAAAGTAAGAGGTGGTGACGCCTCCGGCATTGGCGAGGATGTCAGGGATGATGAAGACTCCCTTGTCCTGCAGGATGTCATCGGCGGCGGCAGTGGTGGGACCGTTGGCTCCTTCGGCGATGATCCTCGCCTTGATCTTCGAGGCGTTCAGGCTGGTGATGACGTTCTCGGTGGCGGCGGGGACGAGCACTTCGCAATCGGAGATCATGAGTTCTTGTGGATCGGCAGGCTCGGCTTCAGGGAATCCGAGGATGGTGCCGACTTTGGCTTTGTAATCGAAAAGTTCGCGGATATCGATGCCATTCTCGTTGTGGAGTCCGCAATTCCATTCGGCGATGCCGGTGACTTTGAATCCCTGCTCGTGCAGTAAAAGGGCGGTGTAAGAGCCGACGTTTCCGAAACCCTGCACGACGACGCGGGTGTTCAATGGCAATAGGCCAAGTTTCTTGACGGCCTCATTGGTGACCAGCATGACGCCTCGGCCGGTGGCAGCCTTGCGTCCTCGCGAGCCGCCGATTTCGATGGGCTTGCCGGTGACGACGGCGGTGACGGTTTGGCGCATGTGCATGGAATAGGTGTCCATCATCCATGCCATGGTCTGCTCGTTGGTGTTGACGTCGGGAGCGGGGACGTCTTTTTCCGGACCGATGACCTCGATGAGTTCGGCGGTGAAGCGGCGGGTCATGCGCTCGAGTTCGCCACGCGACATGTTCTTGGGATCGCAGATGATTCCACCCTTGGCTCCGCCAAAGGGGATGTCGACGACGGCACACTTCCAGGTCATCCAGGCGGCGAGGGCGCGGACTTCGTCGAGATTAACCTCGGGGGCGTAGCGGATGCCTCCCTTGGCAGGGCCTCGCGCCATGGAATGCTGTACGCGGTATCCGGTGAACAGTTCGATGCGTCCATCGTCCATTTGAACCGGAATGTGTACGGTGATTTCGCGGGCGGGCTGGCTGAGAATCTTCCAGAGGCCGGGATCAAGATTGAGTTTGCGGGCAGCGAGTTCGAAGCGTGCCGCCTGCGCTTCCCAGGGATTGGTTTCCATGTGTGGATCAATAACGGTTGACATACTATCTCCCATATTACGGGTAAGCTTCGGAGGGCGCGGCGGGAGGCACAATTCTCCCTATCCCCGCCCCTATGCAGACCGGCTAGTATATGCACCGCCGTGGAGAACAGGCAAGCAGAAGCAATGAAGATGCTGGAACGAGACATATTCTGGATTGGGAGTATATTCGCGGCTTGATTGGGGCCGAGGACCTCAAACGCGTAGTGACGTGGAGGGATTTGCTTCCCACCTTAACGCCGACAAAAAGCGTCGGCGCAAAGGTGGGGCATCCGAGGTTCTTGTTACTTGTCGTCGGGGGCAGAGTTGGCGGGAGGCGCCGGAGGTTGAGTGGACGCGTCGGGGCCGGGACCACCTGTTCCGGGACCACCTTGGCCAGGGCCGTTGTGCTCGCGGTGGGACCCGCTTTCGGGGCCGCGCATGGGTGGAGGAAAGTGCTCGCGGTGAGGACGCATGGCGTGCAGTTTCTTCCACTGATCCGGGGTGAGGACGCGACGGATGGCAAATGCCATCTGGGCATTGGCCTTTTCGAGCGAAGCGCGGGCGGCAGTGATTCGATCGATGGCGCTCAAGACGGAGTTCTCGTCGGGATTGTCGGCCTCGAGCATGGGTTCGAGCTTGAGCTCTTCCTTCTGAAGATTGGCGTGGACATCGACGAGCTTCATGCGGCTATCCTGAAAGATCTGTTCGATCTTTTGCACCTGGACGTCGTTGAGTCCGATGTTCTTTGCCATCTCGGCATCTTTCCACCATCGTCCGGGGGGCAGAATGCCGTGCATTTCGCCACCGGGCTTCCTGTTGTGAGGACCAAAGCCGGAGCCTCGGGGACCACCCTGAGCAAGGGCGGTTCCGCTCATGAGGCCGGAGGTCATTCCGCAGAACAGCAGACTTGCAGTTAACAATTTCTTGATCATTTACTTTCTCCTTGTAAGTCGGAAAAGTTGCCGGGCTTTGCGGTATCGAGCCTGGCTGCGGCAATTTCATTGCGTGCGGTGGTGATGACGCTGACCGGAGCCAAGGCCCGCGGTATCTCACGGTTGAGGTCATTGTTTACTTCCTCGAGCAGTTGGTCGTCGCTGATGGCGGCGGCTGATTGAACGGGAGCAGGTTGCGTCGTCGGCGATGTCAGTGTGTTTGGTTGCGGCGTGTTCGCTCCGGTGGAAGGGGCGCTGGCGGCGGTTCGGTAGGAGATTGCCGGGGGGCGCGAACTCAACATCCATGCCGTAGGAGCTGCCAGCGCCAGCGCCAATACTCCGGCGCCCGCCCAACGCAGACGATGGAACGCGAGGGCCTTTCGTGTCGTGAAATTTGTCGCCATGCGGGCACGCTGCGCGAGGGCCGACTCGCGGCGGATGGCGAGCGTATAGCGCGAGATGCCATTGCGCATGGTCTCGGCCTCGGTGCGACATTCACCGCAGGTATGGAGGTGGGCGAGGGTTTCCGGGTCGGCTTCCCCTGCCAGCCATTGCGCCAATTGTTCATCGCCGAGATGCTTCATTGTTTTTCCCTTTGCTGCCGTAAAGCTTTGACGGCTCGCGACAGGTGAGACTTGACGGTTCCAATCTCTATTTCCATTGCCTGCGCGATCTCTTCAATGGAAAACTCTTCGAGAAATCGCAGATGGAAGACCGTCCGCTGCTGCGGGGAGAGCGTTTTCACCGCAGCCATGGTTCTCTGCAACTCCTCGCGGGCGAGTAAGGCCCGGTCGGCGCGGGGGGTGGAATCAACGGCCATTTCGGTCGCGAGTTCCGCCTCTTTGGGGTTGTTTCCGAGCAGCCTCCTCCAGAAATTCTGACGCCGGTTGCGCTGGTAATCGCGCGCAAGATTTACGGCGATACGGATGAGCCATGTGCTGACGCTCGAATCACCACGGAACTCGGCGCGGGCGCGATAGGCTTTCAAAAAGCAATCCTGAGTCAGGGTCGCAGCCGCTTCGTCATCGCGCAGTTCGCACCACAGCAGGCGGTAGATTCTCGCCTGGTGCTCGCGCACGATGTCATCGAACTCGGTAGCGGTCCATCCCGCTTCGCTCATTGCCGATACTGTCAAGGTTTCTTCCATCACCGCTCACACCATTGGACGGAGACGGCTGATAGAGGTTTACGGTCAGTCTGGTATAGGTGCAAAGAATCCGTTGATAACTGTAGCCCGGACGAAGTGAGGCCGGGACGGCGGGTACTGGTGGATTCTGCCAGAGAAAGCGAATATTCAACATAAGGACAGTCAGCAGGGCAGACTCAAGTTGGTATATACTCAATGGCATTGAAGCTGCGGGTTAGAGTGCGCGAGCTTCAGGCGTTTCAAAGGAGGCCAGTCTTCAGCAGTAGCTGGGACAGCATACCGAAGGCAAAACCGCTTGCTCCCCGAATAGTAGGAGATGCGGTGAAAAGCCTCCTTGCGGCCTTATTCCCCTC
This sequence comes from Saccharimonadales bacterium (SeqCode), assembly GCA_035539055.1. Classification (GTDB taxonomy): domain Bacteria; phylum Acidobacteriota; class Terriglobia; order Terriglobales; family Acidobacteriaceae; genus TOLSYN. The sequence goes on along the minus strand of DATLJC010000043.1, from coordinate 181,552 downwards.
CGACTGCCGAATCTGCCAAGCCTCCCTCTTCTCTGTTTCGCGACTTCCGGTCTGCTCCTCCTGTATCGAATCCGTTCAACCGATTGTGCTGCCGCGATGTAACGTTTGCGGAAACCTGCTGGCCGCAACCGATGCCGCGTTCGGCGATGCCTGCTGTCCGGAGTGCGCGAGCGAGGGGCCGGCCTTTGAGCGGGCGGTGAACTACGGAGCCTACACGGGCGTGCTGCGGCAACTGATTCACCTGCTGAAGTATGAGCGGGTGCGTCCCGTGGCAAATGTGCTGGGACGATTTACCGCCGAGGCCTGCCTGCAACTCGAGGGCGATATCGACGTGCCGGAGTTGCTGATGATTCCGGTTCCGGCGCACAAGTTGAGGATGAGATCGCGCGGATTCAACCAGGCAGAGCTGATTGCGCGGGCGGCGCAACGCGGGATTGAGCAGGCGACGGGACGCAGGTTGAGTCTGGATGTGACATCGCTGCTGCGCGTGCGCTTCTATGAATCGCAGGTTGCGCTGACGGCAGAGCAGCGGCGGCAACAGATTCGCGGAGCCTTCAAGGTAATTTCGCGGGACAGAATCAAGGGCCGCGAAATTCTGCTGATCGACGATGTGCTTACGACCGGCGCTACGGCTGCGGAGTGTGCTCGCGAACTGCGGCATGCGGGAGCGGCGCGGGTGTGGGTGGCAACTCCGGCGCGCGCGCTGGGGCAGAATGCTGTCGAACGAGCAGGCGCGGGCGTGTCCGACACTGAATTACTTTCACCGTTAAGTAGAACGTTCCGTCCGACATCGCCGGGTCCATCCGTAACGGGGCCGTCGCTGCCGGGCACGGCTCCGGGAACCCTCCTACCGAGTCGTGGCATCCAATTGTCATAGGGAGAGCAACGTGTTGGGCTGACACGCAATGCGGGCCGGCCTGTCCTGGGGATTAACGCCAATGGAGAGTCACAGATCAATCCGTTTGCATAACGATCACTCCGAGCGTGGCTACTCGGCCATGCACGCTCCCGTGCTTGTTCTTAATGCTTCCTACGAACCCATTAACATTTGCGCGGCTCGCCGGGCTATCGTTCTGGTGTTGAAGGGCGTGGCGGCGACTGAGGAAATCAACGGTCATTTTCTGCATTCTTCAAGGGTTGCGATCAGGGTTCCGTCGGTTATAAGGTTGCTGGAATATCGACGTATTCCTCATCAGACCAGGGCACTCTCACGGAAGAACATATTGCTGCGCGACCGCAATACCTGCCAATACTGCGGAGTGGTGCTGCCAGCCAGCGAACTGACTCTCGATCACGTGCTACCGCGCTCGCGAGGCGGATTGTCGACGTGGGAGAACCTGGTCGCTTGCTGCCATGAGTGCAATCGAAGAAAAGGAAACGCGCTGGCGCATGAGTGCGGGATGCGTCCGCTGAAAGAGCCGCGCCCGTTCTCGCTGCACACCAGTCGGCACTTGATGCGGATGATGGGACGCAGCGACGCCAAGTGGCGGAAGTATTTGTTCTATTGATCGCCCGAGGGACGTGCCGCAATGCACGGTTGAAACCGGTGTGCTCTGGTCCGCATTTTACAATACCGAGCAGCTACTGGTTATCTTTGCCTGAAAGTGTTCAATCTCACCTTAGTACCTTCAGCTCTGCACAGCGGTTCGCATCAAACCCTATATACGCTGTTTGATACTGTCCCTTGTTCCCCTTGAGAGCTTGAGGCGGTATGGAGAAACAATGCCAGAGAATGTAATGGATCAGATTGCAGAAGAGTTACGCGGCGGCGGCGCGCAGTGGTTTCCAGAACTGGGTGAGCCTCGTGCAGTGCGGGTTGTGGGGCATACACCGAAGGCAGATCACTACATCTACGAACTGGTGCTCGATTTTGCCGACGGAAATGAGCGACTTTCGGTGAAGCTCTACAGGGCGAGCAAATGCGGACCGGCGGGCGCACGCAATCTGGCTGAGGCAGAGACGGAACATCTGCGCTCGATCTACAGTATCGCTAAGGAAAAGAAGTTCTCCGGCATTCCGCGGCCCATTGGAGATTTCAGCGAGCTGGGCGCGGTGGTGAGTCAGAAGCTGGCGGGCATTCCGCTGCAATCGATCATCATGAAGGCAGCGCTGCTGCCGGGATACATGGATGTGGGCTTGCTGCAGGGTGCGGCGACGGCGAGCGGAACATGGTTGCGATCTTTTCAGAAAGTTACGGCGAAGCCTCCGAAACCGCTGGACGGCGATGCGCTGCAGGTCGAATTGGAGAAGCTGTGCCATAGCTGCAAAGGCGAAGGACTGGACGAGGCATCAATCCGAAAGATTTTGTCGGGAACGCGGGCAATTTTGGACCGGGCGCGTAAGCCTTTGACGAACTCGACGGTGCTGAATGAGTTTTCGCCGCTGAATGTGGCAGTGATGGACAAGGGTGTCGGGTTCTGCGATTTCGCGCGGATGGAAGAAGACGGCAGCACTTATACGGACCCTGCAACCTTCCTGGCGTGCGTCGAGGCGCTCGAAAAATATCCGTTCTGCAACCGGGCGATTATAACCGAGGTGCAAGAGAATTTCCTTGATGCCTATGGAGCCTCAGAGCAGGAGCGGGAGGTTCTTCAAGTGGTCAAAATGAAGGTTCTGCTGTCGATGTTTGCCGCGGGACGTACTGTGAAAGAAAGTGCGGTTCGAAAGAAAGTTATGTGGGCGAACGTGATGAAGAAATTCATCCAGGCCGCTGCAGATCGCTCGATGCCTAGCGCGGCGTAGGTAAGAGCAAAATCAAGAGCAAAATCAAGAGCAAAATCAAGAGCAAAGATCAAAGATCAAGATCAAAGATCAAGATCAAAGATCAAGATCAAGATCAAGATCAACTACCCCACGTCAGCCCGATAAAGCCGGGCGGGACGTGGGGCACCTACGTGGGGCACCTATTCGTGCCTACACACCTTGGCGCGGAACTTACCGCATACTTCTTTTCTAAACCTCTCCTGATTACTTCTTGTCTCCTGGGTTCTTCGGGGTTTCGTCGGCACCTTTGATTTCCTGACCTTCGTAGAGAATCTTGGTGTTAGAGCCGAAGCGGCGATAGTTCTCATATTTCACAACCTGACGGATGTGGATGTCGCCCATGGTGAAATGCAGGTTGTCATCGACCTTCGTATAGGTCGGAAACCAGTACTGGCCGTCGATCTGCTCGCGCCATGTGGTGAAACGAGGGAAGAGATTTTCCTGACCCTTCTTGGGCTTCACGAGGTCGGGAACATTCTTGCCGTAGGTTTTTACGATCTGGAAGTCATGGTCATCGACCCAGATACGGCCTTCGAAATATCGCTGCCCTTTATCAATCTTTTTCGGGCTGAGATCGAAGACGTAACAGTTGAGTTCGTCCTGCTGCTGCTGGCCAAGATACTTGACGTTATACGAGGGAAGATCGTCGATGGTCATGGTGAAAGGCATGCGTTTTTCGATGTCGTCGATATCTTCCTGTGTCATGTCGATGCGGGTGAGGGTATTTTGCGGGGCGAATTTCACCTGCTGAATGCGTCTTCCTTTGTCGTCGAAGACCACGTCGGCAACCTGCTGATATTCGCCATCTACGGTGTTGCCCTCTACGGTCTGCACCTTCACGCTCTGGGTCCAGGTGTACTGTTCGCGTGCGACCTTGAACTCCTTTTCCTTCGAGGCAAAACGCTGGACCAATTCATCTACGGTGATGCCCTTGGGTGGCACGTTGTTGAGCGGACCTTCGCCTTCCTGAGCAAGGGAAGGCAAAGACAACAGGCACAAGAGAAGAGCGCCGAGCGTACGTACGACGAAAGTTCGTGTCATGGTTCCGGATGATCCTCGCAGAACTGGTTTCGATATGTCCAGCCCTATGTCTCTGTTCGATGCAGCGTGGGACAGAGCTGGTGCGAGGCATTGCAGAATCGCCTTGCAACGCCTTATTCGACAACGCTTCATTGTGCCATGTCGAGGCGGAAGCGCGGAGGGTGAGAACGCAAACTGGCAAGATGGAGAACGCCGATATTCGGGAAACAGGGTTGTTCCGCGTTCGACGGGTGAATCAAAGATGCTGATGGGCTGCTACACTCAAGGCGATGCGCTCGTTTCCAGACAATTTTCTTTGGGGCGTCTCCACCTCCGCGCACCAGTTCGAGGGCGGCACTCCGCCGAGTCAGTGGCTGGAATGGGAGCGCGCTGGGCGGATTCGATCGCGCGATTGTCGCGGCAATGCCTGCGACTGGTGGGTGAATGCGGAGCGGGACCTCGATCTATGCGAATCGCTTGGTCTGAACGCGTTGCGCATCTCGGTCGAGTGGAGCCGGATTGAGCCCGAACGTGGTAAATGGAACCGCGAGGCCATTGAGCGCTACTGTACGATCTTGCGCGAGGTGAGGCGCAGGGGCATGCGCCCGTTTGTTACATTGCATCACTTCACGAATCCGCAGTGGTTTGAGAAGCGCGGCGGATTTACTCATCCTGCCGGGCCGGGTGGCTTTGCGGTATTCGCGGAGAGGGCGGTGGAGTGCTTCGGCGAACTTTGCAGTGATTGGGTTACGTTCAACGAACCGAATGTCTACACGGCTTTCGGGTATCTGTTCGGAGAATTTCCTCCGAGCAAACGAATGGACCTGCGAGCAGCGATGTTGGCGCTGATGGGGATTCATCAAGGACATGCTCTGGCGTATGAACGCCTGCACGCATATCAACCTCAGGCACAGGTTGGCATGGCGATTAACTATGTCGCCTTTGAGCCAGCTAGCCGCAGCGTGATGGATGGGTGGCTGGCGAATGTCTATCACGAACTGTTCAATTTATCTTCGCTATACCTGCTCGCGGACGGCGAATTGCCGCGACTGTGGTGGCTGCCGAAGGTGCGCGTTCCCGATGCAAAAGGCAAGTGCGACTTCATCGGACTGAACGTCTATAACCGATTCCATGTGAGTTTTCCGTACCCGTTTGGAAAAGATTTTGGCCCCGGTGGATTGTTTGTGCCGCCCGGTGCGCCGCAGGGCGACCGCGGCGTGGACCTGCCTTACGGAGAAGCGTATCCGCTGGTGATCAGGCAGGCAGCGGAGAGTTATGCACGGCTGGGCAAGCCGATGATGGTGCTTGAGAACGGCGTTCCAGATCGCGAGGACCGGATACGGCCCTGGGTGATGGTGAACACTTTGCGCGAGATGGGAAGACTCATCAGTGAGGGCCACGACCTGCGAGGGTACTTCCACTGGAGCCTGGTGGACAACTTCGAATGGAATGAGGGATGGACGTTGCGCTTCGGGCTCTATGAACTCGACACAAAGACCCAGGAGAGACGTGCGCGTCGCAGCGCGGAGCTTTATCGCGACATCATTGCCAGCAATGGTCTCTCGCAGGAGGCGGATGAGTTTGGGGAGCTCCCGGGGGCACGGAGGAGCAATGGAAAAAACGACTAGAATTCCGGCAGGTTTTCCGGGCATCCAGTCGCCATTATGAAACCGTTATGAATGGGATCAGTAGCTGGAACCGCGCGCTTCGTCCGTATCCTTCCAGTAGTCCTGATCCCTTAAAAAGTAGTTTTCATTAAAAGTATTAAGCGCTGTGCGGAAGAACATGCGAGCAATCTTGAAGTGTCCCATTTTTTTGAAACGGCGATTGCTCGTGACTACTCCGCCGCCGACGATTCCGAAGCGGAGCGGAGAGACCTTTTTGCTAAGCAGGTAGTCTTCGGCGTAGAGCGCTCGCTCGTTGAAGCCTCCAAGCTCGTCAAATTTTTCCTTGTCGAACATCATGAACATGCCGGTTGCGAAAGGCTTTGTCCAGGAGGCAAAGCGTTGCACGAGGTTGTTGCCGGCGTAGAGAGCCCTGTCCAGGAGGGAACCGCCCGCGCACCAGACGTTGGTGGTGAGGCAGTGCAGATGGCGGCGTTTCATGCGCTCGACTGCGCGGCGAAGGAGCGTTGGGTCGGTCAACTCTACGTCGGCGTCCACGAAAAGAACGTAACGGCTGTTGGCGAGGCGAGCTCCGTTGTTTCGTCCCACGGATGGCAGGCCGCCGGAGATGATCGTGACGGGCAGCTTTTCGGCAAAAGAAAGTGCGATGTTGATGGTGTTGTCCGTGGAATTCGCGTCAGCAACGAAGACTCTCGTAGCAGGCAAATTCGGGTAATCCTGCCGGATCAAAGAATTCATCAGCCGGGGCAGGTTCAGGCTCTCGTTCCGGGCGGGTATCACGATGGTCAATTCCGGTAGTGTGTTCACGGATGGCAACTCCATTCTCGTCGATGGTGATGTAGGTAGCGCGCGCATCAATCCAGCTTCCGGTGTTGTAGTACCAGACGCCGTCGCGAAACAGGGAGGTGGAGGCATGTGTGTGTCCACAAAAGACACGTTCGATTCCGCCTAGTTTTGCGAAACTGAGAGCGCCCTCGGCGACCTTCTGTTCCATGCGGAGCCAGCGTGTGTTGAGCCGGTCGAGGAAGCGGGAGAAACTTTTGTTCCGATTGTCGAGCTTTTGGATGTGATAGAAAATCTTTTCACCGAAGCTGCTGATGAAAGCGTTGCGACTGACGAAGCGGTCGAACTGATGGCCGTGTACCGCGAGGTGGCGCACTCCATTGAACTCCCAGACGTATCGCTGATAGACGGGGACTCCGACGAGGTGGGACATTATGTTGGAAAGGCCCTTGTCGTGATTTCCTTCAACCCACACGACTTCGATTTTGCGTTTGGGATTGGAAAGCTTGCGAATGCAGGAAAGAAACTTCCAGTGGTCACCGGTCAATCGTCCGAAGTTCAGGTCGCTGAAGATGTCGCCCAGTAATATGAGTCGCCGGTATTTTGTTGACTCGAGAACGTGGACCGCATCCCTGGCTCGGCTCAATTCAGAACCGAGATGGACATCGGATAGAATCAGGGTGTCGAATACCTGCTTCATGGTCCTATGATGGACATCGGTCGTTACACGACGATGAACGTTGAGTGAAAAGCAGGAGAATCTGTGTGCAGGTTCTGGGACGGCGATGGCGTCCGGGAGCACACGCATAACTGAGACGAGCTATGAGCATTGCTGGGAATCTGAGTGAAGTTCGCGAACGAATTGCCCAGGCGGCACGGCGCGCGGGACGCGACGCGCGCGAAGTCGCGCTGATGGCGGTTTCGAAGAACCATCCGGGGTCGGCCATTCTGGAGGCGATTGCCGCGGGGCAGGTGCTCTTTGGTGAGAATCGCGTGCAGGAGTTTGCGGGCAAGAGGGGTCAGGTAATGGCCGCATCGGGCACCGGGAAGTTTCACCTGATCGGGCATCTGCAGTCGAACAAAGCGGCGAAGGCGGCGGAGTTGTTCGATGCGGTGGACAGCGTGGACTCGCTGCGGCTGGCGGAACGGTTGAACGATGCGGCGATGAAGCTGAACCGGCATCTGGATGTGCTGATTGAAGTGAATGTGGGTGGCGAAGAGGCGAAGTCAGGGTTGGAACCTGAGTCGCAGGAATTGCGGACGCTGCTGGAAGCGCAGCCGAGGCTCAAGAACCTGGAGATTCGCGGATTGATGACGGTGCCGCCATATACGGAAGATTCGGAAGGAGCGCGCGGGTGCTTCCGCAGTTTGCGCGAGTTGCGCGACCGGTTGAGCGTGCAGAGCGGGTTGAAGCTCGCAGAGCTTTCGATGGGAATGTCACACGATTTTGAGGTTGCGATCGAGGAGGGCTCTACCTGCGTGAGAGTGGGGACGGCTATCTTCGGAGCACGACCGTATGCCGCGCCATACGAGGAGTCTGCTGGATGAAATGGATTGACGCACTGTTTGCATGGGCGCTGGTGTTGCTGGGCGGCGCTCACTTTCTGGCCGCATGGGTTCCGAAGCTGGCTGTGTTGCGCGGTCCATGGACGGGAGGCGCGGCGGTGGCCATCGTCTCGATGGGGCTGATGAACGCGGTGCGTTCGCAGCGAAGGAAGGACGGCTTCCTGAGCTGGATGACGGCGTTGGTGACGGCTCTGACTGGCGCGATGTGCATTGGAGTGCTCTACCACTTTCCCGGCAATGTGCTGCATCAGCCGGCGGCGCTGGCGACGGGCGTGCTGGCGGTGGTTGAACTGTTCTTTGCGCTGGCGAGATAAAGCAGTGGCATTCGCGGTTCGCGACACGGCCCATGGCGCGCAATTTGCTTTGCGGGTGCAGCCGCGCGCGAGCCGCACGGGGTTTGTCGGTGTGATGGGCGATGCGATCAAGCTGGCGATCACAGCTCCTCCGGTGGATGGAAAAGCGAACGAGGCAGTCGTTAAGTATCTCTCGGATTTGTTTCGGGTGCCTAAGTCGGGGATTGTGATTGTGTCGGGCGAGACGGGGCGAAACAAGGTCGTTGCGATTCGCGGAATGACGGCGGAGCAAGTGAGAAAAGTGCTTGGTGTGTAAGGCTGCGAAATCACTGTAAGATAATCCTTCATTCAACTTACGTCGTTTGTCGTTAACTCACGTCCCTCGGAGTGCAGATGCTGAATCTTTATGCCGTGGTCCTCACGGTGATCGTGGGCGCGCTGCTTACTGTGAGCATTTGGCAGATGCGCAAGGTGAAGACCAAGGCCGATTATCTGGTGGCCGGGCGCTCGCTGCCTGCTTACGTGCTGGTGTTTACGCTGCTGTCTTCGTGGATCGGCGCGGGATCGCTGTTCGCGGGGGCGGAGAACGCGTTTCGCAATGGCTTTGCGGCCTTGTGGCAGCCTGCGGGCGGATGGGCGGGACTGCTGATCATCTACTTCGTGGCGCCGCGGGCGCGGAAGTTTGCGCAGTTTACGATACCGGATCTGCTGGAGGCGCGGTACAACACGGCAGCGCGAGTGCTGGGGACGATTGCGATTCTGTTTGCCTACACGGCGATCACCAGCTACCAGTTCCGCGCGGGCGGCGACATCATGCACCTGATCTTTCCGGCCATTGCAAAGACGCAGGGCACGCTGATTATCGCCGCGTTCGTGATCGTGTTTACGGCGCTGGCGGGGATGGCCTCGGTGGCGTACATGGACGTGGTGATCGGAATATTGATCTCCGTGATCGGCTTTATCGCGTTGCCGGTGTTGATGGGACACATCGGGGGATCGGCGGGACTGCATGCGTCGCTTCCGGCTACGCACTTTACGCTGTTTGGGGAGTGGGGAAAGACGCCGGGGATGGCCGCTGGCGCGCGCGATAACAAAGAGGCTCTGATTCGCGCGCTGGAATATTTCTTCCCGACGTTTCTGCTGATGATTGGAAATCAGTCGATGTATCAGAAGTTCTTTTCGGCGAAGACGGAGAAGGATGCAAGCGTGGCGGTGGTGGGATGGGTGTTTGGCACGGTGGTGCTGGAGACGCTGATCGTTACGCTGGCCGTGGTGGGATCGGGACTGTTCGCGCTGTCTCGGGTGCCCGCACCGGATTTTGCGCCACGCGAGATTATTCCGTTCACGGCGCGACACTTTCTGGCTCCGCTGGTGGGCGCGTTGCTGATGGGATCGGTGTTCGCCAAGGTGATTTCAACGGCGAACAACTACCTGTTTTCTCCGGCGACGAACCTGATCAATGATGTGTACACACGCTTCATTCGTCCGGATGCGAGCCAGAAGAATGTGCTGCTGGTTTCGAGGTTCCTGGTGGTGGGATTGGGACTGTGGGCGCTGGTGCAGGCGATTAAGCTGGAGTCGGTGCTGGCGAAGGCGATGTATGCGTACACGATTTACTCGGCGGCAATTACTCCGGTGGTGATGGCGGCGTTCTTCTGGCGAAGGGCGACACGCGAGGGCGCGGTGGCTTGTCTGCTGTCGGGTACGGTGATTACGGTGGCGTGGGATTCGGTGAAGACGCATTTGCCGCGAGTGATTGGGGAGCGCGATGCGATCTTCCCGGCGTTGATTGTGAGCGTGGTGGCGCTGGTGGCGGTTAGCTTGATGACGCCGCGGCCGAGCAAGGAACAGATCGCGCAGTTCTACGAATAAGGCGGAAAGAAAAACTGCTACGACAATCGGACTTTGCGGTTCGATTGCGTAGCAGTTTTGTTGTAGGTTGGGCTGGAAACGGTTTTGCTGAAGATCACGTGACTGGTTCTTTTTGATCCCGTCGAGCATCCATGAAGGGTAAATCTCTTTGGCGCTGATATTCAGAAATGCAACGCAGTCTATACGAGTGATGGACATTCCATTACGGTCCAGCAATTCCTGCCCTTGGCTCAGGGTAGATATCCGGCGATCCTCGCACTGCACGGATCGGGCGGTATCCATGAGGGGTGGGCGGAGCAACCGGCAAAGCTAATGGCGGGGCAGGGCTTCGCCGTATTCGTGGTTCACTACTTTGAGCGGACCGGCACGGATTGGGCAGACCACGCCACGACGCATAGAAATTTTACGGATTGGATGCGGACGATCGGGGACGCCATTACGTTTATCTCGCAACAGGTCGCGGTGGACGCGGATCGCATCGGGTTGCTTGGGTTTTCGCTGGGTGCATATCTGGCGCTTGCCGTTGCATCGGTTGAGCCGCGGGTGAAGGCCGTGGTGGATTTTTTTGGTGGCATGCCGGAAGAGTTACATGGCTTCCGGCAGATGCCTCCGGTGTTGATACTGCATGGCGAGGAAGATCGGGTGGTTCCTGTAACGGAGGCGACGCGACTGCAACAATTGCTGGAGCGGGCGGGAACTCACTGTGAGATGAAGCTCTATCCCGGGGCCGGTCACGGGTTTAGTGGCTTGCAGCTTCTCGACGCGGGGCAGAGGGCGAGCCAGTTTTTGAAGCGCAATCTGTGAGTGGTTGTCGGCCTTCAAGAAGCAGGAACAGGAGCGGCTGATGGACGAGCTGAGTACTGTTCCCCACATATGCCAAAAGAAGGCATATGTGGGCCACCCGCGGTTTTAGTGGCTTGCAGCTTCTCGACGCGGGGCAGAGGACCATCCAGTTTTTGAAGCGCAATCTGTGAGTGGTTGTCGGCCTTCAAGAAGCAGGAACCGGAGCGGCTGATGGACGAGCCGAGTACTGTTCCCCACATATGCCAAAAGAAGGCATATGTGGGGAACCCGCGGTTTTAGTGGCTCGCAGCTTCTTGACGCAGGGCAGAAGGCGAGCCAGTTTTTGAAGCGCAATCTGTGAGTGGTTGTTGGCCTTCAAGAAGCAGGAACAGGAGCGGCTGATGGACGAGCTGAGTACTGTTCCCCACATATGCCAAAAGAAGGCATATGTGGGCCACCTGTGATCTTTCAGGAGGTTGTCCAGGTACAACGTCTTGATCATCTACAGCCACCCGCGTTTGAGGAATCACAGATATCTTTTCCTCTCTTGTGCTTCAATACCTTTCATGTCTAAGCCGGTTTCCTACATCGCAGATCATCTGCGGCGCGTGTTGATCGATGGGGGGAGCGCTCCTCATACGGCGGAAGTGCAGTGGTTTTTCAAGGAAGAGATTCAATCGCGTGGTTGGTACACCAAAGAGCTCAGGAAGTTGGCACGGCGATTTGGGCGCGTTATTCGCAGGGAAGAGGGGATCGACTATCTGATCGGGGTGGCCGACAACCTGTTTCATGGGAATGTACTGGAAGAAAAAATTCTGGCAGTTCTGCTGCTGGAGCCCTTCGTGGGAGAGTTTACTGCCGCGCATTTCAAGATGTTTGAAGAGTGGCTGGATCGAGTGAGCACTTGGGCCGATCACGATGGGCTGGTGCAATACATCATTGGGCACATGATTGTGGCCGATCCGCGAAGGCTGCGGCGGGTCTTCGTGTGGTCGCGTTCGGGGAATCGCTGGCGGCGGCGTGCGGCGGCGGTGGCGCTGTTGCGTGGGACGAATCAGGGATTGTTCTGGGACGAGGTACAGCAAATTACGCAGGCGCTGCTGAAGGACGAAGACGACATGGTGCGGAAAGGGTTGGCTTGGCTGCTCCGGGAGACGGCGCGATTTGACGGCGCACGGACGATGTCGCTGCTGATGTCGATTCGGAAGACGGCTCCGAGGCTGGTGCTGCGCGCGGCTTGTGAGAGGTTATTGGCGAGGGAGAGGGCGTTGGTGCTGGGGCGATAGACCTAAAGGTCACGCGGAGGCGCGGAGGCCCATCGCCTGATGTAAGTCCCGCTGCTTGGACGCAATCATCTCGGAAACCTTGGTTAGCGTTCCTGATGGATCGTTCCGGTTCTTGGACTGCAATTGGATCAGCGAATCAAGTTCACTCCCGTGGAATTCCGAAGTAGGAAAGCAGCTCTCTCAGCTCTACCTGGTAGACAACGGAGAGAGCGTAGAGGCGGAAGATTCCGGGGACGACCCCTTTGTTTTCGACCTCGGAGAGACGGCCAGGGGAGATGGCATACTCCTCATTATTCTGGGCTTCGGCGATTCGGCGTGTGGCTTCGGTTACGTCGCGCAGAACAAGGTGGCGCTGCTTGCGCAGTTCGCGCATGAGTTCGCCGGAGGTTCGGCCGTGGACTTCAAGGGGAGTCTCAGCAGGAGGATCTATGGTCATCGGCATAATAATGGCTTACCTTTCAACGGGCACATTGTAGGCAGAGTTAGTGTGCGGGGACAACATAGTAGCCGGGCAGCCTGCCAGTTTATTTTGAGCTGTACCGAAAGCGGAATTTTGAAAGCTGAGGCAGGGCGGGAAGCCTGGGACGGCGCGGGAGATTTGAGCGGAACGGGGGGCCTTCGCTTCGCTTCAGGATGACCCAAAATCAAAGGCAAAGGCAAGAACACAAAAAGAGAGCCCTCGCGGCGTACGAGGGCTCTTTGCACTAACAATCAGAACTAGCGATTGTCGGGATTGTTCCGATTATCGGGCGGTGGATAGTTCGGATTGCTCTGGTTGTCGGGATAGTTTCGATTATCGGGATAGTTATTGGGGTTGTTGCGATAGGGCCGGTCATCCGAATTGCTGGGTGTGTTGTCAGGATAGTTTCGGTTATCGGGGTAGTTCCGATTGTCGTAGCGATTCGGATTGTTGGGGTCGGGATCGGGCAAACGGTCGCGATATGCTGTGGCTACGACGGGCACGGACAAGTCATTGTTGAGTCGGAAGCTTAACTTGGTTTCGGCGGGAATGCTGAGATCTTTGCCGCGAGTGATGACCTGAGCTCCGGCACCGGCTGCGCCTCCGGCAATGGCTCCGATGGCTGCGCCTTTGCCGCCTCCGGCAAGGGCACCGAGAAGGGTTCCGGCGAGGGCTCCGCCTCCGACATAGGTTCCGGTACGTTTATTGGCACCGAGGCCGCCGTTCTTGCTGCTTCCGACACCGCTCGCACTTTCACCTGTGACATCGATGTTTCGATTACCGAGCTGGATCGAATGAAGATCAATGGTCATCGTTTTTCCGTTGTCATCGGAGACGACGCGGAGACGGGCGGGAGTGCCGCTGGGAATCGCGACTCGACCGTCTTGATCGAGCACGTCACGAGAAACGGTGGCGGGATAGCTGCCCCGGGATTCCTCACCTTGCCTGACGCTGATTGCCTGATCGGCGCGGATCTCAATGTTGGTACCGCTTGCGATCATTGTTCGCTGAGCAAAAAGTCCGACAGCGCTGAACAAGAGCGTGAGCATGAAAATGCTTCGAATTGCCTTGGGCATGGCTCCTCCTAAAAGACAGTGGCTATTCATTAGAGGACAGCGAGAGGGGCGAAGTTGGCTTGGGATAGGAGGGGAGAATCGGAAGGTTGGGCGGGGACGGGGAAGGCGGAAGGCGGAAGGCAAAGGCAAAGGCAGGTCAAAAACCCCAGGTCAGCCCCAAAGAACGGGGCGGGACCTGGGGCACCGAAACGTCAACGAAACGTCACCGAAACGTCACCAAAACATCGCGAACATCGCGGATCATGCGCTACTTCGGTTATTGGCGGAGGATTTCGGTGGAGGTGTCGGGGATGGAGATGCGGACGAGTTTGTGGTCGGCGTCGAGCCAGAGGTGCCAGTCAGGACCGTCGGTTTGCAGGAGGAAATGACGGAGACGCTGGGGACGGCCGTTGAGAGCTGAATCTTCGTATCCTTTGAACTCGACGAAGACCTGGGCAGAGGTGCGGCGGCGAGGGATCAGGACGGGAATACGCTGGCGGACGAGGTCGCATCCTTCACCGGCAGGGCGAGGCTTGCATTCGGCAGAGGCCAGATATCGCCAGAGGAGGACTTCGCGGGTGGAGAAAAAATAATCGTCAAGGACGAAGGTTTCAAGGCCGAGGAAAAAGGGCTGGTCGGTGGTTTTGCCGTCGGCCACGACATGCAGGTTGAGGACCTGCTCACCGGGTTGGACGGTGGCAGAACTCTTCGATGGTGCGATCTGCTTCCATTCGTAGCGGAAGAGGCTGCCGTTGGGGTAGAGGGTGAGTTCGCTGGACTGGTCGATCTTGCCACTGGTTTGTCCGGCTTCGGCGCGGAATTCGGCCGAGGTGGTGCTGGAGTCGGGAAACTGGCGGATGGAAAACGTTTCGGTGGCGACGCGCTGGCCGCTTTGGAAGACTCCGAATGAGCCTTGGTCAACGACGGTTCCGGCTGGCCTGGGAGCAGACTTTCCTCCGGCGATGGCCGCAGGAGTGAGCAGGGAGAGCGTGGTGATGAACAGAGTGGCGAAAAAAAAGTTCCGGCGCATCATGTGGGGTTCCCCGCTAGAGTTTATCGCGAGCAGAGGTGGAGATGCCAAGTCGATTGGCGAGTTGCACCAGGGAGGTTAGCAGGGAAGAGGGATTTCCTTCGGAAGCGTCGAAGGTGTGGTGGGCGGCGAGGTAGGTAGGACGGCGGAACTCATAGAGTTGACGAAGGCGGTCGAGATCGCGGGCGAGCGGACGCTGATTTCCGCCATCTGCGATGCGGGCGCGTACGACTTCAAAGGGCGCGTCGAGGAAGATGACGGTGGCGGCGTAATGTTCGAGGAGTTCGCGGTTGGCGGGCTGGAGGAAGGCTCCTCCTCCGAGTGCGAAGACGGAGGGACGCTTGAGGCGCGGCAGGGTGAGGTCAAGGTGATGGTGCTCGATGGCACGGAAGCCGCTTTCACCGCGGCAGGAAAATAGTTCGGGGATGGGGCCGTGAATGCGGGCAATCTCCACGTCGAGATCGACGAAAGGGCAGGCGAGCTGGAGCGCGAGAAGGCGTCCGACGGTACTTTTGCCAGCCCCCATGAATCCGATGAGGACCAGTAACGGAGCTGCAGATTCGTTGGTCACTGAGGGGGATTGTAGCAGCAGGCGCATCAGACGGTTACGTCAGCAGAATTTTCGGAGCACAGTGCCGCGGGTGGAAAGATTCGGGCATGGAAATGGCCGCGAAATACTCGCGGCCATCGAAAGAACCGATCGCTATCCACGCGAATGCCTGGGCCTATATGGACCGTCGGGCCTGAGCGGGCTTTCCCAAGCCCTCAACCTTGAGCTTCTGTTCAATGCCGTCCCACACTTTGGGGCTGGGATCATACAGGGGGATCAACAGCTTGGCTTGATCTGCGATGTAACGGAGATCGTTGACCAGACCACAACATACTTTGCAGGACTTCAGATGTTCTTCCTGCTCTTCGGTGCCACCTGCGTCAATAATGAGCGGCAGTTCGCGCTGAAACTCAGCACAGGTCATCTCGTTATGTCTCCCGGAGGTATGGACGGCTTTAGGGGCCCCAGCGCGTGCTTCTTGTACTTTTGTCATAGTAATTGCCTGCTTGAGCTTCTAGATGCGTTCCGTTCAGCGCGGGTGATCTTCAACAGATCGCGCAGCTTCATGCGCGCCTTGTGAAGCTGTGACTTACTGTTGCCTATGGAGCAGCCCATCATTTCGGCAATCTCATTGTGCTCATACCCTTCGATGTCATGTAGCACAAAAATGATGCGATAGCCGGGAGGAAGACTTTCAATCGCGCGTTCCAAATTTACACGGTCGATAGAACCGGCGAGAACCTGGTCGTGAGCGCCAATGTCTTTTTTGGGACCGTCTTCTTCGGCCGGTTCCAAAGTTTCTTGCAGAGAGACCTCGGGAAGACCCTTCTTGCGGAGGTGCATGAGAACGACGTTGACGGCCAGGCGATGCAGCCAGGTGGAGAAGGCCGACTCTCCGCGAAAAGTCGAAATCTTGCGGTAGAGCTGCAGAAATGCTTCCTGAGTGAGATCCTCGGCCTCGGCGGTGTTGCCGGTCATGCGGAGGCAAAGGGAGTAAACACGCCGTTTATGGAGACCGTACAAGGCCTCAAAACATCCGCTATCGCCCTCTTTGGCGCGATCGATAGCCTCCGCTTCTGACATTCCCGACGCCAGCATCTTCCTTGGGGTGGTCACAACGGTCCTCTTGGGAGCGGTGACCGGCTCAGATACGGACTGCGGGGAGGGGGCACCCGAAGCGGGCAAGGCTTGAACGTCTTCTACAGGTGCGGACTTTCGAATTGGCACATTATTCCTTCCGCCAAATAGGCGCGGGTCTCGTCCAGTATGTAAAAAGTACGATGCCGCTCGGAGCGGATCAGTTGCTTTTTGGGGGTGCGCGGTGAAAGCGCACACTCGTGGGCACTGACTTGGGATCAGCTGGCGGTGATGGTTTCGAGGCCGTGGCCGTGAGGACCGAGCTCGCGCTGGCGCAGGAGGAAAGCCAGCATGGCTCCGATGATTCCCATGGCGGTGAGTATCTGGAGCATGGGTTGATAGCCGGACGGATGCGCGGCGCTGGCGTGAGCGGCGTCGTTCGCTTTTCCGAGTCCCCAGTTCATTCCCGCCATGCCCATATTCTGGATCATCGTCATAAGTCCGAGCGCGGTGCCGAGAGTGCGGCTGGGAACGATGTAGGCGACCGATGGCCAGATGATGGCTGGGACGAAAGTGAATGCAAAGCCGAGCATCGCCATGGGAACGTAGAGCGAGATGTTGGTGTATCCCATCATGAGGAAGACGGGGATGAGAAGCAGTACTCCGAGGCACATGATGGTGGCGCGGCGTCCCATTTTGTCGGAGAAGAGGCCCACGATCGGGGTTCCGAACATGGTGAAGGCAGTGAGGACGCTGAGGAGGAATCCGCCGAGTTCGCGGGTGGTGTGGTGGGCGTCAATGAAGTATTTCACGGCAAAAGTTTCGAAGGGGAAGATGGCCGAGTAGAAGATGACGCAAAGGCCAACGAGATACCAGTAGGAGAGACCGAAATTCTTCACATCCTGGAAGACGATTTTGTCGGCCTCGCCAGCCTTGCCTAATGCGTAACGGCGTTCGGCGCGCGCTTCCATGATCCAGTAGGCGATGGGGCCGAGGACGCAGAGCGAAACGAAGCCTACGCCGATGAGCCAAGGGCCTTGCCAGGTGTTGTAGGCGGAGTGCGCCCAGGTTGGGGAATTCTGCGCCAGCCAACTGCCGAAGCGGGCGAGCATGAGGTTGAGTCCGAGAGCAAAACTGAGTTCCTTGCCCTTGAACCATTTGGCAACCGCCGCGGTGATGGCAACGATGAGCGACTCGGCTCCCATGCCGAAGAGGAAGCGTCCGGCGGCCATGATTTCAAAGCGCGGACTGAAGGCGGTGAGCATGGATCCGGCAAGGCAGATGACGCCAAAGATGAGGAGCGCGCGACGTACGCCGAGGCGGTCAATGAGGATTCCACCGATGAGAACAGTGGCGATGGGCGCGATGGAATAAAAGGAATTGAGCAGGCCGATGTTCTGATCGGTGTAGTGAAGCTGCTTTTGGAGGACGTCGGCGAGCGGTTCCAGCGCGTCATAGAAATAATAGTTGCCGAACATGGTGATGCTGAGCCAGAGAAGGACCAACCAACGATAGAGCTTGCTGGGCTCGGATGCGGAGACGGGCTGGGGCATGAAGGATAACCTTTCCGGCTTGAAAGTTTCAGTAAAGGTGAATGTAGCAGGTGGGAGGGATGGGCTGCCAGTGACCCTATTTCGGCTAAAGTCTCAAACCCAAAGTGGGGTTGGGATGAGCCACCTGTATTCCGGGGTCCGCTCAAGTCCAATAGCTCCGATAGCGAGCAAGAGCAAGAGCGAGAGCAAGAGCAAGAGCAAGAGCAAGAGCAAGAGCAAGAGCAAGAGCGAGAGCAAGAGCAAGAGCGAGAGCAACAACCCCACGTCAGCCCGATAAAGCCGGGCGGGACGTGGGGCACCTGAATTCAGATCCGAGGCGATTCGGAAATACTGCGCGTTACTTGTGAGTGGTGTCGGGGGTGATCGCTCTCTTCTTCTGGGAGCGGAACTGGCGAGCGTATTCTCCGAGGCTGAAGGAACTGTCATACATGCTGCCCTGCGGCGCGAAGTCGAGGCCTTCAGTGGGCGAGACTCCGAAGTCGAAGTGACGCTGGGCGAGTAGTTCGGTGCTCGCGGGAGGGACGTCGCTGACAGGCGGTTCTTCTGGGATGCCGTGGATAAATTCGACGGGAGGTACGGTCACGGTGGTCGGCGTGGTGGCGGAGCCGAGGTGGATTTCCTGCGTGTAGATGGAGCCGCCATATTGGGCATAAGCAGGAGCGGCGATCAACAACGCGGCGAAAAGGAAGGTTCGCGACATGCATATTTTGGAGGTGCGCGAACGTGAAAGGGATGTACGACGAGGATCGGGGGAGTGCTTTTGGAGGTGCGAGGAAAAACTAGCGGTCCTGAATAACGCCAAAACCGCTGCCTGATATTTGGAACCAAGCCTTATGATAGGTGTTCGGGTTTACAGGATAGTTTCAGGGTCAGTCGCGGTGACTCCAGTGAGAATTTGGGCGTCCGGGTGGACGGGCACGCAAAATGTGGCGAGATGGGCGGTGCTGCTGGTGGGAGTGATCTGCCCACTCGCGGCAGCGGCTCAGTCTGCCTCTGCCGCAGAGGCTTCTATTGACACCCAAGCGGTAAGGCAACAAAGCGGGACAGAACAGATTGATTCCCACAAGGGCCAACTGCCGGAGAGCGCGCTGCCAGGCGCGCGGGCAGCGCTGGCCGACGGCCGCACGGTGGAAGATGTGCGTGTATCCGCGGTGGGGGGCGCACCGAAGCGGACACAGTATCTGGAACGAATTCCTTTGAAGGCTGGAGACAGACTGGAGCGGCGCAATGTTCGCAAGTGCCTGCGGGTGTTGTTTGATACCGGGCGCTTCGCCGAAGTGGAGGCCGATGCGACGGTGCTGCCCTCCGGTGGAGTGGCAGTCGAGTTCCGGACGAAGCCGAATTACTTCAACGGCAACGTAACGGTCACGGGGTTGCCCAAGGTTGGACCGAGTGAAACCCAGGTGATCAATACGGGGCGGCTGGAATTGGGGGCTCTATTCACGCAAGAAAAGCTGCAGGATTCGGAAAGCCGCATCCTGCGATTGCTGCACGACAACGGTTACTGGAAGGCCGAGGTGGGAGCGGCGCTGCATCGGCACGAGCAGGCGCAGCAGGTAGATGTCGAGTTCCAGGTGAAGGCGGGCGCCGCGGCGAACGTAGGAAAGCTGACGGTCAAAGGCGATCCGACTCTGACGGCGGAAGAAGCGGCAGAGATTTGCAAGATGAGGCCGGGGACGCGAGTGCGCGGCGACCTGCTGCAACGCGCGGTGACACGGCTACGGAAACGATATACGAAGCAGCGGAGGTTCAAAGCTCAACTGATAAATGCAGTGCCTGTCTACCATCCTGAGACTAACACGGTGGATTTCTCCTTTGAGGTAGATCGCGGGCCGGTGCTCGACGTGCGGGCCGAAGGAATGAAGCTGAGTTCCGGCAAGCTGAAGCGGTTGGTGCCCGTGTACGAAGAAAATGCGGTGGATGAAGACCTGCTCAACGAAGGGCGGCGCAATCTACGCGACTATTTGCAGGGACAGGGATACTTCGATGCGACGGTGCAGGTTCGGCAGGAAGAGGACAAGCAGCACGACCGGTTGCACATTGTGTATTCCATCGCGCGCGGAGAACAGCACAGGCTGCGCGTAATCGAAATCAAGGGGAACAAGCTTTTCAGCGCGGAAGAGTTGAAAGAGCGCATGGGGATGCAGGCATCCAGCATGCTGCTGCCGCACGGGCACTACAGCCAGGCGATTCTGGCGAACGACCTGCAATCGATCAAAAATCTGTATCTCTCGAACGGCTACCAGTCGGTGAAAGTAACGAGCGAGGTGCTGGGCAACGATCAGGGGGCGCGCGGCGATATGAAGGTCGTGATAAACGTGGACGAAGGGCGACTGGTTCGCGTCGGCAAGCTGGACATTCGGGGAACGAATGCCGTGAGCGAGGACGTGATCCGCGAAATGATCAACACTCATTCCGGGCAGCCGTTTTCCGAGGCCACGGTGGCCGATGACCGGGAACTGGTAATGAACTACTACTTCGATCGTGGATTTCCGTCGGTGCAACTGGAGAGTTCGGCGAAGTACTCCGATGAAGCGCATGTGCAGATGGATGTTGAGTACGCCATCCATGAGGGCTTGCAGGAGTTTGTGGATCGCGTGATGGTGAGCGGGGTGGAGCATACGAAGCCGCACATTGTGAATCGCGCGGTGGCGATACAGGAGGGCGCTCCACTAAGCCAGAGCAAGATGCTGCAGACGCAACGCAATCTTTACGACCTGGGCATCTTTAACGAAGTGAAGACGGCGATTGAGAATCCGGAAGGGGACGAGAAAGCCAAAGACGTGCTGTTCCAGATCAAGGAAGCGAAGCGCTGGACCTTCAACTACGGTCTTGGACTGGAAATTGGAACGGGACTGAACACTACGCAGGGGGGCTCTCCGCAGGGACAGACCGGAGTGAGTCCGCGGGTGACATTTGACGTGACGCGAGTGAATTTTCGCGGACGCGATCAGGCACTGATCTTCAAGTCGCACTTCGGTAATCTGCAGAAAAGGGCCTCGCTGAGCTTCGATCAGCCGCGATGGTTCGATCTTCCGAACTGGCGGTTGACGCTGACTGGGCTGTATGACAACACGCGCGATATCAATACGTTCAGCAGCGACCGGCTGGAAGGTTCGATACAGCTTACGCAGAAGGCGACGAAGGCATCGCAGATCCTTTACCGCTTCGCTTATCGGCGGGTGAAGGTCGATCCGAATAGTTTTCCTTCGGGCTTCAGTCCGGACCTCATCCCGATCTACTCACGCCCGGTGCGGGTGGGAATGCCGAGCTTGACGTATTTGCGCGACACGCGGGATGACCCGTTGAACTCCACGAAGGGCACCTACAACACGGGCGACATCGGCGTTGCGTCGGGATACTTTGGCTCAGAGGCAAACTTCGGGAGGTTGCTGTTGCAGAACGCGACCTACCATAAGTTTCGCAAGAATTGGGTGTTTGCGCGCTCGCTGCGGGTGGGTGTTGAGACTCCATATGGGAGCCTCTGCCAGAACGTGCTGCCGACGAATGGGATCTGTCCGTCAAGCGTGGCCGCAACCGGATATGTGCCGTTGCCGGAGAGGTTCTTCGTGGGTGGCTCGAACTCGCATCGCGGGTTTGCCATCAACCAGGCAGGTCCGCGCGATCCTTCGTCAGGCGCGCCGCTGGGCGGCAATGCGATGATCGTGAACAACATGGAACTGAGGCTGCCTCCGGCACCGTTGCCGTTTGTGGGAGACAACTTGAGTTTCGTGCTGTTCCACGACATGGGCAACGCGTTTGGAACGGCGAATGAGATGTGGAAGAATCTGTGGCGATTCAGCCAGCGCAAACAACAGAGCTGCCGCGATCTGAGCGCGGCGGGGACGTGCGATTTCAGCTACATGTCGCAGTCAATTGGGACAGGCGTGCGCTATCGTACGCCAATTGGTCCGGTGCGCATGGACGTGGGATACAACCTCAACCCGCCGGTGTTTCCGGTGAAAGATCCATGCAACGGGATCACGTCGGGCTGTACGGCAGTGCCTCATGTGGAGCAGGTGCGGCATTTCAATTTTTACTTCAGTATCGGGCAGACATTCTGATGACAGGCGGACGAAATCTCGCGCGGTGGGCTGGGCTGCTGATGGTGCTGCTGACGGTGATGGCGGAGGCAGAGGTGGTGGATCGCACAATCGCCATCGTGAACAATCACCTGGTGACCTGGAGCGATCTGGACGAGCAGATGCGCTTTGAGGCACTGGAGAATGGGCGCGCGTTGAAGGATTTGGGGGAAGCGGACCGGCGCACGGCATTCGAACACTTGGTGCAGTATCTAATATTGCGCGACCAGATGCAGGGTACGATTCCGGCGAATGAATCAGAGGTTGAAGCGCGGATTGCTGCGGTGCGGGCGGGGACCAAGGATGGCCGGATGGACCAAGCATGGGTAGCCACGCTACAGAGGTATGGAGTATCAGAGGCGGAACTCAGCGACCTGGTGAAGAACCAGATCGAGATATTGAAGTTCACGGAATTCCGGGTGCGTCCGCTGGTGAGAGCTTCGCGTAAGGAAGTGGAGGAATATTACACAAACACACTGGTTCCGCAGGTGATGGCGCAGGGTCAGAGTCCTGAACCACTGGAGCGGATGACGCCGAAGATCCGCGAACTGCTTGTGGAACAGAAGATGAATCGCGAGATCGAGAAATGGCTTGAGACTCTGCGAAAGCAGAGCAGCGTGCAGTTGTTGTGGGATGGGGTGCGGTAGATAGCTGGGCGATGTGAGCGCTTGAGAGGGCGATGAGCGAAGAGCCAGAACAAGGTAAATCCGGGCAACAAGTGCAGACCTCACAGGAGGACGCAACATTGCTCGCTGCGCGCGATGGCGACGCGCCGCGATTGGGCTCGCGAATTCTGCTGTGGTGCGGGGCGCTGGGTTTGGTGCTCGTGGTCGTGTTGCTGGCCGCCGCGCGATATGTGAACAGCGCGGGATGCCGTGAGCGCGCGCGCCGATTTGCTGTCGCACAGGTGGAGAGCGTTGTGGGCGGGCAAGTTGAGTTGCATGCCGTGGAGTGGAAGATGGCGCGGCTGCAATTTGAGTTTGACGGCCTGACGATTCACGGGAAAGAAGGGGTGGGCGAAGCTCCGCTGCTGCGGGTTGAGCGGGCGATGGTGCGAGTGAAGTGGGCCGCGCTGCTGCGCGGCCGCGTGTCGCTCGATGAGTTGAGCGTTGTGCGGCCACTTGCCCATGTGGATGTGTACAAGGATGGCTCGACGAATATTCCTGAGCCGAAGCTCCGTCGCCGAGCGCGGACGGATCAGGCGGAACAATTGTTGCGCCTGGCAATAGGCCACGCAGAGTTGAGCCAGGGGTTGCTGCAGTGGAACGAAGAGAAGATCAAGTTGGACGGCCGCGTTGACGATATTGCGGTCGCGTTGCGATATCGCGCGGCGGATCATCGTTATGACGGCGAAGCGAAGGTGGGGAAGGTGCGGATGCAGATGCCGCAGTGTGAACCACTGACGCTGGGCGCGGAGGCGCAGTTCGAAATTTATCGCGACCGTGTGGAAGTGCCGCGATTGCGAGTGAGCGAAGGGCACACCTGGGTGGAGGCGAATGGAACAGTGATTGGGATGGCCTCTCCGGTGGCGCAATTTGTCTATCGCGGGGTTGGCGACCTGGGCGAGTTGGCGCGGCTGGCGCACTATCGCGAATTGCGAGCCGGCACAGTGCAATTGAGCGGTGAAGGGATTTATCGCTGGGATCGCGCGGAATACGCCGTAGAGGGCAAAGCCCAGGCTGCAGGGGTGAACTGGTCGGACCAGGTGGTGCGGCTGGAGAAAATCAACGGCGGCTTTTTGTATTCGCTGAATGGAGAGAACTTCAGCGCCTCTTCGATTTTTGCCACTGCTCTGGGTGGCACGGTACACGGAAAGATGAATATCACCAATCTGCGCGGTAAAGAGCAGGTGGGGCGGATCGAGTTGCAGGTGAACGGCGTGGAGTTGGCGCAGGCGCTGCGCGCTTTTTCAAATAGCGATCTACCTTTGGACAGGCTGCATCTTGCAGGTTCGACGACGGGCACGCTGGATGTGAACTGGCGCGGCAGTCCACTGAATGCGCGAATGGATGGCGACCTCGCGGTGCATCCGGTGGTGCGCGCCGGAGAGCTGCCGGTGGCCGCAGTAGTGCGGGCGACAGTGGACTTTAAAGGCGAGTCGGTGCAGGCGCGCAACGTGGAGGCAAGCACGGCGGCGACTCATCTTTCAGCGCGGGGACTGTTATCGGCAAACTCGAATCTGATGTTGAATGTAACCACGACGAACTTTGCTGAACTTGTGCCGATGGTGACGTCGTGGCGCGGGAGTCGCGCGCGGGTATTGCCGATTGAATTCGGTGGAAGCGCAACGTTTCGTGGGTGGGCGAGAGGTAAGTTGAATTCGCCGGCGCTGGCGGGACATTTGGCATTGAGCGACTTTACGACCTTGCTTCGCAAGATGGAAAAGCAGCCGAACGGACAGCCTGCGATTGAGCGCGTGGTGCGCACCCATTGGGACGTGCTGGAGGGAGACGTTGAGTACTCCGCCACGCGCGAAAGCCTGCGCAACGCGGAGCTGCGACGCGGCGGCGCACGCATTGCGGTGGACGCGAGCGTGGCGCTGGTGAACGGAAATTATGACGCGAAGCAGCCGTTTTCCGCGCATGTGAAAGTGACGAACGCCGAAGTGGGTGAGTTACAGGGGCTGGTGGGATCAAGCTATCCGGTGACCGGCTTGGTAAGCGGAGATGTGCAGGTTGGTGGCACCGAAGATCACCTGAGCGGCAGCGGACAGATCGGCGTGATGAACGGGACGGCATGGCGACAGGCTGTGCATTCGGCGACAGCGGATGTGAACTTCACGGAGAACCGGGCGCAGTTGCGCAACATCGTGGTAAAAAGCGATGTGATGCGGTTGGGAGGCGACGCGCAGATCAATGTGGAGACGAGCGAGTTTGGTTTCGATCTGAAGGGCACTGCGGTAAAGATTGAAAATCTGCAAGCAGTACGCGATGGAAAGGTCCGTCTTGCGGGGCAGGCGACGTTTGATGCGTCGGGGATGGGGACTCCGGCCGCGCCGGTGATTAATGGCCGGCTGCGATTGCGCAATCTTGCGGTGAACCGGCAGGCGATCGGAGACATGAATGTTGACGCGGTCACGCATGGTTCGGAGATGACATTGACGGCGCGTTCGAACTTCAAGGCGGCTGAGGTGAAGCTCGACGCACAGATCCATTTGCGGGATCGGATGCCAATGCACATTACGGGCGAGGTGCAGAGTTCGAATCTGAATCCGCTGCTTGAAGCATATCTGCCAATGCGGCACGGAAGCACGTCTGAGTTGAAGATGCACGTGGAGGCGACGGGCGAGGCGAAGCGTCCGAAGGACCTGGTCGCCGAAGTTGTGGTGGATCACTGGGCGATGAATTACGCCGGCATTGTGGTGACGAACGATGGACAGATTCGTCTGAAAATGGCGAACGAGGTGGTGTCGATCGAGCAGTTCCGCGTAGCTGGTGAGCAGGGAACGCGCTTTCTGCAGGTGCGTGGGCAAATACAGTTGGGCGGCAAGCGGGAGATTAATGTGCGAGCCGATGGCAGTCTGAATCTGAAACTGCTGGAGACCGCAGATCCTGGGCTGATGGCTGGCGGGGTTGCGAATCTGAATTTGCAACTGAACGGTACTTTGGCGCGGCCTTCGATGCGAGGACGTTTGAACGTGGTGAATGGATCGGTCGCCTACATCGACTTCCCGAACGGACTGAGCGACATTACGGGCTCGATGGTTTTCAACGAAGACCGCCTGCAATTGCAGGAGCTTACAGCGCGCACCGGAGGCGGGTTGCTGCATTGCGGAGGATTCGTTGCGTTCTCGTCGTCGCAGGGCGTGGGGATCAACCTTACGGCAAGCGGACGCGAGATTCGGTTGCGTTATCCGGAAGGACTGAGCTCGACGGCCGACGCGTCGTTGTCGCTGAGCGGCTCGATGAAGAATGCGGTGCTGTCGGGCGATGTGACGGTGACGCGACTGGGATTGAATCCGCAATTTGATTTTGCGACTTATCTGGCGAAGGGGATCAGGGGCGCTCCGGCCCAGAAGATCGATTCGCCGCTGAACAATGTGCATTTGGAAGTGCATGTGACTTCGACGCCGGAACTGCAGGTGCAAACGTCGTTGGCACGATTGAGCGGAAATGTGGATCTGCGCGTGCGCGGTACGGCTCTGCGTCCGGTGGTGCTGGGTCGCGTGAACTTGCTGGAAGGCATGATCTTCTTCAACGGCACGAAGTACAGGATGGAGCGGGGCGATGTTACATTTGCGAATCCCGTGCGCATTGAACCTACGCTCGATGTGGAACTGTCGGCGCGGGTGCGCGATTACGACATTACTATGGGATTCCATGGACCGCTGAATCGGCTGACGCCATCGTACAGGTCGGACCCGCCGCTTTCGAGCAGCGATATTATTTCTTTGCTGGCACTGGGGAGGACAACCGAGGAGTCCGCGAATCCGGCGATGATGGGGACATCGCAATATCAGCCCACAGTGTCGGAGAGCGCATCCACGGCGATTATTGGGCAGGCGCTGAATGCGACAGTGAGCAGTCGCGTGCAGAGATTATTCGGCGTGAGCCGCTTGAAGATTGACCCGAATGTCGGTGGGGCGCTGAATGCCGGACTGGCGCGGGTGACGGTGGAGCAGCAGGTTTCCAATAAATTGACACTTACCTATATAACGAACCTGAACCAGTCGGCACAGCAGATCATTCAGTTTGAATACAATGTGAATAAGGATGTTTCGATTGTGGGAGTGAGGGATCAGACGGGCGTGGTTTCGTTCGATGTGCTGTTCAGGAAGCGCAGGAAATAGGCGGAGCTGTTCGCCATTCGGGGCTGGATACCAAAGTCATATTGCGCTGAAATAGATTCGGCGCTACCTTGCCTATCAGATGAAATCTATTTTGAAGTTAGAAAGAATTGTTCTCGGTGGCTTATGCCTGCTGCTCTGCGCGCAGGCAAGCGCAGAGACCCTGATCTATTCTCTTTCCTATGCGGAAACTCCCACGAGCATGCGTGCTCGTTTCCCCAATGGTGCTATCGGCGCATCAATCGATAAGCAATTGGCAATGCTTCGCAAATACCGAAAAACAGAAATCCATTCCGTTTCCCTTGAGGGGAAGAGCTCTCTTTTGTTTTCGGATGAGGGGATGAATTTCGAGATCAGTCCGCAAGGCACGATGCTTGGAGCGGGGAAAGCATTGATGACGGGAGTCGAGCGGGAGTGGCGCACTTCGCCAACTCCCGGAGCCTATGCTTCGTCGCCCGCGTTATATGAGATCAGCCTCGACGGGTCCAAACAAATAAGGCGACTCATTGAAACTATGCCGAACCAAGGGCCCGTTCTTCTAAATTCCATGGGAACTAAAGTGGTGTCGGAGGCGTTCGTGGATGGGAGATACATTATTTCTATTTACGACACGGCAACCTGGAAGGTGCTGGAAAGTTGGGATCTCGACAAGCTCATCAGAGCTCGCTGTCCCGATTGCCTCCCTATGTCTTACGGTTGGATGGTGGAAGGAGACCGGCTGTTCTTCAATCTGGATATTGGCGACGAAGATGGTATTGAATCGGAGACTCACGACGTACCCGGTACTTATATTGCTTCGAGTGATGGCAGCAAGCATGTGAGAATGCAAATAAAGCATGGCGAACTGCAACTAGCGGGATACACTCGCCGGAAAGACCTCATTCCTTATCTGATCGGGCAGTTGCCAGGCGGTGAGAATGTGTTCCATGACTATGCCGTCAAGGATGGGGCAGTGGGCAACATGCGCCGTGAATTGCAGTCCTTTCTTGTGCTTACCCATCCGAATGGTGAGGACAAGAGGCAGTTGTTGCTAGGAGCTTCCCGGATTAGTTCGTATTACCTGTCGCCCACAGGGAAATATGTGGCGTATATCGAAGAGCGGCAAGTTCCAAATTTCCGAACGGAGCGGCATGTGTGGGGGAAAGACTTACGGTCGGGAGACGAGGTAGAACTGTTTGTTGTCCAGCCGGTATATCCTTTATCGTCTACCGAACCGAAGTTAACATTAACCGTGCTCGGTTGGGTTCAGGACTAGCTGAGTTGGATGGCGAGATATACTTTTCGCATGTGCGGGCGATTTAGGATAGCGCAAAAGAAAGAGATTCTCGAGGCGGAGTTCGAAGCAGAGGTGAACGACGACCTTGAGTGGGTGCCTCGCTACAACGCGGCACCGGGGCAGGATGTTGCAGTGGTGCGGCAGGACAAGGAACGGCCCATACGGAAGCTGTCGCAGATGAGGTGGGGGCTGATTCCGAGCTGGACGAATGATCCTCGCATTGGATTCAAGACGATCAATGCGCGGGCCGAGACGGTGGCTACGGTGGCTGCGTTTCGCGAGCCGTTCCGGTTGCGGCGATGCTTGATTCCGGCAGATGGATTTTATGAGTGGAAGCGTGAGGGGAAGGCGAAGCTTCCGTTTTGTTTTACGCTGACAGATGGTGGAGTGTTTGCGTTTGCGGGTTTGTGGGATCGATGGAAGTCGCCGCAAGGACAATGGGTTACGAGCTGTTCGATACTGACGACCACGGCGAATGAAGTGGCGAAGGATGTACATGATCGAATGCCGGTGATTTTGCCGCGGGATGTTTATGACGTGTGGCTCGATCCGGGATTTCAGAATGTGCAGAAGTTACGAGCGCTGCTGAATCCGTATCCGGCTGCGGCGATGCGGAGGTATCGGGTGAGCCAGCGGGTGAACAAGGTGGAGAACGATGACGCGGAGTGCGCGGAGGAAATCGAGGCGGCGCAGGATCGTTCCGTAGCGCCGGGTTTGTGGGACGTGTAAGGCGAGAGAACTGGTGGAGAAGACTCTGGATCAGTACGGGAGATTTGAGCGGCGTAGGGGTTCTTCGCTGCGCTCAGAATGACCCGAAAATCAAAAGCAAAGTCAAGAGCAAAGTCAAGAGCAAAGTCAAGAGCAGAACGCCCCCTCGAGAGCAGGAGCGCTCTACTCCGAATAGAAACCTTCGCGGGTTTGGACCGTGAGGTCTGCATTCTTCGTGGCCAAGTTCAGTTTGTGGTAGCCGCCCTCGGCCTTGTCGGGCGTGTAGCTGAGGCTGTACTGGTGGCGTAGTTCGTCTTCGATCTGGGCGTAGATCTGTTCGGGCGTCAGCTTCTTGGAAACCTCAAAATATTTGGCTCCGGTTTCCTTGGCAATGCGCTGCAGGACCTTCTTTCCGGCACCTTTATCCTCGCGCGGCCGTTCCTCAGGCATGGGGCGACGGCCGCCACCGCCGGGGTATCCACCACCTCCGCCCGGAAATGGACCGCCACCGCCGGGGTATCCTCCTCCGCCGCCTCCTCCGCGCCGCATACCGCGATCTTGCTGCTGGTCATGCTCGGATTCGACGTAAACACAATACACGAGGGTATCGGCGCGCTGTGCCGATTCGATGGCATGGTCGAGCGAGGTTTTGCTGGCGCGATCCTGTCCGTCGGAAAACAGAACGATGGCTTTGCGTCCCGGCTGGTTCTTTAGCAGTTCATCGGAGGAGAGAAAGATGGCGTCGTAGAGCATGCTGCCGCCGAAGAAGAAATGAGGGTGTTCGCGGTCTTCTTCGTCGCGCTTGCGTCCGGTGTTGGAGGTGTTGCGTGGCTGCTCGCCGACGGAAATCTGGTCGACGCCCTTGGCAAGTTTTTCGTGCGAGGTTGTCACGTCCTGCAGGAGTTCGACCTCCTTGTCGAAGTGGAGGACGAAGGCTTTGTCCTTGCCTTCGCGCAGCAGACGGTTGACGAATTCGGTGCCCGCCTTGCGCTCCTCGGCGAGAGCCTTGCGCTGTCCCGGGCCAGTGTCGGCGAGTACGCCGAAGGTGAGTGGCGCATCGCTTTGAGTCGCGAATTGCGTGATTGCCTGCGGGCGTCCGTCCTGCTCAAGCACAAAATCCTGTTTGCCGAGGCTGTTGACGGGCTGGCCTTTTTTGTCGCGAACCGTCGCGATTAGATTTACTTCCTTGACCTTGACGGAGATGGTGGAGGCAGCGGGTTTTTGTGCTGGATCGGCGGGCTGCTGCGCGAGGGCGGGAAAGGCCAGGAAGAAAACCGGGAGAACAAGGGTTAGAGTGCGCATCGATCGGTAGCTTTCCATGGGGTAAAGGATGGCACATGTGGTGTAAAAAGTGGGATGCTTGCAAAGGATTCTCAACGTCCGATAGGGACGAGAGCTACTAAAAGCCCGCCGGGTGGCGGGCTTTTAGTAGGTTTAGGATCGCGTTAAACAGCGCTTTCGGGTTTCCGCGCGTTTCCGAAAAACGTTGAGTAGAGCGCGGCGAGCGCAACGATCACGTTTGCGACGACCACCGGCATGGCATGGATGAGCAGTCCGTAGCTGATCCAGAGAATCGCGGCACCGGCTTGGATGAGACGAAGAGTTGCCGGCTTCTTGAAAAAGTACGAGAGCCCGAAGCAGGCAGTTGCGATCCATCCGATCCAGCTCAGCATCACTGGGCCTCCGCGCTCACCGCCAACCCGCTGGGGGCGGAGGTGGAGCGCAGGGTGACGACATCGGTTCGCATGCGCGCCCATTCCTGAACCAGGAAGCCCTGGGATTCCAGAAAACGGCGAATCTGCGGCTGCGTCCAGTGGGCCACCTCCTCAAGGATGGGAATGAGGACGCTGAGGGCGTTGTCGCTGAGCACCGTGCGCTTGGCGATCTGGGTAACACAGCGCGATTCGGAAACCGCGATAGTAAGCCCGTCGCCTTCGTTGACGTGCAGCATGGCGTTCATGTCAGAGCTGCCATCGCCGGAATAGACTACGTGATCAAGCCCAATGGATCGCTCGGCCTGCAATTGCATGATGCGCGTCACTTTGCCGTATCCGGCGGTTGCTCGGATAAGGCGCTGGATGGCACCGTTGGCTCCGTATTCGAACTCAGTTCCAAAGATGTGATCCGCGGGAACAATGCCCTCGAGCGCCGACTGTACGATTTCGACCGGTGCGGCGGACAGGACGTAGAAATCGAACTCATAACCGGGAATTCCCTCGCGCAAAGTGCGATAGAGGAGCTCGATGTTCTCCTTGAGCGGGATACGCTTGCCGGTTTCAATCAGGTGCTTGCGGCGCACCTTGGAGTTGAAGGCCGGATCGTGCAGCAGCAGGTAGGCGAGTTCCGCACCCTGTTGCACGAGATTCAACTGCGCCATACCTGCTGCCTTTTCCTGGAACTCCTCGACTGGAATGCCAAGCAGCTCGGTGAGGACGAGGCCAGAGTCGTTAAAGCTTAGTGTCTGGTCGAAGTCACTGGCGAATAAATACTGTTTAATCATAGGTTCACCCATATTGGCCATACTCATATGATAGGCGGGGAAGTGCTTAGGATGGTGAATTTGGGGTGAATAGGCTATCGAATGATTTGATTAGGTGCATGGCGCTGGCTGATGGCTCGTTAATCGTTTATTAACAGTAGTTTGAAGGGGTTGACATCGGCGAATCGTACCAACGCTCTTTCCCGAAACGACGATTTAGAGCAGCGAGAGGCGGAATCGTGGCGCGGAGGGCGGGCAATGTGACGTTTGCCTGCTTCCCACATTCGCCCAACTGCAGGGCGGATGTGGGCCACCTTCGATGCCAGGGTGTAATTCCGGCTTAGTCGCCGTAGCGCTCGGCGATGAATTCGGTGATGCTGGCGTAAGCCTCGGTCAGCACCTCCTCCTGGGGGAGGAATACGATGCGCATGTGGCGTGTGCCGGGGCGCTCGCCGAATCCCGAACCGTGAACGCAGAGAACGTGTTTCTGCTGCACCAGTTCGGTGACAAACAGCTTATCGTCCTCGGGGATGTCGAGTTTGGGGAAGGCGTAAAAGGCTCCATGAGGAGCAACCAGCGACACGCGCGGGGTGCGGGCGGCCCACTCGACGGTGAGGTCGCGACGGCGGCGCAGTTTGGCGCGGACTTCCTTCAGGTGATCCGGCGGCCCTTCGAGGGCGGGGGCGATAGCGCGCATGAAAGGGTGAGGAGCCGAAAGGCGGGCGCGCAAAAGTTTATAGACAGATTCCAGGTAGTCGCCGAGCGACTCGGCGGGGCCGGTGGCTACAGCCCAGCCAATGCGCCATCCGGGGACGAGATAAGCCTTGGAGAGTCCGTTGAAGGTGATGACCGGGATGTCGGGTGCAAGCGTGGCGATGGAGACATGCTTGCATTCATCGTCGAGGATGAGTTGGTCGTAGATTTCGTCGGCAAAGATGAGCAGGTTGTGCTGGCGGGCCAGTTCCACAATGCGCTCAAGCGTAGCGCGGGAATAGATCGCACCCGTCGGATTATTCGGGTTGATGAGCAGGATGGCCCGGGTGCGCGGATTGATCTTTGCGGCAAGGTCTTCGAGATCGGGCTGCCAGTTATTCTCTTCGCGGAGGTAATACGAGTTTGGTTCGACCCCGAGCTTTCCAAGAACCGCACCGTAGAGGGGGTAATCGGGGCAGGGCGTAAGGACGTTGTCTCCCGGATTGAGCAGCGCGGTAAGGCAGTTGTCGATCAGTTCGCCGGAACCCATGCCGACCATGATGCCCTGGATATTCCGAAAGCCGTTGGCTTCGGCGCGCTCTCGGATGGCTTGGACGGCGGTGCGTTCGCCTAGCGATTCACCGTAACCGTTGAAACCCTCGTGCATGGCGCGTTCCGCAGCCTCGACCATGTGGGGCGGCGTGGGAAAGTCGAACCGGCAGGGGTCGCCGATGTTCAGGTAGAGAATTTTGTGGCCCTGGCGCGCAACCTGATCGGCGACCACCGCGAGGTCGCGGATGGCATAGGTTACGTTCGCCATGCGGGTTGCGGGGGCGATGCGATACGTTACGTTGGCAGTCATTTCAAAAGGCTCCACGGAACACATGAGGGAATAGTTATTGAACCCTATGCTGGAGCGAAGTGCAAGTGAGCAAAGAGGCGATAAAAAATTTGGGCTTTACCGACTGTCTCCGCTCCTTTGCTATCGGCTTAAAAAATGGAACTGGCTGCCCTGGCTCGACGTTGGCGAAGTTTTTCGATCTCCGGATAAGAAGAGACGACACCGACTGTTTTTTCGGGGATCGGCTCTCCCCGAAAGCATTTCGCGAGCAACTCCAGGGCGACTCCGGCGTTCGGCGGAACAATGATGGTGGCAGTGAGAATTTTGCGCTTCACCAGTTCCTGTCCACCGGATGGCAGGCCATCGCATCCGGTCATGGGAAGTTCGAGCCAGGTTTCACGCTCGGCACCGCTCAAAGTGCTTTCAAAAGCTTCACGCACGCCCAGGGCCATGGCATCGTTCTGGCAAATGACGGCGGCCACGCCCAGGCTGCGCGATGTCCGAATGCCAAGCCAGTTCGCGACGCTTCTGCGTGTGTTGGCTTGCGTCCAGTCGCCTTTCAGAATTTTGAGTTCCACGTTCGAAGGCTTTGCAGCCATCATTCCTTCAGTGCGCAGACGCGCAGCGCCTCCGGTGGACGGTCCCTCGATGTAGAGAGCAACACCGCCCTGGGGCAGAAGAGCCGCCACTTGCTGGCCTTCTATGCGTCCAATTTCGTAGTGATTGTTGGTGACCTCAAAGAGGGCCGACTTGCTGCTGCGGCGGAGGGCGGAGATGTAGGTGGTCTCATGGTTGAGAATTCCCCATGCCACTCCGGAGGCTGAGGCAAGACGGGCAGCCTGCTCCATGCTGGTTCCGACAGGCTCGGCAATGATGGCCGCGTAACGCTGATCTTTTTGCTGCAGAGCCTTCAGTATCTGCTGAACCTGGAGAACGGCATCGTTTTCGGCATACTGAATTTCAATGCGCATCCCGTGAGCACGCGCGGCGGACTTGGCTGTTTCGGCCTGTGCCCGCTGATAGTCATTGTCATCGGTCGGAAGCGATAGAAGAACTTCGGGAAGTGACATTATTCACCATTGAAGCCAAGTTGGTGCACAGCAGACTTAGGCACGGATGAAACGCCTTCGGGTCATTCAAAAAGGAATCTGCGTGGCTCACAAGTGTAGTGTACGAATGGCAATTTCCGGGAAGGACCAAAGTCATTGGCCTTTGGTAACGCGCGGCAGTGGAAGTGACGAGGGCGCGAGCTGATGCCCGCGCCCTTCCCGGACTCAATCGGATTCCTTACTCCGGTCGGTCGATTTGGGCCTTCTGAAGGCGGTCTGAATAGTCCACGTACACAGCCTTCCACTCGGTGTAGAAGTCGAAAGCCCCGACGCCGCCTTCGCGGTGACCGTTGCCGGTCTGCTTGACTCCGCCAAAGGGGAGATGGACTTCGGCGCCAATGGTGGGCGCATTGATGTAGGTGATTCCAGCGTCGAGGTCGCGGATGGCGGCAAAAGCGCGGTTGACGTCCTTGGTGTAGAGCGCGGAAGAGAGTCCGTACTTTACGTCGTTGGCGATCTCGATGCCGTCTTCAAGTCCATCGCAAGGAATGCAGGAGACGACGGGGCCAAAGATTTCCTCCTGAGCAATGCGCATCTTCGGAGCGACATCGGAGAAGACGGTAGGCTCGATGAAGAATCCGTGGGCGAAGTCGCCACGTTCGACGCGATGGCCGCCACTGGCGAGATGTGCTCCCTCATTCTTGCCGATATCGATGTAGCTGAGGACGGTTTCCATCTGCTGCTTGCTGACGACGGGGCCGACTTCGACATTTTCGTCGATCCCGTTGCCGAGGCGAAGCTTTTTGGCGCGACTGACGAGTTCATCGATGAAACGCTTATACACGCCCTTCTGGATAATAATGCGACTGGTGGCGGTGCAGCGCTGTCCGGCGGTGCCGAAGGCTCCCCAGAGCGCGCCTTCCAGCGCCAGATCGAGGTTGGCGTCGTCGAGAACGATCATGGGATTCTTGCCGCCGAGTTCGAGCGAGCAGCGCTTGAAGGTGCGGGCGCAACTCTCGCCGATGATGCGTCCTACCTCGCTCGATCCGGTGAAGGAGACGGCGCGGACAAGGGGATGCTCCATCAGTGGCGTGCCGACTTCGGCTCCGTGTCCCGTGACGATGTTGACCACTCCGGCGGGAACTCCGGCTTCGGTGAGTGCGCTTACGAGGTTAAAGACCGAGAGCGGCGTGTCCTCAGCGGGTTTGATGACGCAGGTGTTGCCGGCGACCAGGGCGGGGAAGAGCTTCCATGAAGGAATTGCCATGGGGAAGTTCCACGGACAGATCATTCCGACAACACCGACCGGATTGCGGGTACACATGGCGAACTTATTGGGCAGTTCGCTGGACGTGGTCAGGCCGTACATGCGGCGGCCTTCTCCGGCGAAGAAGTTTCCGCAGTCTATGGCCTCCTGAGTGTCGCCACGAGTCTCCTTGATGACCTTCCCCATTTCGCGGGTCATGTCGTGGGCGAAGGCTTCCTTCTGGCGCTCGAGAATGCTGGCGGCCTTCATGATGATTTCGGCGCGACGCGGGGCGGGGACGCGGCTCCATTTCTTGAAGGCTGCGTGGGCGGCTTCGACGGCGAGGTTGACCTCAGCGGCGCCGGAGCGCTGGAAGACGCCAATCAACTCGCGGGTGTCGGCCGGATTACGGTTCTCGCAGGTGTGTCCGGAATTGGCCGGAACCCATTGGCCGTCGATGAAATTGCTGAATGTTTTGACGTCGGAAGCGGTGGTGGACATGCAGTTCTCTCCAAGGATGAAGCGACCGGATATCGTAGTCGGAGGAGAGGCGGAGTGGCAAGGGCAGGGCTAAACGGAAAAAGGGAACTCGGCTTTCAGGATTTCGGCAATCTGGGTGCGTAACGGGAGCATGTCTTGGGATGCGGTTTGCCAGATCATATCGAGATCAACTTTATGATACTGATGAGCCAGCAAGTCTCGCTGCCGACGAATGTTCTTCCAGGGAATCTCAGGATATTTCAACTGCAACTGTTCTGACACATGCGAGACTGCTTCGCCGAGTACAATCAGAGCGTATTGAACCGCACCCTGTACCAAGGGTTCGGAATCGAACCATGGCCGACTCTTGCCATGCACCGCACTCAGCACCAAATCAACCTGCTCCAGAATGTCTCGAAGACGGTCTTCTTCACGCCGCATAGATGCTTTCCGTCCGTGACAGCACGGATTCTTTGATCCTGGGTCTTAATCCGTTCTTGGACACTAAATCAACCGGACGTCTCAACAGTTCCTCAAGTTCGCGCTCCATGCCCGCAAATTCGAATAGACCTATGTGCTTATCCGGCAGGAACTCGACCAGAAAATCGAAGTCGCTGTCGGGGCGGAAGTCCGGACCGAGGGCGGAGCCGAAGAGCAGGAGTTCTCGGACACCGTGGCGGCGGCAGATTTCGGCAATCTGCGCAATTTTATCGTTGAAGGGGATCACGTTGGCCATGGCGCCTCCTCTGTCACCAGAGTACGGCATGCGAGGGTATTTCGTCAGCAGGGTTGCGACCGGAGAGTTGCCGCCGGGAAAATAAGTTGCGGCTCCGCGGATCGGGCCGAAAACAGGACGACAGCTAAGGTCACATGCGGTGAATGGCAGAACAATGTAGTCTCAAGCTCCGAAATAGCTCCAGGAACAGTATGAAATTTGTGTTGGCAGCGATAGCGAAGACGCCGGAGTAGTAAGATAAGTGACTAGTCCCGGCTAGTGCTCTTATCGCATTGGTTATATAGCTGTCCTACCCGTATTATCTGAATAGAAGATTCAAAACAGATTTTTCCTGAACGGGAAGGGTAGGCTCTAGTGAGGTTCCGCCTGGGTGGTCCTTGCCGGGAACGTAATTCTTTTCGTACGAAAAAGAGAGATAGCAGAAGATGTCAAACAATGGCTTCCACACCGGTTCGCGTTTCGGGAATTTGCGTTCTTTGTTCAGCATGTTCTCAAGCGACCTTGCAATTGACCTGGGCACGGCGAACACGCTTGTCTATGCGCGAGGCAAAGGCATCGTTGTCAATGAGCCCTCAATTGTCGCAATCAACAAGAACACAAATGAAGTGGAAGCGGTAGGCAAAGAAGCCAAGGAAATGCTTGGCCGCACGCCTGGCAACATCGTTGCCATTAAGCCGATGAAAGACGGCGTCATAGCCGACTTCAAAATCACCGAAAAGATGTTGAACTACTTCATTCAGAAAGCGCACAACCGCAAGATGCTGGTGCATCCGCGAATCGTCATCGGCGTGCCGAGCGAGATTACGCAGGTGGAAAAGCGCGCGGTCATGGATTCGGCGTATCGCGCCAAGGCCAGCGAAGTACATCTGGTGGAGCAGGC
Source organism: Saccharimonadales bacterium (SeqCode) (assembly GCA_035539055.1). GTDB lineage: Bacteria > Acidobacteriota > Terriglobia > Terriglobales > Acidobacteriaceae > TOLSYN. Next base: position 144,580 of record DATLJC010000043.1, on the reverse strand, counting down.
GATGGTGGCGGCAATCGGCGCAGGTCTTCCGATCACCGAACCGAGCGGCAACATGGTGGTCGATATAGGCGGCGGCACTACGGATATCGCGGTGATCTCGTTGAGCGGCATCGTTTACTCGCGTTCGGTTCGCATGGCCGGAAACCAGATGGACGAAGCCGTGATGAACTACCTGAAGCGCAAGTACAACCTGCTGATCGGCGAGCGCACGGCGGAACAGATCAAGATCGAGATTGGCTCCGGCTATCCGCTGGAGAAGCCGCTGACGATGGAGATCAAGGGACGCAACCTGATTGAGGGCGTGCCAAAAACAATCACCATCGACGATAGTGAGATTCGCGAGTCCCTGAGCGAATGCGTTGGTACGATTATGAACGCGATTCGCGTGGCGCTGGAACGCACTCCTCCGGAGTTAAGCGCCGATATCAGCGACCGCGGCATTGTGCTTACGGGTGGCGGCGCGCTGCTGAAGAATCTGGACAAGCGCATTCGCGAAGAGACGGGGTTGCCGGTTTCAATCGCAGACGACCCGCTGGCGAGCGTGGTTTTGGGCACGGGCAAAATGCTCAGTGACTTCAAACTGCTGCGCAAGATCAGTATCGAGTAAGAAAGACACCAGGCGGCCGGAGCGGGTGCTCCGGCCTCGTAATTTGCGGGTGCTGAGGGCTACCGGCAGCACCCGCAAGACTTCGCTTTACGGGGCGGAGCGATCAGGAATGGCACGGGCAATCCCGGCGTCAGTAATGAAATTCTGAAGACATGAATCTTTTCTCGCGGCACAAGAACACGGTGGTTCTGGCAACGGTGCTGCTGGCCCAGCTATTGGCGCTGGCCGTACAGGTGAAGCGCCAGACGGCTGAGGGCCCGGTGCGTTTGATCCGGCTGGTGACCGTGAGCACCATTGCGCCATTCGAGCGCATGCTGATCTATGCGGGTGGAAGCGTGCGCGGGGTGTGGTCGAACTATATCGACCTGCGCAGCGTACGGCGTGAAAATCAACAGCTCAAGGCTGAGTCCGAACGCATGCGCCTGGAACGGGCCAGGGAGCAGGAAGATGCACGGCAGGCGCGGCGCATTCAGGCATTGCTCGGGTTCAAGGAACAATGGATCGATGCTACGGTGGCAGCCCAGGTGATTGGGACGAGCGGCAGTGAAAACTCCCGGCTTCTTTATCTCGACAAAGGCGTAAAGGACGGCATAAAGGTTGATATGCCGGTGATTACCCCGGATGGAGTTGTCGGCAAAATCCTGAACGTGTACGGCGAGACCGCACAGGTCCTGATGATCAACGATCCCACGAGCGGAGTCGGTGCGACGCTGGTGAATTCGCGGCTACAGGGGATTGTGAAGGGAACGGCTACCGGTGAGGTTCAGCTCAACTACATTATGAGCGACGAAGCCGTGCCGGCAGGAGAGCCGCTGGTGACCAGCGGCGGCGACCACGTCTTTCCCAAGGGATTGCCTGTGGGCACGGTGACCAAGGCGAGCCCGGGACGAAATCTGTTTCTGGACATAAAGCTGAAGCCGGCCGTGGATTTGAATCGCCTCGAAGAAGTTCTGGTGATCACGCAGCAGAAGGCACGCACACCGGATACGACGGGGCTGGGTCCGATTCGTGCCTCGGATATTCTGGCGCAGCATCTGCCTGGCGTGCCGCCGTCTCCGGGAACACCGCAACAAGACGCGGCAAGTGGGCAGGCTGCTCCGATTGCGTCAAATGAAAACTCGGCGGGCGGTGCGGCTCAAAGGCCGACTCCCGCAACTTCGAAACCCGTGACTCCGAAGACGGTGTCTCCGGCTGCGAGTGGAGTGAAGCCGAAGATAGCCGCAACGGATGGAACGAAACCGCAAAACGCAAAACAGGGCTCAACGCAAAAGACGAATCAGGGGGCGAACCCGCAATGAGAGCGTTGAACTTGAGCTATACCTCGCGCGAGCAGGTGGAAGTTTACCGCTTCTCCTGGCCGGTATCGGTGGGTTTGCCGCTGCTGCTGATGGCATTGCAGGCATTTCTGCCGGTAAGGCTGCACTACTTTCGGGTTTTCGATTTTGGATTATTACTGACGATCTTTTTTGCGGTTTCGCGGCGCAGCCAGTTGAGCGGAACGCTTACCGGCGCTGCAATTGGGATGCTACAGGACGGATTGACTCACACGCCGTTCGGCGTTTTTGGAATCGCAAAAACACTGGTTGGGTATGGCGCTTCATCGATTGGAATCCGGATCGACGTGGAGAATCCGGGCTCGCGTTTTCTGCTGGCGTTCTTCTTTTATGCAGTGCATCAGGCGGTGTTCGTGGCCGTGGAACGCGAATTGATGGGACAGTCGATTCATGTGAACCTCGGACATGAGGCGGGCGCGGCGTTGGCCAATTCCGTCATGGCAGTGTTCTTGTTCGCGCTGTTGAATCGCTTCAAGATACGAGATTAAAAGGATTCTGGGTAGTCGCAATTCATGTTTGGCCGTGAAGAAAAAGTACCACTAATTCGGTTGGCAATCGCACAGTACGTCATACTCTTCATTTTTCTTTTGCTGGTGTATGGACTGTGGCGTTTACAGGTGCTGCACTCGGATTACTACACGAGTATGGCCGAGCAGAATCGCGTCAAAGAAGTTCCGATTCTTGCGCCGCGCGGGAAACTGCTGGATCGCGAAGGCCGTCCGATTGTCGACAACTATCCCTCGTTTTCGGCTCTGCTGCTGCGTTCGCAGGGAAAGATCACGGACGCGAACCTGGACGCAATCGCCAGTGGATTGCACCTTGATCCCGACGAGTTGAAGGGCCGGGTAAAGCGGTTGTCGGCCATGCCGGGATACCAGCCCATCTTTATTAAATACGACATCACGCCCGATGAACTGTCGTTCGTCGAGTCGCACCGCAACGAGTTTCCTGAGCTGGACACGATTACCGTGCATCGCCGTTTGTATCCGAAGAACGGATTTATGGCGCACCTGATCGGCTACGTCGGCGAAGTCAGCGAAGAGATGCTGAACAATCCGCGCTTCGAGCTTTACAACTCGGGAGACGTGGTGGGGCAGAGCGGCGTGGAAGCCGAGTACAACGACATGCTGATGGGCAAGAATGGCTCGCGGCGTGTGCTGGTGAACAGCAAGGGAAAAGAAGTCGGCGAGTTGAGCGATACTCCGGCGATTCCGGGAAAGACCCTGAAGCTGACGGTCGATATCGATCTCCAGATCGCGGCGGAAGAGGCACTGGGCGATCAGAAGAACGGCGCGATCATCGCCATGGATCCAAAGACGGGTGAGGTGCTGGCCCTCGCCAGTCGTCCAGCGTTCGATCCCAACGCGTTCGCTGTCCGCATTTCCAATAAGGATTGGCAGGCGCTGATCAACGATCCTGCAAAGCCGCTGCTGAATAAAGCCATTCAGGCGCAGTTGGCTCCGGGATCGACCTTCAAGATCATCATGGCGGTCGCGGGCTGGCAGGAGGGAATCGCGCAGACGCTCAAGGTGAGTTGCAATGGCGGCGCTACCTTCTATGGACGCCGGTTTGGCTGCTGGGTCAAGGGCGGGCACGGCGGCGTGGATTTGACCAGGGGAATCTACCAGTCCTGCGACGTGTTTTTCTACAATCTCGCGGAACGCCTGGGAATTAGCCGCATTGCGAAGTACGCCACCATGTTCGGGCTGGGGCGAAAGACCGGAATCGATCTGCCGAATGAAGTCAGCGGCATTATCCCCAGCGAAGAATGGAAGCTCAAGAATTTTCGCCAGAAGTGGTTTGCCGGCGAAACTATTTCGGTCGGCATTGGACAAGGTGCTGTGGCTACGACTCCCGTGCAGATGATGCGCGCCATTGGCGCGATCTCGATGGGAGGCCGAATGGTGCGTCCTCACGTAGCCAATCCCGATGGGCTGCCGAATAATTATCTGGAAGTGAACAAGTATTCGGACGTTCAGAATATCGAGATGGATCCCAAAGGTTGGGAGACTATTACGGATGCGATGAGTCGCGTACTGCTGCCCGAGGGCACCGCTCCCAGCGCCCACATTCCCGGGGTGGATATCGCCGGGAAGACCGGTTCGGCGCAAATCGTATCGCTTGCACTCCGCGCCAAGTACGCGAATAAGGCGGCGTTTGCACAGAACGGATGGTTTGTTGGTTTCGCGCCGAGACGCAATCCTGACATCGTCATCTGCGTCCTGTTTGAAGGCGGCGAGCATGGCAAACTGGCGGCGAGGATTGCAACGCAGGTTATCAAAGCCTACTCGGACAAGAAGAACCATAAGCAGATGGAGCACATAAAGGCGCCGACCGATGATGGCACTCCGGGAGAAGAACTTCCCGAACTTCCGCCGTCTCCGAGCACGCCTCCGCCCTCACAGGCCAAGAATTCTCCGATAGGCGCGGTCGCAGGCCAGCCACTGGAAGTGACGGGATTCTGGAGCGATGGCGGCAGCGATGCCGATCACTTGCAGGCGGCGCGCTTTGAAAGCGCGAATGTGAAACGCAAGTATCGCCGGGCCATTGCAGCGCCGGGCATGGAGCAATACGCGCAGAATACGGAGACTCATGATTCGCCGCAGCCAAAAGGTCACGGACGGTCATGGCGGGAGTTCCCTGGCGTTGTGGCTGCCTTGCCGGAGCCGGTGTGGCGAACGGGAGGCGCGAAGTGAGCCGTTACATACGATTCCGCGATTTTGACTGGGTGCTGCTCATCTTCGTGTTGGTGATCTGCGCGCTGGGTGTGTCGGAAATTTACTCGGCAACCCTGCACACGAAGTTCGAGGGTATGCACGTCAAGCAGGTGTACTGGATTCTTGCTGGGCTTGTCCTGATGTTCCTGGTGAGCCTCATCAATTATCAGGAGCTGCTGGAACTGGTGCCGTGGATGTATGGCTTCAGCCTGGTTTCTCTGGTGGCGGTGCTGCTCTTCGGCAAGAAGTATCTTGGCGCGCGGCGGTGGATCGACCTTAAGGTCTTCCATTTCCAGCCTTCGGAATGGGTGAAGCTCATCCTGATTCTGACGATGGCGAAATATTTTGCCGAATACAGGGAAAACGATCTGCCGTTTCGTGAGTTGGTGAAGGCCGGTCTGATTGTGCTGTTCCCGATGCTGCTGGTGCTGAAGCAGCCGGACCTGGGAACCTCCCTCACCTATATTCCGATTGCGATCATGGCGCTGGCTTTGGGCGGCATGCGGCCAAAGCATGCGATGGTTCTGCTGCTTTTGGCGGCCGTGTTGATGCCCGCCATGTGGAAGTGGGGGCTGAAGCCATATCAGAAGGAGCGGCTCTCAACGTTCGTGGAGCCGGAGGCGGATTCGAAAGGCTCGGGTTACCAGGTGATTCAGTCGCTGGTGGCCGTAGGTTCGGGCGGTGTGTGGGGGAAAGGCGTGGCTAAAGGGACGCAGACGCAAGGGCAATTCCTTCCCGTTCCGCACACGGATTTCATTTTTGCGGCTTGGAGTGAAGAGCACGGCTTTGTGGGCGCACTGGCCGTAATGCTGCTATACTTCGGGGTGTTGATGCGTCTGATCCATGACGCTCAAACGGCGCCTGACCGGGCCGGGGTCTTCCTGATTATGGGAGTGGTCGCGGTGCTGGCGTTCCACGTCTTGGTAAACGTGGGAATGGTGGTGGGATTTATGCCCGTGACGGGCATTCCGCTTCCATTAATGAGCTACGGAGGATCGTCGATTCTGTTTACGTTCCTGGCACTGGGCATTGTGATGAATGTTCGTATGCGCCGGTTTGTGAATTAGGATGGCGTGGAAAGCGCGCGGAGGCTCCGGAACCACGGTAGCAATCCGCAGCGTCCGGTTAAGGCCTTGAACAAAAGCGAGGCTGGCGGGACAAAGATCTTTGCAAAAATCCCGTGAAATCCGCCGGAATAAGGCGGAGGGAATGGGTCTTCGACAGCGATAGTCGAGGCTTTCGGCGGGGAATTCCCGCCGCATACACGAGATGAAACCCTCGATGTGAGGGCGTAGCCGGCGAGTAAGGGTACCAGGCCGGTCAGGATTAAAGAATTGCGCAGCGTTCGGGCAGGGAACGGCCCCATTCGGCATTTCAGGGAATCTCCAGGGAATGCAGGAGAGAAGTGGCCACAAAACCTAGACGAAGCGTAACCGGACTAGGTGCAACAGACCTGGGGAGTACGGAATCGGTGCATAGGTTCACATCAAACGCAGCCGGAGCCCTGAATGGCGTTAAGCGCCACAGCGGAACTGGCCGCATGATCCCCTCGAACCAATTGAGCGGGCGAACTTCGCTTCGCGCCCCGGCATAAGCCGGAGAGCGCGATTTGTCGCATTGATTTTCAAGACTGACTGCCTGCCTTCATGCTTCCGGCTCACAACAGCCTGCTCATTGCGAGCAGGCCGGGAGCGAAAATGAACAAAGAACTTTACGTTTCAACCTCGCCGCACGAGACCAAAGTGGCGCTGGTGGAAGACGATCAGCTGGCCGAGGTGTACTTCGAGCGCGAGAACGAGTACACCCTTGCGGGGTCCATTTACAAGGGCCGTGTTACGCGCGTGCTTCCCGGTATGCAATCGGCGTTTGTCGACATCGGACTGGAGCGCGACGCGTTCCTCTATGTATCCGATTTCCTTGAACTGCAGGACGAAGAAGAGGATGCCGAATTCGGTGACGTGAAAGTCACCGGATCGACGCTGGCCCACGCGAACGGGATGATTCTTGCCGAACCGGAGCCGGTCGAAGAAGAAGCTGCCGAAGAGCCTGAGGAAGATGCAGTCGCCGAAGGTGGGAGCGCGCAGGCCGAAGGAGCCGAAGGAAAAGACGGAGCGCCGCGCTGGCGTGGACGTCGCCGCCGTCGTGGAAGACGCGGCGGACGCGATCGCATTAACGGCGACCGTCCAGCGGAGGCGCAGCCTGGCACTTTGCCTGCAGCGCAGGCTGGCGAGCAGGAGAGCGTCGAAGATTCCGATAAGGGTCCAGAGGAGCCCATCGAACGTAGGCCCCAGTCTGGCGGGCAACCGAGGAAGCGTGAACTGCGCGGCTTCGAACCTCGCGGGTTGGTGGTTCATGGTTTGAACCGAACGGTCGACGATTCGGAAGAGTTGGAGCCCGAGGTTGCCGCCGAGGTTGAAGTCGAGCCTGAAGTAACCGAAGCGCCTGTGGCCAGCGCGGCAGAAGAGACACCTACCGGCGCAACCTTCACTCCCATGCTGCTGCCTGGAGAATCGATTTCGAAATACAACCGCGCCGATGGAGAAACCCCTGCGGCAGCTCCCGCCGCCGAGAGCGGTGCAAGCGAAGAGCAGGATCGCGGATACAGCCGTGGACGTGATCGAGGCGGAGACCGCGATCGCGGAGGACGCGGACGTCGTGGTGACCGCGATCGCGATCGTGGCCGTGGAGGTCGCGACCGTGACCGTGACCGCGAGCCCCGTGAGCCGCGTGAACGTGAGGCATTTGTACTGCCTGAGAATTACACACCAATCGTTCTGCCCGGTGAATCAATCTCGAAATATCGCGGAGTTGAGCCGGTCTCGATTCCTGAGAGTGCTGTGGATGCTGCTCCCTCCGAGACGGTAACTGTGCCGGAAGCCGTCGAGAGTTTCGGAACCGTAGCCCCGGTGGCGGAGAAGACTCACTGCGAGTCGAATCAAGACGAGCCCCTGGCTAGCGCCAGCTATTCAGGCGCAAGCGGTCTTCCCTCGCTTACCCAGCGCCACGATGTTGTTGAAGAGATCAATGAAGAAGCGGCGGCGGAACCCCGGCAACTGACGCAGGAATCCATGCAGGAGCCGATGTTGGGGGAGACTGCGGCTGCCATGCCGACAGTATTCACCAGCGATCAGACCACGATTCCGGAAAGCCCTGCGAGTGAGGAACACGTTCATGCAGCGGAGCCGCAGGCTGAAGCAGCTCATGCCCGTGAAGCTCACGAAGCGGTGCCGGTTGAATCCGAGCCGGTTTCACCCGAGCAAAATGAGGCGAAGCCGAATAGCCAGGGACGTCGCACCTGGCGTGATCGCGTGTCGAAAATTTTCGGCGCTACCCCCGAGGGAGCTGAAGTTCGCACCGAGCAAACCGCGGGAGAAGATGGTCGTACACCGGCGGCGGAAGTGCAGGAGTCCAACATCGAGGCTGCTCCTGAAGTCAAAGCGGCTGCGGAGAAGAAGCCTGCGTATGGAAGTCAGTTTGGCAGTTTTGTAATCGAGGGCGGCCACGTTGAACATGAGGAGCTCGACGCGGACGAGGCAGAGATGCCGGCTTTGGCCGAGCACTTCGATCGCTATGAAGAAGACGTAGATCAAGAAGTTCTAGAGGAAGGAAACGGTTCTCAGCTCGGTTCGGCGGTTCGTGAGAGCGGCGAAGAGAGCGCAATCGATGACGAAGAGTACGACTTTGAAGGCGAAGAGTTCGAAGAGTCGGAACTGCTGGCCGATGGAGCCGTCGAAGAAGAAGAGCAAGGGGACGAGCAGGAGGAGGCCGAGCGGTCCGAGCCCGCAGTCGCCAGGGAACCTGGTGTACGCCAGCGCCCCGAGCGTTTCGAGCGCCGTGAACGGCGTGGCCGTCGTGGAGCACCTCCGCAGCGCGGTGGTGGACGTATGCGTCCCCGGCAGCAGTCGCGCGCCCTGCCGCTGATCAGCGAATTGCTGAAGGAAGGGCAGGAGATTCTGGTCCAGATTGCCAAGGAACCGATTGGCAAGAAGGGCGCCCGCATTACCAGCCACATCGCGCTTCCGGGCCGCTTCCTTGTGTACATGCCGACGGTGAATCACATCGGCGTTTCCCGCAAGATCAGCAGCGAAGAAGAGCGTCAGCGGCTGAAGAGAATCGTTTCCAGCGAGCGCGAGAACGGACATGGCGGCTTCATCGTCCGTACCGCGGCTTCCAATATCAAAGAAGACGAACTTCGCGCCGACATTCGCTTCCTGAAGCATCTGTGGACTGAGATCAAGACGCGCGCCGAATCCAGCAAGAGCCCGGCGCTCATCTATCACGATCTGAACCTGGTCGAGCGAATTCTGCGCGATCAGGTGACCAGCGACTTTTCGCAGATCTGGGTGGATAACGAAAGCGAATACGAGCGTGTTGTGCGCTTCGCATCGCGCTTCCAGCCGAACCTGGTGCGCCGCATCAAGCTGTACACCAAGGACACGCCACTCTATGAGCAGTTCGGCATCAACGACGAGATCAACAAGAGCCTGAAGTCCAAGGTATGGCTGAAGAGCGGTGGGTACATCGTGATCAACCAGACCGAGGCGCTGGTGGCCATCGACATCAACACGGGCAAGTACGTCGGCAAGACGGCGCGCCTGGAAGATACGATCGTCAAAACCAACTGTGACGCGGTTAAGGAGATTGTGCGGCAGATCCGGCTGCGCGACCTTGGCGGAATCATCGTCGTCGACTTCATCGACATGGACGAGCGCAAGAATCGCCAGAAGGTGATGCAGGCGTTGGAAGAAGCGATGAAGGCGGACCGTGCGCCCTCGAAGATTCTCCAATTCAACGACTTCGGGCTGGTGGCCATCACGCGTAAGAGGGTCAAGCAATCGCTTGAGCGCACACTTGGCACGCCATGCCCCTATTGCGACGCGACGGGCTTTGTGAAGTCGGTACAAACGATCTGCAATGAGATCTACGTGGAGATGCGCAAGATGCGTCGTCACATCGAAAGCAAGGAAGTCATTCTTCGGGTCAATCCTGAAGTTGCAAAAGAGCTGAAGGCCGGAAACGGTAAGTGGCTGCAGGAAATGGAAGAGTTGATCGGTCACCCCGTCCTGGTGAAGAGCGACTCGCTGCTGCATCAGGAAAAGTTCGACATGAACTACTAGCTCTTAGTCTAGCGTTCAAGAACGAAAGAGCCCGCCTTGAAATGGCGGGCTTCTTTTCACTCATAAAATGGCCGGACGCAAGGTCCGGCCTTTAATGATTGCACAGGATCAAGACAGCTTCAGTCTACTTGAAATCGGCGAAAAAATCTCTGAACCAAGCACCGAATCCATCGTCCTCCAGTGCGCGACCAGCCGCTTTCCAGAATTGATCCGCCAACCCGGGCCGCCCTCTTTGGGGAGGAAAAAAACGAGAGTACCGTGAAACATCTTGTCTGACTTCCCAATGATTACGACCCTTCGTAATCCTTCAGAACTAGGTTGAGCATCGTTTCTGTTACTGCCCCTTTATCTTGTGGTGTATGTTCTCAACAGCTACAAAGTATGGCGAATTGGGACCGGTTCAGTACCGGAATAAGCCGAAAACACCTGTTATCTTCCAGGTTTCTCAGGAAGTTTCGGGTTGACTCAGCTCCCAGCAACTCTGCTATAAGTCAGCGAGCGACCCGAATCTCACGAAGCACACTGAGACTCTCGCGGAGGAGAGTCGGCTGCAAGTAGGTGTTAAGGCACGCTGACAGTGAACGGCCTGGAATTCGCCAGGACGGCAGGTGGAGTTCTGGCAGTTGAAAGGGCAAAGAGTTATGTCCGATTCGCCTGAGGTGATGAACATTCGGCAAGCGTCAGCGTATCTGGGCGTCAGCCCGGACACACTTTACAAGTATGTGTCCGAAGACAAGATACCGGCGTTCAAGCTGGGAAACCGCTGGAAGTTCAAGAAAGCACTACTCGACCGCTGGATGGAAAGTAAGAGCAGCGGGGGAGAAGGAATACTGAAGAAGAAGCCGCGAGCGGTTCGCGCCACTGCGGTGAGGTAACGAGGGCGTCCGCCATGTTTGGTTTATTTGAGTCGAACAAAACGATTGTCGGCCTGGATATTGGGTCGAACAGCATCAAGGCCGTGGAACTGCAGCGAAGCCGCGGTGAGGTTTCGGTGAGCCATCTCGGCCTTGAGCCTCTGGCCAGCGACATCGTTGTTGATTCCATGATCGTCGATAGCGGCAGCGTAGCCAGCGCAATCAGCAAGATTTTTGCCGAGCACGCGTTTAAGGGCAAACAGGTGGCCACCTCCGTCAGCGGACATTCCGTAATCGTGAAGAAGATCTCCATGCAAACCATGGAAGAGCCGGAACTGGGCGACGCGGTACGGAATGAAGCCGTGCAGTACATTCCATTCGATATGTCGGATGTGAACGTCGATTACCAGGTCCTGAGCGACAGCACGAACGGCCCGACCATCGATGTCCTGCTGGTGGCAGTCAAGAAGGACAAGATTCTGAATTACACAAACGCTCTGCAGCTTTCCGGGCGTCAGCCCGCGGTCGTGGACATCGATGCGTTCGCCATGCAGAACTGCTACGAGTTCAACTACGATCCAGCGCCAAATACCACTGTCGCATTGTTGAACATTGGCGCCAGCGTGATGAACATCAACATCGTGCGAGGCAGGATTCCGCTCTTTACCCGTGACGTAAGCGTGGGTGGCAATCAGTACACGGATTCGCTGCAGAAGGAACTGGACCTGAGCTTTGACGATGCGGAAGCGCTCAAACTTGGCAAGAAGGTAGGGACCGTAAGTGAAGACGCCAAGTTGCCGATTCTGCAGCAGGTAACTGAAATCATCGTGCTTGAGATTCAGAAGACTTTTGATTTCTTCCGCGCGACTGCCGGTGGCGAGCACATTGAACGAATTTACGTGTCCGGCGGTTCGTCGCAGGTTCCCGGATTGATCGAGGGACTGAGACAGGAATTTTCAATTCCCGTAGATCCGATGAATCCCTTTTTGAAGATCGTGCCGCCGATTGGCGAAGGCGCTGACCTGATTGACCGGAACGCGTCGCAGTTGGTGGTGGCGGTGGGTTTGGCTTTGAGGAGCTTTGAAAAACTATGATCCGGATCAATCTGCTGGGCACGGCAAAGCCGAAGAAAGGGAAGAAGGGCCGGCGTCTGTTCGTGATGCCGCAACTTACTACAGACGGGCCTTCTCCGTTGATTGCAGGACTTGCGATCCTGGTGGTGACTTCCGCTGGCCTGTACATGTACCACATGAAGTTGCAGAGCACGCATGAGCAGCTGCAAAGCGCGATCAAGGAAGCCGACGCAAATATTGCCTCAATGACGAAGGTGAAGCAGGCGTATCTGCAACGACAGAAGGATTATGACGCGTTCAAACGTCGCTTCGACGTTATTGACCAATTGCGCGCCGGGCAGGTGGGTCCGGTTCCATTGCTGACCAACGTGAGTTCCACGGTCAACAAGACCGACGGTGTCTGGCTCCTGAACATGAAGGACGATGGAGCCAACGTGTCTCTGGATGGAGTAGCGCTTGGGCCGAATTCGGTGGCGAACCTGATGACAAATCTGCGGCGCTCCGGCTATTTCAAGAACGTTGAGTTGCATGAGACTGCCCAGGAAGACAATCCAAAGATTCAGACATTCAGCTTCAGCTTGGTTTGCGAAAAGTCGAAGGCGTAAGTCATGACGAACTTCAAAGAACTGCCTTATGTGGCAAAAATCGGAATAGTGGCGGGAGTGATTCTCCTGATTGGGGTTGGGACATATCTGTTTGCCCTCCGGCCATTGGCAAAGGCGAATCAGGCAGATGCTCTGACACTGAAAAGCAAACAGGCCGAAGTCGCTCAGTTGGCTCCCTACCGCACAAAGCTTGCGGAGTTGAACGCGCAAACGGAAGCTCTAAAGATACAGATGGAGGCACAACGCAGAATTGTGCCGGAGGAAAAGGAAGTTCCGAGTTTCATCACGATGATAGAGAACGAAGCAAACGTCGCCGGTGTGGAGGTACGTCGCTACACCCCAAAGGACACTTCGACAAAGGATTATTACGTTGAGGTTCCATTTGAAATCGACGTGGACGGGCCCTACTACTCGGTATTGAACTTTTATGAGCGACTGCAGAAGGCGGACCGGATCGTAAACGTGGGGCGCCTCAGCATGGGTGCCTTGAAGGGTGGAAAAATGCCAGCGAAGAAGACTTATCACTGGTCGCCCAATGAGACGGTATCGGCAAGTTGCCTGCTGACGACTTTCTATAGCAATCCCAACGGCAAAGCGCCTTCGACCGCCGTCGCAGCAAAGAAATAGGAGTGGCCATGAGGAGCAGCAAAATCATTCTCGCGTTGTGGCTTGGCGCTAGTGCGTGGGCCCAATCACTGCCGCAGAAACCGCAGGCGCATCCTCCCGTCGAGGCGAAGCCGAGCGCGGCGCAGTCAGTGAAACCGATGGTGGCGACTCCTCCAAAAGCGCCGTCGGCGAACGGTCCTGCTAAGCCGGTCGCGACTTCCGCGACACCCGTCGCGAAGCCTTCCCAGCCGCCCGCAGCCTCGCCGGCCAAACCGGCTCCGGCCACGATCCATGTAGCCCATTCTGCTCGAAAGAAACATGTCCGAAGCAGGAGTGCGGGGCAGCCACTCATCAAGGCAGCGACCGTGGTTAGCGGAAAGCCTTCTCCCACCTTGGTGAGAGGTCAGCGCGATCCATTTGTCAGTCCCTTGGTGGAGCGACTAGGGAGTGGGGCAAGCTGTACCGGCTCGGGCCGCAAGTGTTTAGCGGTTGGCGAGATTGCTTTGCATGGTGTCGTCAGCTCCCCCAACGGTTTTATCGCCGTAGTGGTGCATGGCGATCACACATATTTCCTGCGTGAAAACGATCCTCTGGCCAATGGAGCCGTGGAGCGAATTACCCGGGATGCAATCGTAATGCGTGAGCGTACGTCCGATGCGTTGGGACGGCCGTTTACGCGCGAAGTCACCAGAAAGCTCGGAGTACCAGCGGTCTAAGCTGGTAGCCATGGATGGAAGCAACTGAGAAGATGAGCCCGGAAACTGGAAAGCATGTTACTGGGGGGACGCGCGAAGCCTGGCAACAGGAATCGCGGGGAGAGCCACGATGAAGTGTAAGCGACTGCTCACGGTATTATTAATGGCGCTGTTTTGCGCCGGCACGGCGATGGCGGCTTCGCAACTGAATTCGCTGCAAGTGACCCCGAAGGAAAACACCGCGGTGGTGAACCTTCGGACCACCGGTTCGTTTGCCCATAAGGAATACCGGCCAAGCGAGCACACGGTTCTGGTTGATCTCACTGGGGTCAATGCCGATGCCGCAATAGAACGCGTGGCAACGGTAAGTTCGGCGGTGCTCAAGAGCTATAAACTCTCTGACTACACCAGCGCCTCGGGCTCCCATGTGACACGCATCGAACTGGCGTTGGGCGATGGCGTCGGTGTCGAAGTCGTAGATCGTAGTGACGGTCTGCAAATCCTACTGAGCGGCAACGCCTCGACCGCCCCGGTTTCTCGCGGAGAAGTGTCTTCTGTCGCCAGTTCTTTCCCCGTTGCGACTGCAACCGTTGCTGCACCCAAGCCCGCAGCCCCGGCGTCGGTGATCGAGCAACCGGTTCAACGTGCTGGTGATCATTCTGCCGCGCCCGCCGTCGCAGGAGCTCTCGCGCCCACGACCACCATTCGTAACATCAGTGTGCAACGCGGAAACGGTACGCTCGACGTAATCATCGAAGGGCCTACCGCCGCAAGTCCGTTCGTGTTGGAGAACCCCGACCGCCTGGTAGTCGATTTCAGCAACGCGGTGGTGAAGGCTTCCGTTAAGAACGTTCTGGTGCGCTCGAAGGATGTGCGCCAGGTCCGGGTCGGACGCTATCAAGGTGAGCCTCCCGTTACCAGAATTGTCATCGATCTGAGCGGGCCGCGCACGTTTGAGGTCGTGCCTTCCGCAACTCAAGTGATCGTGCGTGTGAAGAGCGATCAATCCGCAAATATGGCGGCTCCGGTCAAAGCGGCTCCGCTTCCGGCGCTGGCTTCCGCCGAAGCGCCTGTGGTCGCGGGAGGAACCGGCATCTCGAATTCGAGTCTGAGGAATCGTTCCGGAGCTCACTCCGCGCTGGCAAGTGCATCGCGTAAGGCAAAGGGCGATGACGTCGCTCTGCCCCCAGCCAGCCCGTTGATAGCAGTTGCCCCCGTTCTGAACAACGCTCCAGCCACAGTTGCTCCCCAGGCCCGGGACACGCAAGTTCGAGAGTCGCAGCTTCGCGACCCCAAGCTGAGAGCCGGAGCTGCTGCAGACACCCTGGCGGCTACCCCGCAGCGAGATGAAACCCCGCAGGAGATCGCGAAATCATCCACAACGGCGGTCGAACAGCTTGCAAAAAATAGCAGGACTTCGTCCTCCGCCTCGAAGTACACCGGCGAACCTATTTCGGTGAACCTGAAGGACGTGGATTTGAAGGATTTCTTCCGCCTCATTCATGAGATCAGCGGATTGAACATCGTCCTCGATCCCAATGTGAAGGGTTCCGTGACTCTGGTGCTTGACGATGTGCCATGGGATCAGGCTCTCGACATCGTGCTGAAGAACAATTCGCTGGATCGCGAGCTGCAGGGGAATGTCCTGCGCATCGCGGGCACAGACACTTTGAGGCGCGAGGCGGTCGACCGCCGTGCGCAATCCGAAGCCGTCGCCCTGGCGGTGGATCGCCAGACGATTTCTCGTTTCCTAAGCTACGCGAAGGCCAAGGACGTCGTGCCTACCATCAAGAAATTCCTTACCCCGCGTGGCGATGTCATATCGGATGAACGCACCAATGCCCTTATCATCTCGGATATTCCAAGCGTGCTGCCAAACCTGGATCGCCTGATTTCGCAGTTGGACAAGAAGAGCCAGGAGGTCGAGATTGAGGTACGCGTGGTATCTGCCACGCGATCATTCTCTCGCGACCTGGGTGTACAGCTCGGCTTTAACTGGGGCAACGGCGTCAGCGCGATCGGTGGAGCGAATCCGAATGGAACCACGAGCACCACAGTCACAAATCCGACGACCGGAAGTACTACTACCACAACCACAGCTCCGTCGAATTCCGTTCCTCTATTCACAAATTTCCCCGTGGCTGGAGCGACGACAGGGCTGTCTCTGAGCAACGTTACAAAAACGTATGGAATTGACGCGATCCTTACGGCGGCAGAGAGCCACAACTTGGCAAAGATTCTGTCTCGTCCAAGGGTCGTTACCCAAAGCAACGTAAAGGCCGAGGTGAAACAGGGTGTCAAGATCCCTGTTTATACCGCGTCCACCGCCAATTCCAATCCCAGTGTTACATACATCGACTCGGTTCTTCGCCTTTCAGTAGTTCCGCAGATTACCTCGGATAACACGATCTTCCTGACGGTGGATGTGGAAAACACGCAACCGGGTAACCTCATCAACGGCAACTACGTCCTCACGACGCAGCAGGCTACGACCCAGGTACTGGTGACTGATGGCGGCACGATTGTGATCGGCGGAGTGATTCAAACAACGAACACGGTCAGCACTTCGCAGACCCCTCTTCTGGGCGACATTCCGTGGCTCGGCAACTTGTTCAAGCAGCGCTCAGTCAAAACCGAGACTGATGAGCTGATCTTCTTCATCACACCCAAAATCATCCAGACCTAGTGGATCGAAACATATCTCTGGGCAATGTGGGCTTCTTCGGGAGCCCACATTGCTTTGGAGCATTTACAATCATTTCGATGGACTTTCGGCGACGTCAAAAGAGTCTGCGCGAGTTACTGGTACGGCATAAGGTGGATGCGCTTGTCGTATCCCACATGCCCAATGTGCGCTATCTCAGCGGGTTTACTGGGAGCGCGGGAGTTGTGTTGGCGGCCTCAGGACAGTTCGTGCTCTTCACCGATGGGCGGTATGCCGAGCAGGCCGCCGCCCAGGTGGATGGTGTCCGCCTCTCCATCGTGAAGTCCGGTGCGCTGGCCGCTGCGGCCGAAGCCTCCGTGAAAGCGGGATACAAACGCATCGCAATCGAGTCCGATCATCTGACCGTGGCTCAGTTTCGCGCCATCGAAGAATCGTTGGGCAAGGGAATTAAAGTAGTACCGCTTTCCGGCACGGTTGAGGAATTGCGCGCCATAAAGGATGCCGATGAGATCGAATTCGTGCGCAACGCGGTCAAGCTTTCTTCCCGCTTATTCCGGCCATTGCTGCGTTCCCTTCGTCCCGATGCCGTAGAGTCGGCTGTCGCCGCGAGGCTTGAATACATGGCTCGAAGAGCTGGCGCGGAAGGGATGTCCTTTGAAACGATTGTGGCTTCGGGAGAACGCTCGGCATTACCGCATGGCGTT
Source organism: Saccharimonadales bacterium (SeqCode) (assembly GCA_035539055.1). Taxonomy (GTDB): domain Bacteria; phylum Acidobacteriota; class Terriglobia; order Terriglobales; family Acidobacteriaceae; genus TOLSYN. The sequence continues at coordinate 127,603 of DATLJC010000043.1, read as the reverse complement.
GCATCGTCCGCGAAGCTGCCTGCATCGGGATTTGTAGTGTTAGACTACGGAGTTGTACTGGACGGGTATTGCAGCGACATGACCCGTACCGTGCATCTTGCCAAAGCTTCGGCTCAAGCGCGTGCTTTGTATATTGCTGTTTTGGAGGCGCAACTTGCGGCCATCAGTGCGGTGCATCCCGGAGGTACGGCGGGAGAGGTCGATCAGGCGGCACGGCAGGAGTTAAAGCGCGCAAAGCTGGATAAACACTTCACGCATTCAACCGGGCACGGTGTGGGACTCGAAATCCACGAATTCCCAAGGTTGGCAGCAGGAGTTGACACGGTTCTGCTCCCTGGCATGGTAATTACAATTGAGCCGGGCATCTATCTGCCTGGGAAGTGCGGGATTCGCATCGAAGACATGCTTCTGGTTACCGAACGTGGATACGAAGTTCTGACCCCGGTAAGCAAAGAATTGATTGAACTAAACTAAATGCTCGATTTCGCGGGCTAATTCAAAAAGGTGAAAAATCCATAGCTGCGTCGCCAATTGCGCGGCGCTTCTGGCAGCCAATGAATCAGAAAGAAATCAGAGAGTTGATCGAGTTTCTCATCGAGAAGGATATTGCTGAGTTCGAATTGGAGCGCGGCGATGTCAAGATTCGAGTAAAGCGTCCGCAGGCCGTCGTGGCTGCCTATTCCGCAGTGCCGGTTACGATGCCCGTGGCTGCGCCTGCTGTCGCCCATGTGCCCGCTCCTGCCGTGGCCGAACCCCCTGCTGCTGACAGTGAAGCAGGCATCGACGTCATCAAGTCTCCCATCGTTGGCACCTTCTACGAGGCAGCCTCCCCGGGAGCTCCTGCATTTGTGAAGGAAGGCGACACGGTCGCAGTCGGCCAGGTGCTTTGCATCGTCGAGGCCATGAAGCTGATGAACGAAATCGAATCGGAAGCGGCGGGCCAGATTGTGAAGGTCCTCGTTTCGAACGGCCAACCGGTCGAATACGGCCAGCCACTCTTCAAGATCCGAACCAAGTAAGCCGGGGACCCAGCGGTCATTGAGGCGTAGCTGCGAGCGCTTCGTCCGTGCAAATCATTTCGCGAGTCCCACACGAAACGGGGCTCGCGATTGCCTCAACCGTCCGGATCCAGGAGCAAACGGAAGTATGTTCAAGAAAATTCTGATTGCCAATCGCGGAGAGATTGCGCTCCGCATCATTTGCGCCTGCAAGGAACTCGGCATAAAGGCTGTCGCGGTGTACAGCGAACCCGACCGCAACTCGCTGCATGTTCGCTTCGCCGACGAAGCGCTTTGCATTGGACCGGCGCGCGCTGGCGAGAGCTACCTCAACATTCCGGCCGTCATCAGCGCTGCCGAAATTGCCAACGTCGATGCCATCCATCCCGGCTACGGACTGTTGAGCGAGAACGCCAATTTCGCTCATGTGTGTGAGACTTCCGGCCTCAAGTTCATCGGCCCTCCGCCGGAAATCATTCGTATGATGGGCGAAAAGGATAAAGCCCGTCAGGCGATGAAGCGCTGCGGAGTTCCCATCCTGCCTGGCTCCGATGGAGTGATCGGTGGACCGGACGAGGCTCTGGAATGGGCGAAACAGGTCGGCTTTCCGGTGATAGTAAAGGCTTCTGCCGGAGGCGGCGGCCGCGGCATGCGCGTAATCCGCTCGGCAGAGGAGCTGCCGCACATGTTCAATGCGGCGCACTCGGAGGCCGCATCCGCCTTCGGGAACGGCGATCTCTACATGGAGAAATTCATCGAGCGCCCCCGCCACATCGAGTTCCAGGTATTGGCCGACGAGCACGGCAACGTAGTGAGCCTCGGTGAACGTGACTGTTCCATCCAGCGCCGTCACCAGAAGTTGGTAGAGGAATCGCCCTCCCCCGCCGTCTCTCCTGAATTGCGCAAGACGATAAATGGCATTCTCGAAAAGACGATGAAGGAAATCGGCTACATCAACGCCGGAACCGTCGAGTTCCTCATGGACGAAGATGGCAGTCTTCACTTCATCGAGATGAACACCCGCATCCAGGTCGAGCATCCGGTCACGGAATTCGTCACCGGCATCGATCTTGTGAAGAGCCAGATTCTCATCGCAGCCGGAGCCAAACTCACCGACATCATTCATCAGCCCATCGTTCCTCGCGGCCACTCCATCGAGTGCCGCATCAACGCCGAGCATCCGGAGAAATTCACCCCCTCCGCAGGCAAAATTGCGGTCTTCAACACTCCCGGCGGCAATGGAGTCCGGGTCGATACGGCGCAGTACCAGGAAGGCGTTGTGCCTCCGTACTACGATTCACTGATCGCCAAGCTCATCGTGCATGGCAAGGATCGTCCAGAGGCGTTGGTGCGTATGAAGCGTGCTCTCGACATGTTTATCGTGGAAGGCATTCATACCTCGATTCCATTGCATAAACGCATTCTGCGGGACCCTGATTTTGAAGCCGGAAAGTTCGATACGAAATTTATGGAACGCTTCATGGTCAAGAAATAGATCGAACGCAGCCATGAAGATTCCACTGCTCTATCCGATTCTCGATGCAGACGTGCTCGCCGCCACCTCCGAAGGCGGCAATCCGATGCAGTTTGTCTGCTCCCACGCGCTTGCGCTGGCAGACTGTGGATGCACGGTCATGCAGTATCGGGCTAAACGTCTTAGCGCCCGCGAGGCTCTCTCTCATGCCCGCGAACTGCGGCGACTGCTCCCGGGAATTATGCTCATCATGAACGATCGCGCGGACCTCTGCCTCGCTGCCGGATTTGATGGCGTTCATGTAGGACAGGATGACCTCTCGCCCGAAGGCGTACGTCGCATCGTGGGTACGGAGCGCATTGTCGGACTCTCCACCCACAACCTCGCGCAGGTGACCGAGGCGCTCACGAAGCCGGTCGATTACCTTGCGATAGGTCCGGTCTTCGCCACCGGAAGCAAGCAAAATCCCGACCCCGTTGTCGGCTTGGACGGAGTTTCCGAAGTTAGAAAATTGCGCGATGCTACGGGTCGCGATCTTCCGTTGGTCGCTATCGGAGGCATCACCAGAGATAATGCCGCGTCTGTTCTGAAGGCTGGCGCCGACTCCGTGGCCGTCATTGGTGACATTTCCCGGACCCCGCGCGAATCGGCTAGGGAATTTTTTCGCTTGATGATGTAGAGTTCTCTTCAACCGTTTGGGAACAGCCGGAGTGTGTCATTGCCCGGCCAGCCGGCACATTGAGTGATTTTCTGTGCTCAAGGAGACGAGTGAGTCAGCTTACAAAGGTGTCTGATTCCAGCCAGGATCAGGAGTTTGTCAAAGGAATAGGGCTAACCAGCGCAACCACGCTGGTCATGGGCTCGATGATCGGATCGGGCGTATTCATCGTCGCCGCCGACATTGCGCGCGTCGTCGATTCGCCAGCATTGCTCATCGCGGCTTGGCTGGTAACCGGCTTTATGACCGTGGTTGCCGCGCTTTCCTATGGCGAACTGGCCGCCATGATGCCCAAGGCTGGCGGCCAGTATGTGTACCTGCGAGAGGCGCTCGGCCCTTTGTGGGGCTTCCTCTATGGCTGGACGCTCTTCCTGGTCATTCAATGCGGCACGATTGCCGCGGTTGCCGTAGCCTTCGGCAAGTTCCTCGGAGTCTTTCTTCCTTCCGTATCCTCCACAAACTGGATTCTGCATATTTGGAAGGTTCCCGCGATCCATATAGGCCCCGTGGTTCTTGGCAATATGGAAGTGGGCCTGAACACCCAGAACCTGGTGGCCATATCGACGATCCTATTGCTCTCGGCAGTCAACATTTTCGGAGTAAAGACCGGAGCCATCGTGCAGGTCGTATTCACCACGGCCAAGATCGCGGGATTGCTCGGTCTCATCCTTCTCGGCGTTTGGGCCGGAAGCACGCCGGAGGCGCTCAGTGCGAATTTCGGAGCGAACTTCTGGCTACACGCGGGCTGGAGCGCGCTGCATAAAATTCTCATCGGCGTAAGCGGGGCAACCGCGCTGGTCTCCACCATCACCGTGATTGCCGTCGCCCAGGTCGGTTCGCTGTTTTCGGCGGACGCCTGGAATAACGTGACCTTTACCGCCGGAGAAGTTCGCAATCCGCAGCGCAATCTTCCTCTCTCGCTTGCCATTGGAACCGGCGCTGTCATCCTTATCTACATCGCGGTGAATTTCATCTACCTGCTCGTGCTTCCGCTGTGGGGCGACCCTTATTCCATGACCAGCGTGGGACGCGGCATCCAGTACGCCTCGGAAGACCGCGTGGCCACAGCCGTGATGCAGCAGATCATGGGACAGAGTGGCGCCAAACTGATGGCTCTGGCCATCCTCGTCTCTACCTTCGGCTGCAACAACGGACTGATTCTGGCCGGCTCGCGCGTGTATTACGCCATGGCCCGCGACGGACTCTTCTTCCACTCGGTAGGCCGTCTGCATCCGCGTTTCAAGACCCCGCACCTCTCTCTTATGGTGCAGGCGATCTGGGCCAGTTTCCTGTGCCTGAGCGGAAGCTACGGCCAATTGCTTGACTACACCATTTTTGCGGTGCTGCTGTTCTACATACTCACCCTTGTCGGCCTCTTTATTCTGCGCCGCACGCGCCCCGACGCACCGCGACCTTATCGAGCGATTGGCTATCCATGGCTGCCCGCTGTGTACATTGTGATGGCGTTGTTTATTGATGTAGTCTTATTGCTCTATAAACCTCAATATACTTGGCCGGGACTGGTGATCGTTCTGCTCGGCATCCCGGTATATTTCTTGTGGTCGCGCCACGCCAACGCTGGCAGCGCTGCGGAGTCATCCTAGGCCCTTTTTGAAGGAGAGCTGAAAGCGAATGTCGAATCTGCTGGCAAAGAAACCGATGAAGATGCTTCTGAGCGAAGCATCCGAACAGAGTGAACACGGCTTGAAGCGCGAACTTGGCCCGGTATCATTAACCGCGCTCGGAGTCGGAGCTATCATCGGCGCCGGAATCTTCGTGTTGTCGGGCTTGGGCGCCCACTACGCAGGTCCCGGATTGATGCTGTCATTTGTGCTCTCCGGACTCGGCTGCGCTTTCGCGGGTCTTTGTTATGCGGAATTTGCGGCGATGATTCCGCTGGCCGGTAGCGCCTACACCTACGCATACGCGACGCTCGGCGAGTTGTTCGCCTGGATTATCGGTTGGGATCTCACCCTCGAATATGCGATGGGCGCCAGCACCGTCTCCTCAGGATGGTCGAACCATTTCATTGAGTTCATGCACATCTTCAAGTTGGACATCCCTTTGTGGCTCGCCTACGACCACTGGACGGGATTGCGTGCGGCGCAGGACATTGTCGCTCGCCAGATGATACACCTGGCGCATCCGGAACTGGCTCCGGGAACCCAGGCGTTCCTCCAGGCGTTGGACGTGCTGAAACATAGCGATTCCGCCGAACTGGCCCAGCGCGCACACGCATTGCTCGGCGCACCGCAAATTTTCGGTGTGGAGATCGGCTTCAACCTTCCGGCATTCTTGATCGCTCTGCTCATCACTGCCGTGCTTGTCGTCGGAATCAAGGAGAGTGCGCGTTTCAATGCCGGAATCGTGACCGTCAAGGTCACTGTTGTGCTCTTCGTCATCGTCCTCGGCATGCGTTACGTGAACCACACAAATTGGGGAGCTGACTGGCACTCGTTCGCGCCTTTCGGATTCTCCGGAATCGGCGCAGGAGCCGCATACATCTTTTTCGCCTACATCGGCTTCGACGCGGTTTCCACGACAGCGCAGGAAGCCAAGAATCCGCAACGGGACTTGCCCATCGCGATTATTACCTCGCTGGTCGTTTGCACGTTGCTCTACATAGCGGTAGCGGCTGTGCTGACTGGCATGGTTCCATGGCGTGAGGTCAACATCGAAGCCCCGATTGCGCACGCCTTTTCGGACCGCAATCTTGGTTGGGCTTCGCACATTATCACGGCCGGGGCATTGGCCGGTCTGACCTCTGTAATGCTGGTGATGTTGCTGGGACAGACTCGCGTGCTATATGCGATGGCAAACGACGGTCTGCTGCCCAGTAAGTTTTTCAGCGCGATTCACCACAAGTACCGCACGCCTTACAAAAATACGATTCTAGTCGGCCTGCTTGCCGCCATCGTCGGGAGCGTAACCCCAATCGACGATATCGGCAAGATGGTCAACATCGGAACGCTGTTGGCTTTCGTAATCGTCTGCATCGCGATTGTCATTCTGCGCAGCACCAATCCGGACCAGCATCGTCCGTTCCGCACTCCCTGGGTGCCGTTTGTGCCGGTGATGGGCGTCTTGTTCAACGGCTATATGATGTACAAGCTGGGTTGGGTCAACTGGGCGCGATTGATCATTTGGCTCATTATCGGCTTGTTCATCTATTTCTTCTACGGACGTCACCACAGTAAGGTACAGGCGGCAAACGCCAAGGCTGTGCTCTCGGCGGAATGAGCAGCCAACCCGAATCGGAAGCGCTCTCCTCGTGGGGGCGCTTTCCTTTCTTGCAGGCATCATGCTTGCGTCTTTTCTCCGCATCTCCTGTCCGAGTACAATCGCCGCCAGAGCATTTATGCGTGCAATGCGAAATATAAGCGTCTTAGCGGCGGCTTTGTTGTGCGTGGCAATCATCGGCACGGCGGGCTTCCACTTCATCGAGCACTGGAGCTGGTTCGACGGCTTCTACATGGTGCTCACCACCCTGACGACGATTGGCTATCAGGAGGTGCATCCGCTCTCCCAGGCGGGGCGATACTTCAACGTAGGGCTCATCTGTGCCGGGGTCGGACTGGTATTTCTCATCCTCGGAGCGCTGGGTCAGGCTCTCCTCGAATTTGAATTCAACAACATATTTGGCAGGCGCAAAATGGAACGTGAGATCGGTCGTTTGCAGGGGCACTACATCATTTGCGGTGCCGGACGAGTCGGGCGCGCAGTGGCTCGTCAACTTGAATCCAAGCCCGCGCAATTCGTCATTCTGGAAAGTAACGAAGCAAAGGCCGAGCGCATTCGCACGGAAACAAACTGGCTGGTCGTTCATGCTGACGCGACCTTGGAAGCACAGTTGTTGGCCGCCAGAATCGATCACGCTGCCGGACTGGTAGCCGCCACCACGACCGACGCTACCAATACCTACGTGGTGCTGACCGCGCGCAGTCTTAATCCGACCTTGAAGATCATCGCGCGGGCCAGCGAAGAAGGTGCCGAGAAACACATGAGGACTGCCGGAGCCGACCAGGTGATTTCGCCGTACGGCTTCGCGGGATTCCGTATTGCGCAGGCATTTCTGCGTCCTCACGTCATCAACTTCCTCGAGGTCGCTCTTCTCCGCAGTGACGAGCTCGGCTTGGAACTGGAAGAGCTGACGATTGATTCGTCCTCGGTCTATGTCGGCCAAGGTCTGCGCACATCGGGAATTCGCCACGATCTCGGAATCACCGTTCTCGCGATCAAACGCGAGGGTGAGGAGATGAAGTATAGTCCCGCGCCGGACGCTCTTCTCGGTGCGGGGGATCATCTCATCGTGATGGGCGAACCGTCGAAATTGCGTGAGTTGGAAGTGCTGGCCGGAGCAAAAAAGTGAAGATCGCCACCGCCGCCGAAATGTCTGAAATCGATCGCGTCACCAGCCAGAAGCATGGTGTGAATTCACTCGGGCTGATGGAAAATGCAGGCACCGCCGTGGCAGGCTTTGCCCGTGAGAACTGGCCGAATGCCAACCGCATCGCCATCGTCTGCGGTCGGGGCAACAATGGCGGCGATGGACTTGTAGCGGCGCGGCGCTTGCACAGCGCGGGAAAAGTGGTTGAGGTCCTGTTGCTTGGTCCGGTGGAGGGACTGAAAGCCGACGCCGCAAACATGCTGGCGCGCCTCCCCTTGCGTCCCATCGTGCTCGGAAGCGAGGAGGAGGTTGCGCGGGAATATGCGCGCAGTCTTGCCGGAGCCGACCTCATTATCGATGCAATCTTCGGCACGGGATACAAAGTGCGCACCGATGCCACGCCCACTCAGAGACTCGCAAACGCCGCCATCCAGGCCATTAATGCGGCATCGGCCCCTGTGCTCTCGGTTGACCTGCCATCCGGTTCGGACGCCGACGCCGTCTCAATCGCCCCGGATGCTGCCTCGGTGGTGTGCCGTTCCTCTGCGGTGATTACCTTCACCGCTCCCAAACCTGCGCATATGTTAGCCCCGCTCACACGCGGGCCCATCGTGGTCGCGCCCATCGGTTCGCCGGAGAGTGCAATCGTCTCCGCGCAGAATCTTTATGCCGTAACGCCGCACGAGATTTCCTCGCTTTTTGCGCCGCGGCTGCTCGATAGCAACAAGGGCCGCTTCGGACACGTGCTCGTCGTTGGAGGCTCTTTCGGCAAGAGCGGAGCGGCGGCCATGTGCGGCATGGCGGCCCTTCGCATCGGTGCCGGACTGGCAACGGTAGCCACTCCGGCCTCTGTGCTTTCATCTGTCGCGGGCTTCGCTCCGGAACTGATGACCGAGCCTCTGGGCGACAGCAACGCTGTTAATGCCGCTCCCGGAGACGCCGCTCATTGTCTGGAACTGGCAAAATCCCGAAACGTCCTTGCCATCGGCCCTGGCCTCTCGCAGCGCCCCGGAGTATCTGCCTTCGTGCAACGCATGGTGAAGGGCGCGCACTCTCCTGTCGTGCTCGATGCCGATGGGCTGAACGCCTTTGACGGCTCCGTCGATCTTCTGCAGGGAGGCAGCCGTCCTCTGATTTTGACCCCTCATCCCGGCGAGATGGCGCGATTGACCGGGAGCACGGTTGCCGAGATTCAAGCCAACCGCGTGGCTCTGGCGCGAGACTTCGCAAAGCGCCATCGCTGCATTCTGGTGTTGAAGGGATTCCGCACCGTAATCGGCTATCCCGGCGGAGATGTCTGGGTGGTCGCCACGGGAAATCCGGGCATGGCAACCGGAGGGACCGGAGACATCTTGACCGGAATGATCGCCGGGGCCGTCGCGCAGTTCCCCAGCCATATCGAAGAAGCCGTAAGAGCAGCCGTGTACTTGCATGGCTTGGTGGGCGACGTCGCCGGTGAGCACATGGGCGAGGAGTCGCTCATAGCCACCGACCTGTTACGCTATCTGCCTCTTGGCTTCCGCGAAATGCGGCAGCGCGCCAAAGCCAAAAACATTCGTCTTTGCTGACGCATTCTGCGCAATATTTCCTGCGCACGATGCTATGATTCGGGCAATGACGCGCGATTTCACTTCGCATTCCGCCGATGACACGGTTGAACTCGGACGACAGTTCGCCGCTGAGTTGCGAAATGCTCACGTCGTGTTGCTGCGAGGCGATCTAGGAGCCGGCAAGACGACTCTCGTCAAAGGAATCGCCGAAGGCTTCGGGGCCGCCGAGGCCGATGATGTCACCAGTCCTACCTTCACCCTGATTCACGAATACCACGGTCCCGAAAAGGACGTCTTCCACATCGATCTGTATCGGCTTGAGAAGCCCGGCGAGGTGGACTCGCTAGGCCTCGAAGACCTGATGACCGAGGAGCGCAACGTGCTCCTGATCGAGTGGGGAGAGAAGTTCCCGCGCATTTTGCAGCAGAAAGATGCCGAAATCGTGATTCGCCGCGTCGGTCACGACGAGCGCTCGGTGCGTCTAACCATCGGATCCTGAGCCAAAGAGATTTGAAACAACTTCGCCGCGCCCAGTCGCAACTTTCGCTGAACCGGGCGCGGCGATCTTTTGAGACCAAATCCGATTTAAAGCGGTTCCATAGTAGATGTGTTTGCCCCGTGCTGAGAGGGTCATCCTGAGCGCAAGCGAAGGACCCCAGTAATGCCCAAGTCTCCAGTGCGGCCTCAAGCTCTTCAGTCCGCCATCGATTCCTATTTTCCTCGCTCTCGGGGATATACCTTCCCTGAAATCTGACCTAGTAGCCCATTACGTTGTAGCCGCAATCGACGTGGATCACCTCTCCGGTGATTCCCGAGGCTCCGTCGCTGGCGAGGAATGCAGCGGTACTGCCCACCTCTGCCGGGTCCACGTTGCGATGCAGCGGCGCACGTTCGGAGACGATCTTGAGGAAGTCCCCAAGCGATCCGATTCCGCGAGCCGCCAGTGTCCGGATGGGGCCTGCTGAGATGGCGTTAACGCGAATCGCCTTCGGTCCCAGGGATGCCGACAGGTAACGCACGGTCGCTTCCAGCGCGGCCTTGGCCACGCCCATCACGTTGTAGCCCTGCATCACCTTTTCCGCGCCCAGGTAGCTCAGTGTAATGATGCTGCCGCCCTCGGTCATCAAGGGTTCGGCGGCGCGCGCCAGCGCGATCAACGAATAAACGCTGGTGTCATGGGCAATGCGAAAGCCTTCACGGCTGGTCAGCAGGAAGTCGTTCTTCAAGTCTTCGGCCGGGGCATAGGCCACCGAGTGAACGAGCGTATGTATCTTGCCGTTGTACTTTTCGCCGATCTGCCGGAAGACCTCAGTGATTTCCTCATCTTTGGTAACGTCACACTGAAATCCCTGCGCGCCGGGCAGGCTGGAGATCATCTCTTCGGCTTCCAAGCGCAAGCGCTCATTTTGATAGGTAATTGCGATCTGCGCGCCTTCAGCTTGCAGCTTCTGGGCGATGGCCCAGGCGATACTGCGCTTGTTTGCCAGGCCAAAAATAACGGCCACGCGCCCTTCCAGGCTATTTGCCATCTATTACGTGCTCCTGATTTATGAACTTAGAATGAATCCTGTGTTCAAAGAATATCAGCCCATGGACAGAACAGGAAACTTCTGGCCCTGCGAGAAGAGGTTTGGGGGCCGTAAGTCAAGATATTCCTTCAGTAACTCCGAAAAAATCATAAGGCTTTGTGAGCCATATCACATCGATGCGAAGAAAACATCGCTATGTTGTAGTCCTTATGACGACCAAGACTCTCGCTACGACGGCCGCGGTTCCTGAAGGACAGAAATTGTCCGTCCTCGAGCCGCAACGAGGAGCTTGTGTTGAGTTCGTGAAGTTCTGCAAGGAGCAGCATCTCAGCTCTCGTGCAGCGCACACGTTCCTGCGCGTGCTCCACAACAAGACTTGGGACGCGGAATGCGACAAAATTCGCGATTCCATGCGTCCGGAAGTAGATCGCATTTTTGAACCAGCCGAAAAGGCGCTGAACGAAGGCGCCAACTGTAAGGAAGTTCTAGCGGTTCTGGTTGAGTCCCTAAAGAAGGCGGAAGAGCTGTAAACCTTCGAGAATCGGATTCATTTCATTCATAAACGCTGTAACGGAGCCCGTCTTAGCGACGGGCTTTGTTGTGTCCGCGGTGAATCGCTCCCCCGCAAACTGCATCTTGATGGTATATCTCACTTATCTACTCAGGAGCGCCACACCCATGAAAATGACCGGCAACACCATCCTCATTACCGGAGGCGGATCTGGCATTGGCCGCGCGCTGGCTGAAAATTTTCACGCTCACGGAAACCATGTCATCATCGCCGGACGCCGCAAGCAGGTACTCGATGAGGTCACGGCCGCGAATCCGGGGATGAAGTCTCTCATCCTCAACATCGAGGATCGCGCCGCCATACGCTCGTTCGCGGCGCGAATCGCGAAAGAGTATCCGGCGCTGAACGTGGTGATCAACAATGCGGGCATCATGCGTCCGGAAGATTTGCTGACGCCGCCCGATGACCTTGCCGATGCTGAATCTATCGTCGCAACAAATCTGCTCGGTCCTATTCGTCTGACGGCAGCGCTGATGCCCGTGCTGCGGAAGCAGCCTTATTCGACGATCATGAATGTTTCCTCAGGCTTGGCATTCGTTCCATTGACCTCGACGCCAACCTATTGCGCAACCAAGGCTGCGATTCACTCCTACTCGCAATCGTTGCGCTCTCAGTTGAAGGGCAGCACCACGGAGGTGCTCGAACTGATCCCTCCCTATGTACAAACGGACCTGATGGACGGCGCCTCCGATCCGCGCGCCATGCCATTGAAGGAGTTCATCGCCGAGGTCATGCAAATCCTAAACACCCAGCCACAGGCCTGCGAGATCTGTGTCGAGCGGGTGAAGCCTCTTCGCTTTGCCGCCGAAGGTGGACACTACGACCAGGTCTTCACCGGCCTTAATGAAGCGATGAATAATCCGGCGAGTTCCTGATTGAAGTTCGGCGAGGGCTGGGTTAAGTGAGCGGCAATCACTTTGCGAGTTCATTCGCTAGCAAATTTGCCTTGACCGCCAGATTGTAGGCGCGTTCAATGTCTCCGCCCTGCAGCGCCTGGTTGGACTGTGCAATGTAATTGCGTGCCTGACGCAACATCCCCTGCTCTCCATCACTCAACCCGCGGTTGATATGCGATAGCTTGCCTTCCGAGTTGCGCAGTAAATTCTCCGTGTTCTGTCGTTGTGATTGCACGGCGGCACGAGGTACGTCTGCCGTGATCTGCACCGAAGTATCAGGCAGCGCAGGTTTTGCAGGCTCCGGCTTTGGAGTTTCGGCCACTGCTGGCGGTAGCTGTACAGGTTTACGCGGGATGGGCTTGCGCGGTTTTGGTTTCGGCTTCTGCGCATCGCGTTGCGGCGTGTTGGCCGGAACCGTTTGAGGCGCTGTGTTTGTATTCGTGTCAGGAGGATTTGGCGACTGAGTTTCGGGCTGTGGCTGGCTCTCAATGGTCGGAACCAGCACCATCGGAGTAGTGCGAACAGGTTTTTTTGCGCATCCAGCCGCGAGTAGAGTGAGGCAAAGAGCTGCGCCGGTGACGGAGCGCGGCGAGAAAACTCGGAGATGAAAGGGGAGAGAGAACGTCATGCTTATGTCAGCTTTTCTTCTTGCTCTTCTTATCTTATATGCGGCGGAGGGATCACGGTTTCGTTCATCGCGTCGGGAGTTTTCTCCGCGGATGACTCCTGCTCGGCCAGCGGAAGCATGAAACGGAAAGTCGTGCCCTCTCCCGCGGCCGAATCAAGGTCGAGCGCTCCGTTATGCAACTGCATCGCCCGATAGGTCAACGCCAGTCCGATTCCGCTGCCTGACTTCTTCGTAGTGAAATACAGATTGAAAATCTTATCGCGAATTTCCGGCGAAATCCCGGGGCCCGTGTCATGCACTTCGAGCACTGCCGCCTGTGCCGACGAAAACGCGCGCAGCGTAAGCGTGCCGCCTTCAGGCATCGCCTGCACGCCATTGATGATCACGTTGAGTATGGCCTGCTTCATCAAATCGGTGTCCACGCGCACCGGCAGTGCCTGTATTCCCATCTCCTGAACGATTTCCACCTTGTGCGAGCGCGCTTCCAAACCTGAGAGCGATACGACTTCGCTGGCCAGAGAGCGCAGATCCAGCTTCGTCAGTTTGAGTTCGACCGGGCGGGAGAAGTCCACCAGCGTTTTCACCACGCGGTCGAGCCGATGAATTTCCGAATTGATGATATCCATGTGGCGACGCGTCTCGGGGTCGAGTTGCAGGATTCGCTCGCGCAGAATTTCCAGATGGATGACGATTGCATTGATAGGATTCTTGACTTCATGCGCCACGCCCGACGTCAGCCGTCCTATAGCGGCAAGGCGGCGCGAGAGTTCGATTTCGTTCTCAATGCGCCGCACCGATTCCGCATCGCGCACCGTGAGCAGTCCGCCGATCGGCACGCCGCGCTCGGAGATGAAATCCAGCGACATCTGAACGCGGTGGCCATGCTCCATCTCGATCTCGCGCGATGAAACTTCCTGTTGCAATGCAAACGCGTCGAGCACGATTCGTCCAAGCCGGGTCGAGTCGTCGAAAATCTCTTCGACCATACTTCCTAGCATTTCGCTGCGAGGTCGTCCCAGGAAGCGTTCGACAGAGGCCGACACCAGCACGATGCGCCCATCGCGCGTAAACAGGATGAGTCCATCCTGCAAGGTGGACATCAGTTGATCGAGATTCTCCTTCAATGCGGAGAAGACCTCGCGCACATCGTGCATCTGTCGGCCCAGGCGATCGATTCGATTGCTGACCGCGCCGAATTCGTCGGTCTTCTCAGCTTCCGGCTCGGGCTTTTCGGTCTCGACGGTCATGGCGTCGAGGCGGCGTGCAATCAACTCCAGAGGACGCAGTACAAGGTTCGATAATGCCGCGGCGATGATAAGCGACAAAAGCACCGCGGAACCGGAGAGCAACAAGGCTCGATTGAGTTGCGGCACCAGTTCCTGTTTCAGAAAAAGCGTGGAGAGCCCGACGCGAATTTCACCGAAGGGCATTCCCTGGCGTTGCACCGGCAGCGTGACTTCGTAAACCCGTGCCGGTCCATACACCGCCCGAACCTGCGCAAGGAAGCCGCCATCGCGAAGTCCAGACAGCGGCGGACGTGGCGGCATAGCTTTGTAAACCGAAGCCTCATCCGTGTCGAGCAGTGCGATTCCGTTTCGGTCCACGAGTGCCGTGTCGTAAACCTCCGCGTTGTACCCTATGACGGATTGCAGCAGCGTGCTTATCGCTTTGTCCTGCTGCAGAATGGTGGCTATCGCATCGTGCGCCTGCGCTGAATCCTGCGGCTCAAGATGATTGCCAGGCAGCTCTGTTTCCAGCGCCTGCCGTCCCGCGTGCAGCACCTGGTGGGCGATGAAGTCTGCATTGTCATAGCTTTCGTTGATGCGCTGGCGGAGTATCTGCGACACGTAGAGACACGAAAGCGTCGCCACCAGGATGAAGACCATTCCGGTAATGGCGAGCACCAACTTAGTCTTGAGTCTAAGTCGCGGCATTGGGCATTGAATCAGGAGACGGAGTAGCCGGCCTCATCTCAACTTCCGGCTTGTTGTCCAGCAACCGCGCCTGAGGTGACCTGACCCTGTGTCCCATACTCCTTCAGTTTATTGTGCAACGTCTTAAGGCTGATGCCGAGAATTTCAGCCGCCCTGGTTTTGTTATTGTGCGTTGACTCCAGAGTCTTCACAATCAGTTGACGCTCCGCCTCGTCCACCGTTGTGCCCACGCCAACGTGGATGGCGTCAGCGTCGTTGATGGGGAAGCGGACCGGGCTGTTTCCAAACGAAGGCGGTAGATGCCGCGGTTCAATCACACTTGAGTCACAGACGATTACCGCGCGCTCCAGCGCATTGCGCAACTCGCGCACATTGCCGGGCCACGAGAATTCTTCAAACAACTGCATCACCGGATCGCTGGCTGTTCGAACGTTACGCTGGTGCTTGGCGTTCATTTCCTTGATCAGCGTGTCGGTAAGACTGGGAATGTCTTCCTTGTGGTCGCGCAGCGGAGGCATGTGGATATTGAAAACATTTAGCCGGTAGTAAAGATCAGTGCGCAGTTGCCCCCGAGCCACCGCCTCTTCGGGAACTTTATTGGTCGCGGCCACCACGCGTACATCCACCGTGGTTTCGGACTTGCTGCCTAATCGCCGCAGCTTGCGGTCTTCGAGCACGCGAAGCAGTTTGGCCTGCGTGCCAATCGGCATCTCTCCAATCTCGTCGAGCAACAGCGTCCCGCTCTCCGCTAATTCGAAACATCCCGTGCGCCGCTCCAGCGCGCCGGTAAACGCGCCGCGCTCGTGACCGAAAATTTCGCTTTCAATCAGCGTTTCAGGAATTGCCGCGCAGTTAATCGCCACAAAGGGCTTACTCTTGCGAGGCGAAAGCTCATGAATCGTACGCGCCACCAATTCTTTGCCGGTCCCGCTCTCGCCGGTAATGAGCACGGATGCCGTGCTGGGCGCCACCAGTTCAATGAGATGGAATATCTCCTGCATTTTGCGCGAGGAACCGACCAGCGAACCAAGTTGGCCGCTGTCGCGCAGCAGTCGTCGCGTCGCCTCGAGCTCACGATCTGTTCCGCGCTGCCGGGCGGCGTTTTGCAGAATGTTTCGCAACCGGGTTGGGTTCACCGGTTTCTCGATGAAGTCGTAAGCTCCCAGCTTCATGGCCGCTACAGCCGCATCGATCGAGCCTTGCGCCGTGAGCAGGATGAACGAGAGTTCGCGAGGAGTCTGCGAGACTCGCTCCAGCAACTCCATACCATCCATGCGCGGCATCTTCAGATCCGTAACTACAATGCCTGGACTCCAGGACTGAATCTTCTCCAAACCCTCCATACCGTCCCGTGCGGTCTCGGTTCTGTATCCCCAGGCTGAAATCAGTTCCGCAAGGCCAGAGCGCTCATGCTCTTCATCTTCAACGATAAGTACTTTTTCCCACCCCATTCGAACGAGTCCCTTCGTAGCTTCCAGCTATGGCGCGATGAATACGCGAAAAATAGTGCAGTTGGCAACCGTGTAATTTAGATGCAGGAACTTTGCTTCGCGTAACTTTTGCGTGGAATTTATTTCACACCTTACTGGCCTCGATAGCAAAAGTTGAATGAAAAGATTCTGTACGCTGTCCAACTCCCGGGTAAGTGAGCTAGAATCAACAGCGATGCAAGAACATGGGTATTCCCCTTACCCGAGTGGAAGGCAAGTCTCTGACCTCCCAAGTCAAACTCGAAACGCCGGTGCCCAACTCTTTGTTCTGTCGAGCTGTCTAAGAATTTCTGGAGGATCAAATGTCACTTCGTCGTTTTTTAGTAATGTTACTGTCCACCTTTGTCCTCTGCACGACTGCGCTGTTTGCGCAAACTCAGGATGTGCCTAAGGTCGAGGTGTTTGGTGGATATTCGTGGTACCACGCTGGCGGCAACATAAGCGGTGTTAAGGTTCCGGATTTCAATAAAGGCTGGGGAGCCCAGCTCACCTACAATCTGAACCATTGGGCTGGAATCGCGATTGACGGTGGCGGCCACTACAATGATTTCGCCAAAGTTCACTCGCTCGCCATCGGACCGCAGATTAAGTTCCGCGGGGAGGGTTTCACGCCGTTCGTCGAAGGATTGGTTGGCGGCCAGCATTTTGCTCCGGTCCTGTCCAACAATCAGTTTAGGTTTGCGTTCCTGGCTGGCGGCGGAATCGATTATCCGGTTACCCGTCGGCTGTCGATTCGTCCCATTCAGGCCGATTATGTCTTCTCCTCATATCACGATCCCTCACATGCCACTGATGACCTTCGTGGCGTTCGTCTTCAGGCCGGTCTCATCTACAATTTCGGCGTAGCCGCACAAGAAGGTGCAGTATCTACCGCGTGTACCGCTGATCCGCAGGCTGTCGACGCCGGAGCTCCGGTAAAGATCGTTGCCACTCCTACCGGCTTCCTCCCCAAGCGCACTTTGACCTATTCCTACGCCACCACGGGCGGCAAAGTTGCCGGAACCTCGTCGGCGACAACCGTCGATACCACCGGCCTCGCGCCGGGCAGCTACACCGTCACTGCCAAGGCCGTGGACAATGGCAAGGGCAAGCATCAGCAGACTGCAAGCTGCCAGACTTCATTCACGGTCAACGAACCGCCGAAGCATCCTCCCGTGCTGTCGATCTCCGCTAATCCGAACACGCTCGTCGCCGGAGATTCTTCGACGATCACCGCGACCGGAAGCAGTGTGGACAACCGTCCGCTCAGCTACAACTGCACCTCGACCGGTGGCCGTCTGACCAGCAATGGTCCGACAACTTACACTCTGGACACCGCGGGTGTTCCGGACAGCACCGTCACCGTCAACTGCACGGTCAGCGATGACCGCAATCTCACGGCATCGTCCAACACGTCGGTTAAGGTAAATGTTCCGCCACCGCCGCCGACCGCCAGCGATTTCGGTTCCATCGAATTCAAGCACGATTTGAAGCGCCCGACCCGCGTTGACAACGAAGCCAAGGGTGAACTCGACCGCTTCGCCGATGCTCTGGCCGCGGCTCCTGATTCCAAGGGTGTTGTTGTTGGATACGCCACGGCAGCCGAATCGACCGCGAAGAAGGGAAGCAAGAAGGCCCCGAACTTTGCAGCCGAGCGCGCCGTCAACACCAAGGACTACCTGGTGAAGGAGAAGGGAATCGATCCTTCCCGCATCGAAGCCCGCACCGGAACCGGTGAAGACCAGAAGACCGAACTGTGGGTCGTCCCCGCCGGAGCAACGTTCTCGGCCGAAGGAACCCACGTCGTTGACGAAGGCACGGTAAAGGCCACTCCGCGAGTTGCGCCCGCAAAGGTAACTCACCGGAAGGCTCACAAGTTGTAAAGCATAAGGTCGCCGGGCGCATGCACCTACGTGCTGCGCCCGATGTTCTGCAACCCGGGCAGATGCGCTAATCTCTTAGCATCTGCCCGGGACTTTTTTGCTCCGGACGGAACTCAGGCTGCGACATGATTGCCGCCCGAAGCCGAAGTTGATTTTGAATGCATCCTCATTCACGAGATATCTTTCAGTCGGGCAGCTTTGCCCTAAGTAAGTGAAAAGGATTTCGATGTTAAAACGCTGGTCGATTTTCTGTTGTGTGTTGGTGGTTCTGCTCTCTACAACCGGGTATGCCCAATGGCGTTCCGTTGGGCCTTATGGCGGCAATGCTCGTGCCCTCGCCTACGATCCATCCAACCCTGATCACATTCTTCTCGGCTCCGGTGCTGGAGCCATGTTCGAATCCACCGATGGCGGGCGACATTGGAAACATTTTGCCCACCTCGGTCCTGGCCATGAGTTGATGCTCGAAAACATTGCCTTCGATCCCTCTCATCCCGCGACCATCTACGTCGCTGGCTGGAGCGTCAATGGCACAGGCGGCGGATTCTTCGTAACTCGCGATGGCGGGCGTAGCTGGACTGAGCCTGCCGATCTGCGTGGCAAAAGCGTTCAGGCTCTTGCCTTGGCAGATTCAGACCCTAGTATCCTTGTCGTCGGCGCGCTCGACGGACTTTTCCGCAGCACTGACCGTGGCGCGAGCTGGACGCGTATCAGCCCCCCCGGTCACGCCGACCTGAAAAACTTCGAATCGGTTGCCATCGATCCCCACGATCCTAAGATTATCTACGCCGGAACCTGGCATCTTCCCTGGAAGACTACCGACGGAGGCGCCACCTGGAGCAGCATCAAGCAGGGCGTCATCGATGACTCCGACGTCTTCTCCATCATCCTCGACCGCGCCAATCCGCAGATCGTTTTTGCCAGCGCCTGTTCGGGAATTTACAAGAGTGAAAACGGCGGCCAGCTATTCCGCAAGGTACAGGGAATCCCCGGCACTGCCCGCCGCACGCGCGTTCTGCAGCAGGACTCCAAAGACGCCAACACCGTCTATGCCGGAACCACCGAGGGCCTCTGGAAGACCACTGACGGCGGCAAGAGCTTCAAGCTGATCTCCCCGCAGAACTTCATCCTTAACGACGTGATGGTCGATCCCAGAAATCCCCGCCGTGTACTCATCGCTATCGATCGTGGCGGCGTCTACGTCTCCGACGATGCGGGCGCAACCTTCCGTCCCTCCAACGACGGATTCTCGCAGCGCCAGATCACTTCCGTTATTGCCGCCTCAATTCATTCCTCTGACATTTATGCCAGTGTGGTGAACGACAAAGAGTTTGGCGGAGTCTTCCGTGCTCGCGACGGAGTCTGGTCGCAGCTCAGCGAAGGCCTCGGCGGACGTGACGTGTTCGACCTTCGCGAGTCCGCAAAGGGACAACTGATCGCCGCCACCAATCGCGGCCTCTACCTGCTCGACGCAAAAAGCCAGCGCTGGGAGATCAGCAAGGATGTGGTGCGCGAAAAGCCGGCTCCTGCCCGCAAACCTGTGCGCGGCAAGAACGGCAAGATGATCACCCCGAAATCCCTTCCGCCCGTCGTCACCCATTCCAGCTATGAAGGTCCTGTTCGCGCCGTGGCCCTTGGAGACCATCGCTGGTTCGCCGCCACCAATGACGGCGTTTTGACCAGCCAGAACGATGGCAAGAGCTGGACCGGCGGCGCTGTAGATGGGGAAAAGGCCATCTTCTCCGTCGCCGCCCACGACAAAAACGTGGCCGCCGCGACCCTCCGCGACGTCTGGTACAGCAAGGACGAAGCCGAGCACTGGTTGCATCAAAAGGTGCCAACCTGGGTCACCCGAATCTATTCGGTCACCGTTGCCGACGATGGTGCGGTCTGGATATCCACTCGCGAGGGAGCGCTGCGCCTGGCACAGCCTCCGGCGTCGCAAGATTCGCCCGACTGGGTACACGTCCTCAGTGGTCTCCCTGCGCGCGAGGTCAGTTCTATTCGCTCGGAAGGAGGACTGCTTCTGGCTACCGCCTTCGGCTCCCGCACCATGTACGTGAGCCGCAACCAAGGACAAACCTGGAGCGCCGAGCCCGCTGCATCGTTTGAAATCACCGGAGCCGTCATGCAGGGCAGCACGCTCTACGTCAGCACCCGGCACAACGGTGTTCTCGTTGAGGACTCCCAAACCGCGGCAGCCACCGGCCTTCACTAAGCTCGTTTTCAAACCCTCGGGCATGACCGATATTCGATGTCATGTCCGAGGTTTAGCTTCCCCCGACCCTGAGGCAAATTTCCGTCGCCAATCGGCGATGTCTTCCCGAAGCATGTCAAAACTACTCACGTTTTGCCCTGTGCCATAGTCCTAAGTCGCCAGAAACAAAGCAAAATCAGGATTGGCAGCATATCTGCTGTATAACAGGTACTACTCTGGAGGGAGCTCGATGAAGTCACAGATTCATGTTCTTTTTCTTGCAAGCGCCTTGACCTTGACGGTCTCCTGCGCAAAGGTTTCCCCTGATTCACAAGCTGCCGGCGGCGCCGCTAACGGCGTTGGCGCCTCGCCCACGCTTTCGACCCGCGCAGACGCCAATCCCGCGCCCGCCAACCCTGCGTCCGGAAGCAGCGCGACTGGCAATCCCGCCAATGCGTACAACGCGCCGGTAGATAACGCTCCCGCCAACGGGGCTGCAACCGCTACTTATCAGCCGATTGAAATCCCCTCAGGCACCTCGCTCAGCGTCCGTTTGCAGTCTTCCATCTCCTCTGCCAGCGCCCAGCCCGGAGACCGCTTCCACGCTGTGCTCAACTCTCCCCTGCGGGTGCATGGGCAGACTCTTGCCTCCTCCGGCAGCGAAGTTGTCGGCAAGGTCGTCGCCGCCGAACACTCCGGCAGGCTCGAACACCCCGGCATGCTCTCCCTGGAGCTCGACTCCATCCAGGTAAGGGGCAGAAATGTCGCCATCCAAACCTCGAGGGTCACCGCCAAGGGAACCTCGCATAAGAAACGCAACTTGGGCTGGATCGGCGGAGGCGCCGGTGGAGGCGCTCTGCTCGGCGGCCTCATGGGCGGCGGAAAAGGCGCTGCAATCGGAGCCGCCGCCGGCGCCGGTGCGGGAACCGCAACTGCTGCCGCAACCGGGAAGCACGATGTAGCGTTCAACGTGGAGCACCAACTGACCTTCCAACTGCGCCAACCGGTCGTGATCCAATAGCTTTTCTGTTCATTTCGGAGACTCCGTTCCCTCCGCGAACGGAGTCCCCGATAATTTCCACAACCCGGTTCCCGCCCGCTTCTCTTCTCCCTTTTTAGGAATTTTCCCACATCAGCAATTGACTCAAAATAAACGACATATCGCTTCGTTCGATGCTTCACGTTCTATTGTGGGAATTCTTTTGACCGCTGCGGAGATCAGATTGAACCTCGGTTGCACATGTAAACCCTGACTTCGCCTGCATTTGCGATTTTTAACCCAATATGGCACGCGTATTGCTTTTAGGAATTGCATGAATTCCGAAACGAACATGACGCAAGCAAGTGGTTCTTCGGTAAAGAATCTACTGCCACACCTAGCGGTGATCGACTCTGCCGGGGTCAAGGCCATTCGCTACAACCTTCACGAACTTGCCAATGTTTTCACCGGAGTCACGATTGCAGGCGAATTGCTGTTGCAGCACATGGAGGCCGGGCCACTGCACCAATACGCCTCAAATATTTGCGAAGGCAGCGAACGGGGCTGCGTCCTGGTCAGAGAGATTTGCCGCCAGTTACTGGCCGCCTGTGGCGAAATTGAAAGTTCACGGGACGACCTTGGAACGCCCCAAAGATAACCAGCGCATCTTCAATGGATTACGAGCAGGTGGAGGCAATGGCCATAATGTATTCAGGCACAGGAACCAAGCAAGAGCGGATGCCCGATCACAACTCTTACGTGTCCGGCGGCACACCGCGACGTGACGCCAACACTACTCATTCCGAGGTGGCTATCAGTACAATTTTAGGCGCAATAGCCATGGACCCAAATCAGGACAAATCGGAAGCAAATCTGCTGAACCTCCTCATTGTTGACGATGAGCGGTCCATCCGCGAGGGGTGTCGCGACGTCGCCCAGTCCATCGGATATTCCACCTATATCGCAGATAACGCAGAACATGCGTTCCGCGTGCTCGACACCACCAGCATCGATGTGGTTCTGCTCGATCTTCGCCTCCCCGGCCTTGGCGGCCTGGAAGTCCTGAAAGAGGTCAAGCGCCGCCGTCCTGAAACCGTGGTCATCGTGATGACCGGCTATGCCAGCGTGCAGTCGGCCGTGCAGGCCATGAAGCAGGGCGCTTACGACTACGTCACCAAGCCCTTCAATCTTGAAGAGCTGCGTCTCATTCTCGACCGCGCTCTCGGCCATCTCCAGCTCTCCAGCGAAAACCGCATCCTGCGTCAGCAGGTCAAGAGCAAGGAAGGTTTCGGAGCCATCGTGGGCCGCTCGCCTGAGATGGAAAAGCTCTATCGCATCATCTCCAAGGCGGCGCATAGCTCGCACCCTGTTCTGATCCTCGGCGAGAGTGGTACCGGCAAGGAGCTGGTAGCGCGTTCCATTCACTTCTCCGGCCCTTACCGAGACAAGCCGTTTGTCGCCATTGATTGTGGCTCGCTGGTCCCCTCGCTTATCGAGAGCGAGCTGTTCGGCTACGTTAAAGGTGCGTTCACCGGCGCGAACAAAAACAAAGATGGCCTGCTGCAAGCCGCCGATGGTGGAACTATTTTCCTCGACGAGATTGGCGAGTTGCCGATCGATCTGCAATCGAAGCTCTTACGAGCCCTGCAGGAAAAGGAGGTTCGTCCGGTAGGCGGCACCAAGCCCGTTCCCATCGATGTCCGCGTGCTTGCGGCCACCAATCGCGATCTTGAGCATGCCGTTGCCCAGGGTACTTTCCGCAAGGACCTCTATTTCCGGCTCAACGTGCTCAGCCTCAGAATTCCCCAATTGCGACAGCGCAAGCAGGACATTCCCTTGCTGGTCGGTCATTTTCTGGAGCGGCTCACCCGTTCCACGGGCATTCAGCGCAACATCAGCGATGACGCGTTAAAGCTCATGCTCAGCTACGATTGGCCCGGCAACATCCGCGAACTCGAAAACTGCATTGAGCGCGCCTGTGCGCTCACCAGCGGTCCTACCATTCACGTTGCCGATCTTCCCACCACCATTCAGAACTGGCGGGAACTGACCCAACCGTCAGCCGAAAAAGCGATTCCACGGCGCGGCATTCTGCCGATTGCCGAGATCGAAAAGCAAGCCATCCTCGGAGCCATCGACCTGTTGCACGGAGACAAGCTCGAAGCGGCGCGCCTGCTTGGCATCGGCAAAACGACCCTGTATCGCAAGCTAAAAGAATACGGCGCCCTCCAGTAGACAGAGAGCATCGTCACCGAATCGCGACGTAGATGCGCTACCTGGATTAAAGTTCTGCGCCTTGCCCACGCACTCGCTTGGGCTCTATGGAGGAATTTATGATTTTGTTGGTCACATCAAGCAATCGCCGCATGGAATGCGGTGCCGCCTTGGAAATCGTTATCGGAGAGTCGGTCGAAGTCTGCGAAACAGTTCGCAAAGCCGCGTCCATGCTGCGCAACAACGAGTATTCGGCTGTCGTCATGGACGAGCCCATGGTGGAAGCCGATGGCGATGCGCTCGAATCATTGCTAAACAACATAGGCCTCGCCGTTCCGGTCTATGTAAACCTTGCTGTCAGCAATGCGGATCGTGTTGCGCGCGAGCTTCGTCTCGCACTGCGCCGCAATCGCGAATCGCGCATGATTGCCGTTCGCGCCGCCGAATCCCAACTGCGCAGCGAAATTCGCGATGCCATCACCGGAATCCTGCTCTCCGCCGAACTGGCCATGCGCACGCCGGAGATTCCCGCCGACGCCATCGAGAAGCTGACTTCGGTGTGCCAGCTTGCCAGCTCTGTCCGTTCCCGTCTGGAAAGTGTGAACTAGCGGCAAGCATCGCTCTCAGGCGAACATGTCTTGCCCAATTCTGGTCTGCTTTATCCGGCGTGCGCGGCTTCCAGACTGCGCACGCCGTTTTCTGGTACACACTTTTGTTCCCAGGCAGCCAACTTCAGACGTGCTGTTTCCCTCTTAGCGAGAATGGCCGCTTTCGCTGGGGCCACCGGAGGGGAACATCGTGCTTTGGACAATCTTTGCGATTCTGCTCGTGCTGTGGCTGCTTGGATGGGGTTTCCACGTTGCTGGCTCCCTCATCCATCTACTGCTGGTTGTCGCGCTGGTCATTGCCGTCGTGAACCTGCTGACCGGACGGCGCACTGTCTAAATTTCACTCGGCTGCAACTCCGTACCAGTTGCGTTGGAGAAGAGAATTGCTGTGCCTGTGCATCTTTGCTTCGGGCCAGCAATTTCTGTTTTGGCCTCCCAAGGGCGGTAGAGGCATCCCGAGTAGATGACGGTGCCTCTAATTTAAATGGGCGGGGATTGCGCGATCAGGTCCGCTGCCGAACAGGTCCGATGCCACCATTGCAGAGTTTTTCATCCACTCAACCGCCTGCTACACCCGACGCACTGGCGCAGCAAATATCAGAGCTTGGAGACTGGTTCCACAACATTGATCTGCACGGAATCCATACGGCTCCCAACCACTTCCTTGGCGATTTCCCGAACATCAAGTGGCGTCACATTTCTCAGTCAATTCCACAAGACCTGACCGGGGCCACCGTTCTGGATGTCGGCTGCAATGGCGGCTTCTACTCCCTGCAGATGAAGCAGCGCGGAGCCAAGCGGGTGCTCGGCATCGATATCTGCGACCGCTATCTTGAACAAGCGCGCTTCGCCTCGCGCACCTTGGGGCTTGAGATTGAACTCGAAAAGCGCAGCGTCTATGAAGTCGAAGCAATTGCCGGAAAGTTCGACTTCGTCATCTTCATGGGCGTGCTCTATCACCTTCGCTATCCCCTCTACGCTCTCGACAAGGTCGTAACGAAAGTGGGCGGCAAGCTCGTCTTCCAGACCATGATTCGTGGCTCCGAAGAGGTGAAGCCCTGGGAGAACAACTACGATTTCTGGCGGAAAGACATTTTCTCCGATCCAAGCTGGCCCCAGATGTACTTCGTCGAGCAGAGCTACTCGAACGACCAGACGAACTGGTGGATACCCAACCGTGCCGCTGCCGAAGCCATGTTGCGCTCCTCCGGTCTCGATATTGAATCCCGCCCCGAGAGCGAAACCTGGATTTGCACTCCTAATCAGAGGTCACGCGAAGAGCAATTTGTACATCACATGGAGTTGAATGGTTCCCTGTAACGCTTCGCTGTAACGTGTCGCTGTAACCGTATTGCTCGTCGTTGCGCGCCAAGAACGCGATTTCCCGTGAGGTACGATCCCTGATGGTCGAAGCCGTAATGTTATGGAACGAGCCCAATAATCTCTCGCATTGGGATTTCAATATCGATCCGGAGTGGAAGCAGTTTGCCGCCCTTGTCCACGCCGGAACCAAGGCGATCCGCGGGGTAAATCCGGACATCAAGATCGTCCTCGGCGGCATTTCCCCCATCGATCCCCGATTTCTCGAACTCCTTGCCGGTTACGGCGTAATCGACGCCGTGGACATCATTGCCGTGCACGGTTTTCCGCTCGACTGGAATCACTGGAATATCGCCGAATGGCCTAAGAAGCTGGAAGAGATTCGCGCCGTCGTGGGCGGTAAGGCAATTTGGGTCAGCGAAGCCGGCGCCTCCTCCTTTGGCGCCGAGGAAGTGCAGCTCTTCGGTTTGCAGAAAACAGCCGAACTCCTGCTTCCGCTCGTCGATCGCGTTCACTGGTACAGTCTTTTCGATTTGCCTGCCACCTGGACGGCCACCACGCGTCACAAGGAAGCGGAAGGCAGCGCCTACTACCGCCACTACTACATGGGACTGTTCCGTGAGGACGGCTCGCCCAAACTGGCTGCCTCCAATTTCCCCGCGGGCCTGGGCGTCTGTCAGTGGTTCCACTTTGAAGATCATCGACTGGGGCTCGGCGTCGAGCGGCTGCGGGAGTTGGGCGTACGCTCCGTGCGCACCGGCATCAGCTGGGCCGATTGGTTCCGGCCCGGATCGGAGGCTTGGTTCGACAAACAGATGGCTGCGCTCGATGAGTTCGATACCACCATCACTTTGTGTTTCACTCCGGAGCATCTCGGAGTAGCTCCCCACTACACCAGTCCTGCGAAGGACCCGGCGGACTTTGCGGAATTTGCGCGCTGGTCTGTTCTGCGTTACGCGCCCCGCGGGCGTACCTCCGGTGTCAGCGCACCGGGAGAGCGCGAAATCGTTGTGGGAGCGGAGGGAGCATGAGCAAAAAGATTCTGGTCACCGGTGGCGCTGGATTTGTCGGTTCGCATACGGTGGACGCGCTTTTGCGCGAGGGGCATTCCGTTCGAGTCATTGACAATCTCAGCGAGCAGGTCCATCACGGCGCCATGCCCGCCTATCTTTCCAAAGATGTAGAGTTTCTACGCGGCGACGTTCGCGACCCCGATGCGCTTCGCAACGCGGTCTCCGGCGTGGATGTTGTCTATCACTTCGCCGCGGCAGTTGGCGTCGGACAATCGATGTACGAGATTTCCCGCTACATGGAGATCAACACGCAGGGCACTGCGAACCTCTTGCAAGCCGTGCTCGATCGCAACCGTCCGCTGGAAAAGCTGATCATTGCGTCCTCCATGTCGATCTACGGAGAAGGCCAGTATCGTTGCGAGCAGCACGGCATGGTCGCCCCTCCGCCGCGTCCCACCGAACAGTTGAAGGCCAGGCAATGGCAGGTGCCGTGTCCTGAATGCGGACGTCCCTTGGGAGCCGTGGCCACTGCTGAGAGCAAACCTCTGCAGTGCAGCTCGATCTACGCCCTGGGCAAGAAAGATCAGGAAGAGATGGGCCTGCTCTTCGGACGCACCTATGGCGTTCCCGTCGTAGCCCTGCGTTACTTCAATATCTACGGCACTCGTCAGGCGCTCTCAAATCCTTACACCGGGGTTGCCGCAATCTTTGCCTCGCGCCTGCTGAACGGACGCGCTCCGATGATTTTCGAAGATGGCGGGCAGCTTCGCGACTTCGTCAGCGTGCATGACGTAGTGCAGGCAAACCTGCTGGCCATGCAGCGCAGCGAAGCCGATGGCCATGCTCTCAACATTGGTTCTGGTGAGCAGATCACCATCTGCGATATCGCAAATGTTCTTTCTGCGACCCTTGGCGTGCAGGTGCCTGCCGAGATAACAGGAAAATATCGCGCGGGAGATATCCGTCACTGCTTCGGAGACATCTCACTTGCGCAGAGGCTGTTAGGCTACAGCCCTCGCCACACGTTGCAAAGCGCGGTGGGAGAGCTGGCCGAGTGGTTGCGCTCGCAAAGCTCGGTGGATCGGGTCGAGGAGGCTTCCAGTCGGCTCGTCTCCTATGGTTTGACAGCATGATGACGTTTCCGTTCACCATGGAGTACCTGCCTGGGAGAACGGGGCGCGAACGCGGGCTTCATAGCCCATTGCTCGCGCCGAGTTAGAGGCTTCCGCGACGGAGAAAATGCCGTCGCGGGAGCCGTTCATATGGAGCGGAATGCACATTCTCGTCACAGCGGACACCGTTGGAGGTGTCTGGACTTACACGCGAGAGTTGGTCACCGGACTAGCCTCGCGCGGCATCCGCATCACGCTCGTCAGCTTCGGAGGCATTCCCGCACCGCCGCAAACCGCGTGGCTGGAAAAGCTCTCTGGCGTCACCTATTTCCCCACCGCTTTCCGCCTTGAGTGGATGCAGGACTCCGCCAGCGACATCATAGATTCCACTGCCTACCTTCACGGCATCATTGAGGAATTGAAACCCGATCTTCTCCACCTCGGCCAGTTCTGCTACGGATCGATGGATGTGCCGCTGCCAAAAATCCTTGTTGCTCACAGCGACGTCATGAGCTGGAGCCAGACTGTGCGCGGCGTTAAGCCCGATGATTCCTGGGCGCGTTGGTATCGCCGAACCGTCGAGCAAGGGTTGGCCGGAGCAAGTATGGTGGTCGCCCCTTCGCACTGGATGCTCGATTGCATTGATAGCTGCTACGGCAAGCAGCAGCGCTCCCGCGTGATCTACAACGGGCGATCCCCCGCCCTGTTCAACCCTTTGGTCACGAAGCACAATTATGCAGCCAGCGTTGGACGCCTGTGGGATGAAGGCAAGCAGTCGCAGTTGCTGTTGCACCTCACCGATTCGCCGCTCCCCATTTTCCTCGCCGGAGCTGAAAGCCTCGCCGATGAGCCTTCCGGAAAATCCAGGAAACTCGAACCCGATGCTGATCGTTCAGCCATTAAATCCAGGGGACAGCTTTCCGAAGGCGAAATGAGACAGCTCTTGAGCCGCGCCTCCATCTACGTCGCGACCTCGAAATACGAGCCCTTCGGTCTTGCCCCGCTGGAGGCCGCACTCTCGCGCTGCGCCCTCGTCGCCAGCGATATTCCAAGCTTTCGTGAGATATGGAACGACGCAGCGTTCTACTTTATCCCCGGCGACATAGACTCCTTGCGAAATGCGCTCACGACTCTGCAAGGTGAGCGCGGCCTTCGACTCGATTACGCGAATCGAGCCTACCAACGCGCCTCCCGTCTTTACACCGCCGACCGCATGGTCGAAGAATACGCGCAACTTTATTCAGCTCTACTGGAGCGCCGGATGTCCGCCGCATGACGCAAGCAATGAGCATACGGATCTTTGCCCACTCATGGATCAGCGATTGGAATCACGGCAACGCGCATTTTCTGCGTGGCCTTGCGCGCGAACTCGTGCGCATGGGGCACCAGGTGCGCTGTTATGAAGAAATCGGTGGGTGGTCCTTAACCAACCTCGTGCAAGAGGGACAAATCGCGTCCGCGGCCATCGAAAATTTCCACCTCATCTATCCCGAGCTCGATGTTCGCTTCTATCAGCGTGACGAGACCTTGCCCGCGTTTCTCGACCAGGAGCTTCGTTATGCCGACCTCGTCCTCATCCACGAATGGAACGAGCCCGAGCTGGTGAATGAAATCCTGGCACGCAAACAGCGCTTCGGCTTTCGCACACTTCTTCATGACACTCATCATCGTGCATACACCAACGCCAAGGAGATCCTGCGTTTCCAACTTCACCTCTTCGATGGAGTGCTCGCCTTCGGTGAGGCGATTCGCAAGATCTACGCGGATGGCTTTGGAATTCCGAAGGCGTGGACGTTTCACGAGGCAGCCGACGTCAGTGTCTTTCGCCCCATCGACCGTCCCAAGCAGAACGATGTAGTGTGGATCGGAAACTGGGGTGACGAAGAGCGCACGCAGGAACTGATGGAGTTCCTTGTAGCTCCCGCCGCACACCTCGTCGCCGAACATCGGCAGATCGTAGTGCATGGAGTCCGCTACCCGGACGAGGCGAAGGAAACCCTGCGGCGCTCCGGAATCAAGTACTCCGGCTATCTTCCAAACCTGAGCACTCCCGAGGTCTATGCGCGTAGCCGCCTCGCTCTCCACGTCCCGCGCCGCCAATATGCAAACGGATTGAGCGGTGTGCCGACGATTCGTGTCTTCGAAGTGCTTGCCTGTGGCATCCCGCTGGTCTGCGCTCCATGGATGGATACCGAGGGGCTCTTTCGTCCCGAGCAGGATTACCTAATCGCAAGCAATGGCGAGCGGATGGGTGAGATGCTTGCCGAGTTGCTGGACAGCGAATCCGCTTGCCGTCAAATTGCAAATAGTGGACTGGAAACCATCCGGCAGCATCATACCTGCAGGCATCGCGCCGAGCAGTTGATGGAGATTTGCGGAGAGATCGAGTTATGAGGGTGTTTGTATTTGGGTCAAGCATTACTTCCAGTTATTGGAATGGCGCCGCGACATACTACCGTGGCATATACAAGAATCTCGCAGCCTTGGGATACGAGATCACCTTCGCGGAACCTGACATCTTCAACCGTCAGCAGAACCGCGATCTCAGCGAAGTAGAGTACGCCAAGGTCATCATCTACCAGACTCCGCGCGATATCGATGACTTGATGAAGTTGGCCTGCACCTCGGACCTCGTCATCAAGCACAGCGGTGTCGGTGGCGACGACGATCTGCTGGAGCGCCGCGTTCTCGATTGCCGCTCGTCGCACACCCAGGTCGCATTCTGGGATGTCGATGCGCCCGCTACACTGCTCCGCGTCGAAGGTAATCCGCTGGACCCTTTCCGTCACTGCATTCCGCACTACGATTTCATCTTTACCTACGGTGGCGGCCCTGAGGTGCAGCGGCGCTACCGTAAGCTGGGCGCGCGCAACTGTCACCCCATCTATAACGCGCTCGATCCTGATACGCACCATCCCGAATTGCCCGATCCCGCACTGGCCTGCGATTTGGTTTTCGTCGGCAACCGCCTTCCTGACCGCGAACGTCGCGTCGAGCAGTTCTTCCTCCGCGCCGCCGAGCTCGCTCCCGAGATGAGCTTCATTCTTGGCGGCGAGGGTTGGGGAGGCAAGGCAATTCCGCCCAACGTGCGCTGGATTGGACACGTCGGTACCGGATCGCACAATCGCATCAATGCCTCTGCGCGCATGGCGCTCAACATCAATCGCGACTCCATGGCCGATGTAGGATTCTCACCCCCCACGCGTGTCTTCGAAGCAGCCGGTGCCGGAGCTTGCCTCATCACCGATAAGTGGCAGGGTATCGAGACCTTCTTCGAGCCTGGGAAAGAAATCCTTGTTGCCGAAAATGCCGAGGACATCGTTGCATACCTTCGCGGCAAGTCCGCTGCGGAGGCGCATGAAATCGGCTCTGCGATGTTAAGGCGTGCCCTGAGTGCGCATACCTATGCGCAGCGTGCGGATGAAGTCGAGAAGATTCTGAGCGCGGCACGCGCCGACCGTCATCCCAGCGCCCTTGATCCATTGGTTCTTCAGCCTGCCGAGCGGCAAGCCTGAGTCATTGAAAGGTGAATGCATTGAAGATTGTCATCTTCGGCCTGTCAATCACGTCTTCGTGGGGAAACGGTCACGCGACCACATTTCGCGCCCTGGCACGCGCGCTCCATGCGCGTGGCCATCACATAATATTTTTTGAAAAAGATGTGGAGTGGTACGCCTCCAATCGCGATCTGCCTGAGCCCGGATTTTGCGAACTAAAGTTGTACACGAATTGGGCAGACGTGCTTCCCTCCGTGCAGCGCGCGCTTGCGTCGTCGGATGTCGCCATGGTGGGCTCTTATTTTCCAGACGGCATTGCCGCCATGGACGTAATGCTCGACTCGAAAATTCCGGTACGAACCTTTTACGACATCGACACTCCAATCACCGCCGCCAGCCTGCGCGAGCGCGGCACCACCGACTACGTTCGCGCCGATCAACTTCCTGCGTTGGACGTGTACTTCAGCTTCACGGGCGGGCCGCTGCTTACTGAGCTTGAAAACAGTTTCGGAGTCCGCCGCGCCGCGCCGCTTTATTGCAGCTTTGATCCCGAACGTTATCTCGCCTATCCTCGTTCCCAACGATTCTCCTGCGCCATGAGTTACATGGGCACCTACGCTCCCGATCGCCAGCCCAAGCTCGAAGAGCTCTTGTTTGGCGCCGCCAACCTGTTGCCTGACGAGCAGTTTATCGTCGCCGGTCCGCAGTATCCTAAGAGTGTTCAGTTTCCCCGAAACGTGCGGCGCATCGTTCACCTCAATCCGCGCTGGCACCCGCACCTTTATTCGTCGTCGCGATTGACTCTCAACGTAACTCGCCGCGATATGGTCGTGGCCGGCTATTCGCCATCGGTGCGTCTCTTTGAGGCGGCTGCTTGTGGTGCTGCCATTGTCAGCGATAATTGGCCGGGACTCGACAACTTCTTCGAGCCCGGGCGCGAAATACTTCTCCCCACCGGTCCCGAAGATATCGATCGCTATCTTCGCGAAGTCGATGAGTCCGAGTTGCGAGCCATCGGACAGGCCGCGCGGAAACGAGTTCTCGTGGCCCACACCAGCCAGCAGCGCGCCATCGAATTCGAAAATGAAATCGAAGCCGCGCCACGCGGTGAACGTGTTTCGCTCGTTATTTCAGAGGCCGATTAAGCGGTCAGCTCACCATTCCAAAGCTGCCGTGATAACCGCAACGCTCCGGGTGGCATCTTAACTAAAAGTTACTGCCTAGTCCGATAGACCCATCCTGCTCCGGGAGTACCAATGCGAATCGCCTTGATTGCTTCACCATTTATCAGCATTCCGCCCAAAAAATACGGCGGTACTGAGCTTTTCATTTCTGAACTTGCCGAAGGACTTACGCAGCTCGGTGTCGACGTCGTGGTGTATGCAAATGGAGAGAGCACGGTAAACGCGGAGGTGCGTTGGCTCTACGCGAAAGACGATTGGCCGCTCGATAGTGAACTATATTCAAGCCTGAAAGACCTTAACCACACCTCGTGGGCAGTAAGGGATTGCTGGGACAATGCCGACGTCATTCACTTGAATAACGCTCCTGGCCTTGCGCTTTCGCGACTGGGAGGCCCGCGCTGGGTTTATACGGTTCATCATCCTCACCTGTCCGCTCTTTCTGAGTTCTACGCCGGTTTCCCAAATGTAGAATTTGTTTCTATCAGCGACTTTCAGAAGAAGAAGGAATCTATAAAGCACATACGCACCATTCATCACGGCATCGACCTTGCGGCCTATCATCTTCGCGAACATAAGTCCGAGTACCTCGCTTTTGTTGGACGCGTTGCTCCAGTGAAGGGCATTCATAACGCAATCGAAATAGCCCAGAAGAGTGGAATTCCTTTGAAGATTGCTGGTGAAGTGCAGCCGATGTATCGCGAGTATTTCGAATCCCGTATCAAGCCTCACATCGACGGCAAGTTCATCGAGTTTATCGGCGAAGCCGATCTGGCCATGAAGAATGAGCTGCTCGGCAACGCCATGGCCATGTTGTTCCCCATCGAGTGGGACGAACCCTTCGGATTAGTCATGATCGAAGCCATGGCCACCGGCACTCCGGTTGTTGCATTTCCCGGCGGCTCCGTGGCTGAGGTCGTACACGACGGCGTCAGCGGAATTGTCTGCTCAGGTGTTGACGACGCGGTCGCGCGAATTCGCGAGGTGCGGAAGATCAAGCCCGCCGCGATCCGGGCCTTCGCACAGCAGAGGTTTTCCGTCGAACGCATGGTACAGGACTACATTGAACTCTACCGTGAGTTGTACGATGAAGTTGCGCTCGTTGAAGACAGCGATTTCGGGAGACAGGCCGCGGCATGAGTGTTTCCGGAATACTTTATCGTGAGCAACTTGTACCGGTCGAGTCTCCGCACATCGAGCCTCGACTCGCTCACCAGGCGCAGGAGCCGCGTAAGGTCAACAATCTCACCCTCATTGAGGGCAAGACCTTTCTCGCCACCAACGTAGCGGGAGACATCGTCCCCCCGGGCGCTCCCGATGTCGGATTCTTCCATGAAGACACCCGCTTCCTCTCGCATCTCGAATTCAAGCTCGATGGCCAGCGCTCGGTCGTCCTGTCCAGCAGCACCGAAAAGACCTTCGTCTCGCAAATCGAACTTACAACCGGCAACATCACTCTTCGCGACTCCTTTGACCTTCCGGAGAACACTGTCCACATCCGGCGCGAACAGTTGCTGGCCTCTGATATTTTGTTCGACCGCTACACCTTCGAAAACTTCAACCGCTGTCCCATAGAGTTCACCGTAGAGCTCGCATTCAACGCTGATTTCGTCGATGTCTTCCAGGTGCGCGGAGTAGCGCGCGCCGATCACGGTCAATACTATGAGCCGGTAGTAGAAAGCGATGGCCTCATCTTCAGCTATCGCGGACGCGATGATGTTTTACGCCAAACCGTGATTCGCATGAATCCGCCACCGGTCGGCTTCAACGCCACCACCGGGCGTTGGGAGCTTCGCCTCGAGCCACTGAAGAAAACTGGACTCGAGATAACCGTTACTCCCACCGTGGAGCACACCGAAACCCGCGCCACCAATTACGAATACGATTCTCAGCTCCGCGCCCGTCGCGCCGCTTTCCACGAGTTCGATTCCGCGTCCACCAGTTTCTCCAGCTCCAACTCGGTCTTCGACAACTTACTACGCAATGCGATGGGAGACTTCCACGCCCTGCGTATTCCGGTTGGCGACGAGCACATCATCGCCGCCGGCATTCCCTGGTTCGCCACCATGTTCGGACGCGATTCAATCATCGCCGCCTACCAGACGCTTCCCCTGAATCCCCAACTCGCCAAGGACACGCTTCGAGTGCTCGCGCGTTATCAGGCCAGCGAAGTTGACGATTGGCGCGACGCCCAGCCTGGAAAAATCCTGCACGAATCCCGGGAAGGGGAAATGACCCGCTGTGGCGAAATGCCCTTCGGTCCTTACTATGGTTCCGTCGATGCCACGCCTCTCTGGCTCGTGCTCCTGAGCGAGACCTTCAACTGGACCTCCGACGAAGCTCTCGTGCGCGAAATGCTTCCGCACGCCTATCGCGCGCTGGACTGGATCGACAATTATGGCGATATCGATGGCGATGGATTCGTTGAATACCAGCGCCGCTCGCCGCGCGGTCTTATCAATCAGGGATGGAAGGATTCCTGGGACGCCAACATTCATCGCGATGGCCGCGTAGCCTCGCCGCCCATCGCGCTCTGCGAAGTGCAAGGCTACGTCTATGACGCGAAGTACCGCATGTCATCCTTGCTGCGAATGTTCGGCGACCATGATCGCGCCGACAAAGCCCGGCGTGATGCCAACGAACTCGCGCGCCGCTTTGACAAGACGTATTGGATGCCTGAGCGCAACTTCTACGCCATGGCATTGGATTCGGAGAAGAAACCTCTGGAGGTCATCTCTTCCAATCCCGGTCATCTGCTCTGGAGCCGTATCATAAATCGCGAGCGCGCACGCGTCGTAACTCAGCGCATGATGAATGAAGATATGTTCAGCGGCTGGGGATGGCGCACCATGGCACAAACCGAGCAGGTCTTCAATCCTCTCAGCTATCATCGCGGATCGGTTTGGCCCCACGACAATTCGCTGATCGCGCATGGCATGTCGCTGAACGAATTTCGTGAGCCTGCGCTTCAGGTTCTCAGCGCGCTTTTCCAGGCTGCGCTGGAATTCCGCGACTATCGCCTCCCCGAGCTTTTCTGCGGAGTGCAGCGTCGTCCATATGACGAGCCCGTACACTACCCAGTCTCATGCTCGCCCCAAGCCTGGGCTTCAGGATCCATCTTCCTCATCCTTGCGTCCGTCCTCGGCATTCGTCCTTCCGCGCATCGCAAGGAACTCAACGTCATCAATCCGCAACTGCCAGACTGGCTCGGCCACCTGCATATCCGCAACCTGAAGATAGGGAACTCGCGCGTAGGCCTCGACTTCACGAGGCGCGATCACCGCACCTTCTGCAACGTGGTTGATATAGCGGGCGACAAACTTCTCGTGAATGTCGCTTTCCGCCACTGATCTATGTGCGACAATTGAGTCCGAATTATGGAGGAACAATGTCGAAGGTAAGAATAATCGTTCGCCCGAATGGCCCTTATCGCGTCGAAGATCCGGAAGGACTTGTCGAAGTTGTGGACATCGACGGCAATCCATATCCTCTCCCGGCCAAACCCGGCATCTCGCTCTGCCGATGCGGAGCCAGTGTCAACAAGCCATTCTGCGACGGCGCTCATTCCCGGATGGGCTTCCAAGCTGCCGAAGCTGCCGTTCGCTCCGAAGAGAAAAAATAAAAACCGGGTGGCCCACATTTGCCCTCGGTTGGCAAATGTGGGGACCAGGCAACCGCTGAAATCCCCGCAAGTGTTCTTGACTTTTTCTCGCACCAAGTACGCGACGTCAGTGCACGGTTTTCGTCTTCCTGCTCATGTAATCCATCAGCAGATATTGTCCCAGCGTGTAAGGCGTAGTGAAGTATGCCTTGCCCCTGCACATTTCCGTCACCTTCTGCACAAACTGCACCAGCCCTCGATCTGAAGCGAGCATGAACGTGTTGATCAGCACTCCGGCCCGCTTGCACTTTGCAACTTCCTCCAGCGTCTGGCTCACCACCATCGGGTCCAGTCCAAAAGCATTTTTGTAAATCCTGCCATCGGGCAGCGTCACCGCCGAAGGCTTGCCATCGGTGATCATGATGATCTGCTTCATGTCCTTGCGCTGTCGCTGCAGAATGCGTTGCGCCAGCTTTAGTCCTTCGCGAGTGTTCGTGTAATAAGGCCCCACTCTAACTCTCGCCAACTGCGATATCGGCAACTCTTCCGCCGAATCGTGAAACAACACCAGCGAAAGCGTATCTCCCGGATACTGCGTGCGAATCAACTGCGATAACGCCATCGCCACTTTCTTCGCCGGCGTAAATCGGTCTTCCCCATACAGAATCATCGAGTGCGAGCAATCCAGCATCAGCACCGTTGCGCACGATGACTGATACTCGCACTGGTGAACATGCAGGTCGCTATACTCGATCTGCAGCGGAAGCGTGAGCCCCTCGCGCTGAATTGCCGATGAGAGCGTCGCGTTGATGTCGAGATTCATCGTGTCGCCGAACTCGTATAACTTGCTCGATCCACTCGTCTCAATGCCCGTCGCCGTATCGCGCGTGTCGTGTCGCCCAAAGCTAGATCGTCCAAGCGACCCAAGCAGATCGCGAAGCGTGCGATAGCCCAGGAAATCCAGCCCCTTATCCGTGACTTCGAATTTCACCGGTTTCTGCCGTGATTGATCCTGCCCCACGCCTCCCGGGGTCGTCGACATCTTCGTAGGGTCATGCGGTGGCGAAACCGTGACGAATCCCTCTTCCTCCATCCTCCCGATCACTTCGTCGATCAGGTCATCCATCTGTCCCTGGTTCTGCATTTCCTGCATCTGCTCGCGCATCTCTTCGTCAAACAGATCGGAGTTCAGCAGCGCATCGCGAATGGCTTCGCGCAACGCGTCCAGTTCATTCTCTCCGCTGCCTGGCTTGTAATAGCGCCCAAGGTCGTTTTCGAATCCGCTCTCAAGCAGAAAGTCGGAGAGCGCGTCCATCAAGTCGTCGAGACTAACCTCGTCGGCCATGTTCGGGATGTACTTGCTGTACTTGACGCGCTTCATCATCTACTCCAGTTTTAGTAAAAGGCGGGCGGGTGGCGGGTGGGTGGCGGGCGGGTGGCCCACTCAACGCTCTTTTCGTTGAGTGGGGTAGTTGACCTTGTCCTTGACTTCGTCCACTCATGCCTAATTGAACGGCCGCCGATTCTTTCTGCGTGCCTCCCAATCCGCCTCAAACTCGCTCCTCGTGTCATCGCGTTCGTTGTATTTGTTTTGCTTTTCGCCGGAAGTAAACACCCGATCCTCCGTCCTCCCAATTCGCTTGTGTGCGTGCAGTCCTTCCAGAATGAACTCCGCAGCCGAGACGATCGATTCCGGAGGTTCCCCCTCACCCGCGCCGACCTTCTCAGTTTTCTCCAGCAGGCCCTGAATTTTCTCCATGCTCTTCAGACCCTCGTGAGTTCGCGTACGGTCTGTCAACGTCACCTGCCCGCCTAACTCGAACCATTGCACCACCTGCTTCAGATCGTTAACGCCGAAGTAGCGGTCAAACGTCTTCGCCACCGAGGCCACGATAACTTCGCGTGCCACCGTATCCGCGCCCTTCATTTCGCCTTCGTACTCCAGTTCGAGTTTGCCTGTGATCGATGGCATCGCCGCGTAGATATCGGAAATGCGCGGCACCGCAATGTTCGATCCCTCCATCACCGCTCGCCGTTCCGCGTTAGAAATTACGTTTTCCAATACCGAGATCGGTAGCCGCTGACTCACGCCGCTCCGTTTATCCACGCGTTTGTCGCCACGCGCCATAAATGCAATCTGCTCCGCCGTCTCGCGAATGTAAGCCGGCACAATCAACTCTGGGCCTTCGCGCTCGCTCCATGCTTCCTGCGCGGTAATGGCCATCGCCTCTTCCACCGTCGCCGGATAGTGCGTTCGAATTTCACTCCCGATTCTGTCCTTCAGCGGAGTCACAATCTTGCCGCGAGCCGTGTAGTCCTCCGGGTTCGCGCTGAACACCAGCGCCACATCCAGCGGCAGCCGCACCGGGAAGCCTTTAATCTGCACATCGCCTTCCTGCATGATGTTGAACAGCCCCACCTGGATTTTCCCCGCCAGGTCCGGCAATTCGTTCACTGCGAAGATGCCGCGATTCGCGCGCGGCAGCAGCCCGTAGTGAATCACCAGTTCGCTTCCGAGTTCGTGCCCTCCGCGAGCTGCTTTAATCGGATCGATATCGCCAATCAAGTCAGCGATGGTGACGTCCGGCGTCGCCAGTTTTTCCACATAGCGGTCTTCGCGCCTCATCCATGCAATCGGAGTGCGGTCGCCTTCGCGCGCCACCATGTCCTTGCAGTGGCGGCAGAGCGGGGCATAGGGATTATCGCGAATCTCGCACCCTGCAATGTACGGAGACTGTTCATCCAGCAATCCCGTCAGCGCCCGTAGAATGCGACTCTTGGCCTGACCTCGCAGCCCCAGCAAAATGAAATTGTGTCGCGAGAGTACGGCATTAACCAATTGCGGAATCACCGTGTCGTCATAGCCGACGATTCCGGCAAAGACCGGGCCACCTTGTTTCAGACGCGCCAGCAGATTTTCGCGCAGTTCGTCTTTCACTCCACGCCGCAACATCCGTTGCTCATTGAATCCATTGCTGCTGCGAAGCTCGCCTAAGGTATGAATCATCATTGCTGCCTCCGGAAACCTCTGCCAGCGTCGCCCCGTGCCCGGGCGCCTAAAATGGTCCGGCGTTGTCAAAGGATTCCCATTGGACGCAAAATACATGGCTGACGTTGCGTTATGTCGCCTCGTATTTTCCACCGGCGGCATATGCTGGCTTGACTTTTGACCTGAGTGCCAATAGAAGTTGCCAATGAGCATTTCTGGAAAAGTTGTCGTCGTCACCGGTGCCTCCATGGGCATAGGCGAGGCCATCGTCCATCGTTTTCTTCGCGAAGGTGCGTCCGTCGTACTCGCCTCGCGAGATCAGGAGCGCATCGAGGCCGCGCGCCTGCGCGCCGGACAGCCCGAGCGAACCTTGGCTGTAGCCTGCGATGTAACCGCCAGACCGCAAGTAGAGGCTCTGCTCGCCGCATCCGTCGAGCGCTTCGGACGCGTTGACATCTGGGTGAACAATGCTGGATTCGGACTCATCGATTCTGTAGGACGCATGGACATGGCCGCCTGCCGACGCATGTTTGACACCAATCTATTCGGCGCCATCGAGTGCATGCAGGTCATCACGCCGCTCTTCAAGCAGCAGCGCTCCGGAGCCATCATCAACATCTCCAGCATGGCCGGAATCGTTACGGTGCCTTACATGTCCGCCTACGGAGCCACCAAGCACGCGCTCAATTGCATCTCGCGCGGTGCCCGCCTGGAACTAGCTCCCTACGGTGTTCACGTCAACACTGTCTGTCCTGGATATGTGCAAACCGATTTCAACGCGCGCGCCGTTTGGGGAACCGAGAGCCTGCGCGTAGCCGGAGGTCGTAAGCGAGGCGTCACCCCCGAAAGGGTCGCCAATGCCGTCTGGACCGCCTACCGTGGCAACCGCCGCGAGGTCGTGGTGCCGTGGAGCGGCAACCTTCTCGTCGGCCTCTATCGCATACTTCCAGCGGTCTTCAATTGGGGAATGTTGAAGATGCTTCGCCGCCTCGATCGCAATGATCCGGCCTAAACCGCCAGTTCATCCAGCAGCGCTTGCATTTCGTTTTCCGCATGACGATTTCCCGTCCGTTGCGCACAAGCGATCCCATCCTGCAACCACTGCGTGGCTTCTTCGATGCGTTCCGCGCGCTGCAACGCCTGCGCTCCCATAAAGAAAGCGTTGGCATAGTTTGCGTCCACATCCAGCAACTTGCGAAACTCCGCGAGCGCCGCGTCCGTAGCTTCCGCCGACGAATACTCCATCCCCAGCGCATAGCGCGCAAATGTATTCTTCGGGTCTTGTTCCAGAATCGATTTCAGTTGTTCCACTCGTTCAGCCGACATATCCCGAACATACCACAGCCCCCGCCTTTGACTTCGCCTTTCCTCAATCCGAAACCAGGTGGCCCATATTTGCCCGTTTTTGGCAAATGTGGGGAACAAACAAAGCTTGCCCTATCTGCCTTGATTTGTTCTTGTTCTTGCCTTTGCCTTTGCTGTTGCTGTTGCCTTTGCTGTTGCTGTTGCCTTTGCCGTTGCCTTTGCCGTCGCCCTCAATTTCCACAACGGATCACGCAGTAGAATAGCTCCAGCTAAGGAGCTCTCCCGTGGCATGTCCCTATTTCCTTCCCGACTC
This sequence comes from Saccharimonadales bacterium (SeqCode), assembly GCA_035539055.1. Taxonomy (GTDB): domain Bacteria; phylum Acidobacteriota; class Terriglobia; order Terriglobales; family Acidobacteriaceae; genus TOLSYN. The sequence goes on along the minus strand of DATLJC010000043.1, from coordinate 87,237 downwards.
ACACCACGAACTCGAGCTCTGGCCCCATCGCTATCGCCTCTCTCTCGGAGATGGCTTCACCGGACGTTGTTCATTATCCCCCGTTCCCTGCGATGATGAGACCCTGCGCACGGAATGCAACATCGGCTACGCCGCCTGCCCACACGTCCCTGCCGAACGCCCATACGATGCCGTTCGCTTCAATATCGCCAGCCAAGGTACGCTTCTGCGAGTCCAATTTGCCTGCGAACGATCGCACCTGCCAGCCTCTGTCGGAGAGCTGCGCTTCGATCGATCCTTAATGAGCTGGATCGATCCGCCCGATCCTCAACTCATAATTCTCGCCGACGCCGCCATCCGCGCCTGGATTCACCAATCGAGGCTCTCGCGGGACACTCCCTCACCCGAAGGTAAAATTGCAACGGATTGAACTCTGCCAGCGTCAAATTCACTAGAAGCCGGACAGTCGCAACGCGCCTTCGGCCTCGACAATGAGGAACATGGATCTCTCTGAAAACCTGAACTCCCGTCCCGTCTCCGAATCGGCTTCCGAGATGGTGGAACTTGTATTACCCAACGACGCCAACCCGCTCGGTGCGCTCCTCGGTGGCCGCCTCATGCACTGGATCGATCTTGCCGGAGCCCTCGCCGCCCATCGCCACTCGCGCAGCTATGTCGTCACTGCCTCCACCGACCACCTCGATTTCCTCACACCCGCGCGCGTCGGCGATCTCGTCATCTTCAAGTCGGCGGTGAATCGCGTCTATAACACTTCCATGGAGGTGGGGATTAAGGTGTGGGTCGAAAGTTATTTCACCGGAGAGCGCCGTCACATCAGCTCCGCCTACCTCACCTTTGTCGCCGTCGACCGCCACGGACGCAAACTCGCCGCTGCACCGGTCATTCCCGAAAGCGCGGAGGAGATGCGCCGCTACGAAGACGCCGGGCGTCGTCGCGAAATCCGCAAAGCTGAAAAGTTGCGCAAAGCTGGAGTCGCCAACCGCGATTGAACGACGCGCATGCCTTTGTGGAGATTCATACTGGGAGCAAAGGGAATCATCGCAGGAGCCCCACGTCCCGCCCGGCTTTATCGGGCTGACGTGGGGTAGTTGCCCTCGCTTGCGCGATCCAGAGTCTTAATTCTCTGGAGCACAATCGTGGAGTGGCTTTTGTGGAGTGGGCCTTTTAAGCGGCAGGATCTTTCTTATCGCTGTCGACGCCTTCTTTATTGCGATCCGGCACATCGCGTCCTGCGTCCTTCACCTTGCCCCAGGCGTTCTGAATCTTGCCTTTTGCCTGATCCGCGGCGCCTTCAGACTGGGCCTGTTCGTCCCCGGTCCATTCGCCAACCTGACGCTTCACTCTACCCTTGATATCTTCCAATTTGCCTTCAATGCGATCTTTATCCATCTGTTCCTCCTGGCGTTCTTTGATTCGGCTTAATTCGGCGGTTAGGGCGGCCTAAACCACCGTCCTTCGTCCAGAGATCAACTGGAACACCAGTGCCACAACCGCCAGCACCAGCAGGATGTGAATGAACCCTCCTAACGTGTAGCTGCTCACCACGCCAAGCAGCCATAGCACCAGCAGCACTACAAACAGTGTCCAAAGCATATTCGTAACCTCGGCCCCAATTAATTTGCTTGCCCGGACTAAATCCTCCGGTTACTCATGGATTGGGTGCGTTTCGAACGTAAGAGGTTGGCGGTAATCGGTAGTACCCGGTTTTGGCGGAGCTTTCTCCGGGCAAATCAACCGGGTTTCTTCATCCATTTCGCCCTGACCTTGCCTATCGCGCTGTTAAGGGAATACAATCCCCGCCTTGATAGTCGTACTCCTCGTCGGCATCCTAATATGTAAACCTTTTGATGGGATGCAGGGCAGGAGTTAATCCTGTTTGGCTTTCGTACCATTCTGGATATTCATTAAAGCTTTATTTTCGATAGACTTACAGGAACTCGAATCTTTTCGTATAATACAGTCATCAAAGTTGAGTACGATAGACTCAAGGAGCTAAGATGGCGAACGAAACGCGCAATCCTGAAAGCATCCCTGTCACGAACGATGCCCGCGCTGTGCGCGATCTACCTGTTCTGCCCGTTCGAGATACAGTGTTATTTCCTCATGCCGTGCTTCCCCTGACTGTTGGGCGCGAAAGTTCGGTGCAGCTTATCAATTCCCTCGGTGAGGATAAGACGATCGTCGTGATCGCTCAGCGGGAGGCGCGCATTGATGCGCCTCAGCCCGTCGATCTCTATCCCATCGGGACCCTGGCCACGGTTCATAAAGTGGTCAAAATGCCAAACCAGAGCCTCTTCGTTTTTGCCGAAGGTCTGGAGCGCGTCAACGTTGTTGAGTACACGCAACTGGCGCCCTACATGAAAGCGACGGTCGCAACCGTCGGCGAGATCCTTCCCGAGATCAACTCCGAGGTCGAGGCTCTTCAGCGCAACATCCTGAACCTCTTCCAGCAAATTGTCGCGGGATCGCCGACTCTGTCGGACGAGCTCTCCACCGTCGCGATGAACATCGAGGAGCCGGGCCGTTTGGTGGACTTTGTCGCCAGCTCTCTGCCTTCGCTTTCCACCCGCGACAAGCAGGATGTGCTCGAGACCTACGACGTTCGCACGCGTCTCGACAAGATCAACCAGCACCTTGCCAAGGAACTCGAAGTCCAGCAGCTTCGCAACAAGATTCAAAGTGAAGTGCAGGACCGCGTGCAGCAGACCCAGCGCGAGTACTATCTCCGCGAGCAGCTCAAAGCGATCCAGAAGGAACTCGGCGAACAGGATGACACCACCCGCGACGTCGAAGAATTCAAGGAAAAGATCGACCAAAGCGGTATGCCCGAGGATGTGAAGAAAGAGGCGTTGAAGGAATTGAACCGCCTCTCGCGCATGTCTCCCATGGCCGCCGATTACTCGGTCACGCGAAACTACCTTGAATGGCTCGTCGTGCTGCCGTGGACCAAGTCCAGCGGCGCCGAAGTGGACATCAACAAGGCCAAGGTCATCCTCGACGAAGATCACTACGATCTGCAGAAGGTGAAGGACCGCATTCTCGACTATCTTTCCGTGCGTCGCCTGAATCCGAAGATGAAGGGCCCGATCCTCTGCTTCTTCGGACCTCCCGGCGTCGGCAAGACCTCGCTTGGCAAGTCCATTGCCCGCGCCCTCGGACGCAAATTCGTTCGCATGTCGCTTGGCGGCATCCATGACGAAGCCGAGATTCGCGGCCATCGCCGCACCTACATCGGAGCCATGCCCGGGCAGATCATCCAGGGCATCCGCCGCGCTGAAGCCAATGATCCGGTCTTCATGCTCGATGAAATCGACAAAGTAGGACGCGACTATCGTGGCGATCCCACTGCGGCCTTGCTCGAAGCGCTTGATCCTGAGCAGAACTTCAGCTTCCGCGACAACTATCTTGACGTAACGTTCGACTTGTCCAAGGTGCTATTCATCACCACGGCCAATCAGCTCGATACGATCCCCGATCCGTTGCGCGACCGCATGGAGATCATCGACCTGCACGGCTACACCGAAGAAGACAAACAGCACATCGTCTATCAGTACCTCATCCGCCGTCAGACCGAGGAAAACGGCTTGACCGCGGATCAAATTGAGTTCACCTCTGACTCGGTCAGCTTCCTGATTCGCCACTACACGCGCGAAGCAGGCGTGAGAAGCCTCGAACGTCAGATCGGCACGATCTGCCGCAAGCAGGCGCGCCGCATCGTCGAGGGCAAGACCGAAAAGCTCATCGTAACCCGCGAAGTCATCCAGGAAATGCTCGGCGGTATAAAGGTCCGCGTCGATACCGAAATCGCTGCCCGCACCAGGCATGCCGGAGTAGTCGTAGGCCTGGCCTGGACTCCCACCGGAGGCGACATTCTCTTCATCGAAGCGATGAAGATGAAGGGCAAGGGCGAATTCCGCATCACCGGCCAGATTCAGGACGTGATGCGCGAGTCCATGCAAGCGGCCTTCAGTTGGGTGCGTGCTCACGCCACGCAGTTGGGAATCGATGATGAGGTCTTCACCAAATACGACCTCCACATCCACGTCCCCGCCGGAGCCATTCCCAAGGATGGTCCCTCGGCAGGTGTCACCATCGTGACTGCCTTGGTCTCATTGTTGACCGACAAGCAGGTTCGTCCGCGGATGGCGATGACCGGTGAGATCACTCTCAGCGGTAACGTGCTCCCCATCGGTGGCGTCAAAGAGAAGTTCCTCGCCGCCAAGCGTGCCGGAGTCAAGGACATCATCTTCCCCGCTGAAAATCAGCAGAATGTGGAAGAGGATGTGCTTCCCGAGCAGATGGACGGCATCACCGTTCACTACGTCGCCAGCATCGAGGAAGTCCTCGACATCGCTCTTCCGCAAAGTCCCGCGGAGGCCCGCGAAGACGCCGAGACCCGCGAGCAAGTATTGGCCGACGCCAAGAATTAATCGTCAGCCACTCGATCCACCCACAAAGGCCAGTCCCAAACAGACTGGCCTTTGCTTTGTTCTGTCGAATCACCAACCATGCCCGGTGGCCCATATTTTCCTTCTTTTGGCAAATGTGGGGAACCAGTCAACCCACACCGATTGGCTTTTTCCTTGCAGCGATCGTTCCGGCGGGACATGCACTTTGCAAAACTGCTATCTTTTCCTCATGAACATTCGAATCCTCTGCTTCGGCCGCCTCCGCGACATCGTAGCTCCGGAAATCCAGGCCGAGCTTACTCCTTCCGCCACGGTCGCCGATCTCTGGCTATCTCTACGCGGCCAGTATCCGGCCCTTGCTCCCTACGACGGAGCCATTGCCATTGCGGTCAATCAGTCCTTCGCCTCGCCCACCACGCCGCTGTCACCGGGAGACGAAGTTGCGCTCCTGCCTCCCGTCAGCGGAGGTCTTCCCGAGCCTGTTCCGCCCAAAACTGAGCCGACGCTACCGCTCTCGTCCGCCCACGCCCGCCTGCAGCGCGATCCCATCGACTCCGCCGCGCTCATTGCTCAACTCAAGGAAGGAGAAGATGGAGCCGTCTGCCTCTTCGACGGAATCGTGCGCAATTACACCCGCAACCGCCGCACTCTCTATCTTGATTACGATTCTTACCCCGCCATGGCCGTCTCCGAAATGGAGAAGTTGGCCGCCGAGGCCCTTTCCCGCTTCGCAGTTCGCGATCTCCGCATCGTCCATCGCGTTGGACGCGTTGAGATTTGCGAATCCAGCGTGCTCATCGTAGTTGCCAGTGCCCATCGCGCCGCCGCCTTTGACGCCTGCCGCTGGATCATCGACTCACTGAAGAAGAGGGTGCCTGTCTGGAAGAAGGAGTTCTTCGAAGACGGAGCGATCTGGGCTGACGGCGAACCCTTTCCGTCCGGCATCTCTGTTTAGAACAGGCGGTGCCTGTGCTCCCCGATTGCCAGAGCGCCGCCGTGCTTGGGCTCCCGGGTGCCAGAGCGCTGCGGGTGTTGGGGCTCCCGCGTGCCAAGCGCAGCGAGTGTTGGGGCTCCCGGGTGCCAAGCGCAGCGGGTGCCCCATATACGCTTGCCTCTTTTGGCAAGCGCATGTGGGATCTAACAAAGCCGCGCGAAGCGCGTTCCAAGATTCGTTCTTGCAGTTGTACTTGGTGTTGTTCTTGCCCTTGCTCTTTCTCCACCGCTAACTTCCGAACCTCAACAACGTAACTTTCCTTATAATGTTCCCCGGATGCTCTATCGCCTTGCGCCCTTGCTCCTCGCGGCTCTACTCGCTCCTGCCTTTGCGCAGGACGCCCCCGCGCCTCCGGCGAATCCCGCTCTCTACCCCCACATTCCCGTGCAGCGCAAAACCACTACTCCCGCACAGAAGAGCGACACCACTCCCACCATATCTGTGAACGTGAAGCTGGTCAGCGTCTTTGCCAGCGTTGCGGACGGGGACGGCGCGCCCTACTCCAGCCTCAAGAAGGAGGATTTCCGTATCTTTGAGGATGGCATCGAGCAAAAGCTCTCGGTCTTCGAGCGCGAGTCCGGGATACCGCTTTCCATCGCCTTGGCCCTCGACACCAGCATGAGCACCCGCAAGGATCTTCCCCTTGAGCTTGCCTCCGCCCGGAAATTCGCTCACACCCTCCTGCGGCCAGTCGATTCCATCTCCCTCTACCAGTTCGCCACCTATGTATCCGAAGTCCTGCCCTTTACCAGTGATGAGCGCCATTTCGACGCGGCTCTAACTCACCTCCGCACCGGGGCCGCCACCGCTCTCTACGACGCCATCTTCCTTACCTCCAAATCGCTGCAGCCCCGCCGTGGACGCAAGGTCATCGTTCTCATCACCGACGGTGGAGACACCAGCAGCAAGACCGATTATCAGGAGGCGGTACGCGCTGCCCAAATCGCCGAAGCCATCATTTATTCCATCATCATGGTGCCCATCGAGGCCGATGCCGGTCGCGACACCGGTGGCGAACATGCTCTCATCCAGCTATCGCGCGACACCGGAGGCAAGTCCTACTACGCCACCTCTCTCGCCCAACTCGACGACGCCTTCCGCCAGATCAGCGACGAACTCCGCACCCAGTACCTGCTCGCCTATTACCCCGTCAGTCGTGTCGGCAACGAGTTCCGCCGCATCTCCATAAATCTCACCGATGACGCCAGGAAGCGCGCCCAACGCGACCTATATGTCCGAAATCGTGCCGGCTACTACAACAGCAAAATCGAATAGCGCTCCCCTTATCCATTCTTCCAAATCTCATATCTAAGCTGGCCAACATACCTGATTTGATATAACTCAATAAATTCCTCCACCTCACTTTCCACCCAACTGCCCTGTTTTGAGAGAGTTCCTGTTTGGAACTCTGCTTGCAAGCTAGAACCCCAAGAATCCTCGCGGTGGGTGTTGCCGCCATAAATTGCTGTGCGGTTGCAATACCCGTCGTGAAAGTGGGGTTCTGGAGTATCTGCTCAATCCTGCAAGTACTTTCGCCATTTCCAAAGAACTCGCAAACAACGTAAAGGGAACAATGAGGATGAAACAGATGAAACGATTGTTGACCCGCTTACCGCTTTTACTCACATTGATGCTGTTTCTCGCGGTTGGCTTGTTCGCGCAGCAGCAGAGTGCGATTACTGGCGGCCTCAACGGAGCGATTACTGACTCGACAGGTGCTGTCGTGGCAGGCGCGACCGTTACGCTGGTTGGACCCCAGGGCACACACACCCTGACGACAGACTCCACGGGCCGTTACTCTAAAAACGGTCTCACTCCGGGTTCCTACGACGTAAGCGTCCAAAAAGCCGGATTCAAGAAGGTTGAGTCCAAGAATAACCAGGTAGTGGTCAATTCCTCGTCCACCCTCAATCTCTCCCTGCCAGTCGGTAATGCCTCCGAGGTTGTGGAAGTGATGGATAGCGCCTTGTCCATTGACACGCAATCAACAGCCATCACCGCGAACCTCACGGATACGTTCTATGAGAGCGTTCCGATGCCGAGAAACGTCTCCGCCATCTTCTACGCCGCTCCCGGCGTAGCCTCCAGTCAAGTAGCGGGAAATGCCAATCAACCCGGCCCTGGCGTCGCTAACCCCTCCATTGGCGGTTCGTCTGGACTTGAGAACCTCTATGTCGTGGACGGCGTAACCATCACCGATCAGGCGTATGGCAGCATCGGCACCTACAACCGCAACTACGGTTCGCTGGGTACTGGCATTAACCTCGCCTACATCAAAGAAGTAGATGTGAAGACAAGCGCCTTCGAACCGCAATACGGCAAGGCGACCGGCGGTATCGTGCAGATCGTCACCAAGTCCGGCGGCAATGCGTATCATGGCGCGATCGGTGCCTACCTCGGGCCGGGCGCATTCTATGCCGACCGTTACCGCTTCTCGCAGTTCAACTACCTGCAGACCAGTCCGAGCGACACGCTCTCCAATCCCCAATACGATGTCAGCGTGGAACTTGGCGGCTATATCCCTGGAATGAAGAACAAGATGTTCTTTTTCGGCGCGTTTGATCCGTCGCTTAAGCAGAACATCAGCGAAGCTAACCCGAAGAGCTCGGTTACGTTTGCTCACGGTCCGTATGCATACAGCACAACCACTCTGGGCTGGGCTGGCAAGCTGACCTATAAGCTGAACTCTTCGACCACCGTGGAAGCCTCCAGTTTCGGCGATCCTTCCAAGCGTAACAACGCTCCTTCCACACTAGCCACAAAGATTCCGGATTCGGTCAGCAGCTCATACAAGTACGGCTCGCGTGATTCCGTCATCCGTGTGAACACCACAATCACCCCGACGTGGGTGGTCGACGGTTCCTACACTTACAACTACAACCACTTCTCCGAGAAGCTGGGACAGGATCAGTACCAGATTACCGACGCCAGCGGCAGTGTCCTACCGGTTGCTATTGGCTCGTCGAGCACCGGCTTTGGTGCGTACTATCCTGCCAAGAGTGACACCTATAGCCTTGCGTTCAACACCTCAAAGACTTTCAACGCGTTTGGCCAGCACACAGTGTCGGTCGGGTATGCTTACGACCACACAAACTTTAACAATACCAACGCCCGCTCGGGAGCCCTCTTCGCGATCCCGGCCGCGAACGCGGATGGCACCACGCTGTCTTCGCTGTATTCCAATATTCCGGCGGCCGCGGTTGGGGCGCTTTCCAACGCGCAATTCCGGATCAATGCCACGAACACTGATTCAAATCTGACCTCCTCGGACACCACCTGCACCTTGTGCCCGACAAACGCGAGCGGCCAGAAGGTGTATGCCTCGGTGATCCGCGGCTCCTACAAGGGATTTGTCGTAAACGCCATCGGCCGCTATCACAGCGCTTACGCCAATGATGCTTACCGTATGAACCGCTACATCACCATCAACGCAGGCGTGCGTTGGGAGCAGGAGCGAATCGGCGGAAGCCTGTTGGATTACAGTTTCGGCGGAAGCTGGTCTCCGCGTATGGGTATCAACATCGACCCCTTTGGCGACAAGAAGGGAAAAATATTCTTCAATTTCGGACGCAACTACTGGGCAATGCCTCTGGATGCTGCCATCCGCCAGCTCGGAAACGAGCAGGATGACACCAGCTACTTCTTTGCCCCAATCTACAATTCCGCGACCGGAACCTACACGGTTATTCCTGACGCCGCTCACAACCTCAATGGATTGGCTAAATCGACAGATAAAGATGGCAACGTCAGCAAGTTTAGCGGTCCGAACTTCTCTTCATCCACCGGTGAGGGCATCATTCCCGGCACCAAGGGAGAGTATGAAGACGAATATGTGATCGGAATCGAGCGTGAGCTGCCACATTCCATGGTGGTGAAAGTTCGCTATACCGATCGCCGCCTCGGCAGGATCATCGAGGACATCGGCTCTCAGTCGCCGGAGGGGTCGTATGTTGGATTGAACTTCAACGGTGGCATTGCCAATCCTGGACCGAAGACCGATATCGCAGTCAACGAGAAGGAAATCACCTACGCACCTGGGCTGTTCGCTACGGTGAATGCGGCTGCTCTCGCTGCGCCTGACGCAAAAACTGCGAAAGCGCTTTACGTCCCAACTGTAGCGGGTTGCACTTACGCTAATGACACCGGCATCAGTGTCGGAGGCGACTTCCTCAATGGCCAAAACAAGCCGGTCGGTGGAGCCTGCTTCACCAATCTGGCTACGATGGGCGCCGGCCCTGGCGACGGCAATCCGGACGGCTTTGTCAAGCCGGTTCGTCGCTACCAGGCGGTAGAAGTTGAACTCGACAAGCGCTACAGCAATCACTGGTTGGCGATTGTCAACTTCCGTTGGGGTTCGCTCTTCGGCAATTACGAAGGCGCATACCGTAACGACAACGGCCAGTCCGACCCGGGAATCAGCTCGCTATTTGACTTCACCTCTGGCGCACTCGGCCTGTTGGGCGACCAGTTCAAAAATGGTTATCTCAGCAGCGATCGTCGGGCTATCGGCAACGTGTTCCTGAGCTATAACGTGGGAGCGGACACGCCGTACCTCAGCAAGGCAAAGGGCCTCACGGTCGGCTTGGGACTCCGTGGTCAGTCGGGTGTTCCGCTCAGCTTGCTGGGCGATCATCCGGCCTACCTTAACCAGGGTGAAGTTCCGATCGGTGGACGTGGCGCTGCCGGCCGCACTCCTGCTTCAAGCCAGTTGGATATGCATGCCGACTATATCGTGCCGAAGCTTTCGGAACGCTACAAGTTGAAGCTTGCGATGGACTTCTTCAACGTGACCAACAGTCAGTTCCAGACCGGGCGTGTCCAGTACACGCAGCAGACGTCCGCTGGTGCTGGCATTGCGCCACCGTTGAACTTGGACTATAACAAGCCAACCTCATTCCAGGCGCCGTTCTATGCACGCGGTTCCATTCGGATTGAGTTCTAATCGAAGACTGGCTTAAACTACACGGGAGAGAGTGCATAACTCTCTCCCGTTTTTTCTTCAGGAGTTTTCCTTGTCCAAGCGCCATTCGCGAATCATCCTGATGTTTCCACTTCTCCTGGTAATTCTTGCCTCCTCCATCCTGCGAGCATCGGATCCGGCGAAAAACCTGGCTCCGCGCTATCGCCACTGGATTAACGAGGAAGTTCCATACATTATCAACAGTGACGAGCGGAAGGAGTTCCTCGCGTTGGGGAGCGATGCCGAAAGAGAAGCTTTCATTAAGACATTCTGGGATGTGCGGAACCCCAATCCCGGCTTGGAAACCAACGACTATCGGGACGAGCATTACCGTCGGCTGGCATACGCCAACCAATTTTTCGGAAACATCAAAGCCCAGGATGGATGGCGCACCGACCAGGGCCACATGTACATCGTATTAGGTGAGCCTGAGCAGCGCGCCAACTATCCGGAGACAAGAAATGTCCGGCCGCTGCTGATCTGGTTCTATCAAGCCAAGACTCCGGTCCTGCCTTCGCACTTCTACATCGTCTTCTATAAACGGAGCGCAGGAGAGGATTTTACTCTCTACTCGCCATACCAGGATGGCCCCTCCCGCCTCGTGACTGGCCTTGAAGGCAAGAACGATCAAAAGAATAATCTCGACATCATCAAGCGTTCGCTCGGAGACGAGGTCGCGCGCACGACGCTGTCACTGATTCCGACGGAGCCCGTGAACCTCCAGGACTATATTCCCAGCATGCAGTCCGACGTGATGTTGAGCACCATCAAGAGCCTGGCTGACCAACCACTGTCCAAGGAATTGTTGAGCGAGCGCAAGGCAATTGAGCGCGTCACTACGAATATCTATCTCGGAACAAGTACCGTTGCGATGCAGACCGCGGTATTTCAGGACAGCAACGGCCGCATGAATCTCGATTACCTCCTCTCCTACGACCGTCCGGAGCAGGGCATTATCGGGCGCCTGAATGATAAGGGTGAGGGTTACTCGATGACTCTCCAGACCTCGGTACTCACCGTTGATGGCAAGTCGGTCTATGAGCAGATTGAGAAACTGCAAGGCCAGGTTACGGCGAGCGAAGCCGCTTCCGCGCGCAAAAAGCGCTTTGGAGCCGAGAGCCGTGTTCCGCTTGCGCCCGGAACCTATCAAGTGATCGCAACGCTGACCAACAACCTCAACAAGTCGGTGGTGCGTGAACATACTGAAATTACCGTGCCCGATCCGTCGCAGACGGCGTGGGGCATCAGCAAAATTCTGGCGTTCTCCCCTCAGCCACCGATACGAGATCCAAAGGAAAGCCTTCCTTTCAATATCGCGGGACTGCGCTTTGCTCCGCGCGGAATTCAGCAAATCTTGCTGCATCCGGGAGAACAGTTGCGGCTGGTCTTTCAGCTCTGGAGCAAGCCCCTGGTGGCTCGTCAGGGACAGAAGATCAAAATTCACTATGTAATGGGCACATCGTTGTCGGGGCAGGAAGTGCGTCAGGAAGATGAAGAGCTTGACGCCGGCAACTTCAACGCTGCCGGCACATTGCTTACCGGGCGTACGCTCTCAACCGAAAGGCTGTCCATGGGAAATCATCGCGTTGTGATCACTGCCACCGATGAGGCGACGCAGCAGAAAACCTATGCTACGGTGACCTTCCGTATCGGCAGCCCCGATGAGGCAACTGATCTCTGGACCGCCCACGGCGCGTTTGATGATAGTGCCCGCGGAAAAGCCATCGAAGACTACAAACGCAGCCTGAGTGCGGTCATGCAGGGCGGTAGCGAGAAGGCCGTCTCATTGCTCCAGGATTCTCTCGGCGATGACCCTACGTATTCGCCCGCACTCAGCAAGTTGGTGGATCTGCTTTCGCAAACCAGTCAGTACGAAAGGGTTGCAGAACTTTCGGCGCAATATCCCGTCAGCAAGGAAATGAGCAACCAAACTGCGATATTGATGGCGCAGGCCCATGCGCAAATGGGAGATTTCCCGGCTGCCGCGCATATCCTTGAGCAAGAACTCCAATTTCAGCCTAAGAACGCTGCCGTTTATCTCGCGCTGGCAAAGGTTTACGAAAAGCAAGGCAACCTGTCCAAAGCTGAGGATTACAAACGGCAGGCGGCGGAACTCGCCAATTAAAAACTCTCGAAAAGCTCGCTGAATTCTTGATTTCCAGCCAGGGAAGCTGCCAGCAGCTTCCCGATTCTCTGTTTCTTCCAATCGCAGAAACCCGAGCTCCTGTTCTTCCCCATTTTCATATCCAGTGCTGAATTTTAATGTGCTTTCCTCGTGTTTTGCCCTGTGTCTCCCGAACGAAAATTTGGTCCTTCGCGTGCATATGCCTGCATAGGCTGAGAGATTGCTCGTTAGGAGACTGAATATGTTGCAGACCGCACGATTTGCTGCAGTAAATGCCGATAGCAAGGCATCGCGAATTTTCAGGTTAGCCGCAATGGCTTTCTTGTTCGTGATTCTTTCCGTGAGTGCCTTTGCTCAATTCGAAAAAGGGGTAATCTCCGGAACGGTTACCGACAACTCCGGCGCGGTAATTTCAAAGGCCAACGTCACCGCGACGGCCATCGATACAGGAGCTACTCGCACAGCTACCGCGGACACCGCGGGTGGCTTCACTTTCACCAACTTGCCCCCAGGTGCCTACAAAGTGCGAGTCACGGCCCCTGGATTCGGCGAATTCGCACAAAATGTGCAGGTATCTCCCGGCATTCGAGCCGGTTTAGATGTCAAGTTGCAAGTGGCCGGATCCAATACCACGGTCGAGGTGATCAGCGAGTCTGGAGCTCAGGTAGAAACCGAAAGTTCCGCCCTTTCTCAAGTAGTCAACACGGCCCAGATCAGCGAACTGCCTTCGTTGACTCGCGACCCCTATGACTTCGTGCAGACCCTCGGCAATGTTGCCCAGGACTCCGCCTCTGGAAGCGGCGGCACCGATCAGGTAGTACGTGGTGCTGGCGTTTCCGTCAACGGTCAGCGTTCATCGAGCGTTGACATTCTTTTGGATGGCGGCGAAAACGTCGATTTGTACACCACCAAGGTAGGCCAGTCGGTTCCCCAGGATGCGGTTTCGGAATTCAGCCTCACCACCAGTAATTTCTCCGCTGAATATGGGCGTGCATCCGGCGGCATCATCAACGTGGCGACAAAGTCGGGCGGCAACCAGTTCCACGGCTCGCTTTACGAGTACAATCGCCTTTCCAAACTTGCCTCCAACGATTACGATTCCAACGCTAACGGAACCCCGAAGGCGGTCTTCACGCGTAACCAGTTTGGCTACTCGTTTGGCGGTCCGGTGGTGAAGAAGAAATTGTTCTTCTTCAGTACCACCGAGTGGACCAGAGTGCGTAGCTCCGCCAACATCATTGCCGATGTTGTCGATCCTGCCTTTTTAGCGGCGTCTTCTCCTGCTACTCAGGCATTCTTCGCCTCGCAAAAACTTCGCCCCTCGGCGACGCTCATCAGTCGGTTGAGCGCGACCGATATTGTCGGATCCTCCGGAGCCACCCCAGGGTCGGCTCTGGCCGCCTACGGCGCCGGTCCGGTAATGGATAAGATCAGTTACACCGCTCCCTCCGATTCCGGTGGCGGTGCGCCTCAGAACACCTACAACACCTTCCAGCGGGTGGACTTCCATATCTCCGACAAAACCAGTGTGTTTGCTCGCTATGCTCTGACCAGCATCAATGAGTTTGCCGGATTCGTGAACAACAGCCCCTATGTGGGATTCGATACCCCGCAGCTCAATTACAACAACAACGTAATGGTATCGCTCACTCACACTTGGACGACCAACCTCATCAGCGATAGCAAAGTTGTTTTCAACCGTTTGAACCTGCAGCAACCGCTTGCAAGCCAGCCAGTGCAGCCTACTCTGTATATGTCCAGCAACACAGCCGTGGCGGATGCCGACGGCAATCTCATTCAGTTCCCTGGCTACTCTGCAACCACGCCCGGTAACTCAATCCCGTTCGGCGGTCCGCAAAACGTCGCCGAGTTCTCTCACGCTTTCAGTTTGGTCAAAGGACGGCATGAATTCCATTTCGGTGGTGAATACGTTTACCTCCGCGACAATCGCACCTTCGGCGCCTATGAAAATGCGGTTGAGGGCCTTAACGCCACAGGCGGCAAATCCGCCCAACTCAGCAACCTGTTGACCGGGACCTTGGGAGCATTCCAGGTAGTGATCGATCCGCAAGGCAAGTTTCCTTGTACCAGAGATTCCAGTGGAGCGGTCGTAGTCACAGACGCCTGCTCAGTGACGCTGCCGGTTCAGCAGCCCAGCTTCGCGCGCAGCAATCGCTCTCACGACTTTGCCTTCTATGGTCAGGACAACTGGAAGATCACGCCCCGCCTGACCCTGAACCTTGGTCTGCGCTGGGAGTATTTTGGAGTGCAGCACAACAAGAATGCGAAGCTCGATTCGAACTTCGTCTTCGGCCCAGGTTCCTCCATCTTTGACAAGCTGGCCAACGGAAGGGTGTACACCGTTTCGGCGACCCCAAACAGCCCCAAAAGCCCTGTGGATGGTTTGTGGCACCCCGACTACAAGAACTTTGCTCCTCGCGTCGGCTTTGCCTATGACATCTCCGGCACTGGCAAGACGTCTCTCAGAGGCGGATACGGAATCGCATACGAGCGCAACTTTGGCAACGTAACCTTTAACGTGATCCAGAACCCTCCGGCTCAGTTCAATCTTCTGAACTCCGGTGCCGCTGCCGGGTCTATCACTACCAGTAATCTTGGACCGTTTGCCGGCGCGGGTGGCACAAAGCAGCTCAATCCCGCTAGCTTGCGCTACGTTCGGCAGGATATTCCTACCGCGTACACGAACATGTGGAATCTGTCCCTCCAGCAGGAACTCAGGCCAAACACCCTGCTCTCCCTGGAATACAGTGGTGCGCACGGTGTCCATCAATACTCGATTGAAAACCTGAACCAGGTTGGATTTGGAAACCTTTACAAAGGAACCAACATTGCGATCAATCCCGCGGATCGCTTGAATGAGCAGTATGGCAACATGAATACTCGTGGCGCCAACGGCTTCTCCTCCTATCACGCCTTGAACACTCGCCTAACGACGAACAATGTCTTCCACCAGGGACTTGACTTGACCGTCAATTACACGTGGTCGCACTCGATTGACAACCTCAGCTCCAGCTTCAGCGAGACGCCTCAGACGGAAAACCTGGGACTTCTCGATCCATTCAACCCAGCTCTGGACAAAGGGAGTGCCGACTACGATGCGCGCCACCGCGTTGCCATCAGTGCAGTGTGGAACATTCCGTACGCCAAGAACACTCACGGAGTCGGAAGGCAGATTCTGGATGGATGGCTGCTTGCGCCGATCTTCATCGCCAGAACTGGCAATCCGTTTACGGTTTTCGACAGCACGGCGTTTCTGTCGAGCGACACCGTCGTGGGCCGGTACGTTCCGAGCGCGCCAGTCAGTTTCTCCGGTACCACCAGCAAATCGTCGGCCATCAGTGGCAGTGTGAATACCTTCGCCTACAACTTCCTTGCGCCGTCCAACACTTATGTCGATCCAGTCGTTGGCTCCGGAGAGTTGCCGACCTGTGACTCCACCGGTTGCCACTTCCCGGCCGACATGACCCGTCGCAATGCGTTCAAGGGGCCAGGCTGGTATAACATTAACCTGTCCATTGCCAAGAACTTCCCAGTTACCGAGCGCGTAAAACTCCAGTTCCGCAGCGAGTTTTACAACCTGTTCAATCACTCGAACTACTACGTTCAGGGTGGTGGAACTCAGGATGCGGGAAATTACTCTGATGGAAGTGTTCTGGATGGAACGACGAATCCTTTCCCGATTATTGGAAAGCGTGGCGTGAACCCCGCAGCCGGAGTTCCGAACGAACGCCGCTTCATTCAGATGGCGTTACGAGTCACCTTCTAATGAACCTGACGTGGGAGTGGTTTCGGCCCCTCCCATTTTGAATGACTCGAGCGGGGGCAATTGTCCCCGCTCTTTTTCATGTTGAGCGAAGGAGTTCTTCGTGCTACTCCTCACCCAATTCCGGTAGAATCACTTCCATGCCCATCCGTCCAACGAACAAGGGAAAGACCCCTCCCCCGGAAGAAACTTTTGAAGAGGCCGCGTACCTCAAAGCGCTCGGCGAAAAGCAGAAGCTGGTCAGCATCAAGTTACAGGGAGGGGAAGTCGTTCGCGGCTGGATCGAGTATTACGACCGCAACATGCTTCGTCTCACCCGCGAAGGCGCGCCCAATCTGTTCATATTCAAGTCTGAAATCATGTACATCGCCGAAGGTGAAATCAAAGCTGCCCGCGTCCGTCGCACCACTAAGTCCGCGACTGCCTCCTCCGCGCCTCTCACTCCGCAATCGGCTGGAAACGAATAGCGCATGACTGCCTCTGCCGCTTCCGGATTCCTCTCGCAAACCACGGCGATTGCCCGCGAGGCAGGCCAGCTCCTGCTCCCGTTTTTCCAGCGCCGGATAGGCTTTGAGTACAAGGGCGACGTCGATCTCGTCACCGAAGCCGACCGCGCCAGCGAGAAACTCATCGTCTCCCGCCTCCGCGCCACCTGCCCCGAGCACGACATCGTCGGCGAAGAAGGAACGCGCGACACCCACGGCGGCGACTTCCGCTGGTACGTCGATCCCTTGGATGGAACCACCAATTTCGCCCACGGCTACCCCGTCTTCTGCGTCTCCATGGGACTCGAGTACCAGGGCCGTCTCGTCCTCGGTGTCATCTACGATCCCACTCGCGACGAACTCTTTGCCGCCGAAAAGGGAAGTGGCGCGACTCTCAACGCCAAGCCCATCCACGCCTCAACCACATCCACCGTAGCCGAATCCATCCTCGGCACAGGCTTTCCCAGCTTCAAGCGCCACAAGAATCCGAACATCCACTTCTACCACCAGATCACCTTGCGCTCCCACGGCATCCGTCGCGCCGGTTCCGCCGCCCTCGATCTCGCCAACGTCGCCAGCGGGCGCTACGACGGCTTCTGGGAGTTCAACCTCAATCCCTGGGACACTGCGGCTGGCGTCCTGCTCGTCGAGGAAGCCGGAGGCACCGTGACCCGCTTCGATGGCACGCCCTTCAACATTGACAGCCGGGAAACCATCGCCTCCAACTCCCTCATTCACTCCGAATTGTTGGAGAACTTCCGCGAAATCTTCGCCGGCCGCAACCTCGAAGACCTCCCTTCCATAGCCGATTTCATCGCCCATCGGCCCCGTTGACTCTCCTCCCTCGATTTTTGACTTGGCCGTTGACTGACCGAAGCCCAGGTGGCCCATATTTGCCTTCCTTTGGCAAATATGGGGACCAAAGAAAGCTCATCCTCTAAGTCTCTCCTTCGATTTTGACTTACGTTTTTGTCCGTGAATGAACCGAAGGTAATTTTTATTGGTAACTAGACACCGCTCCATTCACCCTGTACAGTTTGCTCAACGTGAGTAGGTCTTCCTGCGATGAGGTAATGGAAATTCCAGATTATTACGAGTTCCTTCAAATCAGCCCGAGTGCGGAGCCCGACACAATCCACCGCGTTTATAGATTCCTTGCGGCCCGCCTTCACCCGGATAACCAGGATACCGGCGATCCTGGAAAGTTCTTCCTGCTAACGCAAGCCTACGAAGTGTTGTCTGATCCAGAGCGCCGGGCTGAATACGACTCCACTCGCCAGGCCACTCCGGCCGCCCCTCTATCCACGTGGATTGATTTTATGGACGGTATGGAGGGCGAGTTGAATCGACGCTTGGCCGTGCTGACCGTGTTGTATTCCCAGCGCCGCACAAACCCGAATGCGCCAGAAGTTACCTTTCGCGATATCGAACGACGGCTCGGATTTCCGCGTGACTACCTGGCGTTCACCGCTTGGTATCTCAGGGCCAAGGGATACATCATTCGAGCGGACAACCTGGAGTTCACAATAACGGCTGACGGTGTGGACTTTGTGGAAACCCAACGGGCCAATATCCCGGTGCTGGATAAATTGTTGACCAATGGAGAGGGAATTTCCAAAACAGGCGCAATGGCGGCAAGCAATCCAGACCTCACTTCCGCAAATATGAGTGACTCATCCCGTTGCGATTGATCGACAACTCCGTGGCTGTTATCCATGGCTTTGAATAATGAATGCTCATCGCAGCATCCATTTCTTCCTTTTGCTACAATCAATGGTTCGAACTGACTGACTATTTACACAAAGGATCGCAAAGTCATGGCTTATGTAATCGCAGAACCGTGTATTGGAACCAAGGACAGTGCGTGTGTCGATGCATGTCCCGTAGATTGCATCCATCCAAAGAAGGACGAAGCCGCACACGGCAGCGAAGAGATGCTCTACATTGACCCGGTCGAGTGCATTGACTGTGGCGCCTGCGTGCCGGTCTGCCCGGTTTCGGCCATCTTCGCCATCGACGACCTGCCGGAAAAATGGCAACACTTCGCCGAGCGCAACGCCAAGTATTTCGGCCGCTAACAAATATCTACCCGCAAATGATTCTGGTGCCCCACGTCCCGCCCAGCTTTATCGGGCTGACGTGGGGTATTTGACTTTGTTCTTGCTCTAGTCGCGGGAGTCCCACTCAACTCAACGCTCTTTTCATTGAGGGGTCCGTTGACTTCCGCCATAATTGTCGTTTGGGATTGGCGCAGGCTCAACGCTTCTTCCGTTGAGTGGGGCTGTTGAATCGGCACCGCCGATCCTCTCCCGCTACTCTCGCTTTTGCGCTACATTGGTTCAAGTGACTGCGAATCCTCATCGACCTATCATCGGAGTCTTCGACTCCGGCGTTGGCGGGCTTACCGTGCTGCGCGCCATCGCGCAACTCGTCCCCAACGCCGACTACGTCTTCTTTGGAGACACCGCTCGTCTTCCCTACGGAACCAAGTCGCAGGAGTTCGTTGCCCGGTACTCTTCTCTTGCCGCGCGCTTCCTCGCTGCCCATGGAATCGACCTGCTTGTGATCGGCTGCAACACGGCTTCCGCGCTGGCTCTCTACGATATCAAGTCGGCGGTGTCCATCCCCGTCATCGGAGTCATCGAGCCCGGCGCTGACGCGGCCGCAGCCATCTCAAAGAGCCGCGAGGCGCTCGTCTATGCCACGGAAGCCACCTGCACCAGTCACGCCTATCAGCGCGCGCTGGCCCGCCGCGGCTTTGCCACTTTCGAAAAAGCCTGCCCCTTGCTGGTGCCGCTGGTGGAAGAAGGATGGACTGAGGCTCCGGTCACAGAGCAGGTAGCGCGAATCTACACCATCGAGGCTCTGCGCACTGCATCGACAAATGTCGATGTATTGGTGCTCGGATGCACCCACTATCCTCTGCTGCGTCCCATGCTGCGCCGAGTCGTCCCGCAGCGAATCGCCATCGTTGACTCCGCCGAGGCTACCGCCTGTGCGTTGTTGCAATATCTCCCAGGCCACGATCTCGCGGCAGGAATCCCGACCTATCGGTTCTTCGTTACCGATTCGGTTGAGAAATTTCAAAAGCAGGCGCCGGTTTTTCTTGGCTTCGCGACAGAAAGCGTGGAGCGCGCCGACCTCGACTCAGGGCACTGACCCCGCCGCCGGACCCTGCTTGTCAACCTGTACAGTGGTACATTATCGAGATAGACAATGCTTCGATGAGCCGCAGGTATGATAGTTGTTAATCCTTTGGATCGCTGCACAACGATTACCTCATCAGGCACCGTGCCCCCTTCAAACGATTAACCTATCGGTAAATCGTTTCATATTTCATCCCAGGTAAATCGCCTGTGGGAACAAGGAAATCAAATGATTTTTCGCTCTGACAATCGTGCCCTGAACCAGATGCGCGCCCTGAAACTAACTCCCGAATTCATTCGCACCGCCGAAGGCTCATGCCTGATTGAGATAGGAAATACGCGGGTCATCTGCACCGCCACCATCGAGGAGAGCGTCCCCGGATGGATGCGCAATCAAGGCAAGGGATGGGTCACCAGCGAGTACGGAATGCTTCCCCGCGCCACCCTCACTCGCACCGCCCGCGAAGCCGCCCGTGGCAAGCAAGGTGGCCGAACCCATGAGATTCAGCGGCTCATCGGCCGCTCCATGCGCGCCATCGTCGATACCGTGAAGCTCGGCGAGCGCACTCTCTGGATTGATTGCGACGTGATCCAGGCCGACGGCGGCACTCGCACCGCATCCATCACCGGAGGCTTTGTGGCCATGGCTCTCGCCATGCAAAAGCTAGTTGATTCCGGAACTCTCAAGCAGCTCCCAATCAAGGACACCGTGGCTGCGATCAGCGTAGGCATTGTCGATGGCGAGCCCATGCTCGATCTTGCGTATGAAGAAGACTCGCGCGCAGAAGTCGATATGAACTACGTCCTCACAGGCGCAAACAAGTTCATCGAAATTCAGGCGACCGCCGAGCACGAGCCCTTCAGCGATGAGCATTTAGCGCAGATGACAGTGCTGGCTCGCAAAGGCATTGCCGAGCTCGTCGGCCATCAGCGCGAGGTCCTTGCCGCAGCCGGAGTGAAGCTCTAACTCAGCTCCGAAGCTGCCTCATTGCTGCTAGTTCGCATCTGAGAGTTTCAGGAGGGGAACGTGAAACTTACTCCCGGTAAGATATCCGGCATGAAGGCCGTCTCAAACGAGCGCGGCGTTATAGCCGCTGCTGCAATGGATCAGCGAGGTTCTTTAAAGAAGGCGCTCGGCGCGAATGCATCCGAGCAAGACTTAATCGATTTCAAGATTGCTGTCAGCGAAGTATTGACTCGCTACGCCAGCGCGATTCTGTTGGATCCAGAGTGGGGTTTGCCCGCAGCCGAGGCTCGCAATAAAAAGAGCGGATTGCTTTTGGCCTACGAAAAAACCGGCTACGACAAACAGGTTCCCGGACGCCTCCCCGATCTGCTCGACGTGTGGAGCGTGCGGCGCTTGAAGGAAGCGGGCGCCGACTGTCTAAAGATTCTGCTCTACTACGCGCCCAATGATCCGAAGCACATCAACGATCACAAACACGCATGGACCGAGCGTATCGGCGATGAATGCGTGGCGAATGACATTCCGTTTTTCCTCGAAATCATTGGTTACGAAGAGGGAATGAACGAGAAGAGTTTGGCCTACGCGAAGAAGAAGCCGGAGATCGTGCAGGCCTACATGCGCGAGTTCAGCAAGCCCCGCTACCACGTGGACGTGCTGAAACTAGAAGTGCCGATCAATATGAAATTCGTCGAAGGCACAAAGAGTTTCAAGGGTGAGAAGGCATACACGAAAGCCGATGCGATGGAGCTCTTCCGCAAGTCCGCTGAAGCAACGGAGAAGCCATATATCTATCTTTCGGCGGGCGTAAGCAATGCGGAGTTTTCAGAAACTCTGGAGTTGGTTGCCGAGAGCGGAGTGAAGTACAACGGCGTTCTATGCGGTCGCGCCACATGGGCCGATGGCGTTCCAATCTTTGCCGAAAAGGGATTGAAAGCCTTTCGCGAATGGCTGGAAGTCGAAGGCGTGAAGAACATTCAGAACGTGAACGAAGGGCTCAAGGGCGCTTCGCCGTGGTATCCAATTTACGGGGCATAAACGGGATTCAAAGCGGCGCGAGCTTATTGCTCGCGCCGCTATTGCTCGCGCCGCTCCTCTTGCAAACTACTTTGCGCTTGCGGCTGCTTCGGCGTAACGCTTCTTCATCTCTTCAATTGAGATGGGCGCGTAATCGCCAGCGTGGCCGGCTTGTCCGAACTGCGTCATGCGTAGCGCGACAACTTTCTTCATGGCATCGCGCGCGGGTTTCAGGTAATCGCGCGGATCAAATTTCTCCGGCGTTTCTGCGAAGACCTTGCGGATCGCTCCGGTGATGGCGAGCCGGTTGTCGGTATCGACGTTGATCTTGCGCACGCCGTGGCGGATGCCGAGTTGAATTTCTTCGACCGGAACTCCCCAGGTCGGTTTCAACTTTCCACCGTACTGGTTGATGACGTCTTGCAAATCCTTGGGCACACTGGACGAGCCGTGCATCACGAGGTGCACGTTGGGCAGGCGCTTGTGAATCTCCATGAGCACGTCCATCTTGAGCACCGAGCCATCGGGTTTGCTGCTGAATTTGTAAGCGCCGTGGCTGGTGCCGATGGCGATGGCCAATGCGTCAACGCCGGTTTTCTTGACGAACTCAACAGCCTGCTCCGGGTCTGTGACGTGATCGAGGCCGCTACCGCCTGCGCCATGTCCATCTTCGATTCCGCCAAGCACGCCAATCTCGCCTTCCACGGTTACACCCTTTGCATGAGCGATCTCGACGACCGCGCGAGTGACTGCGACGTTCTCCTCAAAGGTGGACGGGGTTTTGCCATCTTCCTTGAGTGAGCCATCCATCATCACCGAGGTGAAGCCGAGTTCGATCGCTGATTTACAGGTCTCGAAGCTGTTGCCGTGGTCGAGGTGCATGACAAGCGGGATCTCAGGGTACAGTTCCGAGGCAGCGAGCATCAGGTGATAGAGGAACTTATCCTGCGAGTAGGCGCGTGCGCCACGCGAAGCCTGGATGATGACTGGAGAACGGGTCTCGCGCGCAGCCTCCATGATGGACTGAATCTGTTCCATGTTGTTTACGTTGAAAGCACCAACGCCGTAACCGCCCTTGGCGGCCTCGTCCAGCAACTGCCGCATAGAAACCAGAGGCATAGATTGATCTCTCCTTTATAAAAATTTGCTTGCGGAAAATGTTTGCGTCCTCGCCCAAATAAAAACAGGAGCACGGGGCGGTGAGGTACCCCTTTCGAAGCTTAGTAGCTTCCTACCTTGCCACGGAAAATCCAAACAGATGAAGCTACCACGCGGGGATGGGTGGATCAACCCGCTTTGGAAGAGATGAAAAACAAAGGACAGTTTCGAGCTGCATCCTGCTCTGAGACCGCTGTGCAGCTCTCATCGGAAATGCGGCGCGATCCATTTGGACCAGACGAATATCGCATTAGCGACCAACATGGCGAGCACTGCAAATGATAGGCAAAAGTCGTCGAGTGGCCGATTGGAGACTTGCACAACATTACGATTGCGCCCGAGCAGAACGAGGAAGGCGAGAATAGGAACCACCAGGGCTCCCGCGCCGACTTGCGACCAGTATAGGAGCCGGACGGTGTTGACTCCGAAGAGGGAAATGACAACCGAGACAAGAAGAATGGACGAGATGACGATGTAGAAGTAACGCGCCTCCCACGGTTCCTTGTTGAGTCCCGATGCCCAGCCGATTGATTCCGAGATGCTGAATGAGAGTGAGGCGGCAAGTAGGGGTAAGGCCACCATGCCCGAGCCGAGAATTCCCAAAGCAAACAGCAGCGGACCTGCCGAGCCAAGAAACGCTAATGATTGTGAGGCGGAGCGCGTGGTCATCACCCCGGGATCGGTGACGTGGAAGCTAGCGGCGACGACGATGGCGGATAGAGAAATCAGCGTGGCGACAAAGGTTCCTGCATGTGACTCGGTGTTGTGCGAAGGATCGACATCGCGTGGAAGGTCGCGTTTGGAACTCGTCTGCCAGATGATGACATCCGGAGTGAGCAGCGATCCGAAAACGGCAATTACCGCCATGGAATAAGCCGAGCTGGCTTCGAAGTGCGGCAGAAGAATTCCCCTTGCGGCATCGGCCGGCGAATGCACTGTATAACAGGCCGCTACCACGTAGGCGATCAGGAATAGCGAAAGCAGGCCAAGGCGCTCCATGCTCTTGCGAGTATTGCCCACAATCAGCATGTACCAGACGATGAATGCCAATGGCACGAGGAAGAACGCTCGCCACTGATTAGTCACGATGGAGAGCGCATCGCTGACGGCGACCAGGTCTCCGATAATCATGGCAAAGTTAACGACGAATACGCCAATGGCGAGCGCCAGCGCCGCCCTGCGTCCGTACTCCTCGCGAACCAGTTCGACCAGTCCCTTGCGGGAGTCGCGGCCAATGCGGGCAGAAACCGAGAAGACGCTCCAGAGCACTGGAATCGAGAGCAACACAACCCACCCGACACTGTATCCGAAGGTAGCGCCGGCTACAGTAGCCGTAAGCACTGCCGCCGGGTCAAGATCGGCAGCCCCCGCAACGACTCCGCGCACGAATGCCGAGAGCCGATGGTAAGGCTCCGGCGGCGACAACGGTTCCAGAGGTGGAGTGAGCCGATAAGGCCGATGCGACATATTTGTTCTTCAATGTGTGGGGATGCGCCGCGAGGAGCTCTGGTTGGCACGCGCGGCTGGATGATGCAATGAAACGAGCTTTGGAACCTCGTCGAATAGGAGCAGCAGTTATCGGACAGCCGTTTACTCCCGATGCTACTTAGAAACTGTCAATTTCCGACCAAAAATATCGCCATTCCGTAACTTATAGCATCCAAACAGGCTAGATACTTTACCGTTCACTGATCTCTCTTGCCTTTTCTGATTTCTCAGTTCTATACTCTCATTGGCGACTGAAAAGGTCGGAGATTGCGGATTTTTTATGCTGAAGCTCACCAAAAAGGCAGATTACGGACTCATCGCAGTGCGGCATCTGGCCGAGCATGCGGATATGGGAGCGTGCTGCGCCAAGGATCTGGCCGAGATGTACGGGATTCCGCAAGAGGCTCTGGCGAAAATTCTGCAAAGGCTTGCGCGAAGTAAATTGTTGGTTTCGCTGCAGGGGACGAATGGTGGATATGTACTGGCGCGAGATCCCCGGCAGATTTCTGCCCTGGAAGTAATTCGGGCGATTGAAGGACCGCTATTCATTACCTCGTGCAACAACTCGGATAAATCTTGCAGCCAGAGCCCGAAGTGTACGGTGCGTGAACCATTGCAGAAGGTGAGTCGCACGATTGAAGAGGTACTCAGCCGGTTGACGATTTGGGAGCTGCGCGAGGGGACGGATGAGAGCGCTCCCGTGGCGTCCAACCGCGTAATTGAGAGTGAGCTGGTCAGGATCGAAGTTTCTGGAGGAAATTATGGCAAGTGATTCAGCAGTGAAACTACCAATTTATATGGACAATCACGCGACGACACGGACTGATCCGCGCGTGGTTGAGGCAATGCTGCCTTACTTCGGTGAGATCTATGGCAACGCGGCCAGCCGCAATCACGAGTTCGGCTGGGTGGCCGAGCAGGCGGTGGACAAAGGGCGCGAGCAGATTGCCAAGCTGATTGGCGCCACTGCGAAAGAGATCGTGCTCACCTCCGGAGCGACCGAGAGCAACAATCTCGCGATCAAGGGTGTGGCGGAGATGTATCGCGAAAAGGGCAACCACATCATCACGGAGGTCACCGAACATAAGTGTGTGCTCGATACGTGCAAGCGTCTTGAGAAGCACGGATACCGGATCACCTATCTTCCGGTAAAGACCGACGGGCTGATTGATCTGGACCAGTTGAAGGACGCGATGACCGATGACACGATCCTGGTCTCGATCATGGCGGCGAACAATGAAATCGGCATTCTGCAGCCCATCCGCGAGATCGGAAAGCTCTGCCATGAGAAGGGTGTGCTCTTCCATTCGGATGCGGTGCAGGCGGCGGGCAAGGTTCCGTTCAACGTGATCGAAGACAATGTCGATCTGGCCTCGGTCTCAGCCCACAAGATTTACGGCCCAAAGGGCGTAGGCGCGCTGTATGTACGCCGCCGCAATCCTCGCGTGCAGCTTGTGGCGCAGATGGATGGAGGCGGACATGAGCGCGGCATGCGCAGCGGCACGCTGAATGTCCCAGGCATCGTGGGACTGGGCAAGGCTTGCGAACTGGCACAGCAGGAGATGGGAGAGGAGTCCAAGCGCCTGTTTACCATGCGTGAAAGTCTGCGACAGCAGATCATGTCGCAACTTGACGAAGTGTACGTCAACGGCAGCATGGAGCATCGTCTGCCCGGCAGCATGAACATCAGCTTTGCTTACGTGGAAGGCGAGTCGTTGCTGATGGGGATCAATGATATTGCGGTGTCCAGCGGTTCGGCCTGCACCTCTGCCACGCTTGAGCCTAGCTACGTGCTCAAGGCGTTGGGCGCGGGAGATGATCTGGCGCACAGTTCCATTCGGTTTGGACTCGGACGCTTCAACACTCAAGCGGAAGTCGATTACGTGGCGAACAAGATTGTCGACGTAGTAAGGCGCCTGCGCGAACTCTCGCCGTTGTATGAGATGCACAAGGAAGGCGTTGACCTTTCGAAGGTGAA
Organism: Saccharimonadales bacterium (SeqCode); assembly: GCA_035539055.1. GTDB lineage: Bacteria > Acidobacteriota > Terriglobia > Terriglobales > Acidobacteriaceae > TOLSYN. The sequence goes on along the minus strand of DATLJC010000043.1, from coordinate 60,729 downwards.
GTGGGCCGCTGAACCGGCGAGTCACTGAGAGTGATTCGGAAGAACTGAGCGCGGCTTGTCCGCAATGATTCCGCGACTCCATGGGGGAATCGCGAAAAGGTATCAAGGAGAACAGGGATGGCTTATAGCGATAAGGTGCTTGATCACTACACCAATCCGCGAAATGTAGGAACCATGGACAAGAATGCCGAAGAAGTCGGCACCGGACTGGTAGGCGCTCCGGAGTGCGGCGACGTTATGAAGCTGCAGATCCGCGTGAATCCAGAAACAAAGATCATTGAGGATGCAAAGTTCAAAACGTTCGGCTGCGGTTCGGCGATCGCGTCTTCATCGTTGGCCACGGAGTGGGTGAAAGGCAAGACCGTGGACGAAGCGCTGCAGATCAAGAACACCGATATTGTGAAGGAGCTATCGCTTCCTCCTGTGAAGATTCACTGCTCGGTGCTTGCAGAAGATGCGATTCGAGCAGCTATTTCCGATTGGAAGAAGAAGCAGAGCTAATCCGATTCATAGGGGCAGGAGCCCATTTTGACCATGGCAACAGAACAGATGACGGCAACACAGGGAATTCACATAAGCGACAAGGCATTGGAGCACGTCCGGGTGACGATGCAGAAAGAGGGCATTGCGCCGGAAGTTGGCGGGCTGCGCCTTGGCGTGCAAGGCGGCGGGTGCTCGGGACTTTCCTACAGCATTCGCTTTGACACGCAACCGCGCGAGCGTGATCGAATTTTCCAATTCGGCGATGTCCGCGTATTTATTGATCCGAAGTCGTTCATCTATCTGAATGGGATGACCGTGGAGTGGGAAGAGACACTGATGCGCCGGGGTTTCGTCTTTCAGAATCCGAACGCTAAGAAGAGTTGCGGTTGCGGGACTAGCTTCTCCTAAGCGGGGCGGAAGGAAGACACATTGAGCGATCTACCCAATGCCGGAACCAGAACGAATAGCGCTACGCTGCAGGTAATGCAGGACGAGCATCATCATCGCTGCTGGTCCTGCGGTGATATGAGGGCGGAGCATTTCTGCGGCGAGTGTGGGCATGTGCAACCGGCTCGGCCGACAGACTTCTTCTCGTTCTTTGGTATGCCTCGCAGATTAGATCTGGATGAAGCAAAGCTTGAGCGTGAGTTCTACAAGCTGAGCCGGAAGCTACATCCGGATGTGTATTCGCGGGCGAGCGCTCGCGAGCAATTGTGGAGTCTGGAGAAGACATCGCAGCTCAATGATGCGTATCGAATTCTCAAGGACCCGATCTCCCGCACCGAATACCTGCTTGCGCTCCAAGGCATTCAGTTGGAGGAGCAGAGCAAGATTGCAACCGAGATGGCGCGCAATTCCGGAAGGGAAAAGAAGCAGACTGTACCTTTGGAGTTGCTGGAAGAAGCCTTCGAGTTGAACATGCTGCTGGAAGAGGCCAAGGCTGGCAATGTTCACGACGATCTGCGCGCGCAGTTGGTGGCAACTCGCGAAGGGCTGACGAAGCGATTGGACGCGATGCGGGATGAGCTGAAAGCGGCATGGAAGAAGTGGGACAGTGGAGATATGGAAGCAACGTCGCTGATGGTGGACGTGCTGAACCGCCGCAGTTATCTGCGCAATCTGGTACGCGATATCAATGAAGTTCTGAAGTAATGATGACTTTATAAAATGGCAGACGACAGAGTTGTTGGAATCGATCTCGGGACCACGAATTCTCTTGTGGCCTACATGGGCCAGGGGCCTTCACTTGCGAATCCAAACGCGGACGGCGGCGTGTTTATCCTTCCGGGAGAAGACGGTTCGAGCCTTGTTCCTTCCGTAGTGGCATTGGATCGGGACAATCACACTCTTGTGGGCAATGCCGCGCGCGAAGTGCTGCTGAAGTCGCCGGAGCGGGCTATTTATAGCGTTAAGCGATTGATGGGACGCGGCGTGGAGGATTTGCAGGAGGAACTCAAGTTGTTTCCGTTCCATCTTGCAAAAGACATGGCACCGGGCGAGGTGCTTCGCATACAGCTCGGGGAGCGGACATACACTCCACCTGAAATTTCGGCGCAAATCCTGCGCCAGCTCAAGCGTAATGCAGAGCGCTTTCTAGGCGCCCCGGTAAAACAGGCGGTTATCACGGTCCCCGCCTACTTCAATGATGCGCAGCGGCAGGCGACCAAAGATGCAGGGCGCATCGCGGGCCTGGAAGTTCTCCGTTTAGTGAACGAGCCGACGGCCGCGTCGCTGGCGTACGGATTGGATCGCAAGCAGAATGGCACGATCGCCGTGTATGACTTCGGCGGAGGTACCTTCGACATTTCGATTCTCAGATTAAAGGACGGAATCTTTGAGGTAATTGCCACGAATGGCGACACGCACCTGGGCGGCGATGATATTGACAACCTGTTGATTGCCGTTGCGGCTGATGACATCGCAGGCGATCTTGGATTAGACGTGCGCAAACATCCTGATGCCGTTCAGCGGGTGCGGCGTGCCGTGATTGAGGCGAAGATCGCACTCTCATCCCAGGACGCAACGAACATTGAAGTGGAGTTGCCGGAAGGCAAGCTGTATCAGCGCAGAATCACGCGCGAGATGTTCGAACCAATGATGGCGCCGATTGTCGACCGCACACTTGGCCCATGCAGGCAAGCGCTGGCTGATGCAGGTTTGACCGTAGATCAGGTAGATGAAGTTGTGCTGGTCGGAGGCTCGACTCGGATTCCTCTGGTGCGACGGAAAGTCGAAGAACTGTTTGCGCGCAAAGCTCATACAGAACTGAATCCCGACGAAGTGGTTGCGCTGGGCGCCGCGGTGCAGGCGAATATTCTCGCTGGCGGTTCGGCGGAAACAAAGGACATGCTGCTGCTGGACGTAACGCCTTTGTCGCTAGGCATTGAAGCGCTTGGCGGAGTTACGGCAAAGATCATTCATCGCAACTCGACGATTCCGGCGAGCGCTACTGAGCACTTCACAACCGGAGTCGAAGGGCAGGTATCGGTTGCGATTCATGTGCTGCAGGGTGAGCGCGAATTAGCGAAGGACTGCCGTTCACTGGCGCGATTTGACCTGAAGGGAATCCCTCCTATGCCGGCAGGTTTGCCTCGCATTGAGGTGCGATTCCTGATTGATGCGAATGGCATTCTCCATGTCTCCGCGCGCGAGCAGCGCAGCGGCAAAGATGCCGAGATACAGGTGCAGCCAAGCTATGGCCTTACGGATGAGCAAGTGGAGAACATGATTCTTGACTCGTTCGACAATGCCGAAAAGGATCTTGCGGATCGCCAGTTAATCGAGGCGCGCAATGAGGCCGAGACGATTTTGAACGCGTTGCTGAAGGGCCGCAACAATGAAGCGTGGCACAAATTGAGCTTCGACGAGCGGCATAAGATCGATGAGCTTGAGTCCAATTTGCGAAAAGCCATGGCTGGCGCAGATTATCAACAGGTTCGGGGCATGATCGATGAGCTGAATCAGGCGACGATGCGCCTGGCGGAATTGATGATGGATGCTGCCGTGAGCAGCGCGTTGCATGGCAAGAACATGGATGCTACGGATGTGGGAGAGGGACCCACGGCACCGCATCCGATTGGCAAAGCTGAGTTCAGTTGACCAATGTCGATTGATGTCGATATTGAGATAGGACGCTAAGAATGCTAGACGTGAAGACCGAATCCACCGGGAGTAAAACTGAACTGGGGCCGAACACGGTTCGCCTGACGTTTCTGCCCAGTGGACAGAGCGTAGAGTTCGAGGCCGGAAAGTTACCTTATCAGGATCATGGCAAGCCACAATCCATTCTGGATGTGGCAATTAACTTTGGCGTCCATCTGGAACATGCCTGCGGCGGAAACTGCGCATGCACTACTTGCCATGTCGTCGTTAAGAAAGGCAAGGAATTGTTGAGCGAGTTGAGCGAAGAAGAGGCGGACCGTCTGGATACGGCTGCCGATTTGCAACTGAACTCAAGATTGGGATGCCAGGCGATTATTGAGAAGCCGGGCGAAGTCGTGGTCGAAATTCCTTCTTGGAATCGCAATTACATCTGTGAGGGCGGCGCGAGCACCCTGTAGGCAGCCATGAAGCATGCCCTGAGGTGGGTTGTATACATTCTGCTGGCGCTTGAGGCTGTTCTGCTGGGGTGTGCATTGAGCCATACATTTGAAAGCAACTTGGCGGTGCTGCTGCTGGCTGGAAACTCTGTACTGCTGATATGGAGCGCAACGCGCCTGCGCCGCAAGCCTGCCTGCTGCCGTTGATTGCGGAGGAAAGATGAAAGAGCTGCATTGGAGCGATTCGGAAGACATTGGAATTGAACTCTTCGAAAAATTCCCAGACATTGATCCGCTGACGATTCGATTCACGGAACTGCATCGCTTGGTTAGCGAATTGGAAAATTTCCACGACGAGGGCCAGGGCTCGAATGAAGGAAAACTGGAAGCGATTCAGATGGCCTGGTATGACGAGTGGAAAGATGGCCAGTAACGATCATCGTATTATTCTTAATCTCCCTGCAGTGCCGCACGAAATGTGAACAGGCGCACCCACTCTATCGCACTGGAGAGTGGCATTCGTTTGCCAGACGCTTGTAAAGAGCTGTCAGCTCTTGCGTACCAATTGGGGATTTGCTCTTGGTCGCACTGCGTCGCAATTCGGGAATCATGCGAGTGGCAAGCTCACGATTGGTCTTCAATCCTTGCTGCGCGAGCAGGTGCATGACGACCTCACTGCCGGAATGACGTCCCACGGTGAACTCTGACGATCGACCTACTTCACCTGGGGCATAAGCTTCATAGGCCCGCGTATCACGAAGCTGTCCGCTGCAATGAATTCCAGACTCATGCTGGAACGTCGCCGACCCTGTAATCGGCTGAGAGTCGGGAATCGCTCTCCCGGAAGCTTCTGCAACCGTATTGCAGAGTTCAGCAAGCAGCGCGGTTCGAATCCCACAATCGCATCCGAGCAAATGCCGCAGAGCCATGACGACCTGCTCGAGTGCGGCGTTCCCGGAGCGTTCGCCCAGTCCGTTTACCGTGAGGCTTATGCACTCCGCACCGCCGTGGACAGCCGCGAGGCAGTTGGCCGCGGCCATACCGAAATCGTTGTGTCCATGAAACTCAAGCAGCATGTCATTGGCGATCGCTCGAAGTTCTCGGAATGTTTGCAAGAGTTGGATGGGGTTGCAGATGCCAACAGTATCAGCAAAACGGAGGCGATGAGCGCCCGCCTGTTGCGCAGCGAAGACGAAGCGGTGAAGAAAGGAAACCTCTGCGCGCGATGCATCCTGCGCTCCGACAGAGACGTGGTCGAATTGCGTGTGCGCGAACCGTACAAGCTCCGCTAGAGTATCCAACACCCAGGATTCATCTTTGCGCACGCAGCCCAGCTGAATCTCTGAAACAGGGAATGCGATGTGAACGGAACGAAGGCCGCACGCGGCAGTTGCTTCCAGGTCTTCTCGGCGCGCACGACACCATCCAGTCAGGCGTGCTTGGAGACCGAGCGCGAGCAGGCTGCGAATGTCATCGCACTCTTCTTCGCCCATGGCGGCAATGCCGCATTCGAGCTCCGGTATGCCTACGCGATCCAGCAGCGAGGCAATCGCCGCCTTCTCCGCACGCGAGAAAGCGACACCGGGCGCTTGCTCTCCGTCGCGCAACGTCGAATCGATCAGCCAGATTGTGCTGCCGCTCATCGGGTCACCTCAATTCTGAAAGCTCGCTCTCGGTTAGTGAAGCAGCAACGAGGTTGCGGGCTCACCGTCTGCCAGTGCATCGAGCACCTCGTCGATTTTTTCCTCGTTGATCTCTCCGTACCAGTGGCCTTCTGGGTAAATAACCATCAGAGGACCTTTCTCGCAGCGATTCAAACATCCGGTGCTGGAAACCATAACTTCATCCATTCCGCGATCGGAAAGCTCGGATTGAAGGTAGCCGAGCAGCGAACTCGAATCTTTGCGATGACAAGCGCCTTTGGTTTCACCAGCTATTCGGAAACTGGCACAAACAAAAATGTGATGCTTCGGATTTTCCATAAGACCCTCCTTTGTTATTTATGCGCATCCGGTTCCTGTTCCCTGGCATTGTGACGAGGAACAGGACCTGAACTGTTTCTTCATGGCAACCGGCACATCGCCCGTGTGATGAATACTTTCCATTGCTTCGGAAATCAGGCCGCTGACTTCGAGCACACGAAGCCCCGACTGCTCCATAACCCATCGCGGGGCGCGACCTACGCCGCTCACAATGACGGTGTGGCAATCTTCGAGACTCTCAGCCAGTTCGCGCCAACGTGAGTTGCCTCCGCCGGTCTCCGGCGTATAACGGAGTTCGATCAGCTTGGGCTCGTCTTCCTGGTACTCCATGATCCAGAGGCGCGTTGCTTCGCCGAGATGCTGGTTGACGAGAATGCCTTCCATGCTTGCGATAGCGACATAGGGCCGACCCTTGCGATCGTCGAGCAATCCGTTGGCTGCCGCTTGCATGATACCGACGAGCTCCGCGGATTGTTCCTCTCCGAGCAAGCCGACCGCATCGGCGCGGCAGCGGGTGCAGTGCTCCATCTGTGGCACAATCTCCGAAATCTCAGCGCGAATCTCGCGCATCACGTCAGCCGAGATTTCGTCCTTGTCCTCAAACGGAGTGTCCTTCACCGGATACACCGGGATGCAGTTCATTACATCAACGCCAAGATGGCGCATGCGCTCGGCCACCAATGGCGCGTGATCTTCGTTGACGCCCGGTACCAGAATCGTGTTGACCTTCACGGTGATGCCTGCCGCCTTCAGCGCTGCAACCGCCGAGAGCTGACGTTCGAGAAGGATGCTTGCGGCAGCCGCGCCGCGATAGATGGTTTTCCCGTCACGAACCCAGGCATAGATTTGTGCGCCGATTTCGGGATCGACCGTGTTGATGGTGACGGTCACGTGGCTCACCTGCAGACGCGCCAGTTCTGCGACGTGCGGCTCCAGGTTCAGTCCATTGCTGGCGACGCAGAGCAGCATTTCAGGATACTTGTCACGCACCAGCCGCAGGGTTTCAAGCGTGTCCTCCGGCTTGGCAAAAGGATCGCCAGGTCCGGCGATGCCGACCACGCGAAGATTTGGCGCTCGCAACAAGGCTTCATCCAGATACGCCAGCGCCTGATCCGGCTTCAGCACGGCGCTGGTGACGCCAGGCCGGCTCTCATTCATGCAATCGAACTTGCGATTGCAGTAGTTGCACTGAATGTTGCAGCGCGGAGCTACCGGAAGATGAATGCGTCCAGTCTGGTGTCGAACATCTTTGTTGAAGCACGGATGCTGCGTAAGATCTAGTGGCATAGGCCCCCCTCACATATAGCTGTAGCCGACAGGCGATGAGTCTTGCTTGCGTTCAAGTACGGTGTTGACGACAAGATCGAAGAGTTGTTGCGCGCCACGATATCCGACGTGCAGAATGCGCTGGCCGCCGATGCGATCGTGAATTGGAAAGTCAACGCGAATCAGCGGAACGCCAAGCTCGCGAGATAATGCAGCTCCCTTGCTGCTGCCAATCAGAAAATCGAGTTTGAGGTCGCGGGCCATCTCGCCCATGGTCATAAAGTCGAGGCCATCACGCGCGACAACGGGTTCAATGCAGTCGGCTGTTACTTCAGCGATGGAAGATGCGAACCCGGCGCTCTTGCCGCCTGCGGTGCAGAGAACGGGAACCACGCCAATTTCTGACAGCAATGACGCGAGGCCGATGACCACGTCTTCGTTTCCGAAGACCAGTGCGCGCTTGCCGAATACGTACTTGTGACCGTCGACGTAGGAATCGAGTAGCCGTCCGCGCTCTAGCGTGTATGCTTCCGGCGTGTCCTGGCCAGAGATGGCGGAGAGTACCGAAAAGAATGCATCCGTCTCACGCACGCCTATCGGAACGCCAATGCGATGGGCCTTCACGCCGAACCGTTCCTGGAGGAATGATGCCGCGGTAGTTTTTGCGCGAAGAGCGCGGCCGAATTCGATGCTGGCGCTTGAACTGGCTACTGCACGAAGTCGAGCAATGGGCGTTCCTCCGGCAGGAATTTTGGCGTAGTGTTCAAGGACCGGTGAATCCAAAGTTTCCGAGTAGTCCGGAAAGAGTGTTAGCGGAAGATTGAAATCAGCAACGATCTCTTTCAGGTGGCGAAAATCAGCAGGGGAGAGCATCCCCGGAAAGAGATTCACATTCTCTGAGCAGGGAATCGCCGACGCTGGCGCTACGGCAAGCTGCTCGACAGTGGAGCGCACCGCCGCATGGAAGCCATCCAGGTGTGTGCCGCTGTAGCTCGGCGTCGATACATGCACCAGCTCCGGCGCGTTTGCGCCTTCTCTCGATTCGCGATACCCATGCAGGATTTGTCTAACATCTTCGCCGATGGTTTCCGTTAGACAAGTGGTGGCAATACCGATCAGGCTCGGCTTGTACTGTTCGGTTACATTGCTGAGACCCTGCATCAGATTGGGGCCGCCACCGAAGATCGTGCTGGCCTCACTGAAGCCGGAGGCGGCAATATCCATCGGCTCGCGGAAATGGCTGATGATGTAGCGGCGCATGTAGGTAGCACAGCCCTGTGAGCCGTGCAGGAAGGGAACTCCGCCTTCGATGCCCCGCATGACGAGCGAGGCTCCGAGAGGTGCGCAAAGCTTGCAAGGGTTGCGGGTGCTCACAAAATTCGGCGCCGGAGGTTTCAGGACTTTCAGGTCTGTGCTCATCCTGCCACCTCGGAAATGCTGTTCTCGCCGAAATCAGCGCGACGGCGCGGCATCAGCTTCCAGACCGGACTGGCAACACTGCTATAGACTTCGCGCGCGAAGTTCAGCATGCCTTTGAATCCGGCAAGGGCTTCCTTGCGTTCGTGGTTGTGATCGCAGAATCCAATGCCTAGCTTGTAAGCGATGGGCCGTTCTTTCACTCCGCCGATGAAGACATCGACGTCCTTTTCCTGTAGAAAGCTGGAAAGTTCAAGCGGATTGGAGTCATCCACGATGATGGTGCCTTCATCACACAACTCCCGCAGTAGCTCGTAATCTTCGCGATTGCCGGTTTGCGATCCGACCATCACGGTCGTCATGCCGAGATGGCGCAGCGCGCGTACCAGAGAGAAAGCCTTGAATGCGCCGCCCACGTAGATGGCTGCTTTCGCGCCTTGCAGCTTTTTCCGGTACGAGGCGATCTCCGGCATGATGTGCTGAAGTTCGTTTCGCACAAGGTTCTGAGCCCGCGCCATGATCTCGTCGTTCTTGAAGAATCTTGCGACGTCGTAGAGCGCCTGCGACATGTCTTCTATGCCGAAGTATGAGACCTGGATGAACGGCGTGCCCCAGCGCTCCTGCAGACTCCTGGCGAGGTGAGTCATGGACCCGGAGCACTGAACGACGTTGAGTGCGGCTCCGTGAGCGCGGCGAATCTCATCGACACGGCCATCTCCGGTAATACAGGAGACCACCTCGACGCCCATTTTCCGGTAGTACTCCTTGATTGTCCAAATCTCGCCGGCAAGATTGAAGTCGCCGAGAATGTTAATGCTCATCGGAGTAACGGAATCGGTATTGCCCGTGCCGATCAACTTATAAAGAGCATCACAGGCTGCGCGATAGCCATCCTTCTTTGTGCCCTTGAAGCCTTCGGAGTGTACAGGAAGAACGGGAATGTCTTTCTCCTGGCTGACCTTCTTGCAGACCGCCTCAACGTCATCTCCGATGACTCCGACGATGCACGTTGCATAGATGAATGCGGCCTTCGGTTTATGAGCATCGATCAACTCGCAGAGCGCGGCGTAAAGCTTCTTCTCGCCGCCCTGGATCACATCAAGCTCCTGAAGATCGGTGGAGAAACTCAATCGGTGGATCTGTGGCCCGGAAGAGAGTGCTCCACGGATGTCCCAGGTATAGCTGGCGCAGCCGATGGGGCCATGCACTACGTGCAATGCATCAGCAATGGGATAGAGAACGACGCGGGATCCGCAGAAAACGCAGGCACGCTGGCTCACTGAACCGGCCGCACTCGGTTTCTCGCAGTCGAGCTGAAAAGCTTCCTGGCCCTTGCGGTAAACCTGCTTGCTTCGCTCTCTCAGAATGTCTGCCATTTGCTGCGCCTCACCCCATTGCTGGTTCGCTTGCGTTGTGTACAGCTATTACATGGTCAGTTCGAAACTCTCCTCGGGAGCATCGCGGTCCTGGCGATCCATCAGCACTCCCAGAATTTTCTCCAGAAGCCGCATTCCGCCCTTGTAGCCAATCGTCGGGAAGTAGGAATGCCCGACCCGGTCGAGGACGGGGAATCCATGACGCACGAAGGGAATATTTTCGTCGCGCGCAATGTATTTGCCGTAGGTATTGCCAATCAGCAGATCCACTGATTCCTGCTTGATCCACTGATGCAGCAGGTACATATCCGCCTGCGCTCCGGCTTTGATCTTCGCTTCCGGCACGTTGCCGCCGGTTGCGTCGGTGAAGCGCTGCGCGAAATTCGTGGTCGGCGTACCGGTTACCACGTACACCGGCTTCATATCGAGAAGCGTCAGAAACTCAGTGAGAGATACGAGCTGGTCTGGGTCTCCGAACAACGCAACCCGCTTGCCATGCACGTACTGGTGCATGTCGGAGATCATGTCGAGCAGACGTCCGCGTTCGTCGGTGATTGCGTCGGGAACTTTCACGCCTGCCATTGTGCGCAGGGTATCGATGAAGCGGTCAGTGGCTTGCAGGCCAATCGGCAACTCCATCATGGTGCCGGGCACGCCGCACTTATCGGTCAGAGCATCGACGGCCGCAGCGGATGCGGAGGGACCCATACCGAGGGTTCCAACGCTGCCGCCAGAGGTGCGGATCTGATCCACGGTGGTGCCGCCCTTGGGGTAGAACTCGTGTTTGCCGGTCTGCGGCGCGTCGAGCACGTCCGAGGTGTCCGGATACATCACGACGTCGATTCCCATTTTGTGAGCCAGGCACTTCAGCTCGCGCATGTCGGAAGGTTCAACCCATCCCGGAATTAGATTCACCTGCTTGCTCTTCTCCGCTTCGGGATCGGCGAAGTAGGTGACCAGGGCCTTGGTCATGTTGGAAAATCCAGTGATGTGCGAACCAACATAGCTCGGAGTGTTGCAGTGAATTACGTGCTTGCCTTCCGGCACTTTCCCTTCGCCGACCGCCTTGGCGATGATCTGCACTAAGTCGTCGCCAATTGTTTCTGAAAGGCAGGTGGTGTGGACGGCGATCACGTCCGGGTTATAGACGCTGAAGATTGTCGTAATCGCCTGCAAAAGGTTCGCCTGTCCGCCGAAGACCGAAGTACCTTCAGTAAACGAGCTGGTGGCGGCCATCACGGGTTCCTTGTAGTGACGGGTCAAAGTACTGCGATGGTACGAGCAGCAACCCTGCGATCCGTGGCTGTGCGGAAGACAACCGTGCAGTCCGAGAGCAGCGTACATGGCGCCGATTGGCTGGCAGGTCTTCGCAGGATTTACCGTGAGTGAAGAACGTTCCAAAACCTCGTCTGTCGTATGGCGCAAAAGCATAAAATTCCCTTTCTGCTCGGTGAGCAGTTTGTGTGAGCTGACTGTAGCGTGCGGTTGCAGACCTTAGTCGGCGGCGACTTCCTCGCGTTGCGGCTCTGGTGTGTTCCAGGGAGGGGTCACGTGCGACCAGATTTTCATGTTCACCATGCGGTCGATGTCATTGAAAAAGTTGATCGCTCCACTGAAGCCCGCGTACGGCCCACCGTAGTCATAGCTGTGCAGTTGTTTGCAGGGAATTCCCATCTTCTGAACCGCGTACTTTTCCTTGATGCCGGCGCAGAAAATGTCAGGCTTGTAGATCTCCAGCAGGCGCTCGGTCTCGTGATGGCTGAGGTCGTCGATGACCAGGGTATCGTCGTCCATCTGCGGCATCATTCCGATGTAGTCGCGGAACTCCATCTCCGAGAGACCTTCCAGCTTGGCGATCTGATCAGGGCTGCGGCGTGCACGATAGCGCTCCGGATCGGGAACTGGATCGATCTGTTCGATGTTTCTGCTATCCGCATCCACCTTCAATCCGGGTAATACGCTGCGGCCTTCGTAATCGTCACGATGGCCGAACTCGTAACCGGCGGCAAGTGTCTTCATGCCGATTTCCGTGAAGAGCATCTGATAATGGTGAGCACGGGAGCCGCCTACGAACAACATTGCGGTTTTGCCCTGGCAACGCGCCTTCACCCGTGAGCGGGTTATTTCTACAACTGCCATATCCTCGGCAATTACCTGCTCCACGCGTTCCGTTAACTCGGCATCTTCAAAATACTGTGCGATCTTGCGCAAGGTCTTGGCCGTGGCCTCGGCACCGATGAAGTTCACCTTCATCCACGGAATGCCGAACTTCTTTTCCATCATCTCCGCCGCGTAATTGATGGAGCGGTGACACATGACCAGGTTCAGGTCGGCGGTGTGCGAGTTCGCCATGCTGTCGTAGGTTGAGTTTCCGCTGAACGTCGAAATCTGCTTGATGCCGCAGCGTTTGAAGAGTTCTTCGAGAACGAAACCGTCACCACCAATGTTGTACTCGCCAAGCAGGTTGATCTTGAACTTGTCATCATGCGGCGTCTCGTCCAGTCCGATGATGTGCTTGAATAGTCCGTTGTTGGCAATGTGATGGCCTGCCGACTGGCTGACCCCGCGGTAACCCTCGCAACTTAAACCGAAGATGTTGATGCCAAGCTCAGCCGACATCTCCCTTGCGACGGCATGCACATCGTCTCCGATGAGCCCGACCGGGCAAGTTGAAAAAATGGCAATCGCCTTCGGATGAAAGAGATCGAACGCCTCTTTCACTGCGGCTTTCAACTTCTTCTCGCCACCGAAGACGATATTTTCTTCCTGCATGTCTGTTGACAGGCAGTAATTCATAAAATTCGCGTCGCCGTCCGTGGGTGTGCGCGTCTGGTTGCGGCGGGTGAGCCACGCATAAAAGCTGCACCCGATGGGGCCATGCACCAGGTTGAGAATGTCGCGGGTGGGTCCAAAAATTACGCCCTTACAACCGGCATAGGTACAGCCGCGCTGCGTGATGATGCCCGGGCTGCTGCGGACATTCGACTTGATCTCCGGCACGCTGCCGTCTTCACGATGTTCCGTGATGACAATCTGCTCGGAGCGCTTCTGACGAAGCTTCTTCGGATAGATCTGAATTAATTCCTCTTTGACATCGCGCGGATCTCTGGACATGGCTCACTCCATTTCTGCTGGCCCTCAGCGGGCGAATACTTGCTGGACCGAAGCAACCTGAATCAGGCGATCGCCCCGGCTTTAGCGGCTCCGGTCGCGGGAACTGGAGGAGCAGCATCCATGCACTCAGCAAGACCAAAGTCGATCAAGAGTTTCTCCAGAGTCTCCATCTCCAGCGGCTTTGGTATCACGAAGAGTTGGTTTTGATCGATTGCCCGCGCCAGTGTGCGGTACTCGTCTGCCTGTGGAACATTCGGACGCCACTCAATTACCGTTTTACGGTTGATCTCTGCGCGTTGTACGTCGTTGTCACGGGGAACAAAGTGGATCATCTGTGTACCCAGCAGACGTGCGAACTCCGTAATCATCTCCAACTCGTTGTCCACTTTGCGGCTATTGCAGATGATGCCGCCGAGGCGAACTCCGCCAGCCTGCGCAAATTTCACAATGCCCTTCGAGATGTTATTGGCGGCGTACATCGCCATCATTTCGCCGGAGCATACGATGTAGATTTCCTGCGCTTTGCCTTCGCGCATCGGCATGGCGAATCCGCCGCACACCACGTCACCGAGCACATCGTAGAAGACATAGTCGAGGTCTTCTTCGTAAGCTCCAAGCTGTTCCAGAAGATTGATGGAAGTGATGATGCCGCGCCCGGCGCATCCCACACCCGGCTCTGGTCCACCGGACTCGGTGCAGCGCGTGCCACTGTATCCAGGGCGGAGAACGTCTTCCAAAATGACCTCGTCGCCCTCTTCGCGCAGGGTGTCCAGCACCGTCTTCTGCGCCAGTCCGCCCAGCAGGAGCCTTGTCGAATCCGCTTTCGGATCGCAACCGACTACCATCACCTTCTTGCCCATTTCAGCCAGCGCTGCAACTGTGTTCTGCGTCGTGGTTGACTTGCCAATGCCGCCCTTGCCGTAGATAGCTACTTTTCGCATGATTTCCTAAGCTCCCTTTACGGAATTCGTGAGATGAAAGTGGATCCCGCACTCCGGAGTGACCGGTGCGCCGCGCTGCGGTGAGTGCGAAATGCTTCTGATTGTGAGAATGAAGATTGATACCTTCGGCTGGGATCAGCCGCAGTGTCGCATGCTCGAGCTTGGAGCGGGACTTTCAGGCGTCAGCTACAGCGCGACGCTGAAAACAAGAGTAGAACGATGCGGCAAGTCGGCGACATTCGTGGTCGATTGATTTGCCGGAACCATTGCTGGTTGTCGAGAGCATAGGAGAGATGGCGTCCTACGTCCAATCGAAAGTTTCTATTGCCCCAATTTAATTCAGTGATGGATCCCAGCATTGCCGTGAACCGATGCCGGAATGCTAATCCTTCTGGATCAGGACCTCGGTGGACTTTACAATCGCGTTCACCTGGTCTCCCACCTTCAGATTCATTTCATCCACACTGCGCAAAGTGATCACGCTTTCGATTAGGTTATCGCCGACCTGGATTGTCAAGTGTGCCATGACCGAGCCGCGAAGGATCTCGGTTACCTTACCTGCGAGCTTGTTGCGGGCTGAAATTGTCATGGCAGGGACTTTATCACAACAAACGTTTCGGCTTCGAACGCTCGTATTTATAGCAGGGATAAGAACTATTGATTGGCGCAGTGCAACGCAACGGAACTACTCTCACCTAAACCCCAAGAACCAATGTTTTGAGTATTCGATGCAGAGGAGCTCATGGAGACCGCGAAATGGCAGGTGGAAATCCTGCATCGCACGAGCAGAATCGTCAGTTCCGGGTTATCCATCGATGACATGCTGGCGGAAATTATTGCCATCACCGTCGAGGTAACTAGCTGTGAGGCCTGCCTGGTCTACTTACCGGATCACGAAACGGGAGATGTTGTTCTGCGTGCCTCCCAACTTCCGCATGATTCCGAAATCGGCAATGTTCGGCTAAGTATGGGTGAGGGTATTGCGGGATGGGTGGCAAAACACAAAACCGTGGTTGCGCTCTCACGCAACGCGTGGGCCGACTCACGATTCAAGAATTTCTCCACAATGGTGGAAGACACTTATGAAGCGCTATTATCCGTTCCCCTGGTGCGAGGCGGGGAAGTAATCGGCGTATTCAATGTTCATCATCGAGAGGAGCATGTTCACACACCCGAGGAGATCAGCCTGCTCAGTTTCCTCGGTGAGCAAATGGGTGGGGTCATTGCTTATTCCGAGCTGGCCCAGCACAACACACGCCTGAAGAAAGAAGCGATGTTGGTTCGTCAGCAACTTGAAGAACGCAAACTCGTCGAACGTGCCAAGGGAATTCTGCAGCAACGATTCGGGATGACGGAACAGGACTCGTATCAAAGTCTTCGCGAGGAGAGCCGAAAGCAACGGAAGTCTATACGCGACATTGCCGAAGCAGTACTGATGGTCGAAAACATTGCTACCCGCCGGCTTGTTTCGGGCCGCGAATCCGGCGGGGAAATTGAGTAAGTTCCTGTCGTCTCACCCTCGGAGCAAGTTGACTTAAAAGATCTGCATTATTAGGAGATCGGGATTATGTTCAACCTCATCGCAATTAACTTGAAGGACGCGCAAGGCAATCTGTTCTCGAAATGTCACCTTGCGAAATGTGGGAATCCGGGGCGCTACCAGTTGTTCAATCCGCTCTCCGACGGTGATCTTCCGGATTGGGAGGGCTTGCCAATCTGCTCAAAGCACCTGGTGGAAGAGGCGCGGCATCGTCCGGAGATTATCATGTCGATGCTTGATATCCTGATCGACGCCATGGAGGCAAAGAAAATCTTGTCGGGGCCTCCTGCTCCGCACGGCGGAAGCCGTGTCATACCCATGCGATAGAGCGGCTAATCGGCTCGATCGACGATGCGCAACAGAAGGCAGGTTACGTTGTCGCTGCCGCCGCCTTCCTTCGCGCTCTGGATGAGCAGGTTGCATGCCTCGTCCATGGTCGAAGCCGATTCGATCAACTCAAGGATGTGGCTGTCATCAACGTGGCGGGTGAGTCCATCGGTCGCAAGCAGCAGTACGTCTTGTGGTTTTACTGAAAGATCGGCGACATCGGGGTGCACGGTGTCTTCGGCTCCGAGAGCGCGAAGAATAATGTTTTGTACCCTCGAGTTCTGCGCTGCCTCCATGCTCATCAGCCCGCTGCGCACACCTTCCATCACCAGCGAGTGATCGCTGGTGAGGAGCTCAATCTTGTGTTCCCGAATTAGGTAAATGCGGCTGTCGCCGACATGCGCTATGCTGACGCCGCCCTTCCCATTCCAGATGGCGGCGGCAATCGTGGAACCCATTCCGGCGTGTCCTGGAATCAGGGCAGCAGTTTTTCGGATGCGTTCATTGGCAACAACAATTGCGTCCCCCAGGGCTGCCGAGGAGCGATCGGTTCTCTTGTCATCTTGTTCTTCGCTATTTGGCGTGCGGAAATAATCAACGACTGAACGCACGGCCATACCGCTGGCAACTTCTCCAGCAGCGTGTCCACCCATTCCGTCGCACACCACGAACACTCCAGTCCCGGTGTCGAAATCGAAACTGTCCTCATTGTTAGTGCGAACACAACCCACATCCGTTCTTCCTGCAACTTCAAGTGCTAACGCCATTAGGCACTTCCCTTATTCAGGCTGTTGGAATACGCATGCTCTGTTAAGTAGCAGCCGCTGAATTTCAGAGTCATGCTGTGATGTTATGCCGCGAACCCTTCATTGAGTTGTACGGGAAACTAAGGAGCAGCCTCTATCGTCAAGCCTGTTAATGTATGCTCCCTCATCGTCTGGCCTTAGCTATGAAAGTGACAAACGTAAGTTGAATTCAATAGCCAATTCTGGAGTACTCACGTTCAAAATCAAGGTAGCGCGTATTCGAAACTCGTGAAAGCATATGAGCATTACAGCGTTTAGCGGGATAATGTAGGAGCGTAACGAGGAGAGTGCCCGATGAGTTCGCCAGAAAAGTCTAAACCAGCGCCACCTCAGAACGACGCGCTAGAGAATGTGGCAGAGGCTCACAAACGCTTGAAAACCCTGCGAGAGCAGTTGGGACAACACCCTGAATTGGATGAAGCCATCATGAAACTTGAGCTGGCCCTGAGCGCATTGACTTTACAGACAGGTGGCTTGTTGTAGCGCCCTCCAGCTCAGAACCCCCTCCGTTGGATAGCTGAAGGGGTTCTGAGCTGGAAGCATTCGCAAGAACGCCCGGTCTTGAGGCTTAGTCTGAAACGTTAACGCCGGCCATAGCCGCCGCGTCCCACGAAGCCGCGTCCACCGCGTGCTTCATAGTCATGCCTCTCATAGCCTCTTCCCCTGTATCCGTACCCGTCATGCCATCCGTGCCGACCATAGCGGTAACCGTAGCCCCCGCCAACGTAGTAGTCATACCCGTAGGGATAGACGTATCCCGGGACGTATGCAACGTAGGGAGCGGGCTCGTAAGCGTAGGGAGGCGGTGCGACCACATACCCGTACGCTGGACGGGGGACGCCGATGCCGATTCCAATCGCTACCTGCCCATTCGCTTTGGGCGGCGTAATCAGGGAGAACGCTACAACCAGACCAAATAAGGCGAGAACTGTTTTCTTCATCATCTCCACACCTCGAAGCTCTGTATGGATAAACCCTCGCCCGCAAAAAAGTTTCGCCCTGGACCGCAGTTTTCGTTCGAGTAGCCGTCTGAAAGGAAGTGCCGCGCTTCTGAGCGGTCTCGATTAATTATTGGTATCAAGTTGCCCGGATTTCGTCCATTCCTGAATCTGTAGGCTGCCGGCGTGCTGGAATTGGGTGGAAGGGAATATAATAGGTACAGAAGGGGATTGTCTGATTTCACGGCACCAAATCCATCCTCTTGATCCCTGTGCCGGCCAGTTCCACGGATCTGTGTCCTTTCTGCACGTTTCCTTGAATGCGAACGCATGCGAGTTTGTGAAACTTGCGAATCGAACTGGATCGATCGAATTAATTTCTCACTGATTGGAGTATCAATGGCAGGAACCTCACGAACCACATTTACTAAACGCTCGAAGGAGCGGGCTCGCCAGGAGAAGCGGATA
Source organism: Saccharimonadales bacterium (SeqCode) (assembly GCA_035539055.1). Taxonomy (GTDB): domain Bacteria; phylum Acidobacteriota; class Terriglobia; order Terriglobales; family Acidobacteriaceae; genus TOLSYN. Next base: position 42,533 of record DATLJC010000043.1, on the reverse strand, counting down.
GAGAAGTCACAGAAGATGGAGCAGCGCAAACAGGAGAAGCAGGCCGAACCTGTTGAACGGACCGGTGAGCCGGTCATTCAGTACGACGAAGACGGCCAACCGATCGCGTTGGACTTCAATGACTTCTAGAATCAGCTAACTGCAGAGTCTCTAAAACCCGATCACCGGGTGAATCGGACCTGAAGAAATACCAACAAGCCCCATGTTCAGGTGTGGGGCTTTGTTGTGCCTGCTTTCAGATTCGATATAGTTCCCGACTTTCCGGATCGTCGTCAAAGTTCGCCATTGTCGATAAGCGCTGCATCTAACCGCACATTCACCAAACGGAGGCGGTCTCATGTACGTAGTCACGGGAATAACCGGGAATACTGGAAGCGTAGTTGCCGAGCGCCTGATGGCGGCTGGAAAGAAGGTGCGTGGAGTCAGCAGAACGGCTGGACATCTGGAACCGCTGGTGCAGAAAGGATGCGAGGCGGCGGTGGCCGACCTCACAAATCGGGAGGCGCTGGCCGAAGCCTTCGATGGAGCCGAGGGAGTGTACGTCATGATACCTCCCGAACCGGCCGGTCCTGATTTTCGGCTGCACCAGCGCGCAGTGATTCAGGCAGTTGGCTCGGCATTGGAGCGCTCAAAGGTAAAAAACGTGGTGGCGCTCAGCAGCGTGGGCGCCGAGAAAGCGGAGAAGACCGGACCCGTCGTGGGTCTCCATGAAATGGAGGAGCGGCTCAACAGTATCGCCGGATTGAACGTTTTGCATCTGCGCGCCGGATACTTTATGGAGAACACCCTGACGCAGGCTGGCATTATCCAAGCAGTTGGCTCGGCCGCCGGTCCGCTATTGCCGGAGTTGAAGATTTCGATGATCGCTTCGTACGACATCGGCGTTGCCGCGGCGCAAGCTCTGATCGAGCTTGACTTCAATTCGCACCAGACCCGGGAGTTGCTTGGGCCTCGCGACATCAGCATGGAAGAAGTTGCCACCATCATCGGAAAGACTATCGGCCGACCGGATCTAAAGTATGTTCATTCCTCCCAAAACCAGGTGCGCGACGTAATGCTGAAGATGGGAATGCAGGCCGACTTGGTATCGCTGATCCTTGAAATGACTTCTGCGATGAACACGGGTTTCATGAAGGCTATGGGGCCGCGTAATGCTCGCAATTCGACGCCGACGACCTACGAGGAATTTGCTCAGAAGAAATTCCTTCCTTATTACCAGAAAACCAGGGTTGCTGCCTGACGACGTTACTGAGAGGCGACCGTGTGCTCGTTGCATTTGACGACACTCCAGAGAAGGGGCTATAAACAAGACATCGTGACCGTTTGCTGCCAGACCTGTCGCACCTCTGCCTGCTGTTGTTGCGGGGAGCGGACTCCTGGCGAAAATGAGATCGTGAAATAGAAGGCATCTAGAGATTTTCACGAACCCACCGCCAGAGACCCTGGCCGGTGGGTTTTTTATTTTGACCAAACACCGTTGTGGCGCATCGGAAAGAATGAGCCTCTCGTGATAATTCCCTGTGAGCGACGTCATGTGGAAGCCGGCCCGCAGGCACTGTGAAATATGCGGTTCGCCGAAGGCGGACCAGATGGAGATGAAATGGCTATTACAAACAGCATCACCGAGTTAATTGGAAAAACTCCGCTGCTTTATCTCAACAAGATCACCCAGGGCGCAGTCGCGCGAGTGGCCGTAAAGCTGGAGAGCCAGAATCCTTTGGCTAGCGTGAAAGATCGCATTGGCGCTGCGTTGATTGAGGCTGCCGAGCGCGCAGGCAAAATCCAACCGGGCAAGACCGTACTCATCGAGCCAACCAGCGGAAACACTGGTATCGCATTGGCATTCGTGGCGGCGGTGAAGGGATACGAGTTGATCCTCACCATGCCGGAGACGATGAGCCTTGAACGCCGCGTACTCCTTCTGGCGTTCGGCGCAAAGATTGTGCTCACTCCCGGTCCCAACGGAATGAAAGGCGCCGTGGCAAAGGCCGAAGAAATTCTCGCTAACACGCCAAACGGCTACGTCCTGCAACAGTTCAACAATCCCGCTAATCCACAAATCCACTTTGAAACCACAGGCCCCGAAATCTGGAACGATACAGACGGTAAGGTCGACATTCTTATTTCAGGTGTCGGAACCGGCGGAACCCTGACTGGCATCGCCCGCTACATCAAGTCGAAGAAGCCTGAGTTTAAGGCCATCGCCGTCGAACCAAGCGACAGCCCGGTTCTCTCCGGTGGCAAGCCAGGCCCACACAAGATTCAGGGAATTGGCGCTGGCTTTGTGCCCGGCGTACTGGACACGAAGTTGATCGATGAAGTCATCCAGGTATCGAACGATCAGGCTCTTGACTTTGCGCGTCGCCTTCCCAAGGATGAAGGTCTGCTGGTTGGCATCTCTGCCGGCGCCGCTGTTTATGCGGCGTTGAAGGTTGCGAAGCGTCCGGAGAATGCGGGAAAACTGATCGTTGCGATTATTCCAAGCTTTGGCGAACGCTATCTCAGCACCGTGCTCTTCGAAGAACTTCGCAAAGAGGCACAGGCGCTTGCGACCTCTCCGATTGCGGAACCGGCCACTCTGAAGATTTAGTTCACGGCTTGCACAACTCAAACGAAAAGTCCCAGGGCTCAGGCCACTGGGACTTCTTCTTGCTTGCAAGAGATGTAGAGGCTAAGAGCGACTAGTTGCGCGAGATGCGCATTCCGCCCCACGCGAGCCCGGAACCCACGACTGCCATATGAATCACGCAGTTTTGCAACTCATCCCAATTCTGCGAAAGCACGCTGGGCGCACCGGCTGCACCACAGTTGCCATAGTAGGAGACGTTGGCATAGTGATCGCCGGGCTGGACGGAAGTCCGCTTACAGACGTTCTCAAGCATTCGAAGATTTGCCTGGTGACCGATGAACACTTGGCGACGGTTTTCTGTCGGGGGCACGGACGCTTGCAGCTGCTTTAGAACGGTGGTCGTAGTGCGAATGGCGAAGACTTGTACCGCATGTCCTTCTTGCGCGAAGTGACCACCCGTAGGAATAGTAATCTGGTGCTGGCCTGCGGGATCGCTGCCGAAACTCGTCTCTGAAATTACCGCAGGTGAAGGCACACGCGCGGAGACAATGGCCGCCGTCGCGGCATCACCGAAGAGGACCGCTTGCCGACGGTCGCTGTAGTCGATGCTTCGGGTGAAAGTCTCGCTATTCACAACCAGCACATAGTCCGGCAACGCCTCCGGTTTCATCTGGTTGAGAATATGAATTTGCGAAGCAAAAGTAGAGCATGCGGACTGCAGGTCGAAGCAGGTAGCCGGAATGCCAAGCGCATTGGCAATACGGCAGGAATCAGCGGGAATCTGCATCTCAGGCGAGCATCCGCCGGAGATTACCATCCCTAATTGAGAAGCAGTAAGTCCCGAACGCCGCAGCGCCATTTCAGCGGCACGCACAGACATTTGTGTAGGTGTGGTGTGAGCTGCTTCGGCAGCGGCGCGAGGATCTTGATTGCGCGTCGCGCGCAGATAATCCAAGGGCAGCGTGGTATGCCGTTCAACGATGCCGACACGATCCTCAATCCATTTCACGTCCACCCCAATATCCAGGGAAGAAAGAAAGTGATTATCGAGAACCGTCTCGGGATGAAAGTGTCCAAGAGCGTGCAGGTACAGCAAAAGCGTCTCCTGTGAACCCAACTCCCCCACTCTCGTCGGGGGCACAACAAGCGCCATCGCCGATCAGTTCTTTGGCGAAAGCTTTGGGCTGCAATGGATCCTTCGATCCGGCAGGTTGCAGCGGGTTAATGGACTCAAGTCTAACGGAGTGTCGCACATGGATCAATTGTTCGTGCTTTCTTTCGGCAAGCGGTGGATGGTTGTGACAAAACTATTACTCGTGCGGTTGGCATGTGTCTACGCTCTGTTTGGTTTTGCTGTCAAGCTAAGAACCGACCTAATGTGACGATGGTTTTCAACACGAATGTGGAAATGGCGGTGTAAAAAGGCAGTGAACGTTCTTCAAACCTCATTTTTGTTGGGCCTTCTCCGGGTTGCACCACGTAAAGTGCAACGGTCGATAAGTCACATAAAATTCTTGGAGCCGTTAACACCCGTAAATTCATTGCCCGTTGGCAGCTCTGCATCAGCGGAGAGATTGCCGTTCAATGTAACTCACGGCATTCTGCGCGTCATTCTGCGCAGTTGGACTAGCGCTGCTCCGTCTGTAGGTGTTAGCATCGGTTGTCTGGAGTGTGTGGCCCGGACATCCAGCAGAACTAAAATTCTTTCGATTGTCCCGGAAATGGTCAAGAATCAATAACATAACTTAACAAAAGAAAATGTTGACCTTGGCCCTGCAAAGTTTTAATGTACAAAATGTCGGTGGCGTAGCAGAAAAGTTGCAGCGCTCATTCATCTTGAGCCCGGATTCCAAGGGCGATATAAGATCCTCCAAGCAAAATCGATTTCAGACGGAGGGAGCTTCCTTGTCGTGTTGGGAATAAGACAAGCGATTCAATTCGCGCTTGGGGTGGCAGCTGATTTCAGTTTGAGTGACGAACTGTACTCGTCTTGCATCTCAAACAGGCAAAGGCCGGAGTTCTACAAAGCGCGAGCAACCGATTTTGGAAACGTAATCGCAGTCAGGCATTTTGAATTTTGAACGATGGATTCAGGCGTCGCAGGGCAGTGCAAAGGAGAAGTTATGCGTTCAGATAAAGTCTTTGAAGCTTTACACACATTGCAGAATCGTTATATGCTGTGCCAGATTGCTTCCAAGGCAACTCGTAAGTTTCACAAACCGAATACCCGCATTCAGGACACGACGAATGATGTTCTGAACCGCATCTCCGATAACGAGCGGGTCAACGTAATGGCCGATCCGGTGAATGCAAAAGACGCTCAGCGTCGAGCGGCATAGCGGCTGAAAGTGAGAAATCTTACCTTGCGGCGGTCGCATCCGCGACAGCTGCAAGGGAGCAGCCCTCAAAATCTAACGCGTTGAACAGGCAGTTCGCAGATATTGTTTACAGCTTCTATTCGCATCAGCCGTGAACGGCCCATCCGGCCATCAAGAATTACGGGCTGGTTTCCCATCCAAATGGTTACTTGTTAGCCGAGCCAGGATTAACAGTAGCCACATTCCCGCGCCTAGCGGCGCACCTTATTCCCTTCCTCTCGAAAACATTCCGTAGGTGGACATGACGATCGCTGAACTCAAAGAAAAAAACATTACCGAGCTGACCAAGATAGCTCGCGAGCTCGACCTCCCCGGTGCGAGCGGCCTCCGCAAGCAGGATCTGATTTTTAAAATTCTGCAGGCGCAGAGCGAAAAAGAAGGTCACATCTTCGCTGAAGGCGTCCTGGAAATTCTCCCCGACGGCTATGGCTTTCTCCGCTCCCCTGATTACAATTACCTGCCCGGCCCGGACGACATCTACGTTTCCCCCTCGCAAATTCGAAAATTTGACCTCAAGACCGGCGATACGGTCAGCGGTCAAGTCCGTCCTCCTCACGAGGGAGAAAAATATTTTGCGCTGGTCAAGATTGAAGCCGTCAACTTCGAGTCTCCTGACGAGGCTCGCAACAAGATTCTGTTCGACAACCTGACGCCTCTCTATCCGCAGGAGCGTCTCAAGCTCGAAACCGTCCGCGATAACATGAGCGCGCGCGTGATGGACATGCTGATTCCGATTGGCAAAGGCCAGCGCGGACTGATCGTCGCTCCGCCACGTACCGGCAAAACGATGTTGTTGCAGAATATTGCCAACTCCATCACGGCCAATCATCCGGAAGTGGTTCTGATCGTTCTTCTCATCGACGAACGTCCGGAAGAAGTCACGGACATGCAGCGTTCGGTGAAGGGCGAAGTCATCAGCTCGACCTTTGACGAACCCGCAGCACGCCACGTACAGGTCGCCGAGATGGTGATCGAAAAGGCCAAACGCCTTGTCGAACACAAGCGTGACGTAGTGATCCTGCTGGATTCCATCACCCGCCTGGCGCGTGCTTACAACACCATCGTTCCGCCATCGGGCAAGGTGCTCTCCGGCGGTGTCGACTCGAACGCTCTGCAGCGTCCGAAGCGCTTCTTTGGTGCGGCCCGTAATATCGAAGAGGGTGGCTCGCTTACGATTATCGCTACTGCGTTGATCGAAACCGGCAGCCGTATGGACGACGTGATCTTCGAAGAATTCAAGGGCACCGGCAACATGGAAGTCATCCTGGACCGCAAGCTTAGTGATAAGCGAGTCTTTCCGGCCATTGATATTCAGCGCTCGGGCACCCGTAAGGAAGAACTGCTCCAGGTTAAGGAAGACCTCCAGCGCATTTGGGTTTTGCGCCGTGTTCTCAACCCGCTCTCTCCCGTGGAGGCGATGGAGTTGTTAATCGACAAGCTCAGCAAGACGCGAGCCAACGGCGACTTCCTCTCCAACATGAGCAGCCTGTAGCAACAATGTTCTTGCAATGCGCCCGGCTTCGGTCGGGCGTTTTGTATTTGGCTTTGCCGTGAGTCCGATCCCAGGAACGTCGTCTTCGATCACCCAACCAAAGCAACTACTTTCTTCGCCATGATCTCTTCTGCCGTGTCATTCTAATTCAGGGTCGGACATTTGCACTGTGACGTCCTTTCCCGTCTTCCCGGTATAATCAAATGTCGCACAATACCGTTCGTAAGGACATCCTTGCACATGCATGCACATTCAAGCGGTCCACAGCCCGAGGGGCCGCAAGCGATTCCTGGTGTCAGCTCAATCATTGCAGTCGGATCTGGTAAGGGCGGAGTTGGCAAGACCACTCTTTCCGTTAACCTTGCGTTAGCTCTGGCTCGTCTTGGCTTCAAGGTTGGACTTCTCGATGCAGACATCTACGGCCCCAACGTTCCCTTGATGATGGGCGCAACCGGCGAGCCTGAGTTGACTCCGGACAATCGCATCGTTCCTGCCGAGCGCTATGGCGTTCGCGTCATCTCCGTTGGTTATCTGAATCCCGGCGACAAGCCGCTGGTGTGGCGTGGACCCATGCTGCATTCAGTCATCAAGCAGTTTTTAGGACAGGTGGCCTGGGGTGAACTCGACTTCCTCGTCGTCGATCTGCCTCCAGGGACCGGCGACGTCGTGATATCGCTGACGCAGACCGTGCCATTGACAGGCGCTATCGTCGTCACCACTCCCTCCGACGTTTCATTGCAGGATGCGCGTAAGGCTATCGAAATGTTCAACCAGGTCCGGGTTGAGATCATGGGCATTGCCGAAAACATGAGCTACTTTGTTTGTCCGCATTGCAATCACGAGATCGATGTCTTCTCAACTGGCGGAGGCGAGCGCGTTGCCAAGCAGTATGGCGTGCCATTCCTCGGACGCATCGAACTCGACCCGACGATCCGGGAGGGTGGAGATTCCGGTCATCCGGTGGCATTGGCTGGTGAGCAGGCAAATAACGCCAAGAGTCTCTTCGCATTTGCCCGCAATGTTCTGGCGCGTGCGGAAGAATTGAAGAGCAGTGGCGGCGGCAGCGTTCTCAGTATCGACTAGTTTCTGTCGCAAGGAGAAGCATGGAGAGCACCACGCCCAGTACTGCGGTCAATGAGATCCCGCCGGTGGAGAAAATCCACCCCATTCCTTATTGGCACACCGCCGCGCTGGTCCTGGTGCTCGGCTTCCTTAGCATTGCGAATTTAAAGAGCGGCCACGGTGCTCACTCCGGACACGGGCACGTTCGCATCTATGTAGCCACAATTATCTACGAATGGCTTTTCACTCTGTATGTCTGGTGGGGACTGCGGCGTTCAGGCGGAACTTTGCGTGAGCTGATCGGCGGCCGCTGGAAGTCTATCGAAGATTTTCTGATCGACATTGCCGTTGCGACCGGCACTTGGATCGGAACGCTTCTGGTGATTGCCGTCGCCGCCATCGCCATGGGAATGGATCACTCCGGCAGCCTCGATGATGCTCGCAAGCAGATTGGTTTTCTTGCTCCGCAAAGCGGCTTCGAGGTCTTCTTGTGGATATGCCTCAGTGCCACTGCCGGGTTTTGCGAAGAGGTGCTCTTTCGTGGCTACCTGCAAAAGCAATTTACCCGACTGCTGCGCAACCAATGGATCGCGCTGGTCTTTGTCAGCATCCTCTTCGGCCTTGGCCACGGATACGAAGGCCCGCAGCGAATGGTGCTCATCGCCATTCTCGGTTTTTCCTTCGGCATCCTGAGCATCTTGAGAAAGAGTCTGCGGCCGGCGATGATGGCCCACACTCTGCAGGACACGATCTCCGGATTGCTCTTGAGAGCGTTGCGTTAAGACAAAAGTTCGGTGAACCTGGAGACGTGAGCATCGAAGACATGCTCACGTTTTACTTTTTTACTTGACATGCCTTTGTAATCAACATATACAACTATGCAATTGCAACGTTTACGTTGTAATTACATCCAAGATTGTTCAAAGGGAGAATAGTCAGATGGCAACCAAGAAAGCTGCGAAGAAGGCCGTTAAGAAGGCTGCGAAGAAAGTCGCAAAGAAGAAGTAGTAACTTTAAACGAAAAAGGCTACACGAGAGGGGAGCGCGAAAGCGTTCCCCTTAGTGTTTATGCGGGTAAGAATGAATCTTCAATATCAATCCAGAAGCGCCGTTACAGCCGCCAGCGCAGCGACCGCAGCCGTCTCCGCGCGCAGAATTGTGGTGCCAAGGGTTACGCTTTGCCATCCCGTATCGCTGAACTGAGCCAGCTCTTCTTCCGCCCATCCGCCCTCGGGGCCCACGGCGAAAACGATCGGCATAGACCCTTCGGCCAACGCATCGCGCATATTTTTGCTTCGCTCATTTTCGTTCAGCAACAAGCGCGTTGGAGCCTCGAAGGGCAGCGCCAACTTCAGCTTCACTGCATCATCGATGGTCGGCGGACGCAAGCGGCGTGACTGCTGCGCTGCCTCGTGCGCAATGCGCCGCCATCGCTCCACGCGTTTGGCCGCCGCGATCGCCAGGTGGGAATCAGTACGGCGTGCAATGATCGGGAGAATGCGCGTGACACCCAACTCCGTACACTTTTCGATGGCCCACTCCAGCCGGTCGAACTTGTAGATGGCCATCAGCAGCACAATCTCTCGTTCCTCAGTACCGGCCACCGCTTCGCCCAGGTCAAACTCGACGCGCTCATCTGAGACGGAAGAGATGGTCCCCACTCGGACGACTTCGCCGCACGCAAGGTCGTACTCCTGCCCCACGCGCGCCCGCAGCACTCGCGCCAGATGCGCAGCGTTCTGTCCCAGCAGCGCAGCGCGATCTCCAGAGCATTCGTCGGCAATCCAGCGGCGTCGTGTCATACTTCCAGCCTAAAGCAAGCTGAGGGTAATTGAGAAGCAGTGTTCTCCCGTGGCAGGGCGCCAATCATTCAGCAGAATACTAGCGCACAAGAAAAGGGCGCGGAATTTTCTCCGCGCCTCTTTGGCGTTCACTTACTGCCCTTAGCTGAAGATATCTTTCATTTTGTTCAGCAAGCTGCGCTTCTGGGGCTTGTTCTCCTGTCCCAGTGTTTCAGCCAGTTGCTCCAGCAATTCACGCTGCTGGTGCGTCAGCTTTGTTGGAGTGCTGACCTTCACTTCCACAAACAGGTCACCGCGGCCGCTGCCGTTGAGTACCGGAACGCCCTTCCTGCGCATACGGAAGCTGGTTCCGGTCTGCGTGCCTGCCGGTAACTCGAGCGTTGCCTCGCCTTCCAGCGTAGGAATCTTCACCGTGGCGCCCAGAGCTGCCTGCGTAAATGAGACAGGAATGGCGCAATGCAAATCCTTCCCGTCCCGCTCAAAGAATGGATGCTCGGTCACATGCAGCACGACGTACACATCACCGGCGGGGCCGCCATCGAGTCCGGCATCTCCGTGCCCGCTATACAGAATGCGGGTCCCGTCTTCCACCCCCGCGGGCACCTTCACCTGCATGGTGTGAACCTGGGTGATCACGCGCTGACCTCTGCACTTAGCGCACGGGTTTTCGATCATCGTGCCCGTTCCCTGGCACACCGGACAGGTTCGAGCAACACTGAAGAAGCCCTGCTGATACCGTACCTGCCCTTGCCCGTTGCACTGCCGGCACTGGCTGGGCGCTTTGCCGCCAGCGGCACCCGTTCCGTGGCAGGATTCGCATAGCTCGCGGCGACGGATGCCGACTTCCTTCTCAACGCCGAAGGCTGCGTTCTCGAAGGTGATCGTCAGATCTTCGCGAATGTCTGCTCCACGCTGTGCGCGTGAACGGCGTCCCCCGCGTCCTCCGCCACCCCCAAACAGATCGCCGAAGCCGAACATCTCTCCGAACAGGTCGCTGATATCTACCTGCTGGAATCCGCTCTGTCCCTGGCCTCCTCCACCGTTGGTGAATGCATCATGGCCGTATCGGTCGTAGGCGGCACGCTTCTGCTGATCGCTCAGGATAGCGTAGGCCTCGCTGCACTCTTTAAAGCGCTCCTCGGACTCGTCATCGCCAGGATTGCGATCCGGGTGATACTGCAGCGCCAGTTTGCGATAGGCGCTCTTGATCTCAGGGTCGCCCGCGCTGCGGGCAACGCCGAGTACTTCGTAGTAATCGCGTTTTACGTTAGTAGCCAGTGTTCGAAAGACCGCCGGAGCGGTCGTCCTCCGCGGCGCTAGGTGCGCCGAATCCAGATTTTATTTCTTTGTGTTTTGAGCCACGCGAACCATGGCGGCGCGCAGTACGCGGTCGCGAAGGCGGTAGCCGCGTTGCAACTCATCGATTACATGATGGTCCGGCACCTCATCGGTATCGACCATTTGGATCGCCTGGTGCAAGCTGGGATCGAAGGGCTGTCCCTGTGCGGTGATTGGCTCTACGCCGAGTCGCGTCAGCACGTCGTGAAACTGACGGTCGATCAGTTCTACGCCAGAGCGGAGATCTTCGGCGGATACGCTTTCCACCTTTACTGCGCGGTCCAGGCTGTCCAGAATTGGAAGCAACTGCTTCAGCGTATCGGTAAGGGCATACTCGCGGAACTCCTGCTGCTCGCGAATATTCCGTTTACGAAAGTTGTCGAACTCTGCTTGCAGACGAGCCAGCCGATCGAGATACAGAGCATTCTCCGACTTCAACTTTTCGATTTCAGATGGCTGCGCGCTGACAGTGTCATCGCTGTCATTGCCCTCTGGAAGTTCGTGTTCTACGTCCACTGGGGTGTTATCGAAATCTTCTTTTGCCATGATTGTTTGATTATTCCGAGTCATTTAATAACTTGTCGAACAGCCGTGAGATATAGGATACGGCTGTAATCGTGTGCTGATAATCCATCCGCGTCGGGCCGATGACGGCGAGTCGGCCCATGATCTCCTGGCCGCTGCGAGCGGGAGCGCCGATAAGTACGAAACTGCTCAGGTCGGGCATGGTGTCATCCAGTCCAATAATGACGCGAACCGCTTCCTGACGCGTATCCACGTAGGAAGAGAGCAACTCGACGATGCGGGTTTTCTCCTCCAGAGTTTTCAGCAGAACACGCAGACGCTCCGTGTCATTCTCATTCGAGACCAGGTTCGCCGTACCTTCCACGAAGACATCGACCGCTTCATCTTTGGTGGCAAGCGCCCCGCTCTGGTACAACTGCGAGACCGATTGCATCAGCCGATCGCATTCGCTGCGTTCTTGTTCGATGCGCCGTTCCAATTCACGACGCACGTCTTCGATTAACCAGCCGCGGAAGTTGTCGTTGATGTATCGTCCCGCCAAATCCAGTTCAGATTGCGTGACATCGTGCGGCAGGCGCAGCACGCGATCATGAACTACACCACTCTGCGTAACCACGATGGCCAGTACGCGCAACTCGCCGAGCCGCTGGAAGTGTACATGTTCGAGAGCCTTGCGCGGACCGGCCAGTGTCATAGCAACGCCCACTCCTGAAGAGATGAGCGAGAGCACATGCGAGGTGCGCTCCATGAACTCCTGAACTTCATTAACGCCGTGGAAGTAGCGCTGAATGATCTGCTCGTCATCCGGCTTCAGGCTCACCTGATCGGAAAGCTTTTCGGCATAGTAGCGATAGCCTTCTACGGATGGAACGCGACCCGATGATGTGTGGGGCTGGGCCAGCAATCCAGCATCGGCCAGATCTGCCATCACGTTCCGAATGGTCGCCGCACTAAGGCCCTCGCGATTACGACGGGCCAAGGTGCGCGAGCCGACAGGTTCACCGGTCGAGATGTAGGTCTCGACGATGGCCGTCAAAATCTCCTGCTCACGTCTGCCGATGGTCGCCATTGCGTATACCTCGCCGTTGCCCGGCGGCTGCTTCCCCAAGAGTGGACATCTCATTTAGATGCAGCAGCTTAAATCTGCGATGCGGCCCACATGCCGTTCTGTCTGGGGAACAACCATATTTTAGCAAAGTCGGCTCAAGTTTGCGATGTGCAGCCCTGCCGCAGGGCGATTATCAGAGTGGTTAATCGTTAAAAATCCTGAGTTGTAAAATTCAGCAATAGTTGTGAGCTCCCCTGAACGATTGCCGAGTTGGTTACTTCCAATCGACTCGATGATTGACCTGTTGATCAATCGTTGGTGCCGCGGATGCGGCGGGCAGGAACATGCCGTAGAATTACGACGAATCCTAAAACTCTGAACTTCGCGGGCGCGACAGTTATGGCCTGCACGAAGGCGGCATTCTTCATGCTTTTCAAGACCCTGAGCGCAGCCGTGTATGGCATCGACGCAAACCTGATCGACGTGGAAGTAGATGTTTCCGGCGTCAAGATGAATGAAGACCACTTCACGACCGTCGGTCTGCCGGATACTGCGGTGCGCGAGAGCCGTGAGCGCATTCGTGCAGCGCTGAAAAATTGCGGGTATGACATTCCTCCCACTCACATCACCATCAACCTGGCTCCGGCGGATTTGAAAAAAGAAGGATCGGGATTCGATCTGCCGATGGCGTTGGGAATTCTGGGTGCGTATGGCGGACTCAAGAAACAGGATCTGGGAGAGTACGTGATCGTGGGCGAGCTTTCGCTTGACGGAGGACTGCGTCCGGTGCGAGGGGCGCTGCCGATTGCGGTGGCAGCTCGGGCGCGCAAGATTCCTTACCTGCTGGTGCCGGAACAGAATGCTCGCGAAGCTGCTGTGGTCGAAGGTGTGAAGGTGTTCCCGATGAAGAGCCTGATCGATGTGGTGCGGCTCATCAACACCGGTGTGGGACCAGAGCCGCTGGTGGTGGACAGTCAGGCGCTGCTGGAACAGGTCGAACACTTTCCCGTGGACTTCAAAGACGTGCGCGGACAGCACACGGCCAAGCGCGCGATGGAAGTGGCGTGCGCGGGCGGACACAACATTCTGATGATCGGTCCTCCGGGGGGCGGCAAGACGATGCTGACGAAACGGATGCCGACGATTCTTCCGCCGCTGACGTTTGAAGAAGCGCTGGAGACGACGAAGATTCACAGCGTCGCTGGAGTTCTGGATGCGGGCAACGGACTGGTCGGCGTGCGCCCCTTCCGCTCGCCGCACCACACGATCAGCGATGCGGGACTGATCGGCGGAGGCGCGGTGCCGCGTCCGGGTGAGGTTTCGCTGGCGCATAACGGCGTGCTGTTTCTCGACGAGCTGCCGGAGTTTCCTCGCAACGTGCTTGAGGTGATGCGTCAACCGCTGGAGGACGGAACGGTTTCGATTGCGCGTGCAGCGATGTCGTTGACGTTTCCGGCGCGCTTCATGCTGGCCGCTGCGATGAACCCGTGTCCGTGCGGCTTCTTCAACGACCGCGCACGCGAGTGCCGATGCACGCCGCCGATGATTCAACGCTACATCTCAAAGATCAGCGGGCCGCTGCTGGACCGCATCGATATTCACATCGACGTGCCCGCGGTGAACTACAAGGAACTGCGCTCGAACGTGCAGGCCGAGCCTTCGTCTGCGATTCGCGACCGCGTGCTCGAGGCCCGGGGAAGGCAGTTGAAGCGCTTCCGCGCGGCTGGAGAGAAATTCTTCGCTAACGCGCAGATGGGCTCGCGGCAGATTCGTACTTTCTGCGAACTTTCTCCGGATTGCGAACGATTGCTCGAACGGGCGATGACGCAACAGGGATTGAGCGCTCGCGCGCATGACCGCATCCTGAAAGTCTCACGCACGGTCGCCGACCTGGAAGGGGCGAAACACTTGGAGGCCAAGCATATCGCCGAGGCGATTCAGTACCGGACGCTGGATCGGACTTACTGGGCATAGGGCGGGGAGTAACAGGATGGAGCGTGGGCTGACAATACGTATTGTAAGCCAACTTGCGGGACATATCCGGGTAGTTGATTCCGCTTGCATTCTGTTCCTTGCATTGGTTCGCCAGCTTCGTCGGAAATTGAGATTTCCATTGCTCCGATTACTTGAGAGCCGAAATCCACTCAATGATAAACATTACTGTCCGGAGCTCTTCGCCGCCGCTTTCGCGAGTTCATTCAAAGCCGTCAGATGCTGCTGCGCTATCGTATAAGTCGCTCCCGGAATATCAGTCTTTGGCTTTTCCACCCGTCCGTACATTTTCACAGCGGCATCGATCACACCGTACTGTTCGGCAATCAGCGCGAACCCAAACCACACGTCCGAACTCGGCTCCTCCATGTGTTCAGCATCCATTGCTTTCAGCAGCAGATTGCGCGCCTGGCTCGGCTTCCCTGCCTGGGCATAAACACAAGCTAGCGTGTGCAGAATGGCGAAGTTGGAGTTACTCGTCAGTTCGTTGCCCCGAACACCTATATCGATCGACTCTTGTTCAATGGGACCGGGCACAAACAGCGCATCCCATGCATAGGTGTTCATGTCATTCGCCGTGCCCTGTCCCTTGTCAATGATCGTCTTGAGGATCGCCCGCGACTTCTTGAAGTCACCTTGCCATTCAGCGAAGAGCGCGTAGGAACGGAAATACTCCGGTTCATCCAGATGCTGTTGAATTTTCGCCTGGATCAGCTTCTCGCATTCGTCAAAACGTTTCATTTCCACGTAAGCCCTCACCAGCAAATTGAAGGCTCGTACTGATGTGGGCGACGACTTGGTCAATTCCTGGGTGAGGGGCAACATCTCCGCCCAACGCTTCTGTGCCTGGTATCCAAACGCCATAACCATCGTCAAGCGGTCGCGCTCCAGATCCGTCTTCGCCGCCTTCCGCGCCTCGTTGAGTTCATCGAAGTACGCACCCTTCAGTTCCCGCAAAGGCAACAGGACCAGCGCGGCTTTGCGCATGGTAGCCACATCCGCCTCCTGCCCCTTCGTCCAGAAACGAGGGAACCCCACGTCCGCCAGCGGATCGTCCCCGCCTTTCAAATGCGCATCGTCGCGTGCACGGTCTAACCACTTTCGAGCAGCGGCCAGATTCTTCTTCTCAATGCTTTCAAGTACCAAACCCGCGAGTTCATCGGTATACAGTTTGAGGTCCACCGCACGGCCAACTTCTCTGTAGCGCTCCGCGTCGCGAACAACGTACATGTTCTGGGCGGTCGTTCCCGGGTACTCAACAGTTACCTTGTATCCGACCGAGTCATTACCATCCAGCGCGAAGTGCAAGTTGGACACCCACATGTCAGCGTAGGTCGCCAGCGGAACTCCCGACGTGCCAATGTTCCCCGTCATGCTCTCCATGGCTTGCGAAAATTGTTTCTCCTCCGGCTCATCGGAATGCTTGAGGCTGCCGTACGTAAGCGCCTTGAACTCATCGAGCGTTAACCTGCCGCTCATCATTTCCCCAATGAATTGTCGCAGCACGCTAACCGGGCCGGACTGGTCAACTTTGACTTCGTCATATTTCTTGGTTTTGGCGGCGTTCGCCGCACGTTGGATGCTCGCGCTGTCACTGTCTTGCCCCTTTGTTGCTTCGGATAGCACGTCTGCAGCTTCCTGATATCTCCGCACGTAGAGCAGTAAGGTCCCTGCGTTATTCAATACAGTGCTGCGCTCCTGGTCACTGAAGGTGATCTGTAGCGATTTCTTGAGAGCCGCATCCGAACCTTGCAGTAGCGCAATCGCCCCCAACGATATGGCCTTGGGAACATCAGTAGTTTGCAGGGTTGCGGCATAGTCGAGAACGCCCTGATAGTCGTGCGCATACCATAGGTCGTACAAGACGTTATTGTCGTATGTTCTTGCGTACTCTTCATCCAGCTTCTTCAACTCGCGCCAGACTGTCACCGCTTCCTTCAGTCCCGCACTTTCGCTATATCGGGTACCGTCAGCATCGTATTCAAGCAGTATCGCTAGGTTTGCGCGAGTTTCTCTGTCCTTAGGGTCGAGCAGGATCGCTTTTCTGAACGCGGCAATTGCGCCCTTGTAATCCATCCCCCTCTTCATTGGACGCCCAATCAGATCAGTTTGCAGGACAAGTCCGAGATTGCTGAATGCCAGCGCCGAGGTTGGGTCCAGCATCGTAGCCTCCAAGGCCACGCTTCGCGCCTTTTCCCCAAGCCCCGCCGTGACCAGCGCCTGCGAAAGTTGCACCTTGTGCAATGCTTCCTTCGGATGCTGCACCGCGAGTTGCCGGTACGCTGCCAACCCCTCTTTGATCTTGCCGGCGGAAATCAGTGAATGCCCAACCTCATCGAACGTAACGAGGATTGCATCAGAGTTGCGCGCTTGCACCACTGCGTCTCGCAAGGCCTTGGCTTGTTGAACGGTCAATCTGTTGTTCGGATTCTCAACCCGTAGCACCGCCTCCACCACGGTCCCATCTGCGTTGGCCGAGTACTTTTGAGTGAAGCTCAGGGTGCCAACTTTCTCGCTCCTATCGGAAGGAAGTGCCCGCAGTTTGAACCCAGGGGGAGCGATGATTTTGTATCGCCATTCCGCCGTCAAAGGGGTGATCCACCAATCGGTCGTTCGCGCTTTAGGCTTCTCCTCTTCATCGTCCTTTGCCGCCTCTTCCTTTGTCCAGAAATACTGCGGCAGATAGTCAAAAAGGCTCTCCACACGAATGGCGACGGCTGCAGATGTAAAGTCGGTAAAACCACGCCTCCCTTTGGTTAGGAGTTTGATCGATGACGGATTGTCCAGGTTGGTCAAATCGCCATGCTCCAGGGAGGTGAGCGAGTCAGCGATGTATACCTGCTTTACGTAGTTTTCGACCTTTTCCTTTACCTGTTTGCTGTCCCCACTGTAGTATCTGCGGAAATCAGCATCTGACGGCCCAATCTCCTCATCCGTTTCGGTGATCGTTGCCATACCATGTTCGGCAAGAGCAAACTCCCGAAACTCGCGGTACACATTTTGCTCAGATGTAAGTTCGGGGATCTGCCGCAAAGCCTCGGTGTTTTCACTCACCACCAGCGCCCATCGTCCATAGTCCATCCAGGGCAGAGTGCCAACCTGGGAGTACTGGGCTGTGGCGTCAACCCAGAGGTCTGAATCCTTATCCGTAGCGGGGATATACACGATCGCATGGTCAAACAGTCCCATCCCCGCCAGTTCTTTATTTACGTCGCGTCCCGGACCGGCATCCACCAGCGCGAGGCTGGCGGAGATACCCGCTCCGCGCAGCATTGCCACCAGCAGCGATGCTTTGTCCTTGCAATCACCGTACTTGCGCTTCAGTGTCTCGGATGGAGATTGCGGGATCAGGCTCGACTCGCCAAACTCCACGCCTGTGTAACGCACGTTTTTGTGTAAGGCAGCCACTATGCGCCGGATCTTCTCTTCACGGCTTCCATCCTTTACGTTGATCGTCGCAAGCAGCGCCTGCGCCTCTGATGGACGCAGTTTGTCCTCAGTTAAGCGGGCGTACTCGGTTGCCACGTTCCGCCATGAGGCGGCAGTAGCAAACTCGATCTCTGGATATAGTACGGCGTCCGGCGGAACATAGCTTGGATTCTCCTTGTAGGCTGCCAGGGGACCCTGCTCAATGGTGATCGTCTCGACGCCACCCGCGTTTGTCTTTGTTACTTTCGCTTCGGGCAACAAATGCAGTTCGTAATGCAGGCCAAGAGACTCTGGATGCGCGATTATTACGTGCGTTAGATTAACTGGAGCTGACCACGCCAACGATCTTCGTCGAGCGATTCCAGCAGCAAACAGAGGTGAAGTGTCATGGAGGATCACCTCTTCCTCGATAATCGAGCCGATTGCCACGGCCGGTAGAGGCCCGCCGCAGCGGCGTCCATCGCTGTACATTTCGGGAGCGTCGGTGTGCACGGGAACGTCGGTCAACGTCTTCGGGTCAAGCCAGTGCTCGGTTCCTTCCAGCGTGATGACGCGTGCCTTGAACTCCGGCTTGGACTGGTGCCATGCCTCCCATCGTCCGCTCGTCTCAGCCCAGTTCTCCACACCAGCCTGAGTCTCAATGCGGTAGATCAGGCGTCGCGACTCGGTCACCCGGCCAAATTCGTCAAGGGTCAAGTGCAGGTCGTTAAGTAGAACTGTAGCGTCTGTGTGTTTCTCGGGCTTCACAACCTCTGCTGCCTGGCGAAGTGCCTCAGCATCCGCAGTGAAGGCTGGGCGGCCCCAGATGTCTGTAGCACTCAGTTGCGTGGCAATAAAGAACAGACCAATTCCGATGAATCTCCGAAGAGAGAAAGAAGAGTGCATGATGAGCCTCGGTGTCCAATGTAGAAGACTCTTTTGTACCCCGGACCCGCCCGAAAGGGAAGAAAAATGCCGTTGCTTTTGTCGTACCTCAGCGACTCTCTCGCGGTAAGGCATCCTCCGTTACACGCCCAAGTATCCGTAAACGGGATTATTCCCGTGTGGTCCCGGGAAACGCCGATGGGACAGGCTATTGAGCGGCATCAGTCCTGCCCCGAAATCCTGACGCGATGTCGACATCTTGGGACTGATCCCATTTATCTGTGGAGCGGGGTTCCATGGGATTCAGGAGTCAGGGATTTGTCGCGAGCGGCCTGAGTAGAATGCAGCACTCCGTATTTGCGCGCGCAAGCGCAGCCATAAGCGGCAACCAGGTCCAGGCTGCTATTCTGAATTGTGACTTCAAGGACAATCACGCCGCCCACGACCGCGCTTCGGAAGGGTTTGCTCCGGTCTATTGTTCGATGGGTGATCGCCGGGGCGGTGCTGCTTTGGGGGGTGGCCGCGCTGCTCCTTCTGGCTGCGCGGTGGATCGATCCGCCGACGACGGCGGTGCACGTTCAGCGCCGCTTGCAGGCCTGGATTCATCAGACGCCGTACCAGAAAAAATACAAATTCGTTCCGCTGAACCAGATCTCGCCTGATTTCCAGCACGCGGTCATCTCGGCGGAGGATGCGCGCTTCTATCAGCATCATGGATTCGATTGGCACGCGATTCGAAAGGCTGCCGAGGAAGATATGGAAGGCGGGCGGATGCGCGGAGGCTCTACGCTGACGCAGCAACTGGTGAAGAATCTGTTCTTCGGAACGGGGCGCTCGTTTTTTCGCAAAGGCGCGGAGTTCGCGCTGGTGCCGGTGGCAGAACTGGTGCTCGGCAAGCGGCGCATTCTGGAGCTTTACCTGAATGTGGTCGAATGGGGGCCGGGGATTTATGGAGCGGAGGCGGCGTGTCGCCATTACGACAGGATCGCGGCGCGGAATATCGGCAGGCAACAGTCGGCGCAATTAGCGGCGATTCTTCCGGCTCCGCTGCGGCGACGGCCCGAGCGGATGAATAACTACAGCTCGGTCATCCTCAGGCGGATGCACCAAGTGGGTTGGTAATCGCGAGTGAGGCTTTACCCGTGCTGTTCCTGTGATTCCTCTGGCACTGGATTCTGGCCGGATTCGACGCGGCGCCCTTCTTGAGTAGAGAAATCGAGCGCGGTTGAGTTGCCTTTGGAACTGAATGGGAGATTTGGAGCTGGCGGGGTCCTTCGCCTTCGGCTCAGGATGACTCTTCAAAGCAAGAGGAACGACAGGAACAAGAGCAACGCACGGCGATAATTAGTTGTCCGGAAAAATATAGTGAGAGGTCGCGGCGGAGTCGAGTATCATCCGTCTCATATGGCAATAACCATAGATTCACTCGACCACCTTGTCCTCACCGTCGCCAACATTGACATCACCGTTGACTTTTACACGGAAGTCCTTGGCATGGAATTATCCAACGTAGATGGCCGAAAGGCTCTTTGTTTCGGCGAACAGATGATCAAGCTTCAGCAGCGCGGGCATGAGGTGAGTCCCAAAGCCGCTCATCCTACCTCCGGCGCGGGAGACATCTGCTTGATCACCTCAATCCCTCTCGATGAAGTGGTTCGCAACCTGAACGAACAGAAAGTTCGTATTGAAGAAGGCCCCATCGAACGGAATGGGGCAATGGGGAAAATGCGCTCCATCTATCTCCGTGACCCAGACAAGAATCTGGTTGAAATCTCAAACTACTAGATGGCAAGAAGCGCCCGCATAAACGGACGCCTCCAGGTGATCTCGCCATGGTGACTGAATTAGTCCCCCAATCCGATGGATATGTTCAATTGCGGATTGATCGCGGCGCGAGGCTCCCATATGGGGTACGCAAGTTCCGGCATGGGCTTGGCCTTGAAAACCTTGCGGGTCTGCCTGGCGATCCAGCGCGCCGATGATTGCGCTTTCTTGCGCCGGGCACTGTCTGTCGAGATGCCGGTCCCTGCATACATTTGGCGGTAGAGTTTAGATAGCAGTACAAATGCCAGGCGGGCTCGAAGAGTTGGAGTGCAGGCAGACCTCTTCCAGATGGAGCCGAACTCGTAGAATCGGTCCCAGACGGCTTGCGTGCGATCGCGTATTTCGTTTGAGGTCATGGATGGATGCGGGGTGAACATCTTCGGACGGTTGGCAGTTGGGATCAGCCAATACCGTGTGATTGGCGTGCCGTCGACCAATGTGGGATTGGCGGATTGTTCCTTTTCCCAGTGAGCGAAGTCCACGGTTCCGGGGAAGGGCGTCATCATGACGAATTGCGCAAAGGTCACTCCTGCCTTGAGCGCTACTTCGACGGTGGCTTCGAAGGTGCTCGGCTTGTCTGTCGGCAGCCCGAAGATGAATGATCCGAGAACATGGACACCGTGCTTGCGGAAGGTCTGGAGTTGTTCGACGAGACGATCTCCCGAGTAGTTGAAGTCCTTGTAAACCGCCTTCAATCCTTCGGGCGTAACGGCCTCTACGCCTACGAGCGCGCCCTTGATGTTGGCTCGCCGCATGGCATCCAGATACTCGGGGTCCTCGGCGGATTCCATCGTTATCTGGGTGAAGAAGACCATGTCCTTTGGCAATTTCGCGAGTTCCGCCATTAACGAAAATCGTTCGTTGCGGATCTGCGTCAGGGACTGAACCTTTTCCGAGTTGTTCTGCTCGCGCGCCAGGCGCAGGTCGGTCAGCGTTACGGGATAGAAGTTGTCGTCGGCCAAGGCGATGAAGCGGAATCCTCTGCGCCGAAGATCGACGATCTCATCGATGACTCTTTCGAATGAGCGCTGGCGCGGCTTCTGTCCATCGGTTCGCCAGACGGAGCAGAAGGAGCAGTGCTTAGGGCATCCGCGGATGGTTTGCACCGACGCCCACATGTATTTCTCCGGCTGCATCAGATCCCAGCGGGCAGATAGGAATTCGCCGCCCTCGATCCTTCCGCCATCGTAAATCCGCTTCGCGGTTCCTGCTTGAAGGTCGCGCAATACGTTACCCCAGGCGACGTCGCCATCACCTTTGACTACGGCGTCGGCCATGCCTCGCTCGAAGGGTTCCTCAGGAAAGAGGGTCGCGTGAATGCCTCCGTAGACGACGGTTGCGCCACGGGAATGGGCGAGCTTGCCTACTTCGTATCCGCGCAGGGCGTTGCCGGTGTGCACGCTGATTCCAACGACGTCTCCGGCATGAATGGTTGCAGCGTCCAACTGCTCCAGAGACTCGTCCACCAAGATGGGATCGCCCATGTGCGCTGGCGTGGCCGCGGCAAGCACAAACAACCAACGTGGGGTGATCACGGCGGTTCCGAATGAGTTGTCACTGGGATTAATGAGATGAACAGACATGTGAGGCTCCGCGCAGACATATCCTGCGTTGTAAAATGCGGGCGGCGTCGGGGGCGCCCGGCAAGCGGCGCAAATAATGCGGCGCTCCTTTTTCATTCCAGTGGAGAGATTCTCGTTGATCGTTTTCCTGTCTCGACGTGACAGGTTACAGAGAAATCAGCAGTGACTTGTGGTGAGTCCGACTTATTCTTGTTCGGAATGTGAAAGGCAACTACGAAAGCAGGGTTCTTTGCGACCCGTCTGCATAACAATACAATCCTAAGGCTACTCCTATTCGGCCTTATTGTCTGATAGCAGACGTGGATAATCGGTTGCATTGGTGCGTGATCTGCGCTAAAAGAAAGCTGATCGAGGGCGATGGCTCATCCTGATTTGCTCTTTGAGTGGGCCGGGTTCGCGTTCACGACGACCCTACCGTCTCGATACTTCCTCTGCTGCCTGAAGGATCAGCTTCCATGCCAGCTTGACGTCTTTCATGCTGGTGGCGATGTTGCCGATGGCTATGCGAATTACATACTGGCCGTTGAGCGCGGTGTGCGAGAGGAAGATGGTGCGGCTGGCGTTCACTTTGTCGAGTAGCGCTTTGTTCAGTTCGTCGCTGCCGCTCAGGCGGAAGCAGACGACGGAGAAGGGGACGGGAGCAATGCGTTCAAAGCGCTCGTCGGCATCGATCCAGGCGGCGAATTCCTGCGCGAGCTGGTTGTGGCGGCGGAGGAATTGCATGACGCCTTCGCGTCCGAAGTAGCGCAGGATGAACCAGAGTTTCAGGCCACGGAAACGATGGCCGAGAGGCACACCGTAATCCATGAGGTGGATGGCGCGAGGGTCTTCGCTGGCGCGGAGGTATTCGGGAACGAGCGAGAGCGCGTTGCGAAGAATTTCGGGCTTGCGGGTGTAGAAGGCGCTGAGGTCCATCTGGGTCATCAGCCACTTGTGCGGATTGGTGACGATGGAGTGGGCGCGCTCGATGCCCTTGAAGTGTTCGGCACACTCGGGCAGCAGCGCGCAGGGTCCGGCGTAGGCGCAATCGACATGGAGCCATAGGCCGAACTCTTCGGCTAGTTGGGCGCACTCGGCGACGGGATCGACGGAGGTGGAAGAGGTGGTGCCGATGGTGGCGACGATGCAACAGGGTTGGAGTCCGGCGCGGAGATCGGTTTCGATGAGATTGCGCAGGGCATCGACCTTCATACGGAACTGCGAATCTGTTGGAACCTTGCGAACATTTTTCTGTCCGATGCCGACAGCCATGGCGCCTTTTTCGACGGAGGAGTGAGCCTGCTCGGAGGTGTAAACGATGAGATTGCCGCGGTATCCTTCTTCGCGGGATTCGGGCTGGGCGAATTCGCGGGCACAGATGAGGGCGTGCATGGTGCTGGTGGAGGCGGTGTCGTAGATGATTCCGAAAAACTTGGGCGGGAGGCCAAGCCATTCGCGTAGCCATCCGAGGGCTACCTGCTCCAGTTCTACGACGGCGGGAGAGGTATCCCAGTGCAGACCGTTTGTGTTCATGGCGGCGATGAGCAGTTCGGCCAGGATTCCGGGCGTAGAGGCCGAGGTTCCGAAGTAAGCCATGAAGCCGGGGTGATTCCATTGCGTTACCGCGGGAAGAACTTTGGTGCGAAAGTCGTCGAGTATGGCGTCAAAGCTTTCTCCCTGCTCGGGTGCGTGGGCGGGGAGGGAATCGACGAGTTCGCCGGGATTCAGCGTAGGGACGACGGGGTATTCGCGAATGTTGCCGAGGTATTCTGCAATGGCATCGACGGTGTTATGCGCGGATGTGCGAAAGTCTTCGACATAACGGAACCAGGCCCGCGGATCGTTGGGATCGGGAAGGTTTAGTCCTGCGGCTTGAGGATCGACGGCGTGCGTCGCAGGAGAATCGGATTCGGGAAGATGACGGGATGACATGTGCACTCCGGAAAGATGAATTTTAGCCCAGAGGAAACATCCGGCGAAACTGTGAGCATCATCACAGCCAAGGTGTTCATGAGAAGATGAGAATTAACACAGCGCACCGAGCGGGTGAATGCGCTTTGTCCCTGGGGTCTTGATGCACGAATTATCCATTGTCTCTTCCGTTTTGGATCAGCTCGACGAATTGAAGAAGCAGCACGGAGGCGCGCGATTCTCCAAGGTTGGATTGCGGGTAGGAGAACTGTCGGGCGTGGACGTGGACTGCCTGCGCTTCGGTTTTGAATGCGTGGTGAAGGATACGGACTGGGAAACGCTGGCGCTGGAGATCGAACAGGTTTCGCGGCGGCAACGATGTCCGCAATGCAATGCCGAATTCAAGGCGGAAAACTGGGCGACCGCCTGCCCACTTTGCGGCGAGGCCGCAACTATCACCATTGCTGGAGAAGAGCTCCAGATTGCATTTGTCGAGGTTGAAGAATGAGCCAGATCACGGTTGAAAAGAAAGTACTGAACGAAAATCAGAAGCTTGCCGCCGAGTTGCGCGAGAAGTTCCGCGAGCACAAGATTCTTGTGGTCAACATCATCAGCTCGCCGGGATCGGGCAAAACCACCCTGCTGGAGCGCACGCTGGAGCGCTGGGACAAGAGCAAGCGCGTGGTGCTGCTGACAGGAGATCTGCAGACGGAAAACGATGCGGACCGGTTGGCGAAGGCGGGTTTCCCGGTAAAGCAGATCATCACCGGAGGCACGTGCCATCTGGACGCGAAGATGATCGAGAAGCACTTGGCGGACTGGCCGCTGGACAGTTTCGACGTACTCATCATCGAGAACGTAGGGAACCTGGTGTGCCCGAGCAGCTACGATCTGGGCGAGCACCTGAAGATCGTGATTCTGAGCGTGACCGAAGGCGAGGATAAGCCGCTGAAATATCCGTCGATCTTCGTAAAGTCGGAGCTGATGATTCTGAGCAAGGTGGACCTGCTGCCGTATGTGCCTTTCAGCGCCGAACTGGCCAAGAGCAACGCGCGGACGGTGCATCCGGGAATTGAGATCATCGAGACCTCAAGCAAGGGCGATGGGCTGGATCAGTGGATCAAGTGGCTGGAGGATAAACTGGCCGCGGTGAAATCAGGCGAGCTGGTTTCGGCTTAAACGATTTCGGCAAAGATTAAAGGCCGGGGAGTTACGCTCTCCGGCCTTTTTGCGTTTACAGGTTGCACGGCGAAGGGCGGAACAGATACAAGGGAAGCGGTGACCTACGGCAACATTTTCGGCAAGATGGTCGGGCTTTGCGTTGTGCTGCTGTCGCTGACTACGGCGCAGGCGCAAGTGTTGACCGGAGGAGCGGGGCTTGCTGCCGATGATCGAGCGGCGGCGATTCGTGCGCTCGGCTCGACGCTTCGCATTCTGCAGGTTACGGCGCATCCGGGCGATGAGGATGGTGCGTTGCTGCTACAACAGGCGCGGGGTCAGGGAGCACAGGTCACGCTGCTTACACTGACTCGCGGAGAGCGCGGGGAAAATCTGCACAGCATTCTGGAGCCCACGGAACAGGGGTTGCTGCGCACGATGGAGCAAATGGCCAGCGATGCGCATTACGGCGTAGAGCAGCGTTTTACGCGGCTGGTGGATTTCGGATTTGCGCGGACGGCGAACGAGGCTTTCGATCGGTGGGCAGGGCATAACACGGCGCTGGCCGACATGGTGAGGGTCATACGCGAGACGCATCCGGACATCATCATCACTCCCTTTGAGATGAACGTGCCGGATGGCGATGGCCAGCATGATGCGACGGCAATCCTGGTGCGCGAGGCGTTCCATGCGGCTGCCGACCGAAAAATGTTTCCTGAACAACTGACGGATGGAGTGGAGCCCTGGCAGGCGAAGCGGCTTTTTGCGCTGGCCCGCGCGGGGGCGTATTCCGTGGCGTTCAACGCTGGCGATGTTGCGCCGGGAGCTCACGAGAGCTGGCAACAACAGGCAGATCGTGCGCTGACCGAACAGCATTCGCAGGGAGACCGTGTGCATGCGCCTCGCGAGGCGGTCCGCCATTACCGGTTGGTGGAATCTGCGCCGGGCGTCGCCATGCCAGAGGGAGCGAAGGATTTTGCGGACGGATTGAATTCGGGGATTGGGGAGTTGGTGAGTGCTACGTCGATGAAAAGAGGGAATGGCCAAGATGACCCGTTGCAGGTGAGGTCGAGGCTGCAGGCGATGAGCATTGCCGTTGCGGCTGCGGAGGAGAGTGCTGGAGATCGCGGGGCATGCGTTACCCAGATTGCGGAGTACCTGCGAAATTTGCGCGGAGTGGAAGACAGGATGCTTGGGGCGGGCACGCCTGCATGGCTTCGCGATGAGCTTGCGGCAAAACGCAAACAGGCGGAACGTGCGCTGCTGCTGGCGGCAGACGTAAGGGTGCAGGCGAGGCTGGTGGATGACGGGCAGGGCGGCGAGGCGTCTGTGCTGTTTCCGGGCGCAAACTTTGCGGTGCAGGTGCGGGTGGAGTCGGGAGCGGAAACGAGCTTTCGTGTAGCTGGCATGGAACTGAGACCGGAAGCCGGACGATGGACTCCGCGGCGCGAGTGGAACGCGGGCGAGACGCATGCGGTGTTTCGCGGACGTGTTCCGATGGACGCTCCATTTACGCGACCGCAGTTTTTGCTGGATAGCGAAGAAGATGGCGCGTACAGGATTTTGGACGAACGCAATGCGACACGGGCACTGCCTCCGGCGTCGCTGCAGGCGATTGCAGAAGTTGAAATTGACGGCGAGGTGGTAAGGGCGAGCGCTCCGGTGATGGCGAGGGCAAAACAGAGCGAATCGTCGGATGACGGACTTCACATAGTCGTTGTGGCACCGCCAATTTCGGTGATTGTGGAACCGAGTGCGCAATGGAATCGGCGTACTAGTCGGTCGTATGGCGAGATTGAAATGCGGGTGCGCAGCAACATGGGGAAGCTGCAGAATGCGCTGCTTTCTGTCCATGCGCCAAGTGGCTGGCGTGCGGAACCCGAACATGAGGTGCTGGAAATTGAAGGGCGCGGCGAAGAGCATTCGTACCGCTTCTACTTGATCCAGGAGCGCGGTGGCGAGGGCGTGTATCCGGTGCGAGCCGTGGTGCGATGGGGAGGAACGGTGTTCGATCAGGGATATACGATGGTGCGCGGCGCGAATGGTCAGGTTGCATTTGCATATCGGCCCTCGACGGGATTGCTGGTGTCGGCCAAGGCAGAGATGCCCGAGAATCTTGCAGTGGGATATGTGGGCGTTGCCGGCGACCCGATTCCGGCTGCGCTGCGCGACGTGAATGTGCGAGTCGCCGACCTTGGCAGGGAAGAGTTGATGAATGAGCGGCTCGGGAAGTACTGGGCTATCGTTTTGGGACCGCACGCAGTGGATACCCGCGACGAGTTGGCGGAGGCGCGTACTCGGCTGCTGCATTACGCCGAAGAGGGCGGCGCGCTGGTAATCCTGGGGCAGTCGGACGCTGAACGGTTTTCGCGCATAGCTCCGGTGCCCTATTCGCTGGAGCTGGGGACGGCGCGGGTGAGCAACGAAGCTTCAGCAGTGGAAATGATCGATGAACATGACGACCTGCTCTGGGATCCGAACGAGATCGGCAGTGCTGATTTCCAAGGCTGGAGCGAGGAGCGCGGCAGAGACTTTGCGCAGCGCTGGGACGGGCGCTTCGAAGTACTTTTGCGGATGAGCGATCCGGGCCAACCGGTGCAGGAAGGTTCGCTGATTCGGGCGCGTTATGGGCGCGGTTCGGTGGTGTATTCGGGATTGTCTTTTGACCGCCAGCTTCGGGCCGGGGCGGCGGGAGCGATGCGTTTACTGGTCAATCTACTTAGTTCCGGTGCGGAGTTACACCGCTAAGATAGCATTCTCTGGAACCGCTTTCCCTTTGACGTCCGATTGCAGTATTATCCTCCCGCACGTCTTGGGGTTCGCGCCTGCAAAAGAATCTTACCCATCGCTGAAAACATCTCTTTCCTGGAGAATAAGATGAAACGCATTTACATCGCTGCATATCACCAATCGAAGTTCGGCAAGCTACTGGGAATGACGGTTCCCGAAATCGCAAAGAACGCCATTGAGAGTGTCTGCAAGGAGATCAACACTGATCCATCGCTGCTGGACGTGGGCGCGGTGGGAGCCGCATGCAATATGTCTCTGAATGAGCAGGGCCTGGTTTCCGGGCTGGCTGCGTCGGTTCCGGGGCTGGCCAGCAAACCGATTGAGACTGTTGAAAATGCCTGCGCGTCGGGTGGTCAGGCAATCCTATCGACGATTCTTAAGTTACAGGCAGGTTGGGGCGAGACGGGTTTTGCGCTGGGCTACGAAAAAATGCGCGACGCCGAAGGCAAGATGGATGGCAAGCTGGTCGGCAGAGCGCTGGGGGCATATTCGCATCCCGATGAGCGCCCGGGCAAGACTTACATTTTCCCGCACCTGTTTGCCGAGATCATGGAGTGCTACATCAAGGTTCACGGTGTAACAGAAGCCGATCTGGCGAAGGTTGCCGTGGAAGAGTACGCCAATGCCAATAAGAATCCGCTGGCGCAGATGAACAAGGTAAAGGTCACGCTGGATGACGTGGTGAACATCACGGACCGGAATCGCTACATCGTTGACGGCCTCCCGCTGAAGACCTACGACTGTTCGCAGATTACAGACGGCTACGCGGCACTGATTCTGGCGACGGAAGAGGGCTTGGCAAAGCTGGGCGTAAGCAAGGCCGATGCGGTGGAGATTGCGGGCTATGCGCAGGCGACAGATCCGCTGATGAAGGAAGGGCGCGACGTGCTGCGTCCGGCTGGAGCGAAACGCGCGATGGCGCGGGCGTATGAGATGGCAGGAGTGACTCCGGCAGACGTGACGGTGGCGGAAGTGCATGA
Source organism: Saccharimonadales bacterium (SeqCode) (assembly GCA_035539055.1). Lineage (GTDB taxonomy): Bacteria > Acidobacteriota > Terriglobia > Terriglobales > Acidobacteriaceae > TOLSYN. The sequence goes on along the minus strand of DATLJC010000043.1, from coordinate 13,809 downwards.
CTGCTTCTCGGTGATGGGAGCACTCGGTTCCGAGGTCATAGGCAAAGCGAAGTATGGCGAAGGCGCGAAGTTCTGGGGCGAGGGGAAGGCTCGCGTGGATGGCGAGTGCGGCATCAACCTCTCCGGCGGACTGATTGCCAAGGGACATCCGATCGGAGCTACGGGAGTGGCGATGGTGGGATGGTGCTTTGAACAACTTCGCGGACGCGCACCGGAAGGCTTGCAGGTGAAGAACCCGAAGGCGGCGGCAACGTTCAACGTCGGCGGAGCGATCTGCGCTTCGGTTTGCACGGTGCTGAAGGGCTAAAAGCATTTGCGCAAATGAGGCCGGCGATTCGTCGCCGGCCTCACTTGCGTTGACGAGAGGAAGTTATTCCGTGTCGCGCGAGGGCACTATCTGGCCTTCGCCGGGTATGAAGTCGTCGGTGGAGTAATCCTGAAACTCGTGACAGTGAGGACACTCGAAGCGTCCGACCGCAGTGTTGCGGACGAGCGAGTCAGTGCTTTTTCCATGGACCGCTTCGCGCGGCAACAGCGGGAAGCGCTGCGCGCAAATTTTACATTCGACCAGCCAGACTAGAGCCATGGATGAATGTTAATTGCAAGGTTTCAAGGTTGCAAAGTTTCGCAAGGTTTCGCAAGGTAAAGGCAAGAGCAAAAGCAAAAGCCAAGGCAAGAGCAAAAGCCAAGGCAAGAGCAAAAGCAAAAGCCAAGGCAACAGAGCAAGAGCAAAGCAATGGCACTGGGGTCACCAGTACCATTGCAGCCGGGTTCCTACCAGATGCGGACGCGATCCGCTGGTGCGAGGTAGAGCTTGGCTGGGGGTTCGATGTCGAATGCCGTGTACCAGGTGTCGATGTTGCGCACGGTGGCGGCGCGATAATCGGCGGGCGCGTGTCCGTCGGTTGTGACCTGTGCGCGAATGGCTGCTTCGCGTCCCTTGGAAGCCCAGTTCTGGGCGTAGGCGATGAAGAACTGCTGGTCGCCAGTGAAGCCACCCTGCTCGGGAGCGGGTTGGCCGTTGAGTGAAGCGCGATAGCCGTCGTAGGCGGCGGAGACTCCGGCAACGTCGGCAATGTTTTCGGCAAGCGTCTGTTGTCCGTTCACGGCAAGATCAGGGAAAGGCTTGTAGGTGTCGTACTGGTCGGCCAGCTTCTTTGTGGCTACGCCGAAATGCGCGAGATCCTCCGGGGTCCACCAGTTTCGGAGGGCTCCGGTGGAATCGAAGGTGCTGCCTTCGGTGTCGAAGGTGTGGCTGATCTCGTGTCCGATGACGGAACCGATGGCACCGTAATTGGCGGCTGCGGGAGCGTCGGCGTCAAAGAACGGCGGCTGCAGGATGGCGGCGGGGAAATTGAGCGCGTTTTGCAACGGAAGGTTGACGGCGTTAACGGTCTGCGGCGTCATGGACCATTCCTTCTTGTCCACTGCTTTGCCGAGCCGGTTGACGTCGTGGTGGTAATCGAAGAGGCTTCCTCGCAAGAGGTTTCCGATAATGTCGTCAGGCTTGATTTCAAGCGCGGAATAGTCGCGCCAGGTTTCGGGATATCCGATGCCGACATAAAGAGTGTTGAGCTTGGCCTTTGCTTCTGTTTTCGTTGCAGGGGCCATCCAGTCGAGCGCGTCGATTCGCTTGCGGAATGAGTCGATGATGTTTGCGACCATTGCTTGCGCGCGAGACTTGGCTTCTGGCGAGAAATAGCGCTGGGCGTAGATCTGTCCCACCTCATCACCGATCAATGTGTTCACTACGGCTACGCCGCGCTGCCAACGCGGGCGTTTCTGCGGAGTGCCTGAGAGCGTCTGTCCGAAGAAGGCGAAGCGTTCATCGGCAAAAGCCTTGGGCAGCACACCGGCGTATTGTTCGATGAGGTGGAAGGCGAGCCAATCTTTCCAGGTATCGAGCGGAACGGAAGCGATGAGAGCGGATTCTCCGGTGAAGGCCGTGGGCTGCCAGACGATGAAGCTGGCCTGCTTGTCGAGTCCGGCGCCGTGAAAGAATTCGCTCCAGTCGAGGCCGGGAGCTTTGGCCGCGAAGTCAGATTGCTTCCAGGTATTGTCCGCCTTGACGATCTCGTCGTTCTCAGCGAGGGAAAGGTGCTTTTCGGCGATGGCGTGTTCGAGTCCGACGATGCGCTGGGCGCGAGCTTCGGGGGCGGTGAACCCGGCAAGCTTGAGAATGGCGGCTACGTGCGCCTGGTACTTGGTGCGAATGGCGCTCATGTGCTCGCTCTGCGAGAGGTAGTATTCGCGATCGGGAAGCATGAGTCCGCCCTGAAGCAGATAGGCGTTGTAGTGGACTGAGTCATGGAAGCCGGGGGCGACCCAGAGTCCGAACAAGTGCGCGGTGTGGAAGTTGGTGTTGTTCAGCGGATCGACGTCGGTGCGGAGCGACTCTCCCAGAACACGCGCGAGCTGGCGCTTGTTTTTGATTTCCGTGTAGCTCTTGAGCATGGGCTGGAGCGGCGCGATGCCCTTGGCTTCGATGGCCTGCTCGTTCATATAGGAGTTGTAGAGGTCTGCGATCTTGCGGGTGCCTGTGCCGGCCTTGGCCGTGGACTTGGAGGCTTCTTCGATGATTCCCGCGGTGCGCTTGCTGCTGGTGTCGTCGAGCGCGCTGAAGACTCCGATGCGGCTGCGGTCGGCGGGGAGTTCAGTGTTCTTGATCCACTCGCCGTTGGCGAAGCGGTAGAAGTCATCGCCGGGATTCACGGAACGATCAAGATGATTGAGCGCGATGCCGTGTGTTTCCTTTGCCGGGGACTGAGCGGAGATCGAGGACGGGAGAACGAGCGTGGTGCAGATGGCGGCACAGAAGGTAAGCCGCGCGAATGCAGAGACGGGTTTCATATTTAGGCTCCAAAAACAGATACGTTACCAAGCGGCAACAGTTTAGACGACGGGAAGGAAAGTTGGATAGTCGAGGGACGGTCGCTCGGCGGGGCGGGGAGCAAATCGAGTGCGGGTTGAGAAGCTTGGGACAGCACGGGAGATCTGGGCGGATCGGGGGTCCTTCGCGTTGCTCAGGATGCCCCCTCTTCCATATAAATGATTTCCCCAAGGACGACCGATCCAAGAAATTGCCCCGGCGCGAACCGGGGCGTTTCTGCTCGATGCAGATCTATTGAAGGACGAGCTACTGAATGCGCTCGAACTGGTATTCCGACTTGGCAAGGGCGGCGAGCAGGTTTTTTACGTGCTCGGTGCCGCGCGTTTCAAGCGTCAGGTCGATGGCGGTGTCGCCGAGGTCCACGCCGAACTTGCGGTCGTAGGAGGTTTCGACGATGTTGGCGCGGTGGTCGGCCAAGACTCCGGTCAGGGTGTGCAGGGCGCCGGGGTAGTCAGGGAGATGGATGCGGAGGCGGATGAGGCGTCCGTCCTTGGCAAGTCCGCGCTCGATGATGCGCGAGAGGATGCCGACGTCGATGTTTCCTCCGCTGATGACGGCGGCGATGCGTTTGCCCGCGCAGTCGATCTTGTTGTGCAGAATGGCCGCGACGGCGGCAGCGCCCGCGCCTTCTGCAACGGTCTTTTCGCGTTCCAGCAGGAGCAGGATGGCGCTGGCAATCTCTTCTTCTTCGACGGTGACGATTTCGTCCACGTACTTGCGCACCATGGGCATGGTGCGTTCTCCGGCGCGGCGTACGGCGATGCCGTCAGCCAGGGTCGATGCCACGGGCAAGGTGACGAGGTGTCCGGCTTCGATGGCGGCCTTCATGGAGGGCAGCCGCGAGGTTTGCACGCCGATTACTTGAATGCGGGGGTTGATTTCTTTCAGGGCGCAGGCCATGCCGCTGATCAGGCCTCCGCCTCCGATGGCGGTGACGACCAGATCGACGTCGGGAGTCTGGCTGAGTAGTTCGAGGCCGAGCGTACCTTGTCCGGCGATGACGACGTCGTCATCAAAGGCGTGGATGAAGGTCAGGCCTTGCTCGATAGAGCGGCGCTTGGCCTCGTCGCAGGCTTCGTCGTAGTTGGCGCCGTGGAGAACAACTTCTCCGCCAAAACGGCGGGTAGCCATCACCTTATTCAAAGGGGTGGCCAGAGGCATGACGATCTGAGCGGCTATCCCTCTCTTGCTGGCGTGGTAGGAGACGGCCTGGGCGTGATTGCCCGCCGAAGCCGCAATCAGGCCGCGACTGCGCTCTTCCTGAGTCAGTTCCAGAATCTTGTTCAGTGCGCCGCGCTCTTTATACGCGCCGGTCATCTGGAGGTTTTCCATTTTCAGGAAAACTTTGTTGCCGGAGAGCTGCGAGAAAGTTTCCGAATGCGAACATGGCGACAAAAAAAGCGACTCGCGAATTCGCGAGTAGGCTCGTCTTACGTCATCAACTGTCACCATTGCTTCAGCCGCGCCTGCGGACATAGATTTGTTTCCTGAATGCGATGCGCTTAGTCCAAATGGGTTAAGAACTCGCGGGGGATGGTTCAAGTATAAGCGATTCCAGCAGCTTCTACCCAACTCCTCGGCAATTTAGCCGCGTGAGTCAACGTATATACGAGTGATCGCATCTACTTACCTGTGTTCATAGTCAAAAAGTTCTGAAACGAACTTGCCCCGGCGAAATGTGGATACAGGGTCTTCCGGGCGCTACAGGGGATTTGCGAAATGGCAATGACAAGGTCAGAGTTCCGGTCCATCGTGATATTTGGAGGAGCTGGATTTATTGGCTCGAACTGGACCGAGCGGCTACTGAAAACTACCGACGCGAAAATACATGTCTTTGACAATCTTTCGCGACAGGGAGCGCGCCATAATCTTGAATATCTGCAGAAGTTGGCAGGACGCAGCGGACGGTTGCAGATCAGCATAGGCGATGTGCGCGACGCTGAAATGGTAGGGCGTGTGGTGAGGTATGCCACGGAGATCTACAATTTCGCGGCGCAGGTGGCGGTCACTACTTCGCTCATTGACCCTAAGCTGGATTTCGACGTTAACCTGGGTGGCACGTTCAATATTCTGGAAGCAGCCCGTCGTCACGGACAGAACCCATTCCTGCTGTTTACCTCGACCAACAAGGTTTATGGAAATTCGGGGGATGGGGAAGTTCGGGTGGATGGCAATCGGTATGTGGCTCTGGCTGGCGATGGAACGGACGAATCGCAACCGCTGGATTTCCACTCGCCCTACGGTTGCTCAAAGGGCGGGGCCGACCAGTATGTGCGCGACTACGCACGCATCTATGGCCTGCGCTCGGTAGTGTTCCGCATGTCGTGCATTGCAGGGCCAAGGCAGTTTGGCAGCGAAGACCAGGGCTGGGTCGCACACTTCCTGTACTCGGCGCTGGAAGGAAAACCGCTTACGATTTACGGCGACGGCAGGCAGGTGCGCGACGTCCTCTATGTGGAAGATCTGCTGGCTGCTTTCGAGGCGGCTTATGCCAATCGCGAGACGACGGCGGGGCAGATTTACAACATTGGCGGAGGACATGGGAACACGGTCTCACTGCTTGAGCTCATGGGCCACTTGGAGAACCTCACGGGAGCCAGGGTGAGCTACGATTTTGGCGAGAAGCGCGCCGGAGATCAACTTATCTATGTGACCGACCATGGGAAGTTTTCACGCGATACCGGATGGCAACCTAAGGTGAACCTGGACGGTATTCTCAAAGGTATCTACAAGTGGTATCGCGGCAACCGCGAGTTGCTTACTCCGTCGCGTGCGGAAGCCCTGAAGGAGATGGCAGAGTTGCTGACACCGTTGCGGAGAACAGCCTGATGGCTAGGTACGCATTGGTCAATCCGAACTGGGATTTTGCCGGCTCGACCTACTTCGGATGCCGCGATCCACATACTCCGCTGGAATTGCTGTTTGCTGCCCAGAAGATACGAGCCAAGGGCAATGAAGCGCTGGTGATCGATGCCCAGACCGAGGACCGCACGCTGGCGGAGACACGCGAGCAGGTGGAGCGCTTCGATCCGGATTTTCTGGTGATTCCGTCGACGCCATCGTATTTGTTCTGGCGCTGTCCGCCGCCGGAAGTTCGGATTCCGCGCGAGTGGTTTGCTGGGATCGGTGGGCGAGCGACGAAGGTGCTGATTGGACCGCACAGTTCTGCGACACCTCGATCAGCTATGCACAAAACCGGGGCTGACGTGGTCATCAAAGGCGAGAGCGAGGATGCGCTCGCGGCACTCTCCTCAGAACCTTGGGAGATGATCGACGGCGTATGTTTTCGGGATAGCACGGGGCGCGAGCACTACAGCACCGCATTGGCGGTGGTGGACATGAGCACGCTGCCTGCGCTGGACTATGCCGATTACGACGTCGAAAAGCACTGGCACCGGCATCATGTGTTCAACCAGGGCAGCGGACGCGGCGCGGAGGTTGAGTTCGCCCGCGGCTGTCCATGGAATTGCAGCTTCTGCAACAAGCAGCTCTTCCGCAATAAGTTTCGCGAGCGCGATGTGGATGCCGTGCTGCTGGAGATTGACCGCCTGATTGCGCGCGGAGTGGATTACATCTACTTCATCGACGAAATCTTTGGCGTTGGAAAGAATGTGCTGCGTCTGCTGGAAGGGATTTCACAGCGCAAGATAAGCATCGGCTTCCAGACCCGGATCGACCTTTGGGATGAAGAGAAGCTTGACCTTCTCGGGCGAGCCCACACCATCTCCGTCGAATGCGGCATTGAATCGATTACAGACGCGGGACGCAACGAACTGAACAAGAACTGCCGGATGAGTACGGAACGAATCAGCGAATTGCTAATCTATGCGCGCAAGAGGATTCCATGGGTGCAGGCAAATCTCATTCTCACCGAGCACGATGATCGTGGGGAGATTCGCCGCTGGCAGGATCGCATGAAGGCCGAAGGCGTGTGGGTTAGCGAACCGGTGCCAATGTATCCCTTCCCGGGTTCGCCACTCTACATGCAAACGTTTGGTGCGGCCCCGGACGATCAGGCCTGGGAACGGGCGCACCACTATTACACAAACCTGTTCGACCCCAAAGGCTACAGCGACATTCAGGAGCAACGTCCGGTGGCGCTGGAGGATTTGGAAAGACAATCGACGTAATTGCCAAATGCGGATGAATGGAACAGCATACTATCCGGCCTTGCGCTCTGCGGCCAGCAGAGCTTCTCGGAGCAACATCTTGAGATAGGTCTGGTAACGGAGACCGATTCGATCCGCTTGCTTTCGTGCTCGTGAGATATCCTCTTGATCGAGCCGGATGGTTGTGGTCGGCGTTGCCCTCTTACGTGCCACGGTGTCGCGCCCGAGAGTTTTCTTCGCGGCAGCCTTCTCGAAAACGCCGGCGATTTCGTCCTGGTGGTCCGCCCACCAACGAGCCTCCTCACCTTCATTCGCGAAGTTAGGAGCCTTCATCTCAGTTAGCATCTTCTTTTTTGGCTTGTCTTTTGCCTTCTTGCTGTTCATAAAACTCCCTGATCTTCTTCTTGGCTGGAAAGGCCGTTACCACCCGAACTTTGTGATGACGCCACGTGGTAACTACTATGAGCAGGCGTCCATCATCTGTTTCGCCCACCTGCAAAGTTCGCTCTTCACCACCCCTGATCTGCACCTCCAAATCCAAAGGCACATTCAGTACAACTTGCTCTGCTTCTTCTTGGCTTACTCCGTGCTCCGCAATATGAGTGCGATTTGCATCATCCCAGCTGAACTCCATCGGGTATCTGATCCTCTTACTTCTAAAAATTGTAGCTACATAGTAGTTACATGTCAATGTGGGATTATGAGAATTCAATGAGGTCAACCGAATTGAAGTTGCACCGTGTTCTGCCGATGAATCCTCTTGAGACACTGCGATCTTTGAGAGGAGCGGAATGGCACTTCTGAACTGGAGCAATGAATACTCGGTCGACGTCCGGTCAATCGATGGACAACATCACAAGCTGTTCGACATGCTGAACGAACTGCACGATGCCATGAAGGCAGGCAAAGGCGGACAGACCGTTCCAGGGGTATTGAAGCGTCTGGTCACCTATACTTGCGAGCACTTCGCGGAGGAAGAGCGGATGATGGCTCGTGCTGGTTACCCGGACCTTGCAGCTCACAAAGTGGAACACGATAAGCTGATCGGAGAAGTGCAGAAGATGGTGCGCGATTTTGAGCAGGGAAAAATCGTGTTAACCATGGAACTGGTGGATTTTCTCGTGACGTGGTTGCAGACCCATATCCGCGGTTGCGACAAGAAATACTCTGCGCAGATGCGGGCTGCGGGGATTCAGTAGAGAATTTGAGTTGAACGAGGACCGCTTACTGGTCCCAACGAGGTGTGGGACTCCGTAATGTCCCGGAGGCAGTTGCCGAAGTCAGGTCGGCGCTGCCTTTCTATTTGTTTTCTCCGCCCCCACCGATCGGCTTCGAAACGCTTCATTTGCACCTCCCCTGGTGGAAATCCGCAGCCGGTTTTTGGGTGATTCGGAAATTCTGACCTAGGTGTTGAAAAAACCTTCAGAAAAACTGCATTTGGCCCTTGACAGGGAAGAGTTTGGGGTTAGGATGGAGTCCAGTGGAGCGAAATGGAGTTCAGGGGAGTGAATTGGAGCCCATGAAATCTAAAATCACGCTTTCACAACGTCCCTGGTCGATGTCAGCCGGGAGAGTTCAGCCCACGAAAGGGCTTTTCAATGTTTCGCGGCAACTGCCCAACTCGACTGGATGACAAGGGCCGACTGAAGATCCCTGCCGATTTCAAGCACGAGATCGACAGAAACTACGACGGTCGATTCTATCTCACCAGCCTCAATGGGGAGGTTATCAAGTTATATCCCCTGAGCGCGTGGGAGCAGTTCGAGGCGACGGTTAAGAACGGGGCCGGGAGCTATCAGCAAAAGGAAAAGTTTCAAGAAGTGACCGGTTACTACGGCCAGAACGTGGAGATGGATAACCAGGGACGAGTGACGATTGCGGAATGGCTCCGCAACAAGTTCGGGCTTAAGGGTGAAGTGGCCGTGTTGGGAAAGCTGGATCACATCGAGATTCGAGTAATGGAAGAGTTTGGCAAGGCTGTGGAAGCGAATCCGCTGACGCCTGACGAACTGAACGATCTGTTGGGTCCGAGGAACTAGCGGGTGGGCGACGGTACGGAGCCCGAAAACAGTAACAGCGCTCTGACGGGCGCGCATGGCGGAAGAAGATTCAGTCATGCACCGGTTCTTTTAAAAGAGGCAATCGACTTCCTGGCCATAAAGCGTGGCGGGACCTATATCGATGCCACTCTCGGGTTGGGCGGACACAGTTCGGCCATTGCGACGTTACTTGGCCCGGAGGGCAGGTTGATCGGCTTCGATAAAGACACCAACGCGCTGGAGATGGCGCGCAAACGGTTGACGGCCCCGGAAGGGCGTCAGCAGGACTGGCCCGAGATTGTGCTGCATCACGCGTCCTACGCCGAGATGGCGGAACGCGTCTCCCCCGGCAGCGCGGACGGCGTACTCGCCGATCTGGGTGTCAGTTCGATGCAGTTTGACGATGCCAGCCGAGGATTCAGCTTTCAGGCGGAAGGTCCGCTCGATATGCGCATGAACCCGCATGCCGAGTTATCCGCCGATCAAGTGGTAAACCAGTTCGACGAGAGCAATCTCGCTGATCTGATTTACGAATTCGGTGAGGAGAGGAGGTCGCGGAGAATCGCCAGAGCCATTGTACGGGCACGGCCGATAAAATCGACCGCTCATCTAGCACAAGTTATATCGGCCGCAGCCCGGCCAATGAATCAACCGAGAGGGAAAGGCATTCATCCTGCGACGCTGACTTTCCAGGCAATCCGAATTTACGTGAATCGCGAACTGGAGGATTTACGCGCACTGCTCAAGGGAGCGCCCCAGGTGGTAAAGCCGGGCGGAAGGCTGGTGGTGATCAGCTTCCATTCGCTGGAAGACCGCATGGTGAAGGACGCTATGCGGGAGGGAGCCCGCGAGGAAGTGTGGGAACCCTTGACTAAGAAGCCGGTGATTGCCTCAGACGAAGAGATTGAGGAAAACGCGCGGGCACGTTCGGCGAAGATGCGAGCGGCAATGCGGATGGAAGTGCGAAAGCGTTCGAATAGAAATAGATAGATTTTTTGAAATAGTTCTGAACAACATGTGGAAAAACCTGTGCATGCTGTGGAGAACTTCTAAAAGGCAAGGAGTGAAATATGGCGATCTGGGCAGCGGCATTGCCGCAAAGAATGAGCGCAACATTGCAGAACACCGTTACGGCCGCCCCGCGCCGCTACATGCCTGGGGCTCCAGAGATTTACTTCCACAAGGTGATCGATAACAGTCGCCTGGTGCGCTCGGCTGATCCGGTGCGCACGCGCGAAATGCGGATGTTTACCGCAACGGTAGTGATCTGCTTTTTGATGGCGCTGGTGTATCTTGGCCAGCACTGCAGCTCGATTGAGTACGGCTACAAGATCGAAGATCTGCGTTCGAAGCGGGATCAGATGGCGGATGTGAATCGCACGCTGAAACTGGAACAGGCGACGCTCAAGGAGCCGGGCCGCATCGACGCGTTGGCGAAGGAGATGGGATTGGCTTTGCCGGCGGTGGGTCAGGTTCAGCGGCTCGATGAGTCGAGTGCGTTTGACAGCGGCGCTCCGGTAATGGCGCGCGCCAACAACATCTCAGTAATTTCAGTTCCAAACTAAGTACGAACTCGAAGCTGGGTTCAGGGCGAATGACGGTTCGGGCGCGCGTTTTGCACATTAGCGCCTGTACGGGCCGTCATCGCTGTATTAACTTTGAAAGATGCGGTGTCCCAGCCTTCTTGCAGGGTTTTGGCGCATTCAGCGCTGCTTTCCACTCCCGTGGAACAGCACTCCCCGCTGTTCCGGGCCGACCGGTATCTTTGATTCTCGCGCGGGGGACTATCCAGGCTCCCCGGCGGTGCGGGTGTAAGCAATGACGGGTGGCAAGGCTCCAATTAGCGTGAAGTCTCGCCTCCTTAAATTTGGGATATTCCTATTTGTCTGGGCACTGTTGATCGTTGGGCGACTGGCGTATCTGCAAGTGCTGCACTATGGGGAATGGGAGCAGCGGGCACAACGGCAGCAGCAGCGCACGGTGGAGGTCTCTCCGCAGCGCGGCATTATCTATGATCGCAATGGGCAGGAACTGGCAATGACCGTGCAGGTCGATTCCGTTTTCGCCGTGCCCAGTGAAATCCCCGACCAGAAGACCACGGCCACAATGCTTGCGACACTGACGGGAGAAGACCCGGACAGCGTGCTGGCGCGTATGCAATCGCAGAGAAACTTTGCGTGGGTAGCACGCAAGGTGGATGGCGAAACCGCGTCTCGTATCCGCTCGCTGAATCTTCGTGGCATTTACTTCCAGAAGGAACTGAAGCGTTTTTATCCCAAGCGTTCGCTGGCCGCGCAGGTGCTCGGATACGTGGGGATGGAAGACGCGGGGCTGGCGGGAATCGAGCATCTTTACCAGGGCCAACTGAATGGCGTGAAGGGCCGGGTTGTCATTACGATGGACGCACGGCGCAAGTGGTTTGGACACATGGAGCATCCTCCCGAGCCGGGTGCGAACGTCGTGCTCACGATTGACGAGAAGATTCAGTACATCGCCGAGAAGGAACTGGAACAGGCGATGGAAGAGACGAAGTCCCTTAGTGGCACGGTTGTGGTCCAGAACCCGCGAACCGGCGAGATTCTCGCCCTGGCGAATGCGCCGTCGTTTAATCCGAATCTTTCACGTGAGATTACGCCGGAGAAGCTAAAGAACCATGCTGTGAGCGACGTGTATGAGCCGGGATCGGTGTTCAAGACAGTTACTTTTTCTTCTACCTTTGAGGAAAAGCTGGCACGACCGGAAGAGATCGTGAATTGCGATCCTGGCTACGTCGTAATCGGCGGAATTAAGATTCGCGATTCGCACCGCATTGGTACGGTGAGCCTGGAGCGGGCCTACGCGGAGTCCAGCGATACGGCTTCCGTCAAGCTGGCGCTGCGCATGGGCCCAGAGCGCTTTTATAAGCACATACGGGATTACGGTTTTGGCCAGACTACGAACGTGGAACTGCCGGGAGAGACTCGCGGACTGGTTCGCAAGCCCGAACGCTGGGCTGCCTCATCGATCGGCTCCATGGCAATCGGGCAGGAGATTGGCGTTACTCCACTGCAGATAGTCTCGATGATGTCGTCGATTGCAAACGACGGCGTTTATTCTCCACCTCGCATTGTTGCCGGCGTGACTCCACCCAATCAAGGCTACCAGCGGATCGAGTTTCATCCCCAGGGCCAACGCCGTGTGCTTTCCTCTTATACGGCGGCGATCATGCGCAGGCTTACGGAAGAAGTCGTGCTGGACGGAACGGCGCGCCGGGCTATTCTCGACGGCTACACGTCGGGCGGCAAGACGGGCACCGCTCAAAAGATAGATCCGCGCACGCGCGCTTACTCCAAGACGGACTATGTTGCGAGCTTTGTAGGTTTCGCGCCAGTAAACAATCCGGCATTGTCGATTGCCGTGATTCTGGATTCGCCACGGGGATTGCATCAGGGCGGGCAGGTGTCCGCACCAGTATTCAAGCGGGTGGCGGAGCAGGTACTGGCTTACTATGGTGTTCCGCACGATGTGGAGCCGAAGAACAACGTAGCGCGCCGTTCGCTGGTAGCGCGGGCGTCCGAAGTCGATATCGAGGACGCCCAGCAGCATCCGGCGGGTGAGATGGTTGATTTGGAAATGCTCGCCAGCGCCTCTTCTTCAAATTCTGCAACACCCACGTCGGCTGCGGTAGCAGGGACTGCGGAGACTTTGAGTGCGCCCGCCGTGGTGCATCCTGACCCGCGTGGCGGGACCGTTGTGCTCGATGTCGCAGGGGGTTCCACGGTACCATCATTGCTGGGCCTCTCCATGCGCGGGGCCATAGAGTCCGCGCACAAGGCGGGATTTGAGTTGCGCATTATCGGCAGTGGAACGGCACGCGAACAGCAGCCTCCGCCGGGCGCTTACCTGCCGGCGGGTTCGAAGATAGCTGTTCGCTTCTCGCGTTAGAAATCGCCTGCCGCGCAGGCTTCGGAAATGGTGCGATGAACTTTTTGGAAATTCTTGACGGAGCAGAGGTGCTCTCGCAAAGCGGCGACGATTGCCGGGTCAAAGGGCTCGACTACGACTCGCGGCGCGTGCAACCCTCGTGGGCGTTTATCGCCATGAAAGGTGAAAGCACTGATGGCAATCGTTATATCGACGCAGCCATAGCATCCGGGGCGGTCGCGGTGGCGACGGACTCGGACGAACAGACTCCTCGTGACGGAGTGGCCTGGGCCGTGGTACAGCATGGAAGACGCGCCCTTGCTCGACTGAGCGCGAATTTCCACAAGCATCCTGCCGAGCATCTGCGCATAACCGGAATTACCGGAACGAACGGCAAGACCACGACAACGTTCATTGTGGAAGCGATTCTGCGCGCTGCAGGCCGCAAGAATGCGCTAATCGGAACAGTCGAGTATCACCTGCCGGGAGAGGTTCTACCGGCGCCCCACACTACTCCTGAGTCGCTCGAACTCAACCAGATGTTTGCCCGTTCGCTGGCTCACGGAGCGACGGAGGCGGTGATGGAGGTTTCGTCGCATGCGTTGCAGCAGGCGCGTGTCTTCGGCGTTCCGTTTGATGTGGCAATCTTCAGCAACCTGACGCAGGACCATCTTGACTATCACGGCACGATGGAGGAGTACTCCGCGGCGAAGCGCATTCTGTTCGAAGGATGCGGCACTGAGCCTCCACGCTGCGCGGTAGTGAATGTGGACGATGAGTACGGGCGCAAACTCGCGGAATTCGCGCGTCGCAGGTCGCAGGTTTTCACATACGGAATTGAGCAGGGCGATTTCCATGCAGAGCATCT
>DATLJC010000042.1:0-16857 GCA_035539055.1 Saccharimonadales bacterium (SeqCode) | reverse complement strand
CCGGAGCTGTTTGAGAGCAGGAGATTGCTGGAGGAGTGCAGGACGTTTGTCCGGCGGGAAGATGGGAGGATCGCGGCGGCCGAAGGGGCGCATGACGACGCGATTATGGCGATGGCGTTGGCGCTGGCGGTGAGGGATGGGGGGTAGGGAGGGCGAGGTTTCGCAAGGTTGGCGAGGTTGAAAGGCTAAGAGCAAGAGCAACGGCAAGAGCAAGAGCAAGAGCAAGAGCAACGGCAAGAGCGAAATCTTGGAGCGCGCTTCGCGCGGTCTTTGTTAGAACCCACATGCGCTTGCCAAAAGAGGCAAGCGAATATGGGGCACCCGCGGTGCTTGGCGCGCGCTTCGGTTGGGAAGCGGCGTCGCTTGGGCCGCGGTGCTTGGAACTGGTGCGCTTGGAGTCAGTGCGCTTGGAGTCAGTGCGCTTGGAGCTGGTGCGTTTGGAGCTGGTGCGTTTGGAGTCAGTGCGTTTGTCTCCGGCGCATTGACGCGCTGGGGGGAGAAGCGATGCGGTAGAGTATATCTTTGAGCTAAGTTGAGGGTGGGAGCGTCCGGTTGGCGGTGGCGGCGGTACAACACGTTAGAAAGATGCGGGGAGGGGCGCAGAGTCATTTGATGCGCTGCTCGGATGGTCACTTTTATGTGGTGAAGTTTCAGGATAATCCGCAGCATACGCGGGTGCTGGCCAACGAGATGCTGGCAACGCGATTGGCACAGGTGGCAGGATTGCCGGTGCCGGCGACGGAAGTGGTGGAGGTCGATTCCTGGCTGATCGAGCACACGCCGGAGCTGAAGTTTGAGCTGGTTCATGGGTCGAAGGCTTGCACGCCGGGATTGCAGTTTGGATCGCGCTTTGTGGTGCCTCCGATGGAAGGGTTGATTTACGATTATCTACCGGAGCATCTGCTGGACCGGGTGAGGAATCTAGGTGCGTTTGCAGGTATGTTGGCGCTGGATAAGTGGACCTGCAACGCCAATGGGCGGCAGGCCGCGTTCTGGAAGAAGAGCCGGGAGCGGAAGTTCACGGTCTCGTTCATCGACCAGGGATACTGTTTCAACGCAGGGGAATGGTCGTTCCCGGATTCGCCGCTGCGCGGGGTTTATGCTCGCAACGATGTTTATCGCGATGTGACGGGCTGGGAAAGCTTTCAGCCATGGCTGGGAAACATCGAAAGCATGGACGCGCAAAAGATGTGGCGATGCGGGGAGGAGATTCCTCCGGTTTGGTATGGCGAGAGTTGCGAGATGGAACAACTGGTGGAGACCCTGGTGCGGCGAAGGTCGCGGGTGGCGGAATTAATTCTCCAATTCAGGAATTCGAGCCGGGAGCCGTTCCCGAAGTGGGTGGATGTGGTGAATTGAGGAATCGGTCAGAGGCAAGAGCGGGGAAATTGTGGAAAATCTCGTTGCGGGATGTAAGGATCGAACGGCAAGAGCAGGGAGCGGGAGAGTTGAAGGTTTCTGGGCTCCCCACATTTGCCAACTGCAGGCAAATATGGGCCACCCGGTTTTGGTTGGTTGAATGAGGCAAGGGCAAGAGCAGGGAGCGGGAGAGTTGAAGGTTTCTGAGCTCCCCACATTTGCCAACTGCGGGCAAATATGGGCCACCCGGTTTCGGTTGGTCGAGTAAGGGCAAAGGGCAAGGTCAAAAGACCCAGGTTAGCCAACAACGGGCGAACCTGGGGCACCAGATCAAGTGGATTGGTAAGGGATGAAGGAGCGCCGAAAATGCGAGTTCTTCCTGCTGCGGTATGTGCCGGACGCGGTGAAGGACGAGTTTGTGAATGTGGGAGTCTTGCTGTTTGAAAGCAGCGGCGGCTGGGCAGACGTGCGCTTTACCAAGGACTGGAGGCGGGTGCGGTGCCTCGATCCCGATGCCGATGTGGAGATGCTGGAAGGATTGGAGCGCGAGATCAAGGAGCGCATGCTCGAAGGGGCGAGCAGCCGGGAATGGCTGGTCAAGCGCATGCAAGACACGTTCTCGAATGCGATTCGGCTGACGCCGACGAAGGCGGTGCTGGCGGATTCTCCGCAGGAAGAGATTGCGCGGCTGGCCGAGATGTATTTGGAGCGGGTGAAAAAAGGCGCGCGCACGGCGAGCGGAAGGATGCAGATCTTCCAGACGATGCGAGGCGAGTTCGAGCGGCAAGGGGTGTGGACGATGATGCGGCACAATGTCGCGGTCAGCGAGTATACACATAAAGGCGATCCGCTGAAGATCGATGCAGTTTACCGGCCCAATGGCACGGTACACATGTACCAGGCGTTGTCGCTGGGGACCGATGTCAACGCGGCGAAGGTGCTGGCATTCAGCTATCCGAAGATACGCGACGGGGTGATGCGGACGGAGAAGGCAGAGACGGCGCTGACGGCGATTGTGGAAAGCGAAATCGATCGCGAGGACGATGCGACGATGTTTGCGTTGGAGACGCTGTCGGCGAGCCAGATCATGGTGGATGCGACGGCGGATCTGCCGAGGATTGGGTTGAGTATAAGGCAGAAGATGGGGTTGGGGTAGAAAGGCAAGGTTTCAAGGTTTCAAGGTTTCGCAAGGTTTCGCAAGGTTAAGGGCAAGGGCAAAGGCAAAGGCAAGAGCAAGAGCAAGAGCAAGGGCAAAGGCAAGGGCAAAGGCAAGGGCGAGGGCAAGGGCGAAGGCGGGGGCAGACACATTCGGAGGAAGAATTTTTAGGGACGCCTGGGGCGTTCCTTTTTTTATGCGCGGGGAAACCTGTCGCGGAGGGCTAATGAAGATAGCGGAGAGGATCTGGGAGCCGGTGCGGCGGGCGGGATTGTGGGCGTTAGGGGGCAATGACGCGGGGGCGCCTCAGCGCAAGACCGCATCGCTGCCGTCGGCGCTGCAGAGGTATGGATCAGGGACAAGGCCGGAACTGCTGCCGAAGAAGACGCCGGAGGCGCTGCGCCGCTTTGCCGAGACGCCGATTGCACGCAAGGCAATCAACACGATCAAGGATCGCGTGGCGGGAATGAACTGGCGCATTCAGCCGCGGCGAGGGCGAGTGCTGGACGAGGATATGCGGCGACGCATCCAGGTGCTGACGGAGACTTTGGAGCAGCCGAATCCGGATGACTCGTTCCGGTCGTTTGCCGAGCAGGTGTTGGAAGACATTATCGTCGGCGGATATGGCGCGATGGAGATGCGGCTGACCGGTGACGATGCGCAGCCGCTGGCGCTGTATCCGGTGGACGGGGCGACGATCCAGATGCGGTCGGACTGGAACGGCGAGCCGGATAAGCCGCGGTATGTGCAGATGACCTCCGCAGTGGGCGGGGCGCAGAAGATCGAGTTGAACGACAACGAGCTGTCCTACATTCGGCTGAATGCGCGGAGCTATACGCCGTTTGGATTGGGACGGCTGGAGGTGGCGTTCGAGACGATCCACGAGTTCATGGGCGCGCATCGCTTTGCGGCGAAGCTGGCGAGCAATTCGGTGGTGCAGTTTGCGCTTTGGATGCAGGAGCAGGATCCGGCACAGCATGAGCGGCTGATTCGGTGGTGGCAGGACGAGATTGAAGGCACGGGGCGGGTTCCGATTCTGACGGCGGAAAACAAGCCGGAGGTGTTGCGCTTTGGAGTGGGAACGGACGCGGATTTGCGGCTGGCATGGCAGGAGTTTTTGATTCGGGTGATTGCGAGCGCATTTGATTTGCCGCCGCTCTTTCTCGGCGTGGAGGCGGATGTGAATCGCGCGACCGCTGGAGAGCTGGCGGATTCGGCGTTCCGCACGGCGATTGTGCCGACGGCAAGATTGTTTGCAGAGCACATTACGCGCGATGCGATTGCGAAACGGTTGGGCTGGAACGATCTGGAGTTCGTGTTCCTGGACCTGGATGCTACGGACCCCATGGAGCAGGCGCAGATTGACCAGATTCTGTTGGGCAGCGGCGTGCTGACGGTGAACGAAGCGCGCGCGGCACGGGGATGGCAGGCACTGGAAAAAACGGGGGCGCAGGCGGAATGAGAATGCAGTGGGAGGCGATGGCGCTGGCGATGCCGCGGGTGGATGGGCATCCGAACCGGAGGGAGTTTCGGGGCGTGTTGACGATGGCCAACGCGCCTTCGGATCGGGCTCCGAGCGGGGCGCGTGGGCATCGGGTGATGCTGACGTCGCAGGCGACGGAGAGGGCGTTGCCGTCGTTGCTGGGGATGGCGGTGGACTACGCGCCGGAGCTGGATCGGCACGATGCGCGAAGGAAGGTGGGGATCATCACGTCGGCGGATTTGCGGCCGACGGTCGGGAAAGCGCAGAGGGTGGACGTGCGGGGATATCTGTTTGCGCGGGACTTTCCCGAGGTGGTGGACGAGATGGCGCGGCGCAAAGGAGAACTCGGGATGAGCTACGAGATTGCCGATGTGCGCGTGGTGGATGCGGAGGCTCCGGTGTGGGTGGCGACGGATTTCACCTTTACGGGAGCGGCGGTGCTGCTGCGGGCAAAGGCGGCGTATCAGGGTACGAGCGTGGAGTTGGCGTAGTAAGAAGGTTTCAAGGTTTCAGAGGTTTCAAAGTTTCAAGGTAAGAGCAAAACCGCGTAAGAGGAAGGTTTCGCGAGGTTTCAAAGTTTCGCAAGGTTTCGCAAGGTAAAGGCAAAAGCAAAACACGTCGATCGCTGGGATGGGGGACTTCAGCCGGCTTGATGCCGGCTTTTTTATTGGGGAGAGCAAATGAGCGAAGAGAACGGTGCGGCGGATAGTGCAAGCCAGATGAATTCGATGGAGGAGTGCGCGGTGAAATTGGATAAGGCGGCGCAGGCTCTGGAGAGCGTGATTGGAAAGCTGGAGGCGCAGTATGAGGCGCTGAATCAGAAGATCGATCGGATTACCGCCACGGTGGAAAAAACTGGAGCGGAGGAGAGTGGCGAATCCGGAGTTGCGGCCAGTGCCGAGGTCGTGGCGGCGAGTGCGCAGGTGTCACAGCTCGAAAAAGAGAACCGCGAGTTGCGGCAGCGCGCTGGGCGCAAGACGCTGGTTCCCATGGTGAGCATGCTGCTGGCGAAGAGCGGGGTTGGCGAAGGCGTACAGGTGGAAGCAGGCACGCTGGACAAGGCGTTGGGTGCGTTGACGGTCGAACAGCGCATTGCGGTAAAGGCCGAGTTGGCGCGGGCGGGATTGATCGCGTAGGACATTGCGCGTTCGATGTGCGAGGAGCAAAGATGAGATCAAAATCCCCACCCTATCGCAAAAAAGGCGAAGGGTGGGCACGCGCGCGCCGTTCAACGGCGATGGCGCGTTTTTCCGCTTTGTGGAGCTTTCGCGCGACGAGATTGACACAACCGAGGCACGGCAGGTGCGACGGGATAACCGAAGCTGGACGAATGGGTTCGGCAGAGAAGGAAAAAATACGGAATGAATACGCAATTTGTGGATTTGCATGCCGCAGCAGACTTCATGGCGCCGGGCGCGGTTGAGGTTGACCGATATCAGACGGAAATTTTCGACATTGTGCGTCGTCGCGGCGCTTTTGGTCAGCGCATCACGAACGTTCCGGCAACCGGACACCCGTCACGCTTCTTCGAGCAGACGGCGATTGCATCGCCTTCGGCGGCGAACGGGTTTGTCGATCCGCGCAATATTGTGGCGACCGTGAACTCGCCAAGTCGCGTGGAGCGTTCGGTTCCGCTGAAGGCTCTGGTGTCGCAGATCAACTACAACCTGTTCGATATGGAAGTCGGCCAGCAGCAGGAGCAGTTTGCTTTTCTGCAGGCGAAGGACCTGGCCGATGCGGTGGACGGAGTCATGCGCACGCATGATGTCGCGCTGTGGAACGGCAATGACACTTCGTTGAGCGCTCCAACTACGCTGCAATATTACGGCGCGGCACAGCAGATTGGCGATGGCGGCAACGTCGTTACCGCTCCGACGACCGAAAGCATTGTCGACGCGCTGAAGACGCAGGTGGCGGCAATGGTTTCGAACTCGAGCTTCGAGGTTCGTCCGACTGCGATTTATGCGAACCCGGTGTTGCTGGACCTGATCGATCGCGAGATGAAGCAGGAGTTCAACGTCGTGCTGTCAACCGCGCAGATTGCGGGCGGGGTGACGGTGAAGACGCTCTCGACTCAGGCTGGCGAGCTGCCGCTGATTCCCGAATGGTCGTTGCCTTATACCGGCACACCGGGCAGCGGTACGGCGGTGCTTCCGGCCTACATCGTGACCGAGGACCTGATTGAGTATCACTGGCTGACCGATGCCAATCCGCGGGTTTTCCAACTTGGATTGACCGGCGCGCTGGCTCGCCAGTTGGTGGTTGTGAAATTCGGTGGCGTGGTGGTGAAGGGTGCCGGATATGCACATGCCAAGGTCATCGTGAATCGCTAATCGGATGTGATTCATAAACTTCCGTCTTTGCAGCATAGATCGCAGTGAAGGCGGACCAGAGAGTACATCGATGCGCGCGGGGGAGGGCAGAGACCTTCCCCCGATTGGCGAGAGAAGAGCGGGAGATGGCATACCTATCGGCGGATGAATACACACTGTTCGGGTTGGAGGAGACGACTCCGGACAGCCTGGTAAGTGCGGCGTCGGACTTGATCGATGCGCATTGCCGAAGGAAGGGCTTCGGCATTGCAGAGTATGTGGAACGGTTCCGGGTGGGGCGGTCCCGGACGGTAAGGCTTTCCTACCTGCCGCTGGCTACGGCGGATGGTGTGTCGTCGCCGATTGTGCAGGCGCGCGGGCGTTATTTGAGCAGCAGACGGGAGTGGGCGGGTTCGACCGAACTGGCGATGGAGGTGGCACGGGTATTTGCTACGACTCCGATGTGGGCGTCGGTATCGCCGGATTCGCTGGATGTGGATGTCGCGAGCGGCGAGGTGATTGTGGGTGGGGGCCTGCTGTCTCCGGCGCTGGGCGACCTGGAGGTGACCTACACGGCGGGATACAACGTGGCGCCGCAGGCGGTGAAGCAGGCTTGCGCGAAGCTGGTGAAAAACGCGCTGGCGACTCCGGCGCTGAACGTGTCAAAGCAGAGAATCGATCGCATGTACCTGGATTATTTCAGCGATTCGCTGGTGGATGCCGATGTGAAGCGGTTACTGGCTCCGTATGTGGCGCAGAGGCTGGCGTCATGAGGAACGAGGGCGCGGGATTGGAGCGCGCAGCTACGGCGATGCTGCGCACGCTGGGTGCGGAGAAAGCATCGCTGCTGCTGCCGCAACCGGTGATGGCGAGTGAGCAGACTGGGCTGGGCATCAGTGTTCCGGCGGTGAACGAAGTGGAGATGGAGCCGGTTTTGTTGCAGACGACGGTAAATGGAGCATCTCTGCTGGCGTTGGCGACTTGCAGCACGGTGCGGAGGGCGTTGAGGACGGCGGGAGCAGTCGACACGATTGCAACGCTGAAAAGATCGATGCTGCGGGTGGCCGAAACGCGATACCGAATTGTGGCGGTGACGGTCAAGCACTTTGGCGGTGCGGAGCTGATGTACGAACTGGAGATCGAGGCATAAATGCAGGCGGCGAAAGATACATTTCTGAGGACATTGGCAGACAGGCTTGCCGTGGTGAATCCGAGCCGGACCCTGACGCTCGATGGCGCGTCGCGTCCGGCGGTGATTGCTCTGGAGAACGAAGATACCGCGTTGGGCAATAGCGAGCCGGAGACATTTCAGTTGAGCTGGGAGGGCGCGAGTCAGGTGCCGGATGGATCTTCGCTTATGTACATGGATTGCAAGTTGAGCTACGGCAGCCGGGGAACGGATGACATGTTGAGAACCGATCGCGGGCGCATTCTGACCGCCATGGATTGCGAACTGCTGCTACTGTGCCGTCGGCGCAGCGCGGCGAAATGCGACTATGCGCAGACTCCACCATTGCCGCTGGGGACAAAAATTTTCTGGAGCCAGCCGGTGATGGCGACGCCCAGTGAGGTGGACGGAATGCTGATGCGGACCGCTACGATACGGCTGTTCTTCTTCTCGGAGGGCGTGTGATGGAAAGAACTGGAATGCAGGAGTATTTCGGTGAAGTGCGCGCATTTTTTGCCCCGGCAAATCGCGCGACAGAGACGGGCACGGTATTTGATCCGGCGGTGAGCTTTGATCTGGAAAATCCTCCGGCTCCCTGGGTGAACCTGGGGCTGGTGCGCAACTTCAAGCGCGTAGCCAAGTCGACGATGGGCGCGGTGAGGACGGGACCGGCGGGGGTTATGCAGATTCAGTTTCGCAAACTGGTGGATGCGCGAGTCAGCCTCGATTTCTGCGAGTGGGGAAAGTTGCAGATGGCGTTGGCAGCGAGTTCGCAACATATGAACGTGCTGGAAACGACGGGCACGCAATTGCAGGCTTCGGGTGGAGAGGCAAAGACCGGGCAGGCGGTCTTAGATGGTTCGACGGCGTCGCTGATCTTGATGGATCCATCGGTGTTGAGTAACTACTCGGTTGGAGAGCTGGTCGTCGTGGATGTGGACTACGCGGCGGGTATGCAGACGTTGGGCACGGGGATCACGGGTGGCGTGGCGGGCGCAAGTGCGATGGATGGCGATGCGGTGCGTCGCGTGAGCTTTAACGTTGCGTCGGTGGCTGCTATTACCTCGACCGGGTTGCAACTGGATGCGCCATTGCTGGGAGGCGCTCCGGCGAATGGTGCGCGCGTGCAGAAGGTGGTGGCATTTGTAGATCGCGAGGGAGGCAGTTTCTTCCAGGAGTGGTCGGCGCTGTTCGCGCTGGAGGAGGCCAGCGGCGGGCGAGTGTATTTCCATTATCCGCGGCTGCAGGCATCGGCTCCAGCAGAGGAAACGGTGACACAACTCGCGAATGCGACGAGTTCAAGTTCGACAGGCCTTAACACGACGGCACTGCATGCGGAATTTGTGGCGATGGCCTCGACCGATGCAAATGATGGCGAGAGCGTGGTGTGTTACCGATCCTACGTTCCGGCCTCGGGCACGCCAGCGTATTGATTTGCTGATTGCCATCAACGCCGATTGAGCAACTGCATGAGGGCGAGCAAGTCAGGTTCAACGTCGGTGAGTGCATCGCGAATTTCGTCGAGATCGCACTTCAGCGACACGCTGAGGCTTGCGAGCGATTCGAGGTGTTCGGGCGCGATGCCGAGGAACAGGGGCAGAGTGTATTCGGCGAAGTTGCGACCGAGAACCGAGATGTGGGCGAGGTGCCGGCTGAGGTTTTCCAGTTGCGAGCCCTCGAGCATGCCGAGATCGATGAGCCGCTGACGCAGTCGGCTTTGCAGAGCGACGATCGAGGAAGTTTCAGAGTCAGACATGAGGAGAAGGGGCGAGCAAAAGCCGCCCCTTTACGTTTTGGATGCGAACCCAGTCAATAGGGTGCGAGTGAGAGGCGAGATGAAATTAACGATCGACAATCTGGACGGAGTGGGCGAGAGGGATTACACCGCTCTGCTCGATGCGGAAGCGCCACCGAAAATCGCGCGGAAGTTGAACCAGGCGCCGGTATTCACGGCATGGCTCGCATGCAGAGGCGCGGCGGTGACGGCAGGAGCTGGCAGTAAGGTGCGCCTTTATCGCGATACAGGAGAGATTTGGTTCAGCGGATATCTGAACGAGGCTCCGCAAGCCGATGTTGCGGGAATGTCGATGGGCACCGCGATCTTACGCGTAACGCTGAATGCTAGCGGAGAGATGATCGCGCTGGATCGCGGGATATTGAGCGAGCGCGCGGCGATGGGCGGCCTCACGGCGGGTGGAGCGATTTCTGCTTTAACGCAGGAGGCTAATCCGGCCATCGATTTGTCTGGAGTGCAGGATGTCGCAGTGTCGGGAAACTGCACGGTGGAGACAGGCGAACTCTGGACCGTAGCCGCCGGACAGCTTGCGAACAACGCACGCGCCACGCTCACGATGCGGAATCGCGCTGTGACCGTGGCGCCGGTGGGCGCGGTGACGCGAGAGCTTACCGATAAGGATCCCGGATTTCGGGCGGAGTCGCTAAAGGTTGTTGTGGGCGGTCCCGTGGCGAACGATGTGACCGTGGTGGGCGGCACAGAGCCAGCGATGTATGTGCGTGATTGCTTTACGGCCACGGGAAAACAACAGGCTTTCGCGATGTCGCGGCTGCCATTCAAGATGCAGACTGCAACCCAAGTGGACGATGACTTTCATGGCAGCGCCCTGGATACGACCAAGTGGCGGAGCGACTTTCCTGTTCCGCTCACGCTTACGCAGAGCGGAGTAGCGTGCGCGGGACCAGTAGCACTGCGCTATCGCGACCGGTTGGAGATGGGCGGGCTGATCATCCTGGAACAAACGGGGATCAACTACACGGGCGGTCAGGGTGTGATTGGTGGTCTCTTCAGCGGAGGCTTCGCATTTAACTACTGCCTTGCGGGCGTGCTGCTGAACGGCGGACAGGTGCAGCCGATTATCGATGGAGTGATAAACGCGCCAGTCAAGCAGTTGTCGGCGAACAGGCGCTACGAGTTCCGTACGTTAGTTTTTCATCCCGAACCGATTCGCGCCGGGCAAGTGTACTCAAGCAGTGTTTGCAATGGACCGAATGCGCGGAGTTCGCAGGTGTGGTTCGGCACGACGCATGTGGTGCTGACGATGCGCGAACTCGATCCGGCAGATGCATCGACGACGAGCACTCCGCAGGTTGTGCTCTACGACGGAACCCTGGAGAACGTGCCGGCCTACGCAGACTATATGCCGTTGTGGGGATTGAACCTGACGTGTACGTTGGGCCACGCGAGCGCCACAAACGAAGGCGCGGTGTGGGTGCAATCAGCCGCCCCCGGCCAGCCCTGGCGAACGCGGCTGATCGGTGACATCGCGGCGGGCGCGGAGTGCTATTTCACCTCGACGCCGGAGTTGCACTTCAGTTCCTCTGCCCAGCCGGTGGCGAATGAGCAGATGGAAGTGTTCTATCGCGCACGTGGGTTGGCTTGCGGCAGGGTGAAGGATTCACAGAGCGTACAGGCCATGCAGAACGGCGAAGACAGCGGAGTGCGCTCGATGGTTGTGCATGTAGGATCGCCGGTTCCGCGCACATCGCTCGATTGCGAGCAGGCAGCCCGGGCGCTGCTCGACGATCTGACGATGACGAGATACGGCGGCGACTATCAGGGCTGGATCGGGTCGCTTCCTGGAGGTGCAAATGATGTGCAACCGGGGGAACAGTGGAATATCTCGGCAACTGCATTGGGGGTGATGTGTCCGGTACTCGTGCGTGACGTGGAGATTGATTTTCAGGACCTCACGGATGCTCACGCACAGTTCAAAGTGCGCTTTGCCAATGACGCCGCGGAGCCATTTGCGTTGCGCTTTGGACGCACAAAACGTAACACCCTGATTTCCGTCGTGTCGAGCGACCGAGCGGAAGATGTTTCGATGCGTCCTTCTGGACTGCCGAATGCGCGAGTTACGGGCTGGGGCACAACCACGCTCACCATCGACGCAGGCTCAGATCCCTTGCCGGGAGGCGGTTTCGAGGTGCGTGTTGAAGGCGATTGGGGATGGGGCATGGCGGTTGATCGCAACCTGGTGGGGCGCTTCACAAGCCGGACATTTACGCTGCCGAGAACGACCGTCGCACAAGAGTTTTACCTGCGGCAGTTCGATGGAAGCTCTCCGGCGAAATACTCACCCTATGCCTCAGTTCTGCACTTGGACGCATGACGATGACAAATTTTGAAGAACGGGTACTACGCGATCTCGGCGAGTTGAAGACACATATGCGTTGGATTGTCGGCAACGGCAATGAGGGAAAAATTCAGGAACTCGAAATGAGAATCCAGAAGCACGAGTCAACGCTGCAACGCGCCGCGGGGATCGGAGTGGCGGCAGGCGTACTGCTTACCATTGTGCGTATCACGCTGGATTCGCTGAGGACTCTACATCACTGATGACAAAACATGAGTTTGTGCAGCAAGCATACAGGGCAGCTTCGCAGAGTTCGAAGCGCAGCGGAATGCCCGCGATGGTTACGGTGGCGCAGGCCGCGCTGGAAAGTAATTGGGGACAGTCAAAGCTGTCACGTGAGGCCAGGAATTACTTTGGCATCAAGGCACATGGCAAACACGACCTCGTTCAGATGAGCACAAAAGAATGCACGAAGGATGCAACTGTGGTGATCAAGGCTGAATTTGCCAAGTACGATTCCATGCTCGACTGCTTCGAGTGTCGCGATGGAATCCTTGGGCGAGGCACAGTCTATGCGTCGGCACGAGAGAGTTGTGCGGACGAAGCCGATTTCATTCGCGAGATCGCGAAACACTGGGCGACAGATCCGAAATATGCAGAAAAACTCTCGGCGGTTTTAGCCGTAGTGAAAGGAATGCTGAAATGAATTTTCTGGCGAGCTTACTGCGCGGCATCTCGTTTGTTCCCGCAGTGGTGCATGGTGTGGAAGCGCTGTTTGGAAGCAAGAGTGGCGGCGAGAAGAAGCAGGCTGTCATGTCATTCGTCGGTGCGGCGCTGGGCATTTCCGGCGCAGTGGCGGGCAAGCAGATTGTGGATGAAGCCGGGTTCAGCACCGGACTGAGTAAGGTAATCGACGGCGTGGTGGATTGCATGAACGCATCGGTTTGGGCGAAGGCGAAGTGAACGCGTGGCGGTAGGCATTCGTGTCTGCCGCCCCTTTCGCTTAGTGGAAAAGAAAACGGCGAGCCGAAGCCCGCCGTAGTGATCGCTAAATCTTTACGAGAGCGCCTCGTTCCAAGTTTCGAGTATGAATTTGATTCTCGTTTTTTGGGAGGTTTTGGTAGGGTGTGACACCACTTGAAAGGACACACTCATGTACATTCGCGGTTCCAAGTTTTATGCCGACTATCGAACGCCTGACGGTACACGTCATCGCAAGAGTTTCCCCACGGCTGCTGAGGCCATCACTTACGAAAATCGCCAGCGCACAATTGCTCTTAGGCGGGATATCAAAACGTTAAAAGCGTGCCCGAAGTCGTCACCGTTGCCGACGTCCTCGCGGGCCACATCCAAAAAAACGCGCAACGCAATGGTTACTACAATCAAGTTGCGGCGCGTGTCCTCGTCCAAGTCTGCGGCCACAAAACTCCCGCGCAAGTCATCGCGTCCGATGTCACGGAGGCTATCGCACTCGTGAATCGAACCGCATGGCAACCGTCAACGCGATGGACGGCGTTCCAAGGAATCAAGCACCTCTTGCGGGACTTGGTTCTATCCGGTGCCAAGGCCGGATTGTGCTCGCTTGTTCCCATGCCCGCCAAGCCCGCGCCTCGACCGGTCACGTTACCACCGACGGCGCTAAACTCGATCCTGCTCACGTCACCACCATGGCTACGTCTCTTTATCCTGCTGTGTCACGATACGGCGCTTCGCGCCGGGACGGCTGCGGCGCTCACGCGCCGCTGCTATGACTCGCGCCTTGGTGAAATCGTCGTCACAGGCAAGCGCGGCGCTGTCACTCGTGTTCCAGTATCAGGGCGCTTACGCGCCCTGATACTGCAATGTCCTCCCGGCGATGGACCGCTTGTATCTCTGCTCGCTGGACGCTCGATGGGATACGCTGCCTGCTACAAGCATTTCAAGGCGCAGTGCGCCGCTCACGGCCTGCCGCGCGACATCCATCCCCACGATCTTCGCCGAACGATGGCTGAGGCGACATACCGCGTTTGTGGCGATCTGCGGGTTATTCAGACGTTGCTTGGTCACGATGCGCTTAACTCCACACTTCACTATTTGCAGCGGCCATTGCTCGCCGATATCTCCGGACCGATGGCCGCTGCCATCGCGGAAGGTGTCCATGACTAAATCACAACTTCGCATTGCTCTGCGCGATGAACTCGCGGTGCTGCGCATCGTTCACAACATGCTCAAGCTGCCTGCCAACACGCAATCGTTCATTGCCGAACTCGAACAGGAACGTGCCGATTGCGTTGCCACGGTCCATGCTCTGCTTTCCGAACTCCATCCCGTTGTCAGAAAGGTTTCCCGATGAATCCCGCCACTCTTGTTCTTCATCTCCTTGCCGCTCGTGCCACCTATCAACGCGCGGTCGATTCGCTGACCGCAACCATCGCTGCAGTTGAGGCTACCGCGCCCGTAGAGGTGCCTGTAGCGGTCACGGATAACGCTCCTGACGGTCAGCTATTCTCCACCGATAAGGGGCAGCCGGAATGAGCCTGCCGCCCAAAATTCCACCCGCGAAGGAACTCCCTGCCGTGCATTGGCACGTGTACTTGTGGCTGTCCGAACAGTGCGAAGTATTCCTAGTCGTCGGGGTGTGGTCACACGCCTATCAGGACGCTGTCGCGCTCGCCCGTGGCGTCATTGCCGAAGGTTGGCCACACATCCGGATCGACGATACTCCCGCCAAGGCCGTCCGTTACGAGTAGGACGCCAATCCCCAAGGCGTGCCCAGAAAACCGGGCACGCCTCAAGGTTGGTTCGATCTACTGTCCATTGCTTTCGCTTCGTGGATACCCAAGTCAAAACCGCTCGCTTCGCTCGACAGGACGCACCCCGCTGCGGAGGCTCGCTACGCTCGCGGCTTCTCACCCGCGCGGCGAAGCCTCACGCTCCCCCCTTTCGGGTGCTGGCACGTGGGCCGCCACGGTGGTGCTGTGGCAGCCCGCGTGCCGCACGGGGGGTTCTCCCGCGCCCCGGTGTGCTGGTGGGTGCCCACGCGCCGCCACCCTACGCTCCTTCGTCGCTCCGGCCCCGGCGCGTGCCCGTCGCTCGCTACGCTCGCCGGGTTTCAGGCACCCATATCGGCTTCACGGATTCGCTGCAACCCACTCCCTGTGCGGTCTTCGCTGGCCGGGTTTTCGGTCCACGCCAGCACACCCATACAACAGCAACCCCAACCCCAAAACCAACCCCAACCCCAAAACCAAAACCGCTTCCTGCCCTGTCCGTCCATTGTCGCGCTCACCCCAACGTGTCAAGGGGCTGCGCCCGCTTCGCGGCGCGGGAAAAGCGCCCGCGCCCTTGACACGCCGGGGCCCCAAGCGCACCCCGCTCCACTATCAGGGCAGCAAGCCCCCAAGGAGCATCATCCGATGAAACGCTACATCGTCACCGCACGGCCTACGGGCCAAGTCAAAATCACGACCCACGTGTCTGCTACCTCGCCCGCGTCTGCCATCGCGGAAGCTCAATTCAATCTCCGCATCGCTGGCGTTCAACTCTCCACTCCCATCATCTGGAAGGTTGTAGCCGCTAAAATCTAAAGCACAAGGGCCGCGCTTCGCGCGGCCCCCTCGTCTTTGGCCCTTTGATTAGCTTCAGGGGCGTTTGATTTTGATTTGGGTACGTCAGAAATCGAGAAGGTGCTTGCCTTTTTTGTGTATCTAGTTATATGACTAGATTGCAAGGGAGGGCGACATCATGGGGTTCCCCACCAAGGTGCAGCTAATTCAGCGCAAAGACAGCGAACAGTGGTACATCAACTTTCCATCCGCTATCGCTCAGGCCATGCAGTTCCAGCGCGGCGAGGTCGTCGAATGGATCATTGAAGATAAAGCCCAGCTGGTGCTGCGACGCCGTAATCCACCCGCCACGGCGAGCAAAAAAAACTTCGGACGCCGACCTCGTGAAGCAATGGCACGAGCTATTCGACCAGGCTCGTTCAGCGTTTTCTCAGCAGCGAACCTTCGAACGGGCGCGCCTGCTGGGCGCTTCCAACCTGGCATGTCTGGGGCGGCACACGCTGTCGGGTCTGTTGTGTGCCGCCGGACAACAGTTCGCCGATTGGTCCAGCAGCTATCGGCTGTTTGAGCGCGAGCGACTGGATCTCGATCAACTCTGGCAAGTCCCGTTGCGGTCGGTCGTGGAGTCGCTGGCTCCTGGCGCGCCAGTGGTGGCGCTGATGGATGACACGCTGGTTCGCAAACGCGGACGCCACATTCTCGGTACCTCCTGGCGTCGCGATCCACTCGGTCCGCACTTCACCACCAACTTCATCTGGGCCAGCCGTTTTCTGCAGCTCTCGCTGGCCATGCCCGCCCTCGCCGGAGCTCAGAGCTGCGGGGCACGGGCGGTTCCGGTCGATCTGGTGCATGCGCCATCGCCCCGCAAACCCTCGCGCCGCGCCGCCCCCGAACAGTGGACAAACTGGCGCGCCGCATCTGCGGCCTCGGCGGTCAGCGCCCTGGGCGCACGTCGGATCGATGCCCTCCGCCAATCCCTCGACCAACTCAGCCAGGGGCGCGAACGCGCGCTATGGATGTGCACCGATGCGACGTTCACCAATCGCACCGTGCTGAAACGGCTTCCACCACGCACCACCCTGATCGGCCGCATTCGCAAAGATGCTCGTCTTTATGCCTTGCCCCGTCCCCAGGAACAGCATCCGGGGCGTGGCCGCTGCCGCTATTACGGCCAGCCCTTGCCCACTCCCGAGCAATATCGCCAGCAAGATGCAATCCCCTGGCAGACGGTCGAAGCCTTTGCCGCCGGCCAGGTGTACCGCTTCGACATCAAATACCTTGCCCCTTTGCGCTGGAAAAACGGCAGCGGCAAAATGCCGATCGCACTGCTGATCGTGCGCCCGGTCGCCTATCGCCTTCGTCAGACCAGCCGCCTCAACTACCGCAAACCAGCCTATCTGATCTGCACCGACCTCACCTTATCGCCGCAGCAGATCCTGCAGGCCTATCTCTGGCGATGGGAAATCGAAGTCAACTTTCGCGATGAAAAAACTTTGCTTGGTGTGGGACAGCCGCAGGTTCGCACCGACGCCGCCGTCCGCACTACGACTGCCTTCTCGGTCTTCACCTACGCCTTGCTCCTGCTCGCCCTGCACCGCTGCCGATTCGCACATCGCCCCCTGCCCCCTCCGCGTTGGCAACGTGCTTCCCAACCGTCCCCCAACGGACGAGTCTCAACCCAACAGGCACTCGCACTGTTTCGAAGCCAGCTCTGGGCAAACTCCCTGCGTGCTCACAATAAAA
>DATLJC010000041.1:0-7312 GCA_035539055.1 Saccharimonadales bacterium (SeqCode) | reverse complement strand
GTCTTTGCTTTTGCTCTCGAACCCATCAGCCCCCAGGTGGCCCATATTTGCCTTCTTTTTGGCAAATGTGGGGAACCCGAATCGGCCCGCATCCAGAGCTCTTGCTCTACCGCTCTTCCACCCTCATCGGCATTCCACCCTTAGGCCTCAGCGTAAACAGCGGCTCCGCCACCACCTCATGCCGTTCGTCATACCTCAACTTCCACCTTTGCGCCAATGTGGTTAAAACCAACACGCCCTCCATCCAGGCAAATGCCTCTCCAATGCACTGTCGCGGCCCCATGCCAAACGGAAAATACGTGCCCTTCGCGCGCGCCGCTTTTGCCGCCGCCGTGTGCCGTTCCGGATCGAATCGCAGTGGATCAGGAAAGAACCTTGCATCGCGATGCATGATGAACTGGCTTGCCAGCACCGTTGTCCCCGCCGGCAGCCGATACTCGCCCAATTGAAATTCATTCAGCGAGAGCCTTCCCATCGCCCATGCCGGAGGATACAGCCGCATCGCTTCCGCCAGCACCATCTCCGTGTATTGCAACAGCGGCAAGTCTTCATAGGTGGGCAGCCGTCCATCCAACACGCGATCCATCTCCTCGTGCATCTTTGCTTCGGCCTCTGGATTTTCGGAGAGCAGATACCAAGTCCACGTCAGCGCAATTGCCGTCGTTTCATATCCGGCAAGAATTACGGTCATCACCTGGTCCCGCACATGCTCGTCGCTCCAGCCGTTCGTCTTCTGTGCGTCCAGCAGCATGGTCAGCAAATCTGCCCCGCCTGCGTCTTTGCCCCGTCGCCGATGTTCCACAATCAGCCGGTCAATAGCCGCGTGCAGCTTCGCTCGTGCATGCACAAACTTTCGCAGTGGAGTAAACGGTATGTGCAACAGCAGTCGAATTCCCGGCAGCATCACCACTGCGTTGTAAACGTCCATGATGTCGGCCATCGCACGATTCAGCCCGTGTACTTCCTCGCCCAGATCGGTGCGGAAGACTGTTGCTCCAATGATCCCCAGCCCCAAGGTCATCATCTCGCGATGCACATCGTGAGCTTCGCCCGCCCCCCACGAATCGCGCAACTCCGCCGCACGCCGCACGATTTCATCCGCGTGCTCCACAATCTTCTGCCGATGGAACGCCGGAGCGGAAGCCTGACGCTGTTGTTTGTGCATTGCGCCATCTGCCGTAATCATGCCGTTGCCCAGCAGTAGCTTGGCTCTTTGTTGCGTTCGCTCTTTCACAAAATTTGCGTGCTGAACAATGAATACTTCGCGAATGTAGTCCGGATGATTCAGAAACAGGATGTGCCTTCGCCCGAGTTTGTAATGCGCAATATCTCCGAACTTCGCTGCCAGGTTCTTGAAGTGTTCAACCGGGTCCACCCACCGCTTCTGTTTCAGTACAGAGCGCAACAGGTTCACTCCTGGACCTGGCGGCAGGCGTAGTTCGCCGTCCGCTACCACTCGTTTACCCTTCGCCACATTTTCCGTATCGATTGCCATTGGGTATTTAGATGCTTTACCACCATCGACTGCCTCAGCCCCAGGGTTCTCACCGCACTCAGCCCGTAGTTTCAGCAGAGGTGCCTGCTCCACCGGTCCAGAGACTATAGTTCGTTGCGCCTGCTCCACCAACGTGGTAAGTTTCGTTGGTACTTTCGTTTTGGAAGAGATAAGTCAATGAACATCGATGATCTGTTGCGCATCGCCGTGGAGCGAAAAGCCAGTGACCTTCACCTCAAGGTTGGCAACTACCCTCACGTGCGTGTCGATGGAGAATTGGTGCCCCTGACCGATCAGCCCCGCATCACCGGCGAGGACATGCTGAACATGGCCTTCAGCATGATGTCCAACCGCCAGAAACAGAAGTTCAAGGAGTGCGCGGAAATCGATCTTGCCTACGGAGCCGCCGGTCTCGGCCGTTTCCGTGTAAACGTCTTTCAGCAGCGCGGAAACGTCGGCATCGTGCTTCGCGTTATCCCCACCAAGATTCGCGCCCTTGAAGAGCTTTTCCTGCCCGCCGTCACTGAGCGCATCTGCGAAGAAGCCCGCGGTCTCGTGCTTGTAACCGGCGTAACCGGTTCTGGCAAATCGACGACGCTCGCCGCCATGGTGGACCGCATCAATTCATCCCGTCCCGAGCACATCATCACCATCGAGGACCCCATCGAGTTCCTCCATCGCGATAAAAAGGGTTTTGTAAACCAGCGCGAAGTAGAGGTCGATACCCCGTCTTTCGGCAGCGCCCTCAGGGCCAGCCTTCGTCAGGATCCCGACGTAATTCTCGTCGGAGAAATGCGCGACCTGGAAACCATCTCCACCGCTCTCCACGCCGCCGAAACCGGACACATGGTCTTCAGCACGTTGCACACCCTCGACGCCGTCGAGACCATCAATCGCATCATCAGTGTCTTTCCTCCTCCTGAGCAGAAGCAGATCCGCCTGCAGTTGGCCGCTACTCTGCGCGCCATCATCAGCCAGCGTCTCGTCAAACGCTGTGATGGTCCGGGCCGTGTACCTGCCTGCGAGGTCCTCATCTCCACTGCTTACATTCGAGAGTGCATCACTGTTCCTGAGAAGACCCGCAACATTAAGGAAGCGCTGCAGCAGGGAACTTCGCAGTACGGCATGCAGACCTTTGACCAGTCGCTCTACGAACTTCTACAGAAAGGCCTCATCTCCTACGAGACCGCGATTGAAAGTGCCAGCAACCCCGACGATTTCAAGCTGCGGGTTCAGGGCATTTCCGGCACTGCCGAATCCACTCGCGATCAACTCTCGCAACAGTTGGGCCGTTTCTAAAGCGGTTCCGTAGTAATGTCTGTCATGTAACTTTGGCTCGTGCCCTTGTTGTTGCTCTTGTTGAAGGGGGCATCCTGAGAGGTCGTGACTTTTGCCCTTGCTTTTGAAGGGGCATCCTGAGCGCAAGCGAAGGACCCCTGCCATGCCCAAGTCTTCCGTGTGGCTTCAGGCTTTTCAGCCAGCCATCGATTCCTCTTTTCCTCGCTCCCATATGAATCTCTCTCGCCGCCCCCGCCGAGCCGCTTGATTAAATCCTTCATCGGTCAGAGACTGTTTGTACGATGGTATGGAAGAAAAGCGGCGCAAAGAAGGAATACACAGAACACACTCTGTACGAGTATGCCGTCGGTGCTCTCGGACGCCGCATGCGTACCGTCGCCGAGCTGAAGCGCCTCATGCGCACCCGCGCCGGCAACCAGCCCGACTGCGAAGCAATGGTCGAAGCCGTCACCACGCGCCTCAAACAGCAGCGCTATCTCAATGACACCAACTACGCGGCCTCCTATTCCACCAACCGCCGCGACTCCGACAAGTTCGGCAAAATGCGCGTCGTCCAGGATCTGCGCGCCAAAGGCGTTCACCCCGACGTCATCGAAAAAACCGTCGGCGAAACCTACGGTGAGATCGACGAGCAGACATTGGCACAGCAGTTCGTCGAACGCAAGCGTCTCAAGCCACCTGCCGATCAGAAGTCAGCCGCGCGCATCTTTCGCATGATGGCACGCGCCGGATTTTCCTCTCCGGTCATCGTCAAGTTACTGCGCAACTGGAAGGTCGAGGACAACACTCTCTCCGCCCTTGAACAGGAACGCGAAATGGCCGAATCATCTCCCCTCCCCGAGGACGAATCGTGAATTCAAATCCGCCGCAGCCTGAGTGGACTCAGGCCATAGAACATCTCTGCGCAAACGATCCCAAGCTCGCCGCGCTCATCGCCCAGGTCGGTCCCTGCACCATCGAGATTCCGCACCATTTCAGCATTTTCTATTCGCTGGCCAACTCCATCGTTTACCAGCAGCTAGCCGGAGCCGCCGCCTCGGCCATCCTGGGGCGCGTAGAAGCCCTCTTTCCCAAGGGCCGCATGACTCCCAAAAACCTGCTCGCCATGGAGGAAACCGCGCTCCGCTCCGCCGGCCTGTCGCAAAATAAACTCGCCGCCCTCCGCGATCTCGCCGCCAAGTGCCTCGACGGCACCGTTCCCACCAAGCGTGCCCTCGCCCGCATGGAAGACGAAGAGATCATCGAGCGCATTTCCCAAGTCCGTGGCATCGGCCGCTGGACCGTCGAGATGATGCTTATCTTCCGGCTCGGACGCCCCAACGTTCTCCCTGTCGATGACTACGGCGTGCGTAAAGGAATGCAGCGGCTCTACAGAATGCGCGAACTTCCAAAGAAAGACGCCATGCGCCGCCGCGCCCGCAAATGGCATCCCTGGTGCTCCGTCGCCAGCTGGTACATGTGGCGTTGCGCCGAACTCCCCAGCCCCAAGCCCAGGAAAAAATAAACCGCTTGGCGCGGGCTGACGTGGGGTTTTTGACTTTGATTTCACTCCGCGCCCGTACTTTCAGGCCGATAACGGGGGAAACAGGATTCTTCCTCTTAACGGCTCTTGTTTTTGTCTTAGCTCCTGGACAAATCTTCCGAACTCTACTTCAAAACCACATCGAAGTTTGCGCGACAGCGTATATCTGGCTGAAATTCCACCGTCGCCCACTTATCGTCTTTGGTGATGTAGATATAAACCGGCTTCTTCGGAACCTCCGGTAGCTTTACGATCCTCACTTGCCCATTAGCGCTCGTAAAGGTTTCCAGATCCAGCTTCTTCACGCCCATCATGCCATAGTGAATGCGCGTGCTGACCTTCGCGTTATACACCGGTTTTGAGTCTGTTCCCGTCACCGTGATCAACGCCGAACACGTCCCCATATCAGCAGAAATTTCCGTAGGAGGCACCGCCGACGTGCCGCTCTGGGCAACGCCCCTGCTGGGACAAAAGACACTAAGACTCAGGAACAGTAAGGCCAAAAATAGATTGCGCATATCTTTCAGCCTAACCGCAGCTCACTTATCCCTGCACGC
Organism: Saccharimonadales bacterium (SeqCode); assembly: GCA_035539055.1. Taxonomy (GTDB): domain Bacteria; phylum Acidobacteriota; class Terriglobia; order Terriglobales; family Acidobacteriaceae; genus TOLSYN. The sequence goes on along the minus strand of DATLJC010000041.1, from coordinate 2,439 downwards.
TTTTCAGCGCTGCTGTCAGGTTCTCCTCTGCATTTCCCAGCATCTCGATCAACTGCTCATCCACAAAACTGTGATTGCTTTCCAGCCGTTCCCGCAGTGCCGTCGCAAGCTGATGAATCTTGTTCATCTGTCCCATCGCCTTCTGCTTGCTGGAATTCGCATCCAGGTGGCTAATGGCAAGGGTCCGTAGAACGTTATTCAGTTTCGCTTGTCCATCCCACCCCAGGTCGCACCACAGTAAGCCCATTCCCACCGTCACGCGCGACGAGCGAACCTCCGCCACGGCATTGATCTGTACTCCATTGATCACGAATTGTCCGCTGATGATCTCTCCCACCGGGGCGACGTTGACAGATTGCACATAGCAACCGCCCGCGCCCACATCGCGAAGAGTTCCCCAGATCGGTGTTGCAAACGCCGCCGCGCGCAACGATACCGAACCGGTGCAGGGATAGCGTTCGTTGCAGCGGCGGTCGCCGTCCGTCTCCTTCTGCAAATAGTCATGCCACAGGCTTTTGCCTTTTTCCACGCAACAGAGTCCCGCCTGGTGGGTGCCGTCCGGGTTGGCTGTCGTCCATGACACTCTAAAACGGCACTTGTCTCCGCCGCTTTGCAGTCCAACAATATCGCCCGGATTCAGCTCTGCCGTAATCCCCGTAATCCGCGCACCGCCGAGACTGATATCCAACGTCACGCCTGCCTGGTGAAACGGCTTACCATTCGCGTCAATCCCTAGTATTCGAATGTTTAACGCCGCAGGAAGTCGGGTCTCCCGCCTCTTCGGGAGCACGGCCTGACCGTTGACTTTGCCCGCAAAATCCATATTTACCTCGCTGTACCTTGTCACATTATGGCGGTATGAATTTGAATTGTCGCAGCTATTTCGCCGTTCAGAAACGGTCTTTTGCTGCGCATGGTTACTAATGGCACAACAGTCCCAATTCTGGAGGCCGCTCCCTTGTGGGATTTTGGGATGTTAGAATCGTCTTTTCGTCTCCCTACGAGCGTCTGCCGCGCATCCGTCGCGGCTTTTTGGCCGCCGGGGGATTCATCGAAAGTGACTCAGATGCCTACCGGAAACGATGTTCGACGCATGTTCCTGGACTTCTTCGTCCAGAAGGGGCACCGACAGGTGCATAGCTCCTCGCTTGTCCCCGCCAACGATCCCACCCTGCTGTTCACCAACGCGGGAATGAACCAGTTCAAGGATGTCTTCCTCGGCGCCGAGAAGCGCGATTACACCCGCGCCACCACTTCACAGAAGTGTGTCCGCGCCGGGGGCAAGCACAACGATCTCGAAAACGTAGGCTTCACCAATCGCCATCACACGTTCTTCGAGATGCTCGGCAACTTCAGCTTTGGCGACTATTTCAAGCAGGACGCCATCGCCTACGCCTGGGAGCTCATCACCTCGCCTAAGTGGTTCGCCATGTCGCCCGACAAGCTCTATGTCACCATCTTCCAGGGCGAAAACGGTGTCCCCCGCGACAGCGAAGCCTACGATTACTGGCTTAAGGTCGGCGTCAAGCCCGAGCGCATCTTCGAACTCGGCATGAAGGAAAACTTCTGGCAGATGGGCGACACCGGCCCCTGCGGCCCCTGCTCTGAAATTCACTACGACATGGGCATCGCCTCCAGTGACAAAAAGCTGCCCGAGTGCGCCGCCGGAGAATGCAAATTCCCCTGCGAATGTGGCCGCTACGTCGAAATCTGGAATCTCGTCTTCATGCAGTTCGACCGCAGCTCCGAAGGCGTCCTCAATCCGCTTCCCAAACCCTCCATCGACACCGGAGCCGGCCTCGAACGCGTTACCGCCGTAATGCAGGGCGTCGTCAGCAACTACGATACCGACCTCTTCATCCCCCTCATTAATCGCGCCGCCGAACTAACCGCATCAGACAAAAAGCAGGGCGGGGAAGTCCAGTCCACCAGCGCTGCCTCCCTGCGCGTCATTGCCGACCACAGCCGCGCCGCCACGTTCCTCATCAGCGACGGCATTCTTCCCGCCAACGAAGGCCGCGGCTACGTTCTCCGCAAAATCATCCGTCGCGCCATCCGTCACGGACGCCTGCTAGGCCAGACTCAGCCCTTCCTCTACAAAATGGTCGAGGCCGTCGTAAAGGAAATGTCCGGAGCCTATCCCGAACTCATCGAGTCCGCCCCGCGCGTCGCCAAGGTCATCGAAGCCGAAGAAACCCGCTTTGCCAGCACCGTCGCCATTGGCCTCTCGAAGTTGCAAGACCTTCTCGACCACGCCGAGAACAACACGCTACCCGGCAAAGAGGCCTTCAAACTCTACGACACCTTCGGCCTACCGCTTGATTTCATGGTGGATGCCGCCCACGATCAGGGCATCACCTTCGACCAGTCCGGCTTCAACTCCGCCATGGACGAGCAGCGCACCATCGCCCGCGCCAGTTGGAAGGGCGGCTCGCAGAA
>DATLJC010000040.1:0-6561 GCA_035539055.1 Saccharimonadales bacterium (SeqCode) | reverse complement strand
GAACTTGATGTTCGGATTGTGCTTTGCCAGCACCTTCGTGATTGCTGCCGTCAACGTCGTCTTGCCATGATCGATGTGACCAATCGTGCCAACGTTCACGTGCGGCTTGCTGCGGTCAAATTTCTCTTTCGCCATTGCTTTCGAGCTCCGTCTTTTGTTATCGATGCTGGCCGCTCTGCCCGGCCTGCTTGGGCCCATGATTTCGGGCGCTATGCGCCGCACAATTCAACCGCGCGGCGCGGTTAACTCTATCTGGCCGTCTTGCCCTGCACCTTGGCCACGATCTCTTCGGCCACCGAACGGGGAGCCTCTTCGTAGCGCGAAAAGTGCATGGAAAAGGTCGCACGGCCCTGCGTATTGGAGCGCATATTGGTCGCGTATCCGAACATCTCAGCCAGCGGAACCATCGACTTGATGACCTGCGAACCGGCGCGATGCTCGATGGCCTCGATGCGTCCGCGGCGGCTATTCAGGTCGCCGATGATGACGCCCACATACTCTTCCGGAACCACTACTTCGACCGACATGACCGGCTCCAGCAGAACCGGACTAGCCTTGCGCGCCGCTTCCTTGAAGGCCATCGACGCCGCAATCTTAAAGGCTAATTCGTTCGAATCGACCTCGTGATAGCTGCCGTCATACAGAACGGCCTTCACGTCCACCATCGGGTAGCCGGCCAACACGCCGCCTTCCATGGCTTCTTTAATGCCCATCTCGATCGGCTTAATATATTCTTTCGGGACCGAGCCGCCCTTCGTCCCATCCTCGAATTCAAAGCCCTTGCCGGGCTCGTTCGGTGAGAGGCGAATCTTGACGTGACCGTACTGACCACTACCACCGGTCTGACGGATATACTTGCCTTCCGCTTCCGAATTCTTGCGCAGCGTTTCGCGGTAAGCAACCTGCGGCTTACCAACGTTGGCTTGCACGTTGAACTCGCGCATCATGCGGTCAACGATGATCTCCAGATGGAGTTCACCCATACCGCTAATGATCGTCTGAGCGCTATCCTGATCGGTGTGTACGCGGAACGTAGGATCTTCCTGGGCCAGCTTGTGCAACGCCACGCCCATCTTTTCCTGGTCCGTCTTGGTCTTCGGCTCAACCGCAACGTGAATCACCGGCTCCGGAAACTCAATCGTTTCCAGCAGGATCGGCTTGTCTTCGTTGCAGATCGTGTCGCCGGTCGTTACGTTCTTCATTCCGACGCAGGCACAGATGTCTCCGGCGCGAACCTCAGTAATCTCCTCGCGCTTATTGGCGTGCATGCGGAGCAGGCGGCCAATGCGTTCGTGCTTCAGGCGGTTGGCATTGTATGCCATGTCGCCAGTCTTCAGAACACCGGAGTAAACGCGAATAAAAGTCAACTGTCCGACGAACGGGTCGGTCATGATCTTGAACGCCAACGCCGAGAACGGCTCGTCGTCCTTCGCATGCCGCACTTCTTCCTTGCCATTGTCGGGGTTCTTACCGGTGACCGGTGGAACATCCAGCGGAGAAGGAAGGTAATCGACAACCGCGTCCAGCAGCGGCTGTACGCCCTTGTTCTTGAAGGCCGTACCCAGCACAACTGGGAAGATTTTGATTGCGATAACCGACTTACGCAACGATGCTTTCAATGCGTCTACGGAAATCTCGTCGCCTTCGATCCACTTCGCCATCAGTTCTTCGCCATCGTCGTTTTCGACAATGGTTTCAACCATGAGCTGGCGCATCGCCTGGGCCTTCTTCATCAACTCGGCCGGAATCTCTTCCACCTCGTAATCGGCGCCCATGGTTTCGTCGTGCCAATAAATAGCCTTCATTGCAAACAGATCGATACAGCCCTTAAATTTTTCGGCTTGCCCGATCGGCATCTGAATCGGCACCGGCTTTGCAGCCAGGCGCTTGCGGATGGTATCGACGGCGTGATCGAAATCAGCGCCCATCTTGTCCATCTTATTGATGAAGCAGATGCGGGGCACAGCGTACTTGTCAGCCTGACGCCATACCGTTTCCGATTGCGGCTCCACGCCATGCACAGCGTCAAACACAGCGACCGCGCCATCGAGCACGCGCAGCGAACGCTCCACTTCGGCGGTGAAATCGACGTGTCCCGGCGTGTCGATGATGTTAATGGTGATGTCTTTCCACGCGCACGTGGTCGCAGCAGACGTGATCGTAATACCACGCTCCTGCTCCTGCGCCATCCAGTCCATCGTCGCCGTACCTTCATGCACTTCGCCGATGCGGTGCAGGCGGCCGGTGTAGAACAGAATGCGCTCGGTCGTTGTCGTCTTCCCGGCATCGATGTGCGCCATGATGCCGATGTTCCTGCAACGTTCTAATGGAACTTGTCGAGCCAAAGCTTCTACCTATTCCCTTTACGTCATCGCACCGGCTGGGAACTGCCCGTGCTGGTTTCTGTCATGGCAGCTTTTACGCTGCTTCCGCCGCAAAACTCCTCATCACGCTGAATACCCGCGGGAATGTCTTACCAGCGATAATGTGCAAAGGCCTTGTTGGCCTCGGCCATGCGGTGTACGTCTTCCTTCTTCTTCATCGCTGCGCCCTTACCGTTGGCGGCATCGAGCAGCTCATTGGCGAGCTTGTCGATCATGCCCTTCTCGGGACGGCTGCGCGAATACGAGATCAACCAACGAATCGCCAGCGAGGTGCGGCGCTCGGGATTCACTTCCACTGGAACCTGGTAGTTAGCTCCGCCCACGCGGCGGGTCTTTACTTCCAGCAGCGGCTTGCAGTTTTCAACCGCCTTCTTGAACAGCTTCAGGGCCTCATCGCCGCCCTTGGCTTCGAGCTGCGTCATGGCCTTGTAAAAGATGCCCTGCGCCGTGCTCTTCTTGCCGTCCCACATCAGGTTGTTGACAAACTTATTGGCCAGCGTCGAGCCGTAGATCGGATCCGGCATTGGCTCGCGCTTTGAAACATGGCCTTTTCTAGGCATTCAAGAACTCCTCTTCCCTGCCAGTTCGGCGGTACTCCCAGCCATCCCCCAATCGAGACGCCGGGCGGTTAATAGATCGTTAGGACTTCGGCCGCTTGGCTCCGTACTTGGAGCGGCTCTGTCTGCGATTCGCAACGCCCACCGAGTCCAGCGTTCCACGAATCACGTGGTAGCGGACACCCGGAAGATCCTTCACGCGGCCGCCGCGAATGAGCACAATCGAGTGCTCCTGCAGGTTGTGGCCGACGCCGGGAATGTAGGTCGTTACCTCGATCCCGTTCGTCAGGCGCACACGGGCGACCTTACGAAGAGCCGAGTTCGGTTTCTTTGGCGTCTGGGTGTAGACGCGGGTGCAGACTCCGCGCTTCTGCGGGCAAGCCTGCAGAGCAGGGCTAGCCGTCTTATAGCGAGGCGCCTTGCGGCCCTTACGCACCAACTGATTAAACGTAGGCACTCTTGCAGCTCCTTTGATTCAGACGCACTCTGGCGCCACTGGCGGCTCAACCCGGGCAAATGCGCGGGCATCACCGCTCAGAACCCTTTTTCTTCTTAGGGCTGGTCAAGCAAAAACCCGCTCGCGCGGCGCTTAACCATACTCTCCGCAATCACAGCACGCGGGGAACTTTACGTTTCCTGGATAGAGGCGGCGACGGTGACGCTTGATTCCCGGCTCATCTCCCGAAGCCTTGCAGCTTCGATCTCTGCCGGGAGCACTCCGTTTCGCAACCTGAATCTGCATAGCCTGTAGCAAAGCACTACGGGTAGCGCAGATTCGTTTCAGCGAGGAAGCCCATACTACAGGCGCCGTGAAGCGCCAATTGGGCTGATCGTACAGTAAAAGCTCGACTCAAAGTACACAGACAAGCCAGACAGACTCGCAGAACCTCTAAACTATAGCAACACGTTCATCTGCCGGTCAACCAATGCACACCTGAAATTCCTTGACTATTTTGGCACACACGCCAAAACGGCTGAACGAAGCACGGTCACATCGCAAATTGGACCATGCTGGAAGGATTCACTCGTTGGTTAATGGTTGAAAACCACGTATGTAACTGATTGGGTAATCCTTATGCAGGCGGGTGAAAGATTGACGGATCAGTTACAAGATCGGGGTGTTTATGTTGCATTCCCGCGAACAATGCATCAGTTTAGGTGCAAAAAGAACTTCCCGAAGTCATCGGATTGAGGCCGGTCTAGCTGGCACCGGCTCCGAGCTCGGCGACGGCGTCGTGACGGGCGCGTTCGAGTGCGTCCTGCATTTGATGGTGGCAGTCGTTCATCTGTTCGTTAGTTGCGTCGGGCGGAACGTGGATCAACTTTGTCCATCGGACATGTACGCGAGAGAAGGGACGGGGGATCATCATGGCGTCCCACGAATGCAATATCCATGGACGATCGACGGCGAGATAGAAACACAGGATGGGAGCGCCACTCATGCGGGCAAGCATCACGGGGCCGGGCTTGGCCATGAATCGCGGTCCTCGTGGACCGTCGATGGTGAAGGCTGCAATGCGTCCGGAGGCGAGAGCGCGATTCATTCCGAGCAGCGCGCCTGATCCGCCGCGCGAACTGGAGCCGCGAACGGCCACGAAGCCGAAGCGTTCGATGATGCGAGCGATGTATTCTCCGTCAAAGCTACGGCTGGTCATCACGGCCATGCCGCGTCCGCGGAAGCACCAGGTGGCTGGGATGACACAGCGATGCCAGAAGGGTGCGATGACGAAAGGTGGCGGTTCGCTGCCTTCCACTTCGCAGCCGGGCTCGGAGGAGAACTCGAAACGCAGAGTAAAGCCGATAAGCGAGATGAGCAGGTAGCCGAGTGAGGAGATGCACCACAAGGCAAGGCGCTGCGTGGGTGTGAACTGTGTTGGGGCGCTTGGTGCTTGAGTCGGAGATGTGGTGCTCACGTTGAGATTGTATCGTGCGACGGAAGTTTGCGAGGCTGGACTGAGGCGATCAAAATCGATTGCGGGTTGAGAAGCTTGGGAGTACACGGAATATTTGAGCCGTGCATGGGTCCGTCACTTCGTTCAGGATGACCCTTCAAAAACAAAAGCAGGAGCAACAGCAACGGCAGGAACAGGAGCAGGAGCAGGAGCAACAGCAACGGCAGGAGCAGGAGCAACAGCAACGGCAACTACCCCACTCAACGAAAGGAGCGTTGAGTGGGCCACCCGCGCGGAAGTGTAAAGGATGTCCCGAGACACTTTCGAAAGGATGTCATGAGACTGAACAGAAAAGGGCGTTGAGTGGGCCACCTGTGTCTTGAGCATCTACAGCCACCCGGGAAATTTATTTTTGAGAGGCGGCCCAGGCGAGGGCGGCTTTCATGCGGCGTCCGGTGGCGGGGTGGGAGTGGAAGAGGATTTCTACGAAGCGCGAGGGTTCGCGCTCGGAGAGGTTCTGGGCGGCGAGCTTCTCCATGGCAGAGCAGAAGGATCGTACCGAGCCTAGAGACTTCCAGGCGTAGAGGTCGGCTTGTCTTTCATTGAAGCGCGAGTAGGCATTCATTACCGGCAATAGAAGGACGGAAAGCGCGGTCACTACCAGGATCATCAAGGGAAGATTGGCGAAATCGATCTGGGCGTAATGGCGATTCCAGTCGAGCGAGGCCCAGCGAATCGCAAGCTTCAGGCACCAGAATCCGAAAAAAGTGATGACGCCCTGGACGACGATTCCCTTGAGCAGGTGTCGATAGACGTGGTGGCCGAGTTCGTGGGCGAGCACGGCTTCGATCTCATCGTGATCACAGGTGGAGAGCAAGGTGTCTGAGATTACGATGCGGCGCGTGCGCCCGAGTCCCATGAGAGCGGCGTTGGCTTTCTTCGTCTTCTCCGAGAGCATCCACTCGTAAACGCCGCGTACGCGAGCTCCGGCTTTTTCACTCAATCGCGTGAGCCGCGAGGTTAGTTCATCGTCGGCCAGGGCGTGGAAGCGAAAGAAGAGTGGGAACAGCAGCACGGGCGCGATGTGTGCCATGAAAACGGTGAACAGCATGAACAGCGCCCATCCGGTGACCCACCACCACTGCGGCTGCAGACGGATGAGGAGATAGATGAGTTGCACGAGAAGCTGGCTAATTAAAAAGCCCAACGCAAAGCTCTTGACCTGATCCCATATCCAACCGCGGAGACGCTGATTGCTGAGGTGATAGCGATGCTCGATCAGAAAGCTGTAGTAGTCAAGGCCCACAGTGAAGAACTTCGCAAGCAGCAGAAGGATGGTGGTGTAGACAAAGAGGGCGATGACGTGATGGTCGCCACCGATGTGAATCGCAAAGTTTCGGAAGTCACTGGTCCAATCGGAGGCGAGGACGAGAACCATGAGCGCAACGCCCAATATCAGATCGGCAATGCCCAAGCGCCGAAGGATGCGGTTATAGCTTCGCGCTTCGGCTGAATCTGCGGGAACGCTGCTGCGTCCGAGGTTGGTACCCGACGAGTCAATCATGCTTTCCATGCGAGTCAACAGTGTACAAGAGTCGCTTGCACGGCCGAAGTCCCCATCGGTAGCACAGGCGCCGTGAGTTAGTACTGGTGAGGTGGGGCCGGTTGGAGAAGAGCTGGGGTGAGTACTGGTTCCCACATTCGCCAAAAGCGGGCGGCAAGAGCAAG
>DATLJC010000039.1:0-153372 GCA_035539055.1 Saccharimonadales bacterium (SeqCode) | reverse complement strand
TGATCCAGCAGAGCCGTTGGGCCGTGGCGAACTTCGCCCGCCGGGTATCCTTCCGCGTGGATGTAGGCTGATTCCTTAAGCTTGAGTGCGGCCTCCAACGCAATGGGATGATGCACACCACGTCCAAGTATCAGAAAGCTCTGGTGCTGGAAGAAGCCCTTTGCGATGCGGGCTGCCTGTTCATCCATGGTCGTGATGGAATCTTGCAGTTTTCGCGGAATCTCTTGCAGTTCTCCGACTAGCAGTGCAAGTTGCTCCGCCGAGAGCGTGCCTCGCGCCGTGCCCAGATAAAGTGCGAACAGATACATCGCCGTGAGCTGAGTCGTGAAACTTTTGGTCGCGGGAATCGCAATTTCTTTACCGGCATATGTGAACAACGCACCATCTGTTTCACGGACAATTGTCGAATCCTCAACATTACAGATCGACAAAGTCGTAAGACCAGCTTCCGCTGCGGTCCGTTGAGCTGCCAGCGTATCTCCTGTTTCTCCCGATTGCGTAATAACGATAGCTAGGCTCTGAACGTAAGGAATCGGCTTCCGGTAACAGTATTCGCTCGCGTGTTCCACATCTACAGGAATGCCCACCAGAGTTTCGATCATGATCTTGCCGGCCAGCCCAGCGTGACGACTGGCACCACTGGCAACGATAGTAATGCGTTCCAGAGACCGCAATTGTTCAGGAGAGAAGGGATCCCGATCCAGCGTAATATTCCCGCTTGAATCAATGTGAGAGCGTACTGTCTCTTTAATTGCGTCCGGTTGCGCGTAGATCTCTTCCAGCATGAAATGCGCAAAAGAGGAGGGCGGTCCTCCGGCGACGCTCTGCAGATGCGACATCTTAAGCTCCTTCATTTCCCGCGTGAATGGAAAGTCGGTCCTGCCGAAACACTTTTCCGACCCACCATCACTCGTTCCTGTAACCTCAGAATCTGAACAAACTGCGACTTTCCGTCAAAAAGATCAATGTATGTTCTATATTGTTCGTTTATCATCTTTACTGATCGAAAATAGCGCTATACTGAATGTTCTGTCAACCTTAAAAGACTTTCCGTGCTGCTCGAAGCAGGAGGTTTGAAGATTTTGATCCGACGTGAGACAGCCTCTTTATTGTTTTCTCGCCATTCTCTTTTGCCTTCCCTGATGCCGCGCGAGCTTCTCCGTCGATCACTCATTTCAAACTCACGCCGGACACTCCCTACAGGGAAGTCAACGCGCGCCGACATCTGTCCGGTCGCGTAAGAAGGAAAGGGATAACGTAAATGCACATTCAGAGCGCATTATTAGAAGTTCGAACTATGTTGGTGATTTCTCTCATGCTCTTCGCTTGCGTTGCGGTAGGTCAGCCAGTGACTGCAAAAGCCGACTACGTCGTCTCTAAGCCGGTCATCAGCATGTATTCCTCTGCTTCCACGGAACACGAGGTGGTCTCGCAGGCTCTCTATGGAACAGGCGTGCTTGCAGTCGAGATTAAGGACGAGTGGATCAAGATCCGGACCGAAGATGGATATGAGGGTTGGGTCGACGCGTCCGGCTTGGCAGCCATACCTGGAGGATACGCTCCTGATGGAAGGACGGTCCGCGTAGCTCAGTTGAGCGCGAATGTTTATCGCGAAGCTGATGTGACAAAACATGCTCCGGTGTTGAATCTTCCTTGGGAAGCCCGGCTGGAAGTGCTGCCAGTAAAAGTGGGCAGCGGCGAGCGATGGCTGCAGGTGAAACTTGTCAATGGCCAGACTGCCTATGTGCAGCAAGGCGACGTGAGCGCCGATTTCTCATCGTTGACAATTGAGCAGACGATTAACCTCGCGCACAAGTTCTTGGGAGTTACATACACCTGGGGCGGAACGTCCAGCTATGGATACGACTGTTCGGGTTTTACCCAGATGCTGATTCGCCAGCGAGGGATCACTATGCCTCGCGATGCGGACGTGCAGGCACGCTGGAGCGGAGTGGCTCCGGTTTCCCGCAAGGATTTAATGCCCGGGGACTTGCTTTTCTTCGGCGAAAGCTCTGAAAAGATCACGCATACGGGAATGTATATTGGCGCCGGCGAATTCATTCATAGCACAACGCACGCACATCCCGCCGTCCAGGTCAGCAAGCTTGAGGATATGCCCTGGACAAAACTGCTGATCGCAGCGCGGAGAGTGAAATGATGAATCGCCGGAATTGGTTGAAGTTTGCGGGCGCGGCAGGATTGAGTGCTGCCCTGCCATCAGGATTGAATGCTATGGAAGCACCAACGAGCGGCAAAGCTGAGGTCAGGGCAGAGCTGAAGCGGCTGACGCTTCGTCATGCATGGACGACTACGATGTCTTCCAGCGCATATCGCGACACTGTGCACGTCCAATATAAGCGCGACGGCATCACCGGATATGGCGAGGGAGCACCCATCGTGCGCTACAAGGAATATCCCGATCAGGCAAAGCAAGCCATCGACGCCATCTCAGACCGCATTGCCTTGGGGGATCCCCGCAAGTTCGATAAGTTCCTTGCCGACATACGCCACTCGCTGGGAGCAAACCAGCACGCAGCAATGGCCGCGGTGGACATCGCGGTAAGCGACTGGATAGGAAAGAAATTAGGTATTCCGTTGTATGAGTATTTCGGACTTGACCCGGCGGACGCTCCTCTGACTACGTTTTCAATCGGAATTGATACGCCAGAGATCACCCGCCAGAAGACGCGTGAGGCGGAGGACTTTCCTGTCCTGAAGGTGAAAGTCGGACTGAAGAACGACGAGGAAACAATTGAGGCGGTGCGCAGCGTAACCAGGAAGCCAATTCGTGTGGACGCCAATGAAGGATGGACCGACAAGGAAGAGGCTATCCGCAAGATTAACTGGCTGGAGACTCAGGGCGTTGAATTCATAGAGCAACCGATGCCCGCACATATGTTTGACGAGATCAAATATGTACGCAGCAAGGTACATATGCCAATCATCGCCGATGAGGCCTGCGCCGACACGTCGATGATTCCCCGCCTTAAGGAAGCCTATGACGGAATCAACGTGAAGCTTGATAAGTCTGGCGGCATCATGGAAGCCTACCGATGGATCAAACTGGCGCGAGCGATGGACATGAAGGTAATGCTTGGTTGCATGATCTCCAGCTCATGCTCATGCACAGCAGCGGCTCAGTTATCACCTCTAGTCGATTACGCTGATCTGGACGGCAGCCTGCTTATCGCAAACGATCCATATGAAGGTGTGCGGGTGAATAAGGGTAAGTTGATTTTGCCCACGGGACCGGGACTTGGAATGAAGATCCTGCCTTCTTAGCGTCACTGTTTTTGGAGTTCCTTAATCTGCGCCGCCGGACAACAACCCGGCATGGGAGAAGATGAGTGAAGCGTCAGCCTGCAATTCTCAAATTTGTCCTAGTCCTCGTGATCGTCACGACATTTGCCACAGGATTGCTTGCGCAAAATGAACTCCCCCGCGGGAACGGGGCCATAGCTAGTAGCTCGTCCACACTTTCCGCCGTGGACGACATCATGAACGGTGCGGTATCGCGCGGCACCATTCCAGGCGGCGTCGTGTTGATTGGACATGACGGAAAAGTAGTTTACCGCAAGGCTTTCGGAATGCGATCGCTGGAACCGAACAGAGAAGCGATGACCGCGGACACAATCTTCGATCTTGCATCCCTGACCAAGTGCGTCGCCACGGCGACCTCCGTGATGAGGTTAGTGCAGGAAGGAAAGCTCCGGCTCAATGATCCGGTGGCAGTTTACTTGCCGGAGTTCGCAAAGAATGGAAAAGAGAACATCACCCTCCGTCAGCTGCTCACGCACTTCTCGGGACTCCGAGAGGATCTAGACCTGAAAGCCGCGTGGACAGGGCGAAGTTCCGCGTACCAAATGGTCATGGACGAAAAGCCAGCGTTCCCTCCCGGATCGCGTTTTCTCTATAGCGACATCAACTTTCAGACGCTCGGATTTGTAGTCGAAAAAGTCAGCGGGTTGGGCCTGAATGAATACGCTGCAAGAAATGTTTTCGAGCCGCTGGCCATGCATAACACCCGTTACCTGCCGCCGGCGGAATTCCGCCCTCTGATTGCACCCACGGAATATAACGAAAACAGGGAAATGCTACGTGGGACAGTGCATGATCCGACCGCACGACGGATGGGAGGAGTAGCTGGACACGCTGGATTGTTTTCTACCGCCGACGATCTCGCAAAGTACGCTCAGGATATGCTGACCGGCTTCCACGTTCTTTCCGCACTGACAGTGCAGAAAATGTCCACCCCGCAACAACCGCCTACCGCGACCTCGCTACGAGGACTCGGATGGGACATCGATTCACCATTTGCCAGCAATCGCGGAGACTTTTTTCCCGTCGGCTCATTCGGGCACACAGGGTTCACTGGCACATCGCTATGGATTGATCCTGTGACGAACAGTTACGTGATCATCCTGACCAATGCGGTCCATCCGCGCGGAGGAGCCTCCATGGTGTCGGTGCGCGCGCGTGTAGCTTCGGTCGTGGCTCAATACGTGGGGCTCACCTCTGCAGCGGAGGGACTGCGCTTCGCACGGATTACAGGCTACAACGAAGGGATGTCTGCTTCCCGATTGGTGACGGCGCGCAATGCTTCGGTGCGAACCGGAATCGACGTACTCGAAAGCCACGATTTCTCCCAACTTCGTGAGCCAGGCAGAGCGAAGACCAGGGTTGCATTAGTCACAAACCATACGGGAGTTGACGCACGCGGCGGTCGAACCATCGATGTATTGGTCAAGGCGCGCGGCATCGAAGTTACCGCGATCTTCAGCCCGGAGCACGGCGTCACCGGAAGCATGGACACGACTGCGATTTCGGATTCCAAGGACGTTACGACCGGGATTCCCGTATATAGCATTTACGGAGACACCAGCGCAAAGCGGCATCCATCGCTGGAGATTGTAAGTGCTGCCGACGTCATCATCTACGATATTCAGGACATCGGAACTCGCTTCTACACCTACGAGACCACGCTGGGATATTTATTAGAGGCCGCGGCAAAGACAGGTAAAAGAATTTTCGTTCTCGACCGTCCCAATCCAATCAACGGTGCTTACGTTCAGGGGCCGATCAGCGACAAGGGCCGCGAGAGCTTTACCGACTACGGTCAAATTCCAGTTCGTCATGGCATGACAATTGGGGAACTCGCACGCTTCTACAACTCCGAGCGTGGCATAAATGCACGGTTGACCGTAGTGCCGGTGGAGGGCTGGCAGCGCGGTGACTGGCTCGACTCCGCAGGGATTCTCTGGATCAATCCATCACCGAATATGCGCAGTCTTACCGAAGCGGCGCTCTACCCTGGAGTCGGCATGATCGAATCGACAAACATTTCTGTAGGACGCGGCACGGACACTCCCTTTGAGTTGCTGGGAGCACCATGGATTCATCCGACCGAGTTAGCCTCGTATCTGAATGCTCGCGCCATCAGTGGCGTGCGGTTTGTGCCGGTTGAATTTACACCCAACGCGGATGTGTACGCACAGAAGAAATGCGGCGGCGTAAACGTCATTGTCACAGACAGGAACGCGCTCGATGCACCGGAACTCGGTATCGAGATTGCGTCAGCGCTGCACTCGCTTTATCCGGATCAATACGATTTGTCGAAACTCGATCGCTTGATGCACAACGACTCGACCGCAAAAGCCATCGGTCAAGGACAGGATCCTCGGCGCATCTGGATGGAATGGAACGACGCGCTCGAAATCTTCAAAGCGGCCCGTGCCAAGTACCTATTGTATTAAGAGCTAGTGAAGGGAATTCGTAATGTGCTTGATTCTCGGTATTGACGGTGGTGGGACCAGGACTCGATGTGCAGTTTCGGACGGCAAAAGGGTGCTCGGTCGTGGTGTCTCCAACGGCTGTAACATCGTGAGACTCGGGGAGGATACCGCTCGTCTGTCTATTCAATCCGCGATTCGCGAAGCCTTGCAAAATGCAAACCTTGAGCCTGAATCTGTGCAGGCCGCATGCATCGGCGTTGCCGGTAATGCCGTACCTCAGGTTCGAGAAGCGATTCTGCGCATTATGAAAGATATCCTGACGTGCCCGGTTTCGGTGGTAGGGGATCAGGACATCGCTTTCGAGGCGGCGTTCGGTGACGCGCCAGGAATTCTTGTGATTGCCGGAACTGGATCTATCGCCTTCGGACGGAACGCAGATGGAAAATCGGCGCGCGCGGGAGGATACGGATTCGTAGTCTCCGATGAAGGTTCCGGTCAGTGGGTCGGTCGTACAGCAGTTTCGAGTTGCCTTCGCGCACTTGACGCAGGCAACACCTCATCACTGCTCTCTCAGTTTCTAACAACTTTCGGCGCTAATAGTGTGGGAGAACTAATCCAGGCCGCAAATGCGGTTCCCCTCGCTGATTTTTCCAAGCTGTTTCCAATCGTTCTAGCTGCCTCGGAGCACGGTGATGCGGTTGCCACCGAGGTACTGAAGACGGCGGGACAGCAGCTCGCGGATTTGGCTAAGCTGGTTGCTCAACAGTTGGATTTGGATCGTGAGATTTTTCACCTGGCTACCGCGGGAGGCGTCTTCGAGCACAGTTCGTTGGTCCGAGCAGAGTTTCAATATTCGGTGAAATCCTCTTACCCGAACGCAACGGTCATCGACGGAGCCACCGAACCGCTGCTTGGCGCACTTTCGCTCGCAAGCAAAGAAGAAACATTGGCACGTCAACCGCTTCGATAATTCGACCTACTACGCCGTGTCGCGCCCAAGGCCGGGGCGTTTTCGACCGTTTGGAAATATCAGCAGGACAATGCTAATTCCGGACTGCCGAAGAGTAAGCCACGCTCGTCTGCATCCTTTGCATTTTCCAGCAGCAGGCATCCTCGCGATTTTTGTGGATCAACTTGCAATGCCTGATCTATTATGATCGCTTACGATCAAGATCGAACGGAGACTGGGACCTCATGGGGCTGAATTTTCTGGATATCGTCGTGATTGCAGTGTATCTGGCTTGTGTCACGACATTTGGAATGCGCTTCCGGAAAAAACAAAGCACAATCAAGAGTTATTTCCTCGCTGAGAAGACAATACCCTGGTGGGCTATCTCTTTATCCATCGTGGCGGCGGAAACCAGCACGCTCACAATCATCAGCGTGCCTGGAATCGCGTATGAAAAGGACTTCCGTTTTCTTCAACTCGTGATCGGATACCTGGTCGGACGTGTCATCATCAGTCTGCTTCTGATTCCTCATTACTTCCGTGGCGATCTGGTGACAGCCTATCAGTTGATCGAGCGCCGCTTCGGACAGAAGCTGAGATCGCTAACGGCAGGGTTGTTCCTGATCACGCGTGCAGCGGCGGAAGGCGTTCGGATATTCGCCGTAGCTATTGTGGTCGGCATAGCGCTTTCCAGTCTTCTAGCTGGATTCAGCGATTTTGGCCGTGATGTCGCCGCCATCGCAATCGTCACTATACTCACTTTGCTGTATACGTTTAAGGGTGGCATGGCCGCTGTGATCTGGACCGACGTTGTCCAGTTGACGGTGTACCTTACGGGAACGTTGATCGGCTTTTTTACCATTTTGCACCTTGTTCCGGGTGGATGGCACACGGTGTACGGGATTGCCGCATCTGCCGACAAATTCCGAGTCTTTGACTTCTCCTGGAACTTCTACGCAACCTACACCTTTTGGTCCGGCGTGATCGGTGGCGCCTTCCTGACTACAGCCAGCCACGGTACCGACCAGCTCATTGTCCAGCGATTGCTTTCCTCACGGAACGCTCGGCAGGCCAAGATTGCACTGCTTGCCAGCGGCATTCTAGTGATGGTGCAGTTTTCGCTATTCTTGCTGATCGGCGCAATGCTCTACGCCTTCTATAAATTATTTCCGCCAGTTGTGGCATTTACAAGATCGGACACGATTTTCCCGACCTTTATCGTCACGCGCATGCCACACGGAATCAGCGGCCTGTTAATCTCAGCAATTCTGGCGGCTGCAATGTCAAACCTGAGCGCGGCTCTTTACTCGCTTTCATCCACAACAATCGTGGACTTCTATTCCAGAATCAACCCGAATGCGAGTGAGAAGCATCGTGTGTTTGTTTCGCGTTTGGCAACTGTCGGCTGGGGAATAGTGCTTTTTGCGCTCGCCATTGTGGCGCGGCATGGCGGAAAGGTGCTCGAAGTCGGCCTATCCATAGCATCTGTGGCGTACGGATCGTTGCTCGGTGTTTTCATGCTCGGAGTTTTAACCCGTAAGGCGTCGGAGAAAGGCGCAATGGTTGGAATGCTCTGTGGCTTTCTCCTGAATCTCTATTTGTGGCAATTCACCACTGTTCCGTTCACTTGGTATGTCGCTCTGGGGAGCATTACTACCTTCGTGATCGGCTATGGCTCCAGTTATTTTCTGGTTCGAAATGTGCCGGTTGATCTGGCCATTACTGATGGAACTCAGGAGATCTAATGCGACTCGATGGATTGAAGACAGAGCGGCGGAACCGTGTCTCCACTGATCTGGACAGGCTCAAAGCTCTTGAGATTGCGACACTGATGAACCGGGAGGATGCCAAGGTGATAAGGGCTATCCGTGCGGTGCTTCCCGCGATAGCTAAGGCAATTGATCTGGTTCATGACAGCCTGGCCCGAGGCGGTCGGCTCATTTACGTTGGCAGCGGGACCAGCGGAAGGATCGGAGCACTGGACGCGTCGGAGTGTCCTCCAACCTTTGACACCGATCCAGAAATGATCCAGTACATGATTTCCGGTGGTGAACGCGCTCTTGCAAATGCTACAGAGGCAAGTGAAGATTCATCTGAGTTGGGCACAAAAGACATGAAATCACGCAGGCCCGGCAAGAAAGATGTCGTCGTCGGCCTGGCCGCCAGCGGCCGCACTCCCTACACAATTGCGGCCTTGAAGTACGCGAAGACAAAGGGTGCCGCCACCATCGCAATCGCCTGCAACCCTGGCTCGGAACTCGCGAAGGTCTCGCAAGTAGCCATCGAGGTGGAGGTTGGTCCGGAAGTGCTTACCGGCTCGACTCGCCTGAAAGCCGGCACGGCAGAGAAGCTAATTTGCAACATGCTCACCACTGGCGCAATGGCTCGCCTTGGCTATGTTTATGGCAACTTGATGGTCAATCTTCATCTTAAGAATGAGAAGCTGATCGAGCGTGGAATTTCAATCGTGCAGAGCGTTGCCAAGGTGGACCGATCAGTCGCAATAAGTACTCTAGAAGCGGCAGACATGAAGGTCTCTCATGCTCTCGTTATGCTTTGCGCAAAAGTCTCCAAAACAGAAGCCATTCGGCGCCTGAAACGTGCTCACGGCAACATTCGGGAGGCAATTCAAGGGGCAAGTATTCGGCCGTAGCTAAACGCGTCAGCGGTTTCTCTTCCTCCCCGCTGGCACGCTTTTTTTGACCTTGCGATTCCGCGCCTGTTAGCTCATCGAGCCGAGTGCATCGACTGAATCAAATGCTCTAAAGCTGTCAATCAGAGATCAGGTCGTGATGATCTTGATGCCAGCCTTGCGCAATTCATCCAGCATCTTCTCGGGAGCCTGCTTGTCCGTAACCACCTGATCTATCGAAGTAATGGGAACGATAGACGACAGACTGCGGCGGCCAAGTTTACTGGAATCGCAAACTGCGATGACCTGTTGTGCGGCGGCCACCATCTTGCGATTCAATACGGCTTCCAACATATTTGAGGTAGAGACGCCAAACCGCGGATCGATTCCCTCAACGCCCATGAACAGGATGTCGGCTTTCAAGTGTGCCAGTGAGTCCTCGGCCAGCGGTCCGATCAACGAGAACGAGTTCTTGCGCAACATCCCTCCGGTGAGGATCACATCCACCGTTCCGCCTGCGAGTTCGCCCGCAATATTGATAGCGTTCGTGATTACAGTCAGTTGCTGAAAAGAGCGCAACTGCCTTGCGATAGCCGTGGTTGTCGAGCCGGAGTCAAGCAGCACCGACTGTCCCTCTTTCACCAGCTTTGCGGCCGCAACAGCAATTCTCAGCTTTTCACGTGGATGTTGCAGTTCGCGTTCAATCAGGCTGTGGTCGGCTTCCGAACCGCTCTGAATACAGAGTGCGCCACCGTGGGTCCGATGGATAAGCCCACGGTCCTGCAATGCATCGAGATCGCGCCGAATTGTGATTTCCGATGTTCCGAGTTGGCGCGCTAACTCCGAGACAATCGCACGACCATTTCGCTGCACAACTTCAACGATGCTGCGTCGCCGCTCTTCATTTAGCATGATCGAATCTGTCTGTCTCTTGGAAGTTTCTGTACGGCCCTGTTCGCACTCAATTTACCATGCGTCCACGTTTTTATGTATCGAAATTGGCTTTGGACCTTTGATAAGCCTGTTACTTATCGAAATACTCTTCAATTTCTTCCAGTGTCCTCCCCTTGGTTTCCGGCAGAAATACCGTCGCCGTGATGAAGTAAATCACTGTAAAGCCCGCAAACGCGTAGAACATTGTCGCGTAGCCGTACTTCCCGACGACAGGCAGGAATACGGCAGCAATCGTCGTCGAACAGCCCTGATTGACCAGCATCGCAATGCTCATGCCGTTGGAACGTATCCGTGTTGGCATCAATTCCGAAAGTGCCAGCCACACGCACAAACCAGGCCCCACGGCAAAGAATGCCATATATATGAAGAGGCTCAGTGCGACCAACCACCCGCTCTGCACATCCGGCATTGGCGTAATCAGCGCGTTCTCAATCTTTAGTGGAGCTACGCGCGCAGCAACAATATCCCCAAAAGGATTAGAGAAGAATGCCAAAACCTTGTTAGCCGGAACGCAGCTTTCTCGCGTGAGCTCGATCGGTTTCGCCACCGGGTCATCCGAACGAGCAACCTTGGTAGCTGCGTGAAAATCTCCATAGGAGTAGATCACAATGAACGAAGTTGATCTCTCGGCAATGGCCTCGCCCGCATCGCCTTTCGAAGCCAGTAACGTGCGCGCTACCTTTCTGTCATACAGCAGTGAGACCCGATCTCCCGTAACCATGGACTGAATCGTGCTGCCGATATCTACGCGTAGCTTTTCCGTTCGATGAAAAAGTGTCGCTGTACAAATGAGAGCCACAATTACGCCCGCACTTCCCACCGAAAGCAGAAACTTGCGTCCTTTGCGGTCCACCAGCAAGACCCCGGCAATCGTCACCAGGAAATTCACAACTGTGAATCCGACATACCCCCAGTGCGCCTGGACGTCGGAGAGGCCGCTCTGTAACAGGATGTTGGTGTTGTAACCAATGATGCAGTTAACTCCCGTCAACTGGTTGCATGCGAGAATGATGCAAGCCAGCAGAAATGGAATTACATACTTGCGGCGCAAAAGCGTCCCCGCGACGTTGCTTCCAACTGCCAGATTTGATCGTTCAGCAGCCGCAATCTCTTCCATTTCACGAAGTTCAGCTTCGGCCTGCTCGGCCTCGCGGGCTCGCAGAAGCGCGGTAAACGCCGCCTCGTTTCTTCCCTTGCGGAATAGCCAGCGTGGTGACTCCGCAACCATGAGGCTCCCGATCACAAACAACACCCCCGGGATCAGTGATACCCAGAAAATTCCGCGCCATGCCATGTCCTTAAAAGCGATAAGCCTTGCCGGGTCGCCAAGCTTTGCAACTTCATCAACACGAATACTGAAGAACATGCCCACAAACGCCGCACATACAATTCCAAGGGTTAGTAGCCACTGAAAGATGCCTGTTCCCCTCCCACGGCTTGATGCGGGCAGGCACTCCGCCAGGTAAAGCGGTACTACCACTCCAATCAATCCAGCACTTACGCCCTGCAGCACACGCCCCAGGACCAACGATCCATATCCATGCGAGAGCGCGATTAATGGAATGCTGATGACAAACAAGATCCCGCTACAAAACATCAGAGGCTTGCGTCCCATCCGGTCGGCCAACAGTCCAGCAAACAGAGTTGAGATCACACTACCCAGCAAGACCGATGCCACAACAAAAGAAAGCTGTCCTGAATTCAAGCCGGATGTGGCTTCAAGGTACGGTAACGCACCGGCAATAATACCCACATCCACGCCATAGAGCAGGCCACCGAGCCCCGCAACCAACAAGAGAAATCGATTGTATCCAGCTTTTTGACTTGGCCCTGTAACGGGTTGTTGGCTCATTGTTCCGGAGGTCATAAATCCCTATTTTCAGATCATTCTTATGATCGGTCTAAGTCCGAATCGGTAAGGCGCTTGAAAGCTGCGGCCTTTTCGTCTTATGGCAATCTATTTTCGCTGCGTCTAGTTCTTTACGGTCGTCGCTGCCTTGGCTGTATTCTGCACCCCAAAGCCGCGTTCGACTATTCCCGGAATAGCGACCGGCATACGTCCCTGAACAGCAATCTCTCCGAACAGCGCACGTACCGCGCTAATTGCCGAAGCTGTGGTATTCGAGAAGGTGCATAAATAAGTTTGCACCTCGGGGATCGCCGTTACGATATACGGGTTGCCGAAGGCTACCACGGCCGTCTTTGATTTCCCAATGCTCACAATTTTCGCGAGCAGACTGCCCGACTCTTCGTCCAGGCCGGCCGACCCGATCTCTTTTCCGTTTTTGCGTACAGTGCGCCCGCCGCTGGGAAAAGCTTCAGCTACAACCACGACCCGGGTTGCGTTTTCAACCCTTGAAATCAACTCTGACTTCTGCGTGTTTGAGCTTTTTTCGTCCACGCTGAAGACCTTAACGTTTGGCATTCGAGAGCGAAATTGCTTCACAAACATTCGTCCACCCTCGGTGGAGCGAGTATCGTCACTAAAAACCACGAGCACGGTACTCGCGTCAGTTTCATCTGGATGCGATTGAAAGGATGCTGATGTTTTGAGGGGAGCAGTCGTACTCTTTATTGGCAATATCTCATGGTTGTCGCGTATCAGCGTCACGCCGCGATCCGCGATGCCTTGGGCCAACGCGACGTTTTCCGGCCTTGCGATCTCCCTGGTAACTGCTGAAAGATCAACGTACCGCTTCCGATTAAGTCCAAGCGATGCCTTCATGCGCAGAATCTTCGTCACACTTTCGTCGATTCGCGCCTGGGATATTTCCCCGTTCCGAACTGCATCCAACAGGCCGTTGTAAGCCCCTTCAATATCCAGCGGAACGATTACCATATCATCGCCAGCTTTCACCGCCTCGACTGCGGACTTAGCTGAAATCTCTGAATCCGTTCCCGTAAAGAATTGTGTCAGCGCCCCCATCGCCATTCCGTCAGTCACAACTAATCCACGGAATCCAAGCTCCTCTTTTAGCAAGCCGGTCACAACCGCGGCCGATATGCTGGCAGGGCGTTTAACGTCCGGTTCAATTGCCGGTACGGTCAAATGCGCCACCATCACCGCATCTACTCCTGCCTCGATCGCCGACTTGAACGGGACCAGTTCAACCCTATTCAGGCGCTGGCGATCTCCTCCGACGCGAGCCAAAGTCAGGTGCGTATCGGTATTGGTATCGCCGTGTCCGGGAAAATGCTTCACCGTGGTCAGCATTCCTCCGCTGTGCGCGCCAGCGATGTATGCGCTCACTAATTCACTTACCTTCTCCGGATCTTCGCTGAAGGACCGCGTATTGATGATCGGATTTTCTGGATTCGAGTTGACGTCGGCTACAGGGAACCAATTCCAGTGCACGCCTATGGAACGCGCTTCGCGAGCGGTAATTTTGCCAAACTGATATGCCGAGTCTCTATCTCCTGCTGCCCCAAACGTCATTGCGTGCGGAAAAACGGTGGTACCGTCGATGCGCATCGAAAGTCCACGCTCAAAATCTCCTGCAATAATCAAAGGGTATGGCGACTCATGCTGCAATTGATTGGTAAGCGCCGCTGCTTCTAAAGGCTGGTTCTTGAGCAGAAAAGGGCCCTCATTCATCGCCGTCAGACCAAACCCGCCAATATGATATTTCCTGATCGCATCGCGAAGCGACAGATAATCAGGGCTCTCAACGTTCATAAATCGAATCGGAGCCCAGATCATTAGCATCTGGCCTATCTTCTCTTCTGTGGAAAGCTGGCGCAGAGTACGGGTTACCCATTTCCCCCCGCCTCGGTCAAGCATTGCCGCTTCCCTCCTGTGGCCGCCCTTCCCATTGCCCGATTTCTCGGCGTGCAATGCCGTGCCGCTCAATATTGCAACAAGCAATAAAATCGGGACTCCCCGCTTCCAAAACGTTTTCCCCATGCTATCTAGCTCTCCTTGCCTACTTGACCGTGCGGCAAGCGAAATTCGTCGCCGTGTGCTGAATCCAAAACATTCGTGTCCACGTAAACACTTACGTCAGACTTTTTTAGGTTGACATCCATATGGTCCAAAAGCTACCGTTTCTGTTCGATTCGCACCACATCGAACACTTTAGTTCAGAATGTGGGCTACGAAACAGAAAAAACTTACAAATTTCTATTCATGCGTTTCGGGAGGCACTTGCATGCACAAGTTTTGTTTGTTGATGTTGGTTTTCTTCGTTCTATTCGGAGGGCTGACTTCACAGGCGCAAGAAGTAACTGCAACGATTGTTGGTTCAGTAAAGGACGCATCGGGAGCGGTTGTTCCGGGTGCTCAGGTCACTGTGACCAACACGGATCGCGATGAGGTTGAGCGCACTGTTACAACCAGCGTCTCCGGCGACTACGTTGCGCCACTTTTGCCAATCGGCCATTACAAAGTGGAGGCTACCGCCAAGACGTTCAGTACGGCGGTTCTAAAGGGCATCGAACTGAACGTGAGCGATCGCTACACAGCAAACCTGGTGTTACAGATCGGCGCGGTGTCCCAACTGATCGTTGTTGAGGCCAATCCACTTCAAGTGGAGCTATTGTCCCCCACTGCAACGGGCCTGATCAGCGGCACTGAAATCCGCCAGCTTTCCCTGAACAATCGCAACTATGAACAGATGGTCGCGCTCATGCCGGGCGTCAGTTACGGCGGCGGCGATCAACTCTATATCGGCACCACCAATCCTTCCGGTCAGCCCAATACTGTCAGCTTCTCCATCAACGGTGCCAGGAATAGCGCCAACAACTGGACGATTGATGGCTCGGACAACGTGGATCGCGGCTCAAACCTTACGCTCATCAACTATCCTTCGGTTGACGCTATCGCCGAGTTCAAGGTGCTGCGTGGCCTCTACAGCGCTGAGTACGGACGCGGAGCCGGACAGGTTAACGTCATCACTCGTTCGGGTTCGGACCAGTTCCATGGGTCAGGATACGAGTTCTTCCGTAATGACTATTTGAACGCAAACGACTACTTCCGCAAGCGCAGCCTTAACCCCGCGCAGAATTCGACCCCGGCACAGCTCCGCTACAACGATTTCGGCTACACAGTCGGCGGACCGGTAGTTCTTCCGCATCTCTACAATGGCAAGCACAAAACCTTCTTCTTCTTCTCTCAGGAATACCGGCGCGTAATCAGTTACTCAAGTTATCCAGGCATCGTGTTGCCCACCGCCGACGAGAAGAAGGGCATCATGCAGTACGACACCTGCATCGCCTTCAATTCTGACGCCAAGCACACCTGCGCTACGAAGTTGCCAAAGGGAACGCCTCTTGCTTCGGTGGCGTCCATTAACCCGATTGCAGCCGCTTACCTGAAGGACATTTGGGCGAATGCTCCGGCTCCGGACGATTCGTTTTCTCATCAGACAACTCTGACCGGCCGCAACGTATTCAACAATCGTCAGGATCTGTTCCGTATCGACCAGAACTTCGGCGCCAAGCTGTCGGTGTTCTTCCGTTACATCAACGATACGATTCCAACCGAGGAACCCTTCGGTCTTTTTGGACCGCAGAGCAACGTTCCCGGAGTTGCGAACAGCACAACAAAGTCGCCGGGTCGCACCTTTGCGACTCGCGCCAACTACACCATCAATAGCTCCATGATTTTGGAAGGCGGCTATAACTATTCGCGTTCTTCAATCATTAGTCACATCACCGGAGCGATGAACCCTGCGAACTCCTCCGATATCGCTGCTGCTATCAAGGGAGTTCTCCCTTACACTCCAACCATTGATCGCTTACCGGGCATTTCCGGCGCATATGCGCCACTCAGTGGCTACGGTCCTTACGAGGAGTACAACCGCAACCACACCATTTTCGGTAACCTGTCCTGGATTCGCGGCAAACATTCCTTCAAGTTTGGAGCTGCATGGAATAACTACAGCAAGACAGAAAATGCCGCCGGTAACAACGCTGGCGCCTTTGCATTCGATGCAACAGGCGCATACACGACCGGCGACAAAGTCACAGATCCTCTAGTTCGCAACGAGCAGGCATGGGCAAATTTCCTGACAGGAAATGTTGCCACCTTCTCTCAGGTTGCAATGGATATCACCCCATACATCCGCGTAAAGCAGCTTGAACTCTTTGCCCAGGATGAGTGGCGTGTGAAGGATCACCTGACGTTAAGCTATGGCGTTCGGTACAGCTATTTCCCCCAACCCTACAACGACAACAACCAATACCTGTCTAACTTCGACCCGAAAAGCTATACCGAAGCCAATGCTGTCAAAATCAATCCCGCCACTGGAAACATCGATGTGAAGAGCGACGGCACACCGACTCAAGGCTCGCTCTACAACGGCTTGATTTATGCTTCCGGTCCGATGAAGAACTCGAGATTCGGAAGCAAGGTCGGCGACTCCTCCAGTGGATTCTTTGCTCCGCGCCTTGGCGTGGCCTGGGATCCTTTTGGTACCGGCAAGACTTCAATCCGCAGCGGATACGGCATGTTCGCCCAGTCCAGTCTGGTAGGTACCTACGAACAGGATATGTTCACCAATCCGCCTTACTCAGCTTCACTGTCCATCCCGTGGACGTCGATGAGTAACCCGGGCGGAAGCGCAGCGGCGGTTTCCGCTTCGCCAAAGGCTCTGCGTGGAGTTCCTGTTACGGGTACCATGCCTTACACGCAGCAGTGGAGTACAGATATACAGCAGCAGTTGCCAGGTAACATCCTGTTCGATATGGGATACTACGGGTCCAAGGATACCCACCTTATCGGTATCGTTGACTTGAACCAGCCAAAACCAGGAGACTACATCGCGGCCGGCATTGGTGCCCCATGTGTTACCGGCGGAACTGCCAAGTGCATCACCTCCGGAACGATTACCCAGTTGAACGCCATTCGCCCGTACAAGGGATATAGCTCCATCAACACCATTCGTCCCTGGTTTGGCGGAAATTACCATTCGTTCCAGGCATCGTTGGAAAAGCGCTTCAAAGGCGCGTCAATTATCAAGGGCAACTACACTTGGTCCCACGGATTGACCGACTCAATGAGCGATCGCTCCAATGCTCCTGCCAACGTCTATGACATTCACCAGAACTACGGTCCCACCCTGCTCGATCGTCGTCACATCTTCACCGGCACCTATATCTACGACATCCCCTTCCTGCAGTCGCAAAAGGGAGTTGCAGGCAAGGTGCTTGGCGGGTGGCAGACTTCGGGTGTTGTCTCTGTTGCCTCCGGGCTTCCACTGAATATCAGCGGAAACATTCCTGTCGGTGGCACCAGCTCCGTGGACCCTGCTGGTCAAGGTTGCATCAATTCCGCCAGCAGTTGCCCGATTCGTCCTAACATGGTTGGCAACCCCAACTCCGGCGGTGCACAAACTGTCAAGCAGTGGTTCAATACTGCAGCTTTCCAGGCAAACATCACCCCCGGACAGGTTGGAACGGCTCCCTCGGGCGCCATTCTCGGTCCTGGCTACTGGCGCGTCGATATGTCCCTCTTCAAAACATTTAAGTTCACCGAAAGCACGAACTTCGAGTTCCGCTTCGAAACCTTCAATGTCTTCAATCACGAAAACTTCAACGCGGTGAATACTACGTTTGGTGGTTCGTTGTTTGGACAGGTAACTGGATCGCGTGATCCCCGCCAGATTCAACTGGGTGCGAAACTGCACTTCTAGTCATCTGGTTACGCGCTCTAAAACAAAAGGCAGCGGAATCAACTCCGCTGCCTTTTGTCATTCGTCCTACAGGAACTTTACGCTGCACCCCCCACAATCGTCAGCACGATTTCGCCATCTGCCGTCAACACCACAAAATCTGCGTCAGCGCCGGGAGCGATCACTCCCTTGCGTTTCTCCACACCGAGTGTCCGCGCCGGATTTGCGCTCGCCAGCCTCACCGCATCCTCCAGCCCCCAGCCCGCAAACTTCATTACATTCCGAACTGCCTTGCCCAGTGTCAGGACGCTACCTGCAAGCCTTCCATTGCTCATGCAGACGTCTCCCTGCAAATCCACCGTGAATCCGCCGAGTTGATATTGCCCGTCGGGCATCCCCGTCGCGCTGAGCGCGTCCGTGACAAGCACAGCGCCGCTCGGCCCTTTTGCTTTTAGAAATAGTCGGACGACTGCAGGATCGACGTGCACACCATCAACAATTATTTCTGCTGTCACCTGCGCCTCGGTGAGCGCAAACCCGAGAATCCCAGGCTCCCGGTGATCGAGTGAACGCATCGCGTTGAACGCGTGCGTCACATGCCGCCCACCTGATTTCACTCCGCAGAGTGTCTCCTTCATTGTCGCGTTCGAATGTCCCAAGCTGATGCATACTCCACGCCGGGTCGCTTCCCTTATCACGTCTTCGGCTCCAGGAATCTCCGGCGCAATCGTCATTACGCTGACATGCCCTCGGGCAGCCTGCCACAGGCGGTCGAACAACTCCACCGACCCATCCCTTATGTGCTCCACAGGATGCGCTCCCGCCTTCTGCTTGCTTATAAATGGTCCTTCCAGATGAACTCCGAGAGGACGTGCCCGATGCTCCCCGGGTTCGTGCCGGGCGGCATCTTCAATATCATCCGCAAGACATTCAAGCGCGCGGAGCGTCGGATCCAAATGCGCCGTCACGGTTGTCGGGCAGTAGGATGTTGTTCCGTGCGCCGCCAGGTACCGCTCTATGGCCGCCAGCGCTTCTGGTTTTCCTTCCATCACGTCATGGCCCGCGCTGCCATGAATGTGCATATCGACATAGCCTGGCGCTAAAGTGCAACTGCCCAGATCAACCACACTGGCCCCTTCGGGGATTGAACCTCGCTCTCTTGACCCTGCAAATTGCACAACTCCATCTTCCGTCAGAACCAGCGCATCCTTGACCGTGCCTTCCGCACACACACATTCCGATGCCACAAAAGCAACTTTCACCAACCCCTCCCGAAAGAAACGATTGATCTCAACCTTAACGCATCATCGCGCAGGAGAGCACGTCAAACCATGCGCCGAACGTGAATATCAAAGCAGAAAAATTTCCATTAGTTAAGAACAAGAGCCTCGGTGATCACTTTAAAAGCGGCCATGTCTTATCACTTCAAAACCAGCCAACGAGTCCGGGACAAGTCCAATAAACCTTGTCTCGCAGAGGCGAACGAAGATGGCCCGCAGAACCGGCGCTTGCCGTCCTCGATGCACATAATCTGCAAATTTCGTGATGTTGGCGCTAGAATTGGCGACCAGATTCGACCCAGGGATGTGTTGCCGACCACCAGAAGAGTTGTAGCACGCCGAGCAGGAAAGCAAATGTCAGAATCGTCCCCGCAGCCATCAGCACGCCCTTCCAGGTTGTTTCGCTGGTCACCGCAAAGCCCGCACCTTCAGGAATCGCAGCCCACTTTTGTACATGGGCCAGGCCGAAATACGATGCGGTGAGCACACCGCCGAGCAGCCAAGCATTGGACCAGACCACTCCCAAAAACAGGTATTGGGGCGCCTGATGATAGGTCCAAACGCCGAGACCGGAAGTGCAGAGTCCCTCAAGTCCGATGTCGAGCGCTGCGGCTGCCGCGAAAATTACAGGGAAATGCAGTTTTCCCAAGGCATTGCCGATCGGACCATAGTACTTCGAGGCCACCAGTGGAACGAAGCCAAAACCGACTCCCCAGAGACAGGCAATTGAGATCGGATATCGCTGGCCCAGTATATCGACGCCGGGAATCATTATGAGGCTTGGGGCGACCGTCGCATTCCAAAAACCGCGCGAACACCAGAGCCAATCGAAACCGAACAACATGAAGCCGCCGAGAATCGCTCCCAGATTGAATGGACTGCGCGACCACAGTGCCCAGACCAGCGCGCCTAAGAACAACACCGTCATGACAATTTCAAAAACGCCTAACATAGCTCACTCTTCCTTGTTGATCGTGACGCATATTCTGAAAGCGTTGCGGTTGGCAATCGACTAACACCCGCACACTAACTCTTGGCTCCGGATAGTGCCCGCTCTTTTTCTTTATAACCTGCGCGCCCCGGCAAGAAATCCTTTGCGATATGGGCGCGCAGCAGAATACCCAGGCCTGTTACTTGTCCGCGAAATAGTCCGCATTCACGGCGGCGAACTGTTTCGCTCCCGATGGCAGTTCGCTATCCAGGTAGATCGCGCTGAAGGCGCATTCAGTCGCGCAGACAGCGCACTCCATGCACTCTTGCGGATTAATGTATAGCTGTTTTACTTCTGCCGAGTCCGATTCATCTTGACGCGGGTGAATCGCGTCCGATGCACAGGCATCGACACAGCGCAAATCCATAGTGCACTTATCTGTGATCACGTAGGGCATCATTTTCTCCTTCAAAGTAACTGCCTCAAACCTTGCAGATTCGCGCAGGAATAACAGGGGATCAATCGAAGCATCAATGAAGGGAGCGTCCGGACCGAATAGTTGACTTCGCCAGCGTCTGGCTCCCATCTCAATTGCTCGACCTACTACAAGAACATCCTGCGATGCAAAATAGAACGAGGGGAGTCCAGCTCTGAACGGCTGCAAAATCCGCTCCCAAGCGATTGAACTGGCTGATCCTCCGGGGAAGATTGCGCAGCTCTCATACCCGGCCACTCAAAGGCGGCTCCCCTGTGTTCATTTCACACGCTTAATGCAGTCTCAAACGCCCATTGCCTCCGCGACGACTTCCGTGATTTCCCGTACCTTGATATTGGAGCCGAGAGTATTAGCAGCCTTCGACAGATTCCACTTGCAGAAGGAACAAGCAGTGATTAATGTGGTCGCTCCGGTAGCCTTGGCATCCTGAATTCTCGCCTTGCCAGTCTCCAGAGACTGCTCAGGCATTTCTACCGGATAACGCCCGCAGCACACTGTGTACTGCTTATTGCCTTCCATTTCGACCAGTTTTACTCCGGGGATGTTCCCGATCACCGACCGGGGCTCCTCGTACACCTTGGCGACCCTTCCAAGCTGACAGGGATCCTGGAACGTGACCGTCTCCTCGATTTCTTTCGTGAGATGGATCTTCTTTTGTTCGATCAGGCGTGCGAGCAACTCGGAACTGTGTACAACGCTGAATCCCAGTTCGCCCACGACCTTTGGATAGTCGATTTTGAGCGTCCGGTAACAGTCGGCACAGGTTGTGACTACTTCCTTGGCGCCCGCAGCCCGGATGGCATCGACGTTGTGCCTGGCCTCAACTTCAAACTGCTTCACCAACCCGGCGTTCAACAACTGGGGGCCACCGCAACACCATTCCTCTTCGCCCAAGACCGCAAATTCCACGTCTGCCTTCTTCAGAATCTTGGCGAAGCTCTGGGCGATCTCCTTGCTCCTCATCGAGGCCGTGCAGCCGACAAAGAACAGCAGCTCTCCCTTGCTGGGGATATTCATCCCTTCAGGAATCCAGGAGTTACGATCATTCTGCGAACGGCCAAAGCGATTATGGGACTTGTCGATCGCGGTGGCGACCTTCTCGACGTGTCCGGTGGGCCCCTTGCCGCTGTTCACGAAGTCGGCCCGCAATGCTCTCACGACTGCCGGGGTGTCAACGCCATGTCCAAGTTCCTTCTGGATCATGGTCTCGATTAGATTGAACACTTCCCCGCAATTGGTGCCGCATGCCTCGCAGAGCACGCACTCACTGACTGCGGCGGCGAGTTCCTCGGTGATCTGGAGTTGACCCTCCAGCAGCGCCCTGGCAATCGAGTTCAGTCCCGATGCGCTATAGGTAAGGAACCGGCTATTTTCGCGCATGGGGCATGCCCGATCCGGCATATAGTCATGAAATACCGCATTCGGACGGAAGGGATCGACGGGGCCCTTGACGCACTGGCCACACACGCTACATCCATATACTTCATCTCTTACTTTTTCCAGATTTTCGTTCGCCATTACAAGCTCCTCCCGGCGGATGGAATGACCTTCGGGTTCATGATGTTGTTGGGATCCAATGTTTGCTTGAGGGTGGTTAGCAACTGACGGTGCGTGGGCCTGAGTGGGTCCAGGTTGTACGCGGTCGGGCTCGGAACCGACATGCCGGGGCCTACGTTCTTGACGGCGAACCACTCATCGCAGATTTCCTTCCATGCTTTGCGCATGGCATCCCACTGCTCGGGTTCTTTGTAGGCGACAATCGGGAAGATGCAGGAAATGCCCTTCATCAACCAGCCGAAGATGCAATTGTTGGACAGTCCGTGCTTGGCGCAGATGTCCTTGAAGGACTTGTACAGTTGGGGAAAGGCGTCCAAGGTGTGCCAGTAGGCATCGGCGTACACCATGTGTCCGAAACCCTGCTTCTTGTAGATGTACGCCGTCAGCGCGCCGCCGTAGTAGATCAACGCGCCGATGTCGGCTCCCATATCCACGCCACCGATGTCGGCCCCGATCTTTCTCACCGCCGCGATCTTCCGCTCCACCTCCGCCGGAGATCCTTCCACGGTGATCGAGAGCAACAGAGGCAGCGGGAGCTTCATGTCAATGATCTCGCCCAGGCCGTCGTCATTGATGTCGATCGTCGCGGGAATGTCCTCCCGGAAAATTCTGTAGGCGGACTTGATCAACGGGTCCCAATCCGTGAAGCCCAGGGTGATGAAGTTAACCACCTCCGGCTTGGGAAAGATGCGGGTGCTGACTTCGGTGACGACTCCCAGCGAGCCGCGAGAGCCCACGAAGAGGCCGGTAAGATCGCTGGTATGCGTGTATCGGCAGAACGGATCGCAGTTGGTCAACCCGTTCACGCCGGTTCGAACGATATCGCCGTTGGCCAGTACGACCTCGATACCGGTGACGTTTTCGGAAAAGTAGCCGTAACGTCCGCAGTTGCCGCCAATGCCGACGGTGTTGACCCAGGCGCCGATGGTGGGTACGGGACCGAACATGGGGCGACCGGCCAGAAGGAAGCCCCTCTTATCGATCTCCTTGGTGATGGAGTAGATCGAACAGCCGCCCTCGGCGGTGAGGTACATGGTGTCTTCGTCGATCTTGAGAATCTTGTCCATCCGGTTCAGATCGAGGATGATTCCCCCGTTCGAAGTCGCCAGCGCTGCCGTCGTTCCACCGCCGCGCACGACGATAGAAGTTCCCGTGCTGTTCGCTAAGCTAAGAATCTGCGATACTTCTTGCGCATTTCCGGGCAGAACCACAAAGTGCGGCGTCTGGGGCGGCATTGCGCTGTAGTCTCTGGAATAAGCCATAAGCGTGAAGGCATCATCTGAGACAAACTGAGCCCCAACGATCCCTTGAAGTGCGGCCTTCAGCTCGGCTGTGTTCGTAGTGACCTTGTTTTTGCCCGATCCTGCCCCACTCTCGATAGCCGTCAGTTCCTTCAATTCGGTAGTGTTCATAGTGACCTGTGTTTCCTCCTGTTTAGGATGTACAGCGGACATCGGCCAACTAAGTCTTCGGGTCTGGGCGCCAATTCTCGAAGCCGTCGATGCGCACTGGCCGCCGTCGGATATTTCTGGACGGAGAAAGTGCGACAGCACCAATGTCGCCTTCATACTCTGAGGACTAGTTTCCCGCAGTACATGTTTGCAATTGATACTCCACGGCGGGAAAGCTGCCTGGTGAGTCCACCTCTGGAGAGGCCTCTCGATAAAGTCCATTGTTTCAGTAGTGCGCGCGATTAAGACGCGGTTTGGAGGAGTTGGAATCTTGCAAACGCCGACGATGTGCCGATATAGTGACGATATTTAAGCACTGCAACGCGCAGTTGGCATCTTGATGGGGCAAGGATGGTCGGCCATGCCCTACCCCCTGCTAGCGCCAGCGAACGGCTCGGCCAGATCGGCAGGCGGGTCTGGGACCGAGCTGTTGGATTTTCAGTGTGCAGCGCCCTGCCGGGAGTCTTGTTGTCTCATACCAGCCAATCACAGGAGAACGATGGTGCCGCTTGCGAAGGACGATAGAGGCTTATCTCCTGTTTTCTTTCCACGAGCTTCGCATTACTGTGATGCTGTGAGATGGAGGAGCTCCATTCTGCCCCGGTTGTAACACGGACGTGGGGAACCATGGCGGCCCAAAATTTCCTGCGAAGCGCTGGTCGTAATAGGTGTTTCCGGTACCGATGTTTACGGAGTGAGCTTGGTCTTCACTGCGGCCGCCAACGATCGTCCACGTATTGATACTGTTTCCAGGGGTTGCAAAACCGCTGGTGCCGCTGCCAATCGCGGCAAGGCTTGCGTCCACCGTCAGATTGTTCCTGTTGGTTCCGCTTGAGTTCGGATACAGGTTGATATTCGCGGTTGTATAGATCCCCAGCACTCCGGCGTTGGTCGAGGAATTCAATGCGTCGGAGGGAATGCTGACGGGTGACTGCACATAAGTCAGGTCACCGGTGATGTTGATATTGTCGGACGCTGCGATAGTTATACCTGTAAGGTTCTGAACAGTCCCACTTAGTTTCGTGATTTGGCCATCGACATAAACGAGGGTGGGATTCACGGCGTTTCCGGAAGGGTCCGCCTGCGTGATGGGCTGCCTGGTATTCGGGTCCAGTTGGGTAGGAGTGCCCTTAAGGATTAAGTTGGTACCGCCTGAGGACACGGTCGTCTTGCCTGTCGTATTGTTGACCACAATCGTGGTGGTTGTGCCGCCCTGTTTGATTGTGTAGGTCTGTGTTGGGTTTGTGGTGCCGTCGCCGCCCGTAGAGGCGAGGAGATCTATCGAGGAGGCGTCACCTTTTACATAGAACCCACCTCCCGCGCCGTCGCCGCCGTTGGCGGGGTTGGCCGGGTCGCATCCAAACACCTTATCGCCGCTCGCGTTCGTGTACCAGGGAATGTAAACGCCGGTCGGAGCCGTCCCGGAGCTAGGGTAGGACGTTCCATCGATTGTTTTCAGTACCTGATTCATTCGAGCTTGACTGGGCGGAGGATCCGGGGAGCAAGGCGCCGAAGTGCAAGGCGGACTGCCCTTCCCATCCAGAACCGCCTGAATCTGGCTATAACTGGTCGATGGCGGTTTAATCTCGTCTTGGCCTAGTTGAAAACCTTTTTTGAAAACCGGTTTTTTGAATCCATTCGGCGCAGTGGCGGAATTTACGCACCCTTTGTTCGTGAACCAGCTTGCTTCCGTACCCTTCTGGCCAACGGTGTCGGTGAAGGTATAGCCGGGGTTGCTGTAATTTCCGAAGTTCCATTGACCATTCGTAAACACCGGTCCCGTGATGGTTCCCTGCACAAGCGGGGCCTTACATGCTGCAAATTCGTCAATGAACGCGCCCCATTTGGAGAATCTCGGCAAGGCCCCGCCGGCGGCAGCTCCGGGATCGATGTAGTAAACGATCGTTCCTGTTTCCGTGATTTCTTCGGCACCGAGGTAAGACTTCCCTTTTACGGTCACGGTATAAGGATAGGTATATGTCAAAGGGTGTTGAGGATCAAGGGGATCGAACGGCGGATCAACCCTGGGGGCTCCAAGGACTAATGCCCCACCGGGGTTTGCAATCATCCGAAATTGCTCCTTCCAGGAGCCATTGTCGCTGACCGTGTAATCGTCGGCCATGAAGGGTGCATAGGCGGCGCTTACTGTTGCCGGGATGGCCCCGGTTGGTAGTGGAGGATTGTTAGCATTGCTGGCGGCATTTTGTATGGCATTTCTCATCGTCTCCACCACGACGTTAACGCCCGAATCGGCGGCATAGAAGGATCCGCGGTAATTACGGTAGTAGCCATTGATCATCGTATCGGACGAAGCCAGAAGCACCATGGCCAAACTGGCGGCCCCGAGCAGAGCGAGCAGACCCAACGTGATAAGGAGCGCGACGCCACGTTCCCGCGATCTCTGGCCGGTGGCCGAGCGGCTCAATCGTTGGCTGCAGACGTTGGAGAGTTTTTTCTGACGTGGTTTCATGTCTTCACCTCGAATCGCTCCAATTCAGTTTGTGGAGTCTGGATTACTCACGTTGCGAAGGTCCACAACTATGGAAGCTTGCTGAACCAGGTAGGGTCCGCCGTCAAAGCCGTTCGTAAAGTTCCGAAGCGCCATGGTGGTATTTGGAACCGTACGCGCGATCATGGAAATCCGTACTGAACGAATCGAGCTAAAGTCGTATGGGTCATTCGCTGTAGGCGTGTTGGTACAGTCAGCGCCAGCGATCTTGTCGCTGCAATAGTTGGCGGAGTTGTAGAAATAACTGGCGATATCGGGGGAGCCAACCTGAGCATTGTTCCAGAGACTCGCACCGATTTTGAATCCGATCACTTGATCGGTGAGCGTCTCCGCATTCGTTCCATTGCACGATGCTCCTTTGCAGCGCACCAGTTGAGGGTTGCTGGCGTTTGCAGGATCGGTTCGAACGGCATATGTGATGTCATCCGTGCCATCGCCGAGATCAATGATGTACGCGCCGTTATTAAAGTCCTGGGTCAGGGAGTTCGCTTTTTGAAAGTTGGTGGCGCCAGACGCGTTGAAGATGATTCCCAGGGGATCGCTGGTTGCTCCGGTCGGGTTGTGCTGGAGCAGGATTCTGTTGCCAGTTGGTTGCGCGTCTTTCGTGAGCGTGACAACCGCCATGCAGTAGTCGAATGGGCCGCCGTCGCATTGCACCTGTTGCTGCCCGCTGGCAGGAAGCTGCAGGATCAGCACTTCATCACCGTCCCTGAAACAGGTGGCGTCACTCGCGAGGGTTGGGTTATCACCCGGATAATTCGGATCGTTCGCCTTCATGGTGGCGCTTGAGCTTAAGCTCACCTGGCTGTTTCCCGGGTCGTCAATAGTCAGGACGGGACATGATGCTTTGACATTGATAATCGTCAGAGAATCGAAGCAGGCGCTCGATACGGGATAAGACCAATCTGTATTGGGAGCACAGGCAGGAGCAGAGCCAGAGACATTATTATTAATGATCACGCCGAGGGAGAACGGTTGGCCGTCGGCGCTAGTCACGCCGCTGAGCAAGTTCTGCCCCGCGCCAGCGAGGTCCATTTGCAGTTGTGACATCGCATTGCGAAGTCCGATGTTCACCTCTGAAAGACTCTGCTGCTGCGTGGCCACCTTCACGTGCTGGTTGAACAGCAGAAACGCGGCGGCTGATATGACCAGAAACATGGCCATGGCGACCAGAAGTTCCACTAGCGAAAATCCTCGCATTGCACTGCGAGCCTGCCGGGGCGACTTCCTGTAGGTGTGAACGGCTGTTTCAATTGCGCTCATGGTCGCACCATGCTCATCTGGAATCTAACGGGGTTCTTGCTGTTTGGATTGTTGAGAGAAACCATCACCGTGATTCGCCTCGCTCCGCTCACTGTCGTGGTGGTTCCCGTAGAAGAGGCGATGGTAGGATCGAGTGTAATCAGCCACCGGCGAGTGAACTTGGAGCCATTGTTGTCTGTATCGGGCACGCCGCAGTTTGCCGGTGTGTCCACGCACCCGGTTTTCGTGTGGACAATCGTGGTGGTGACCCCATTCACCGTTTGGGTTTCGTAATTAGCGCCCGAAGTCTCAGACAGAGTTATTTGGTCGCAATAATTATCTCCGGCATCACATACATCAGGTCCGGCAAGCGCGCCACCCGGCGCAATGTTAGGGTCATTGTTCTCGTCGCTGGATGGCCACTTGTTCAGGCTATCCAGCTTGTTGGAAGCCAGGATGTTGGCCATGTTCATATATTTTGCCTGAGTGCCTGTATTCAGCGTGCTGCCAATCAACGCCGCTATGCCCAACAGGCCGACCGTCAACACCGCCATGGACACGATAACCTCAGCCAATGTAAAACCGCTGGCGCGCGATTTACCGTTAGTGAACTGTTGTCGCTTTAACATTTCCCACGCTCGAGACGTTGATATTGGTCTGCTTTCCCTGGTAAGTGACTGTTAACGCCGGTGGCGCATTGTTCAGCGCCGGTGGCGTATTGTTGCTGGGGCAACCTCCAGCACCATAGACTGTGCCATTAGGACAAAGCGTAAAAGTATAAGTCGCGTTTGCACCGCCGTTGATGGCAAAGGCCCGGTTCAAGGGCACCGGATTACCGGGTTTGTCCGTGGTCACATATATGTTGTCAGGCGTGGTCAGCACAAAGGTGTACGCCTGGCTGTCCATGATGGCCCGTTGGCGCGTTTGTGAAATGCCAGCCGCGATGGAACTCACCATGGAGTTCATCCGCATGGTGGCCATAGCGCTGTTTACGACAGGGACTGCCATGGCTGTGAGAATCGTGGCGACGAGCAACACAGTCAGGAGCTCCGGTAAACTGAAGCCAGAGGACCTATGCGCTGTCTCAGAGAAATGCACAGGATTGCGGCGAGGAAACGCCCTTCCGTTAGTGGATGTTTTGCTTCCTCCGTTCGCGGACGCCCAATCCAACATGGAATCATTCATGTCGCGTTCGCTCCTGCGCCTTGCGCAGGGCAAGGCCTGACGTGTTAGACTTCCGCAGCTTCTGGCGAATTCATGGTTTCTGCTCTCACCCATGTGCCACACTCATCCCTCTGCTTATTGGCCGTTTCGGCGCACACGACAAAGAAAACTATTGATTTAAATACTAAAATTAGCAGGTGCTGCCCCTGTTGTAGTCACTTCTTGCTTCGGATTCGGCCCGGATAGGAATCTATAGGGTGAGTACCTTCGTAACCCCGACTTGTCGCTTTCGGACGCAAATTGTCTCGAAAAAGGCGCAGCAGTGCCTGTAGGGGACGAAAAATCCCATCCTTTCTGTATTCCATTGGCCACACCGGAATGGTCGAAATCGTAAAAGCGACAGTCGTTTACGGTCGTTAATAAGAAAACATTACAAACTTGTTCCGATCCCATTCTGGCTGCATCTATAGGTTATGCTGCAGTGCACAATGACTTCAAAAGAAGCAGATTCCCGAGTTATGTTTGGGAAAGGTGAGGAAAATGTCCTTTAGTCTTTGCTGTAAGACGGCACTGGTAACTGGAGCCGGACGGGGTATTGGACGGGCCATCGCGGAGAGACTGGCCGCAGCCGGTGCCAAGGTCATGGTGAATGATCTGGATGAACCGGCACTGTGCGAAACCGAATCTGCCCTCCGTAAGTCCGGTTACAAGATTGACCACGCTACCGGAGATCTAACGGACCCTTCTACGCCAGATAGACTCATACAAAAGACAATTGAAACATTTGGCTCCCTGGATATCATCGTCAACAACGCAGGTTATAGCTGGGATGGTGTCATTCAGAAGACAACCGACGAGCAATTTCTTGCCATGCTTGAAATCCATCTCGTGGTTCCATTTCGTATTCTGCGCGCCGCGTCGCCATATCTAAGGGAAACCTCAAAAGCCGAAATCGCTTCGGGTAAAACCGTCATGCGCAAGGTGGTCAACATTACTTCAATTGCGGGAACGGACGGAAATCCAGGACAGGCTGGCTACTCCTCAGGCAAAGCAGGGGTTATTGGACTTACAAAGACGATGGCAAAAGAGTGGGGACGTTATAACGTCAACGTTAACGCGGTTGGTTTCGGCCTTATCAACACGCGTCTGGTTCAGCCGCTCACAGGTGGCGAAGCGAACATGGAGATGCATGGACATCAGATCAAGATCGGTGTACAGCAGGCTATGCTGGATTCCGTGAAACATGCGTGCCCGCTAGGAAGGCTTGGCACTCCGGACGAAGCTGCCGGGGCGGTGCTCTTCTTCTGCTCTCCGTTATCGGACTATGTAACGGGCGAGGTACTTACTTGTGGTGGAGGGTTCCACTTCTAAATCAGAAGCAGATATCCCGCAGCATGCGTGCGGAGCGATGTAGAATCACCGATCTTGCCGGATGGCGATTCTGCCTGCGCTCCGCAAGGCATTATCGCAAATAACCTCAGGCATTTTTACGCGCAGACAGCCATGTCCCGATCTCTGCCAAATACTTCTTCTTCCTCCTCTAAATATTCCACCATCATCCGAAGCTCAATCAAATGTTCAATGCTGTGCTCGTAGCCGGAGTCATACGAGATTATCCTCGGCCGTGATTGGGAATTGGGTTCTCTAGAAAATTGGCATTCGTAAGTCATTCAGGTACTCCTAATAGAACAAGTGGCGATATCTTAAGCTACATTTTCGCCAAGCATTGATGAATAGCAGAGCACCAAGCAGGAAAAATAAGGTATTAAGCTTTGGATTAAGGTTAGAAAACATTAAGACTGCTGTAATTACGAAGGAACTTACGTGACTTCGTGTTATCTTCCATGCCGCAGTGAGTGCGACTTGTATCTCGTGCTGTCGTTTGCAACAAAGCTGAGTCGATAAAGGGGGAATGGATGGCGGCGGAAGAGTGGACTACTAACCGCAAGGAAAGGCGCACGGGTGCACTGGGAGGTAAGGTGGCCCTTGTTACTGGAGCGTCGCGAGGCATCGGGCGAGCCATCGCGATTGAACTCGCGCATCGCAGTGCGCGGGTTGCTATAAATTATAAAACCAGCAAATCTTGCGCTGAAACGCTTGCCGAAGAGCTACGCGCCTTCGGTGCAGTCTGCATGTTGGTTCAGGGCGACGTTTCATCGAGCGGCGAAGCCCACAAGGTGGTAGAGGAAGTCATGTCACAGTGGAAGCGAATTGACATCCTGGTGAACAATGCCGGAATAACACGGGATAAGTCGCTGAGCAAAATGGGCGATGAGGACTGGGCTCACGTGATTAACGTCAATCTGAATGGCACTTTTTATTGCACCAGTGCTGTTTTGCCGGTCATGGTTGAGCAAAAGTTTGGACGTATCATCAACATCAGTTCGCTGATTGGGCAAGTCGGTGGTTTCGGGCAGGCCAATTATGCGGCTAGCAAGGGAGGCATCGCCGCTTTCACGAAGGCGTTGGCTTTGGAAATGGCGAAACACAACATCACGGCAAACTGCATAGCCCCTGGCTATACGGGCACGGAGATGGTTGCTGCAATGCCTGAGGAGGTCCTGAACAAGATCTGCGCCAAGATCCCAATGCGACGTCTTGCCAGACCCGAGGAGATAGCGAAAGCCGCCGCATTCCTGGCAATGGATGGCGACTATATCACCGGTCAGGAATTGGCTATCAACGGCGGCATTGCTATGTGATCTCTGGTCGTTTACTCGGAATGTGGAGCCAGCCAACCATCGATTCTGTGGCCATGTAAACTTGCTCGCTTCACTTCCTGTCATCCCTTCTCCTGAAACTGTGACTCTGAATTCGTGCCGCACCCGTTGCTGCGTTGGAGCGTTTCGAGATATCTCATTCTAGTACTTACTTATTACAGTTATTCAACATTGACAGGGCCTGGACGAGGTTGTTAGTAAAATCTGCGGCAGCGCTTTTCTCAGTGTGAGGGCAGTGCTCTCCGGTCTTTATGATTCGAATTTCCGCCGCCGGAAGTGCTGCTTGTACTGCCGCCAGTTCTCCAGGGTCGGTACGAGGGTCGCGAGCGCCATGGATAAATACCGAAGGAACTCTCAGTTCGCCAAGCCTGCCATCGAAGAGATCCTTATATCCTGCATCGGCCTGCTTCGCAATCTCCAACCACGTTTTTCCCTCAATCTGCATTAGTTCCCGCCAGTAATCCTCTCCGTGCTCGCATGCGAGCACGGCCGAAATGCGAGCACCAAAGCTCTCAGGCGAGGACACCATGGTCTGAAAGAATTCGCGAGAGGAAACCTTGCTCCGGAAATAGTGGAAAGATTCCAAAATCAAGCCACGGCAGCGATCCGGAGCAATCAGTCCCATGTGGGACGCGATTACTGAGCCGTCACTGTGCCCCCAAAGCAACGCTTCTCGAATTTCCAGCGCATCGAGAAATTTGAATGTCTCCTGAGCCGCGCGAATATGGAAGTCACAGCCAAATTCGGCCGGCTTCGTGGAAAGTCCATAACCGCTCCGATCAGGAATTAGTACTCGATAATTCTTCAGTTCATGCAGTTGCTTGTTGATGGGATAGATGTGATAACCCCACCCACCGTGCAGAAAAACAAGCGGCATCCCCGTTCCAAATTCCCTGTAGTGGATTTTCGCAGCGCGTCGCGCAAGAGGCGAATTCTCAACGCTGACATATGGCATCATGACCCTCCGAATTTATTATGCGTTTAGCCGAGATGGGAGTTGCGCGGGCGAACAATGTGAAGCTTCGATGCGGAATTCCGTTAGCGCCAGCAGCAACTGAAATAGAAGGATGAAGCCGACCTGCGACAAACGGCGAAGCTTCACAAGTTTTCCGCGGTCCAAGGTACACTCCACCCATCTATTTCGAATCAGAATTCACAGGATTAAATTAGAAGTCTTCGTGTAGCTCTCGTCAACCGGCAACATGCGTTCTGGAATCAATCGTGTGTTTCCTCACCAAGATGTGCAGAACATCACGGAGCGTATTCAGCGGGTGCTCCGCCGACCGCACTACCGGAACAACGTAAGGCATCTCACTGCGAGTGTCCACCATCTTAAGCGTCGTTCACAATGCACAGCGTGATTGGCGGCGTCGTTGCGTGCATATCAGCATCTCGTCTCTCGATTACCGCTATGTAGCACAAATTGTCTGGGGTTCACCACCTCGCGACCCTATGCGCTGACCGCGTCCCTGCGACGGTCGACGCCTTTCCGTTGAAAGGAGCGCAACATGCCTGCAGAAGCTCTCTCGTTCGGCACAAAGCCTGCAGTGAGCGATGTCCACATTCTTTGGCTTACCGCTGGCCTCAGCTGTGATGGCGATTCGGTATCTGTCACCGCCGCCGAACAGCCCAGCATTGAGGATGTGGTCATGGGAGCCATTCCTGGGTTGCCCAAAGTTCACCTGCACAATCCCGTGCTCGCCTACGAAGTCGGTGACGACTTCATGAAGTACTTCTATCAGGCAGAACGCGGAGAACTCGATCCCTTCGTACTGGTCGTCGAAGGCTCCATTCCAAACGAAGAGATTAAGCAAGAGGGCTACTGGGCTGCTCAAGGAACAAACCCCGACACAGGTCAGCCAATCACAACCTGCGAATGGATCGATCGTCTTGCGCCCAAAGCTCTCGCCGTCGTCGGAGCCGGTACCTGTGCTACTTACGGAGGCATTCACGCCATGGCAGGCAATCCCACGGGCGCCATGGGACTAGCCGACTACCTCGGCTGGCAGTGGCGCTCCAAAGCAGGACTGCCCATCGTCAACGTTCCCGGATGTCCTGTGCAGCCGGATAACTTCATGGAGACCTTGCTCTACCTTCTCTTCCAGGCAGCCGGACTTGCCCCCATGATTC
Source organism: Saccharimonadales bacterium (SeqCode) (assembly GCA_035539055.1). Taxonomy (GTDB): domain Bacteria; phylum Acidobacteriota; class Terriglobia; order Terriglobales; family Acidobacteriaceae; genus TOLSYN. The sequence goes on along the minus strand of DATLJC010000039.1, from coordinate 120,015 downwards.
CGCTCGATGAGCAGCTCCGTCCTACGTGGCTCTTTGGCAAGACCGTCCACGAAGGGTGCGACCGAGCTGCCTACTACGAGCAGGATGATTTCGGCATCGAGTATGGCACGCCGAAGTGTCTGGTAAAGGTCGGCTGCTGGGGTCCGGTCGTCAATTGCAACGTGACCAAGCGGGGCTGGATGCGCGGGGTCGGCGGCTGTCCCAACGTAGGCGGCATCTGCATCGGATGTACCATGCCCGGATTTCCCGACATGTTCATGCCATTCATGGATGAGCCTTCCGGAGCACGCTTCTCCACAGCCGCACTCACCCTGTACGGCAAGATGATCCGGGCGCTTCGAGCCATTACAAACAACACCGTCAACGGCGAACCCGAGTGGCGCCGTCGCGGTCGCGAGCTCATCACCGGGTACAAGCCCAAACCCGGTGCATACCAATCACATTCGCATCGCAAAGCTGCCTGAGCGGAGAGGATCGACATGGGAACGATAACAGACGTACTGAACGAAACTCCGGCCAAGAAACGAAACCTGGTGGAGATGAATTGGGACCCCATTACCCGCATCGTGGGTAGCCTCGGAATCTTCACCAAGATCGATTTCGAAAACAAGCAGGTAGCCGAATGCTACAGCACTTCGTCGATCTTCCGCGGATACAGCATATTCATGAAGGGTAAAGACCCGCGTGATGCCCACTTCATTACCAGCCGCATCTGCGGCATCTGCGGCGACAATCACGCCACCTGCGCCTGTTATGCGCAAAACATGGCTTTTGGTGTCAAGACTCCGGTGTTGGGCGAGTGGATAATCAATCTCGGCGAAGCTGCCGAGTATATGTTCGACCACAACATTTTCCAGGACAATCTTGTTGGCGTGGATTTCTGCGAGGAGATGGTCAAAGAGACAAATCCTGGCGTTTGGGATAAAGCACAACATACGCAGGCACCTAATGCCGACAAGCACGGATATCGGACTATCGCGGACATCATGACCGCGCTCAATCCCTTCACTGGCGAGTTCTATCGCGAGACGCTGGTCATCAGCCGCCTGACTCGCGAGATGTTCTGCCTGATGGAAGGGCGTCACGTTCATCCTTCCACCCTCTACCCCGGCGGAGTCGGAACCGTAGCCACCGTGCAGTTGTTCACCGACTATCTTGTCCGCCTCATGAAGTATGTCGAGTTCATGAAAAAGTGCCTGCCCCTGCACGACGATCTCTTCGACTTCTGGTACGAAGCGTTACCGGGATACGAAAAGGTTGGGGAGCGGCGTGTCCTGCTCGGTTGCTGGGGCGCGTTCAACAACCCGCATGTGGTCGATTACAAGTACGAGAACATGTCCAACTGGGGACGACACATGTTCGTCACTCCCGGCATCGTCGTCGATGGCAAACTTGTTACCAATGACCTTGTGGATATCAATCTTGGGATACGAATTCTGCTGGGCAGCTCTTTCTACGATGACTGGCAGAACGAAGAAACCTTCGTCAAAACCGATCCGCTCGGCAATCCGGTCGATAAGCGTCATCCGTGGAATCAAACCACCACCCCGCGCCCGCAGAAGCGTGATTTCAACGCGAACTACAGTTGGGTGATGGCCCCTCGCTGGTACGACAAGCGAACCGGCGATCACCTAGCCCTCGACACCGGCGGCGGCCCGCTTGCTCGACTCTGGGCCACCGCGCTCTCCGGACTCGTGGACATTGGCTACGTCAAGGCCACCGGACAGAGCGTCAGGATCACTCTGCCCAAAGGCGCGGTTCACCCGGAAACCACCTTCGAATGGAAGATCCCGAAGTGGAGCAATGCCATCGAACGCGACCGTGCGCGCACCTACTTCCAGGCATATGCGGCGGCGGCAGCTCTCTATTTCTGCGAACAAGCCATGCAGGAGCTTCTCGCCGGAAACAGCAAGACGTGGGCACCCTTCAAGGTTCCCGAAGAGGCCATCGGCTGCGGCTTCCATGAAGCCGTACGCGGTGTGTTGTCGCATCACGTCGTCATCCGTGAAGGTAAGATCGCTAACTACCATCCGTACCCGCCAACTTGCTGGAATGCGACTCCGCGTGACATTTACGGCACGCCCGGTCCTTATGAGGATGCGGTGCAGAACACTCCTCTATTCGAGGAGAACGGCCCCGACAAATTCAAAGGCATCGACATCATGCGCGCCGTCCGCAGCTTCGATCCGTGCTTGCCCTGCGGTGTTCACATGTATGTCGGGGATGGCAAGGTCGTTGAAGCTCGCCACTCACCGATGTTCGGTGTGGAGGGAAAGAAATGAGTACCATCGACAATCGCGAGTTTCAGGCGCATGCAGAGCAGATCGAACGAATGGTGCAACGCGTCTCCGAACTTACGGCCACCGACGCCCGCGATACCGCGCTCGAACTCCTGCAATCGATAATGGACCTTCACGGCGCGGTCCTGTCCCGCGTGGTTGAGGTACTCAATCCCACCGAAGCGGGACGTGTATCGCTCACCAAACTCGGCAGCGATCCGCTGATCTGCGGGATGCTAGTTCTCTACGGCATCCATCCTGTGTCACTCGAAGGTCGCGTCAGAGCGGCAATCGAGAATGCGGCTCCTCAACTCCGCAGATACAGCGGCAGCGCAGAGTTCGTCAGCGTTTCCGATTCCGTCGTGCGAGTAAAACTCCAGAGCTCAGGCCACGGGTGCGGTTCTTCATCTGAAATGCTGAAGAACGCGATTGAGCAGGCCATCCTTGAAGCCGCTCCCGATGTCATCGAAGTCGTCGTCGAGGGCATACCCACGCCCGTAGCCAATGGATTCGTGCCACTCAACCTGATCCAGCCAGCCATGAAAGAGGAGAAGAACTATGAAGAATCCGCGGCCTGACATCAGTTCGCATACCCCCGGAACCAAGCGCGCAGAAGAATGGGCCTACAACGGACATAAGGAGGTTGGACGCGAAGGCAAAACTCGCACAGCCCGTGATTCCACCGGCATCAACGCCAATCGTCGCGCACCGATCGATCCCAGAATGCCACACCTTCCGCCAGCTTAACCGCAATGCGCCTCAGCAGAAGGGCATGGGCACAGTGAACGATCAAACCGGACGGCGATCAATCGCTACGTTGCAGAAGTTCGTACGCAAGCCAGGAGTCAAGGTCGAGCATTGCGAACTCTGTGCTGCTGCGGTGCCGCCGCAGCACCAGCATCTGTTGGAGGTGGAAAAGCGAGAGGTCGTGTGCGCCTGCGAACCGTGCGCCATTCTCTTCGAAGGCAATGCCCGACAGCGCTATCGCCGCATCCCGCGCGACTCCCAGCGCCTGCACGGCTTCATCATGGAGAATCAGGAGTGGGACAGTCTCCTGATTCCCATCAACCTCGCTTTCTTCCTCCACAGCAGCGCCGCCCGGCGGATAATCGCTCTTTATCCAAGCCCCGGCGGAGCCATGGAGTCTTCGCTCGACCTCGAGTACTGGAACTCCATCGTCGAACGCAATCCCGTGCTCAACAAGTTTGAGCCTGACGTAGAAGCCCTGCTGGTCAACCGTCTCACGACTACTCCGATGTACTACCGCGCACCGATCGATCAGTGCTTCCGCCTCGTCGGTATCATCCGAACCCATTGGCGCGGCCTTTCCGGGGGCCTTGAGGTATGGAAAGAAATCGATCTTTACTTCGACGAACTCAAACATTTGAGCCGCGAGGCGCAGAGTGCCTAATCTGCAATTCCAGGTCGAAACCGCAGAGGCCACGCCGCATTCGGCCTCTCCCTTGATCTCGTTCAAGGTGCGCGTAACTGACTCCGAAAATCAGCCCATCCAATCCATTGCCCTGCGTGTTCAAGTTCAGATCGAACCCGTGCGCCGCCGCTACACGCCTGAAGAGCAGGCGCAAATGAAGGATCTCTTCGGAGAGCCTGAGCGCTGGAGCAAATCCGTTCACTCCCTGCTCTGGACTAACGCCAACGTCAACGTACCGTCCTTCGGCGGTAGCACTGTTATCAACATTCCCGTTCCATGCACCTTCGACTTCAACGTAGCAGTAACGAAGTACCTTTTCGGACTCGAAGCTGGCGAGATTCCGACCACTCTTCTCTTCAGCGGCACCATCTTTCACTCCGGACGCATGGGCCTCCAGATCGCGCAAATTCCCTGGAACAGCGAGGCCAGCTACCGCCTTCCCGCTCAAGTGTGGAAAGAGATGATGAACCTCTACTATCCCAACACCGCCTGGCTATGCCTCCAGCGAGAAGTCTTCGAGAAGCTCTACAAGTTCAAGTCGCGATACGGAATCCCAACATGGGAACAAACTGTCGAGCGCATGCTTGAACTGACCGAGGAGGTGAAATCGTGAATCGCGAGATCGCCTGCAAGGTCGCCGATGCCGTCCTCTTCGAAGGCCACATGCTCTACCCATACCGGCCCTCCGCCATCAAAAACCGGCAGCGCTGGACCTTCGGCATTCTCTATCCTCCGGCCTATCCCGAAGTAAGTCGCGGCACCGAGCGCCGCACCATGCATTCGGAATTCCTTGTCGAAACCGCGAACAATGCCGAGCTTCAGATCGAGCTTCGCTTCCTGCACTTGTCCGCGCGCCAGGTAGCGCGTGCTCTGCAAGATTCTCCCACCACAGATTTCGAACCCGTGCCATCTCTGCTCGTCGATAATCGTCTCATCGAGAGCTGGGATGAAGTCACCGCGCGCTCCGTAAAATTCAAGTTACGTCTGCCCGCAACTTCCAGCCCGCAGTTTCACTTCAGCTTTCCCGGCAGTCATGAGACAGAATTCCTGCACAACCGTGCCGGCGAGTTAGCCGGAAATATCGTTCGCACACAGCACGAAGTCACTGGCTCAATCGCCGCCTCGTCCCAGCAGATTTGCGATGGCGTACTTAAGCTTTCCATCGATGTCACGAACGACACTGCGTCCCCGCATGACGCGCCCGACCGCAACTTCGCCCTGCTGATTTCTCTACTCTCGGCCCATACCGTCCTCTCCGCCAACGGGGCAAGCTTCGTCTCCCTCCTCGATCCCCCTGACGCTCTGCACGATGCCGTGGCCGCCTGCAATAACATCGGCAACTTCCCCGTTCTTGTCGGCGAAGCTCCCGAACACGACATGCTGCTCTGCTCCCCAATCGTTCTCTACGATTACCCGCAAATCGCGCCCGAGAGTTCCCACGATTTCTTTGACGCCACCGAAATGGACGAGATGCTCACCTTGCGCATCTTGACCCTGACCGACGAAGAAAAACGCGAGATGCGCTTTGCCGACGAACGCGCCCGCTATCTCCTCGATCGCACCGAGCAAAACGCACGTGAGCAATTGATGAGGACGCATGGCACCATCCGCGGTATGCGTCCGACAAGTGAGAAACCATGACGGAGTGGAATGTAGATTGGAATCCGCTGGTCGAAGAGCCCGACCACAAGCCTGTTGAAAGCATCGCAATCCTCGGCTTCAAGGTGAAGCTCGGAGACCGTGTGCGACTCTGTCCGCAGAAGACCGCCGACATCATGGACATGGCGCTCCGCGGCAAGATAGCAATCATCGAAGCCATCGAGTGCGACTTCGACAACCGCATGCATCTCGCGGTTGTGCTCGAAGACGACCCCGGACGCGACCTCGGAATGATGCGCCAACCCGGACACCGCTTTTTCTTTTCTCCCGACGAAGTCGCACCCCTGTCACGCCTCGGCGAGGTTCCCGATGAACGATGACGTTCGCAATTTGATTCTCGTAGCCGGAGTCGGCAACATCTTTCTCGGCGACGATGCCTTCGGACTCGAAGTTGTGCAGCGCCTCGCACGCCGCACCTTGCCCGGCAATGTCCGCGTGATGGATTTCGGAATCCGCAGCTATGACCTTGCCTACGCGCTCATGGAACCATGGGAGCTAGCGATCCTGGTCGATGCTGTTCCTCTCAATGACGCACCCGGCACGGTTTATCTCATCGAGCCCGAATTACCCAAGAGTGGCGATCGGCCCGCCGCCGGATTCGATGCTCACACCATGAATCCCGTAAGCGTCCTTCAACTCGTCAGCAGCCTCGGAGGTAAGGTGTGCCCCATGCTGATCGTGGGCTGTCAACCCGCAAGCGTGGATGCCGATGAAGGTGGAGCAACAGGCCTCAGCGAACCCGTGCAAGCCGCGGTGGATGAGGCCATCCGCTTGACCGAAGAAATCATCGCACGCAATCAAAGAACAACAGCGGCCTAGCCCGCTCGAAGGAGATGTTATGTCCGTCAGGAATGCAGTGAAATGGGGAACCGTTGCCGCAACTATCTATGGACTGTTTTTCTTCCGGGGAGACATTCAGCGTTACGTCAAAATGAAAATGATGTAGATGGATGCACAAACGCACCGTTGCTCCTGACAAAACAAAACCTTCGGGCGTCCGAAGGCTTTGTTTGAGGGAACGCTGTCGAGCAATGTCTCAGGCAAGTTCGCCATTGCGCTCTCCTTCTCCTACGCCGATCTCAACTCTGCGAAAAGAGTCGAGTGCAGCCCCATCGTCGCCAACAAAACTCTTGAGTTCGCCAATCAATTTGTCCGGCTCAGCCAGAAACGAATCGTGTCCATGCGAAGAGACGATCTCTTCATATTGACAATCCACTCCCGCCGAGCGAAGCTCTTCGGCAAACCTGCGCACATCGCTTTCGGGAAACAGCACGTCGCTCGAAATGCCAAACAGCAACACCTTCGCACGCACCCGTTCCCAGGCCTTGCCGTCCCAATCTCTTTCCGGATCAAACAGGTCCATCGCCCGCGTAATCGTCAGATACGCATTGGCGTCAAAGCGCTCCCAAAACAGCTTTCCCTGGTATTCAAGATACCCCGCGATATCGAAGCGTCCTTCCTCCGACGCCCACGGCGCAGTGCCCTTGCGGTCCGCTTTGCGTCCGTGGCGTTCGTGGAACAGTTCGGCGGACTTGTAAGTACACATTGCGATTCCGCGAGCCTGCGCCAGTCCCGCACGCGGTCCCGGCCCATCGTAGTAATCACCGCCGCGCCATTCCGGATCCAGTCGAATCGCCTCTCGCTGCAGATGATTCAATGCCAATCCAAGCGCACTGAGCTGCGTCGTTCCCATGGCGGCCACCCGATCCACCCATTCCGAAAACTCCACTGCCCACTGCAACGCCTGCATTCCGCCAATCGAAGGCCCAATCACCGTCTTCAAATGCCGGATGCCCAATTCCTGCAATCCGATCTTTTCCGCGCGCACCCAATCGCGCACCGTGACCTGTGGAAACGTGGCGCCGTAGGGCTTACCCGTCGCCGGATCCAGCGAAGCAGCGCTGGTTGAGCCGTAGCAGGAACCGATCACGTTGAAGCACACCACGCACTCGCGCTCCAGATCAAAGACTCTGGTCAACAGATCGGGCCACCACTGGTCCACCCGCGCCGAACCCGACAACGCGTGGCAGACCAGCGTTACATTGTTACAGTCCTCGTTCGGCTCACCATAGACCGCATATCGCAGGTTCACGCTCGCCAAAGCTCTGCCGCTCTCCAACTCAAACGGACATCGCTTGGTGATTGAAACCGTGCCTTGGGTTAAGTGAAGTTTGGCTAAGTTCGTTGCCATGATTATTTTCCTACTCCCCGCCGTGCCGGCTCGGGAACCGTATGCTTCGTCCCGTTCGCCGCTTCAATCGCCTGCGCAAGGTCGTCGATAATGTCGCGAACATCTTCAATTCCGACCGAAAGCCGCACCAACTCCGGCGTAACGCCTGTATCGGCCTGCTCGGAATCTGACAATTGCTGGTGAGTCGTAGATGCGGGGTGGATGATCAGAGACTTTGCATCCCCGATATTTGCCACGTGGCTAAACAGTTTCACCGAATCGATCAACTTGCGTCCAGCTTCGTATCCGCCCTTGATGCCAAATGTAACCAGCGCACCCTGTCCCGTCGGTAGATACTTCTTGGCGCGGGCATAGTACTTGCTCGACTCCAGCCCCGGATAATTCACCCACTCCACCCCCGGATGCGTCTCCAGGTAATTCGCCACCTTCAACGCGTTCTCCGAATGGCGCTCCAACCTCAGATGCAGCGTCTCTGCGCCTTGCAACAGCAGGAACGAACTGAACGGCGACAGCGCCGCTCCCGTGTCGCGCAATCCCTGCACGCGGGCCTTCAAAATGAACGCCAGATTGCCAAACGCAGTCGTATAGCTGATGCCGTGGTAGCTGGGGTCGGGATCGACGAAGTCGCGCTTAAATCGCGGCGATGCCGTCCAGTCGAAGCGGCCCGCATCCACAATGATTCCTCCAATCGTCGTTCCATGTCCGCCGATAAACTTCGTCGCGGAGTTCACCACGATATCCGCGCCCCACTCGATCGGACGCGTCAACGCCGGAGAGGCCGAGGTGTTGTCGATCACCAGCGGAATCCCATGTTCATGCGCGATCTTCGCCAGAGTTTCGATATCCGCTACGTCCAGCTTCGGATTCCCGAGGGTCTCCGTGTAAAGCGCCTTGGTCTTCTCAGTGATCGCTGCCCTCAATCCGTCAAAATCGTCTGCATCGACGAACTTCACGACGATTCCCAACCGGGGAAGCGTGTAGTGGAACAGGTTATAGGTGCCGCCATAGAGCGAGGTCGTCGAGACAATCTCATCTCCAGCTCCCGCCAGCGTCGTGATCACCAGGGTCTCCGCCGCCTGTCCCGAAGCCGTTGCCAAACCAGCCACGCCGCCTTCCAGCGCCGCAATCCGGTTCTCGAAAACATCGGTCGTCGGATTCATGATGCGGGTATAGATATTTCCGAATTCTTGCAACCCAAAAAGCCGAGCGGCATGATCGCTGTCATCAAACACATAGCTGGTCGTCTGGTAAATAGGCACCGCGCGTGCCTTCGTGGTCTTATCCGCGCTCTGACCGCCGTGTACGGCAATTGTGGCAAGCTGTTGTTTCTTCTCGTTCTCAGGCATCGCGTATGCTCCTCTTCCAATTTTTTGTGCAAAACAGAAAAGACCCAGGCTCTCCGCCGTGGGTCTTTGGAAACTCTTGATGTCGCTTTGCTAGTGTTTATCTAAGCTTTCGCGAATTCTCGAGCGCCACGGCGGTTCGCATGCACATCGTGTGCATACACATGGCCATGGCCGTAATAACGAGAATCGCGCTCAACATCATCCTGCGTTTCTACAGGAATATGGTCCGCCCTGTCAAGCATGAAAGAAAATTCACAGATCTTCGCCGGAATCCAGAGGGCTGCCCCGATGAGCCAGAACTATTCGTCGATACGGAGAGTGTACGATTTCTTCCAAAGCGAAGGGCGCGGGATGAATTCCGCGCCCTTCGCTTTGGGTGCCTTTTCTGACTCAGATGACCATGACTTCCTTGTATTCGCCGAACACCTTGCGCATCGCGTCGCAGATTTCGCCGACGGTAGCGTTTTTCTCAACAGCATCCACGATTACCGGCATCAACTTTCCACCGTCGCGTGCTGTCTCGTCCACCTTACGCACTGCTGCGTCTGCAACTCCCTGATCGCGCTTGGCGCGGAATGCCCGCAAGCGCTCTACCTGACGGCGCTCCAACTCGGGATCCATCTTGAGCAGCATTACAGGTTTTTCGTGCTCAACCTGGAACTGATTCACCCCCACCAGGATCTGTTCCTTGCTATCCACCGACTTCTGGAACTCGTAGGCGGCATTCTGAATCTCCTGCTGCACGTAGCCGCGTTCGATTGCCTTCAACGTTCCACCCATGGCGTCGATTTTTCCTAGATACTCGCCCGCGCGCTTTTCAATTTCATTCGTCAGCGTCTCGACGTAATACGACCCGGCGATCGGATCAATCGCAGCCGTCACGCCGCTCTCATATCCAATAATCTGCTGGGTGCGCAGAGCAATGCGTGCCGAGTCTTCCGTTGGCAACGCAAGCGCCTCGTCGAAGGAGTTCGTGTGTAGCGACTGAGTGCCGCCCAGTACCGCAGACAACGCCTGCAACGCCGTGCGCACAATGTTGTTCTGCGGCTGTTGCGCCGTCAGCGTCGAGCCGCCCGTTTGCGTGTGGAAACGCAGCATCAGCGATTTGGGATTCTTGGCGCCGAAGCGGTCGCGCATAATCTTTGCCCACATGCGGCGTGCCGCCCTGAACTTTGCAATCTCCTCCAGGAAGTTGTTGTGACAGGCAAAGAAGAATGAGAGCCGCGGAGCAAACTTATCCACATCCAGCCCCGCATCAACCGCCGCCTGCACATATGTAATGCCGTCGGCCAGCGTGAATGCCACTTCCTGCACCGCGGTCGATCCCGCTTCGCGCATGTGATAACCGCTGATCGAAATCGTGTTCCACTCCGGCACGTTTTCATTGCAATACGCAAAGATATCGGTGATCAACCGCATCGCTGCCGCCGGAGGATAGATATAGGTTCCACGCGCGATGTATTCCTTCAGTACGTCGTTCTGGATCGTGCCACCCAGCTTCTTCGTATCGAATCCGTTGCGCTTGGCAACCGCGACATAAAGCGACAGCAGCACCGCCGCCGAAGAATTGATGGTCATCGAAGTTGTGACTTTTTCCAGGTCGATGCTGTCGAACAGACGCTGCATGTCCTCGATCGTGTCGATCGCCACGCCCACTTTGCCAACTTCGCCGAGCGCAAACGGGCTGTCACTGTCATAGCCAATCTGCGTTGGCAAATCGAAGGCCACCGACAATCCGGTCGTGCCCTGGCTCAACAGGAAGCGGTAGCGCTTATTGCTCTCTTCCGCATCGCCCATGCCGGCATATTGACGCATTGTCCAAAGCCGTCCGCGATACATCGTCGGCTGCACGCCACGAGTATAGGGAAAACTGCCCGGTGCATTCAGTTCCTGCTCGTAGTTGAAGTCAGCCAACTCGACTGGAGTGTAATAAGGGTTGACGACGATGTGGGATGTAGTTTGAAAAACTTTTTCCGGCTTCTTAGTCGCTGCTGCTTTTTCAGACATTGGCAAGGCCTCAGGGCTTAAATTCTCGTACGCTTCCGGCGTGCTCGCCAGAAGGAACTCAATCCAAAATAGAGAAACATTGCGCCAATAGCTCCAGCTAGCACGACCCGCTCCAATCCAACCTGGTGGATCGCATATTTCTTGTATTCACGGAGGAAGGCGCTAACGATAATCACGGTAAAGCAAAGGAATACAAATCCGCTTACTTCCAAAAACAACACACGAAGCGTACCCATCACCGAACCGAGAAACGCGGTCGCACCCGAACGGACTCCGCGAATAATCCGCTTGTTTCGGCCCGGTGCTCCGCGCAACTGCCGGAAAGCTGTTCCTGCGCCCGAGCCAAGTATGGCGCCCAGCGAGGATTGTCTTTCGGGTGACCGTACATCACTCATGAAAGCATTGTAACGCCCCCACCCGCCACTCCGGCAGGGGCATTCGTCACAACTCGCATATTTAGGGCAATTCGCCCTGAAACTTTGAGAAACACCCCTCGAATAACCTTAAAGCTCCGGTGCGGCATCCAATATAACGCAGGGCCTTCAACCGGAGAATCTATTGTGGATCAAAAACTCGAAAGGCTCATGAAGCAGCTCGGGGAAGCTATCAACGAATCTATTTCGGACTCGGAGCAGATCGCAGAAGTCATTTCCCGCATTAAAACCGACGGCTATGACATCTTTGTCGTGCTGGAAGCTACAGTGGGATTCAATAAGCGTGAAGCTGAGACCGCTCTGACCATACCCTCGGAAGGTGAACCGGAGTTGAAAATGAGCTCTCAGGACGCTCGTTTCCTCAAGTCGCTCAGGATTTCAATCGACCCCAAACCCGGTCGCAACGAAAAGGCCGCTTAACGCTCTTTGCGCGGGGACCGGCGTTCTCACATTCAACTTCTGAAGAGGTTGGTCTCCTGTGCTACCATCCTCTGTTGCTGTTGCGCCATATTTCGAACTATAACTTTACTCATTCAGCACACGTTTCCGTGCTGCGCTCACGCACTCTTCAGTTCAAAACTCTTCAGTCAGGATAGAAGATGAAGGACACTCTGGGAGTTTTACTAGCTGGTGGCGCGGGCGAGCGACTATATCCGCTCACCCGCGACCGGGCTAAACCTGCCGTTACATTTGGCGGTATCTACCGCATCATCGACGTCACACTCTCCAATTGCATCAACTCCAACCTACGCCGGGTTTATATCCTCACGCAGTACAAGGCGCTCTCGCTCAATCGCCACATCCGCGAAGCCTGGCAAATTGTGGCCAGCGAGCTCGGAGAGTTCGTTGAGATACTGCCTCCCATGAAACGCGTCAGCGAAGACTGGTACAAGGGCACAGCCGATGCCGTTTATCAAAATATTTATTCCATCGGCAGTGAGCGTTCCAAGTACGTTCTCATCCTTTCAGGCGACCACATCTACAAGATGAACTACGAGTTGATGCTCGAGCAGCATCAACAATCCGGAGCCGATGTCACCCTCGCAACCATCCTCATCGATCCCAGCGAGTCGCGTCAGTTCGGAGTAGTTGAGCTGGCACACGATGGACGGGTGACCGGATTTCAGGAGAAGCCCAAGAAGACGGACCTGCGTTCCCCCTACAATCCGAACATGATCTCTGCTTCCATGGGCATATATCTCTTCAACACCGATGTGCTCATCCCCGCCCTGCTCAAGGACGCCGAAGATACGGAGTCGCGTCACGATTTCGGCTACAACATCCTTCCGAGGATGGTGGATGACTACAAGGTGTACTCGTTCAATTTCATCGACGAGAATCGCAAAGAGGCGCTTTACTGGCGCGACGTGGGAACTCTTGAGGCCTACTATGATGCCAACATCGATCTGGCATCGGTCTCCCCAGTCTTCAACCTCTACGACCAGAGCTGGCCGATCCGCGGCTACCAGCGTCAATATCCACCGGCCAAGTTCGTCTTCGCCGAACCGGGCCGCACCGGCCTCGCTATCGATTCCGTTATCAGCCAGGGATGCATTGTCTCGGGCGGCACCGTCCGCACCAGCGTGCTTTCTCCGGATGTACGCGTGAATTCCTACTCTGAAGTCGATTCCAGCATTCTGTTCAGCCACGTGAACGTGGGCCGCCACTGCCGCATCCGCAAAGCCATCATTGACCGCGACGTGCAGCTTCCCGAGGGTACGGTCATCGGTTATGACACTGAGGCGGATCGCCAGAAGTACTTCGTGACCGAGAGCGGCATTACGGTCGTCACCCGCGACTACTCGCTTTTTGAAAGCCCGGTCGCAGTTGATTATTACACCAGCGACTAATACCCACTAACGCGAGGGGCCCGGATTCGTCCGGGCCTTTTGCGTTGCCCAAAACGCTGTATCTCGCACCACCCCGGTTCTTGTCTTGAATGATCCTAAAATGGGATTTTTGTTAGTTTCCCGGATAGCTCGACCGGGCGAGTGCAGCCAGCATCAAATATCTATGGTCAAGGTTCCGGCATGAACAAGATGCTCGCGGCACAGTGCTTTCTGGCACTCGCAGTTTTTGCAGCGCGCGCAACCGCTACAACTTGCGATGTGGATGCTGGCTATCGCCAGATGTACAACCTCGATTTTCCGGGAGCCCACCAGACCTTTCAGTTTTGCGAGTCAGAGCACCAGCGCGACCCGCTGCCCCACGTCTCCAACGCGGCAGCCTACCTGTTTTCTGAGTTCGATCGGCTTCACATCCTGGAAGTCGAGCTATTCACCGATGACTCGCGTTTCGACGCTCGAAGCAAGCCGAAGCCCGACCTCGCCCTTCGCAATGCCTTCATGTCCGAGCTTGCGCACGTGGAGACCCTGACCCAGCCGGTTCTCGCCGCTAATCCCAATGACCGCGACGCCCTGCTGGCCCAGGTGTTGGCAAATGGATTACGAAGCGATTACGCCGCCATGATTGAAAAGCGGAACCTCGCCAGCCTCGGCTATATGAAGACCTCGCGCAAACTAGCCCAGCGCCTGCTTCAACTCGACCCGTCCTGTTACGACGCGTACCTTGCCGTGGGAGTGGAGAATTATCTGTTGGGAGTTTCGCCCGCGCCCGTACGCTGGATGCTGCACATGGGAGGAGCGGAAACCGACAAAGATGCCGGAGTTGCAAGGCTCAAAATGACCGCCTCTCATGGGCGTTATCTCGCGCCCTTCGCCCGCCTGCTGCTCGCCGTGGCCGCTCTCCGTGATCACGACAGCACCACGGCACGAACTCTGCTGACAGGACTTAGTCGCGATTTCCCCAACAACCAGCTCTACGGCCACGAGCTCGCCCGCATTCCAAAATGACAACTGCTGAACCCGATTTACCAGCGCAGCAACACGAGTTCTGCGCAAAATCCCGGCCCCATAGCCGCCAGAATTGAATAGCTTCCCTCCGGGGGACGCCGTTCGCGCACGAAACTCTCCAACACAACCAGCACGGATGCCGAAGAAAGATTTCCGACATTGCGCAACGCTTCCCAGGAAGCATCCAGCGCCCCCTTGGGTAATTTGAGGGCCTCGGCCGTTGCCGCAAGAACCTTCGGCCCACCCGTATGCATGATCCAGCTATGAATGTCGGCTTTCGTCAGCCCATTGCTCTTCAAGAAATTACAGACGTCGCTGGCCAAGTACTGAAAAACCATGTCCGGCACGCTGGGGGAAAGCACGATACGGAAGCCCTTCTCTGAAATATCCCAGCCCATTACATCCTCGGTGTTGGGATAAAACGAAGAACACGTCGCCAGCACCTGTGGCCCCTCGGTCTTCAAATCCGCACCTGCCACTATTACCGCAGCCGCACCATCTCCAAACAAAGCCGAGGAAATCAGATTCGCTACCGAGAGATCATCCCTCTGCCAGGTCAGCGAACACAACTCCACCGAAATCAACGCGGCAGCCTGTTCCGGAAAGGCGCGGACGTAATCCGCGGCGCGTGCGATTCCAGCGGCGCCGGCAACACATCCAAGCCCAAAGATCGGTATTCGTTTTACGTTCAGCGGCAATTTAATCCGGTTGATGAGCCGCGCCTCAATCGACGGGCTCGCTACTCCCGTCACGGAAACAAAAAAGACGGCGCCGACGTTGTCTAAGGTTAGCCCGGCTGCTTCCACCGCCTTCAGCAAGGCCTTCTCTGCCAGTTCCTCGGCTGCATGGATCCATTCGTTATTCGCCTTACCCCACGTGTCCATCGGAAGATAGCCGTCAAGCGGAAGCACGAAATGCCGCTGATCCACCCCGACTCGCAACATCATCCGGCTTAGAATTCCCGGGTTAGGTACCTTGTCGTCCCATTGCGACTTCAACGCTTCCGCTACTTCCCTCTGGGTGAAGCAATACTTGGGATATGCCGTCGCTACTCCGCTGATTCGCATTTGATGTTTGCCTTGCAAACTGAATTTTCAAAACTGACAGCCATCTATGTTGAGAATATCCTGCTGGCTCCGCCGGAGCTCTGAAGCAGCTAAGTAAGCAATCCTTGATTCCCTCGACTAAGCTCAACCGCTACAGTTTTATGTTCACCGTACGACGAACGTGCATGAACTCTCTTTATCAGATGCAACTTTAGTGATGTTTGACAATGGGACTCACTCTGACATATAAAACATCACCTTGGGATATGAACTTCCCTATAGCATTATGGTTCCCTGTGCGCGATAAGTCCTTTAATCACTAGATGAACTCTCCTTCAGAGCTGGCTTTTTTGTCCACCGGAATCGTTCTTCAATATCAGGAGGTTTCAAATGACCGATGCACAGGCGAAGTTAAAAAAGCTGGAAGACGCGGGTATTCTCGAGCGAAAACATTTTAGCCCCGAGGAGATGGCCCTCATCGACAAGATTGACGATGATGAGATCGCAGTTCTTATCCGGTTGCGTCAAAAGCTGGGCCCGACGGCTGAGGGTAAAAATCACATACGTCCAAACTTCATCGTGTAGTTAGCCCGGGTTCGCTGGCCAGTATGCGCGCACGATCCGCTAGCGAAATGGTGCTCCGTGAATAGAGTTGCTGGGCTGTCAGGTTTGCAGAGTTCACAACCGGATAACGACGAGCAGCATTCAGCATCGCTCGGCTCAGTGTTGTGGTTAAAAATCGAACTTTCTCAGCGGCTTTTGAATATTGCGGCCCAGCAGTTCTGGTCGGCTGGAGACATTGCGCGGCTCTTCCCTTCGTTTCTCCTCGAACTCTATTCGCTCGTGAGTTGCAGCGTACCCTTGATGAGCGCGGCTTACCAGCGCGCCTCCGAACTCGCCCCCACTGACTTACTCGCTGCTAAAATCGCTGCCTACCTAGGTGAACACATCAAAGAAGAAGCTCACCATGACGAGTGGCTTCTGGATGATCTCGTGGCCAGTGGCTTGGAACGCTCCAAGGTTACGAACCGCTGGCCCTCGGCAACTGTTGCTTCGCTGGTTGGCTCACAATACTGCTGGATTCACCACGCGCATCCTGCAGCCATCTTCGGCTATCTCGCCGTCATTGAGGGAAACCCGCCTCTGGCCGAGCACTTGGACGAAATCCAGCTACGCACCGGATTCCCTCGTGAAACCTTTCGTTGCCTGCACCAGCATGCGGCCGACGACATCGAGCATCTCAAAGAGTTGCGAATCACGGTCGCCTCACTACCGTTGAGTCCACAACACGAATCGCTGATTGCAACCAGCGCATACGCCACCGCGGATGGCCTGATCCGCATCTTCGAAGACATGAAAGCGACTGCGAAACCCGCTCGCAGTTAACGGAGGTTAGTCTTTGACCGAAGGCACGATTGCACACTATCGAGTTCTCCACGAACTTGGTCGCGGCGGCATGGGAGTAGTGTGCAAGGCGGAAGACGTTCGACTCAGGCGTATGGTCGCCCTGAAGTTTCTACCTACACATCTGGTAAAAGACACGGTCCGAAGAGAGCGCCTGCTACGAGAAGCACGCGCCGCCTCCAGTCTCGACCACCCCAACATCTGCACTATCCATGAGGTGGAGGAAACTCCCGACGGACAGATCGTACTTGTCATGGCCTACTACGATGGCGAAACCCTGTCCGCGCGCATCGAACGCGGACGTCTGGAGTTGAACTCCGCCGTGGCGATCACGCGCAACATTTTATGCGGTCTCAAACACGCGCACGAGCGCGGTGTAATCCATCGTGACATTAAGCCCTCCAACGTAATCCTGACCGCCAGCGGAGAGGTGAAGATTGTTGATTTTGGATTGGCGAAGCTTGCCAACACTACCGAATGCCTTACTGAAACGGACGCGCTGCTGGGTACCGTCGCCTATCTCCCGCCTGAACTTCTCAAAGGGCAGGAAACAGATCATCGAGGCGACGTATGGTCTTCCGGTGTTGTCTTCTACGAGATGCTCGCCGGTAAGCCTCCCTTTACCGGGGCCAATTCTTACGTTGTGCTGCACTCAATCATGCACGACGAAGTACCATCCATCCTGCTAAATCGTCCTGAGCTTCCCTCGGCGGCCCACGCTGTACTCCTTCGCGCGCTGGCAAAGAATCGGACGGACCGCTACCAGAGCGCGGATGCGTTTATCGTTGACCTCGACCGGCTAGGTGGTAACTCTTCCGCATCGGGAATGTCAGCCCAGATCCTGCCCATCGCAAGCGTCACGCAGGAGAAGTCGATTGTAGTGCTCCCATTCACTGCGCTTGGATCCGATGCCCAGGGCCAAATCTTCAGCGACGGTCTGACCGACGAAGTGATCACCGATCTTTCCGCAATCTCCCACCTCCGGGTGATTTGCCGAACCTCAGCAATCCGAATCAAAGGCACCACGGATGATCTCAAGAAACTAGCTTCCGAATTGAACGTGCAGTACGTAATGGAAGGCACCGTACGCACCATCGGCAACACTCTCCGCGTGAACGCAAAGCTGATCAACCCAACGACAGACTCGTTACTCTGGGCAGAGAAATTTACAGGCACACTGGAAGACGTTTTCGCCATCCAGGAAAGCTTATCGCGAAAAATCGCCGAAGCCCTCAAGCTCAAGTTAAGTCCCTCGGAGTCTCTTCGCTTGGGCGAAAAACCCATACAGGACATTCGCGCCTATGAGTTCTATCTCAAGGCCAAGCAGGAGATACTTTCGTACTCACGTGAAGGACTGGAGCGAGCGCTCGATTACCTCAACCAAGGCGAGAAGATTGTCGGTGAAAATGTCCTGTTGCTCTCAGCCATGGGCCAGGTGCACTGGCAATTCGTAAATGCCGGCATCTCCACCGACCCCGAACATCTGATCAACGCCGAGCGCTGCGCCCGGCGCATTCTGCAGATTGACGAAAATTCCGGACACGGGCACCGCCTCTTGGGGTTGGTCGACGTAGCCCAAGGCCGTACGCAGGAAGGGGTTCGCCTGCTGAAGAAGTCGCTTGAAAGCAATCCGAACGATCCCGACACACTTAGCTGGCTATGTGCCATTTGTAGCCTGAGCGGCAAAGGTTATGCCGTCACCGAAATGGCGCAAAGATTGATCGATGTCGATCCACTAACGACCATGTGGCAAATGGTTCCCGGCATTGTCGCCATGCTTTCCGGCGAATTCGGTCGCGCCCTGCCCCCCTTCGACCACGCTCTACGAAGCGATCCGCAAAATCCCATGCTTCGTCTAGCCCGCTCCCAGGTTCTTGCCCTTAATGGTCGCATCGAGGAAGCCGTCACTCAACTGATGGCACTATCGCGCGATGCGGAAGGAACTTTCTTTGCTCAACTCGGTACTTTCTACGGTCACGCCTTGAGCGGGAACAAAGATGCCGCGCTTGGCTGTCTGAATGATGATCTGAAATCTGCCGCTGCCTTGGACTTGAACTACGCCTGGCTCATGGCGCAGGGCTTCGCGCTTATCAATGAAAAAGAATCTGCCATGGAGTGGCTAAACATCGCCGTCAATCGCGGGTTCATCAACTTCCCATTACTGCATCATCTCGACCCATTCCTGCAGAACCTGCGTGGGGAACCCGCCTTTACCCTCCTCATGCAGAGCACCCGGGAACAGTGGGAAGCCTTCCAGGTTTGAGCATGAATCGCACGACGCCCGCCGACTCTCTTCGAACTGTGCTCCACGACAGTGTGTACGCGCCTTTACATGGCGAACAGAAGTGCGGTGCCACAGATCGCCGCGCTGAATTGCAGATCACCCTTCTCCTGCGTCGTCGCCGCGAGCTGCCCGACTTGCACTCGTCACTCGGCAACAAACATCTGCAGCACCGGAAACACCTGACGCACGAAGCCTTCACCGCTGAACATGGCGCGATCCCCAGCGACATCGCGCTCATCGAGCGCTTCGCGCGCAATCATCGTCTTGAACTCTGCAAAACCGATCTTCACCGCCGCGCGGTCGTCCTGAAAGGCAGCGCTGCCGCTATCGAGCAAGCCTTCGACGTGAACCTCGTCGAGTTCCAACATTCCCGCGCAAACTTTCGAGCGATAAGTGGAGCTGCCAGTGTGCCGAACGAGTTGAGCGGCATAGTATGCAACGTGCTCGGACTGAACACTCGTCCATGCGCGAGGCGTCCCGCAGTTCACCACCCAAACACGGTAAAGCCTTTCTGGACAGTGCGCGAATTAGCGGACGCATACGGTTTCCCCCAAAATCTCACCGCACAAGGACAGACGATTGCGCTGATTGAGCTCGGCGGTGGATACCACGAAGACGATTTGCGACAGTTCTTCCACGGCATCGACATGCCGATGCCTTCCGTTCGTTGTGTTTCAATCGACGGCGTACGGAACTCGCCCGCACCCGTGAATCAGATAAAGCAATTCCTTGAAGTCGTGGAAGGAAAACGCAAGCTTTTCGAAGTACCCGAAGATACTCTGGCCGCCGCACAGGGCACAGTCGAAGTGACCATGGACATTGAGCTTGCCGCCGCCTTTGCCCCAGGCGCGCAAATCATCGTCTATATGGCCCCGCCTGATGAGCAAGGAATCTACAACGCGGTGAGTCAGGCCATCGGCGCCACAGAAAACCTTCCTTGTGCGTTATCCATTAGCTGGGGCGAGCCGGAAACTGGCATTTCGCCAGCCTACTTGCACAGCGTTGACGAAGTGCTGCGCGACGCTGCCATGCTTGGCGTAACCATCTGCACTTCGTCCGGAGATGAAGGCGCCATGAACGGTTCCACGGACGGGCAGCCTGCCGTGAACTTCCCATCCAGTAGCCCTCATGTTCTGAGCTGTGGCGGCAGCAGGATCGAAGCCGTTACCCGAGACGCCATCCATGAAACCGCATGGAACTGCACTCTGCACGGAATACACGGCGCAACCGGAGGGGGAATTAGCCGCAAGTTCAAAGTACCTTCGTGGCAGCAAGGGTACCCGATTCCCTCTGGTCCTACCGGAATCGCAGGCCGTGGCGTCCCCGACGTTGCCGGACCGGCCGACCCGCATCGCGGCTGCGAGATCATCGTAGGTGGAGAGTCCTGCTCCTCGGCCGGCACCAGCGCGGTGGCTCCTCTGTGGGCTGCGCTGATCGCCTGCATCAATGCAAGACTGGGGGTGCGATCCGGATTCATAACGCCTTTGCTTTACGAACTCTCAAGGCCCGGCGCGGGAACGAAGAGACCACTGAGAGATATCATCGTCGGCAACAATGGCTTTTATGACGCAGGCCCCGGCTGGAACGCATGCACCGGACTTGGTTCCCCAATCGTCGATCAACTTATCGGTGTTTTGAAATCGAAGCTTTGAAATTACCGGGAATAAATCCGATCATTCTGAGTTAACCTCATTGAGCCGTGGCTGAAACGAATAGCGATTCCGGATCATTCGAAGAGCTGGTGATGCCGCTGTTTGCCCGCTTGTATAACTTCGCGCACTGGCTCACTCAGGATCGCAGCGAAGCGGAGGATCTGGTGCAGGAAACTTGTATGAAAGCGCTCAAGGGATTCGACTCATTCCGTCAGGGGACAAACTTTCGCGCGTGGATTTATCGAATTCTGAGAAACACCTTTCTCACTTCGCGCACTGGCCTGAAAGCGGCCATGCTATCGCTTGATGACGATGAGAACAACTCCACAGAGCCCGTCGCCGGCACGACACCGGAATCAATTCTCCTTGCCAGCGTGGACCAGCAGGCGATTCAGAAATCTCTGGAGAGGCTTTCCGTGCCCTTCCGCGAAGTAATTCTATTGTGTGACGTCGAAGAAATGAGTTACCAGGAAATTTCAGAAACCTTGGCCATTCCAATCGGCACCGTTATGTCCCGTCTTTCACGCGCACGCAGGGCGATGCGGTCATCGCTCAACGATGCTGGACTCCACGGTGTCTCGCGGGGTATATCGCAATGACCTGCGACGAATTACGGAGCAGGCTTGAGCCTTACGTTGACTCCGAACTCCCTGCCGATGAACTCGCTAGGTTCGAAACTCATTTGCGTGGCTGTGCCTCCTGCTCTGCCGGAGCTCTCAGTGTCCTTCAAATGAAGCTGAAGACGCGTGCCGCTGGATCGCGTTACACCCCCGCTCCAGACTTTCGCCTTCGCATGGAGCAGAGCATTCGCCCCACACGCAGACCTGCATGGCTCACGGGATGGTTCACCGGTAATACGCCGAAGTTCGCCACCGCTGCCGCGTTCGCCGCATTGCTGCTCGTGGCCACACTCATCTGGACTATTCGCACCGAGCGCGATCATGCGTTCACCGAACTCGCCGATATGCACGTGGCGACCCTGGCCAGCGCCAATCCTGTCGATGTGGTTTCGACCGATCGTCACACCGTGAAGCCCTGGTTTGCAGGAAAACTGCCATTCACATTCAATCTTCCGGAATTGCAGAACTCCGAATTCGCGCTGGATGGTGGTCGAGTGACTTACTTCGAGCACAACTCCGGAGCCCAACTCTTATTCACCCTGCGTAAACATTCCTTGTCCGTCTTCATCTTCAGGGAACAATCCGGAATCTCTTCGGTGTTTCCAGTGACATCCACTTTCACCAAGCTCGCCTTCCACGTGGAGACATGGAGTGAAGGTGGGCTGCGTTATGTCGTAATCAGCGACGCGCCAGCCTCCGACGTACATTCCCTTAGCGTGCTACTCAAGAACGCAGCTCATTGATTCAAAAGAATCGCCTTATCATTTCGTAGAATTCGAAGCGCTTTTGGGGGGCGACGACAGAAGCTGCAGGTAGCGAATAATATCGGCTCGTTCATCCGCCTTGGGAACATGGAAGTCCATCTTGTTATCTTCGACCAGAGAATCGGTATCCGTCAGCCACCTGTCGAGTCGTTCTGCGTCCCACACAAAGTGTGCGGACTTCAGAGCCGCTGAATAATCAAAACCCGGAGCGGTTCCTGCCTGTCTTCCGAAGACGCCTGCGAGACGCGGACCTTCCTTGTTGCGATCCAGCGAATGGCACCCCGTGCAGCGTTTCTCAAACAACTGCTTCCCCCGATCCGCATCGCCGTTCGCCTGGCTGATCGCAGGGAACACAATGAACGCCAGCAGCAGCGAGATAACAGCAGCTCCGATTCGGAGCGCGGCAACACGTCGGCCCAACATTGGCAAGTTATACATTTTCTCTCCGGGTGCTGCGATATGCAGCTATTTCTCTTCCTGAGTTAGAAGCCGTTTCCGCTCAACCTTTATCCAGTTTTGAATGAGCTTCCGTTCTGAATCGGAAAGTCGTGCTTCAGGATGCAGCAGCACATATTGCTTCAGCGGCATCTTTCCATCGCGAATCTGGCTCCCCATCTTGGACAAAAGATCGATGCGGCTGTCGATGCCATACTCTTCCCAGCGCGAGAGGTTCAGGTGCTCGCGTCCGGCATGCACATCGTGTTCGACTAGCCACGACGTGGGCGCGAAGTTGCTGTAGAGAGGCCATCGTGTACGGTTCGAGTGGCAGTCGTTGCACTTCCGCGCAAGCAATTCCCGAATTTCATTCGGAGCCGACGCACCCTGCAGAATCGGTGCATCTCTGGAGGAATCCAACCGAAGATTTCCCCAAGGATGCACCAACGAGAGCGCGACGCCTACCAGCAGCACACCCGCGCCACCCAACATCGTTGAGTTGAGGACTTCCTTTTTGGCTGTCATATGCAGAAGGAACCTAAGCCGCTTCAACCGCCGAGTCTGTAAGTCGTGAGCCCGTCGTTTTCGTGCCCTCCAGCGTCGAGTCCACCACCGCCAAATGACTCTTCCGTGCGACGAAGTGTACGTTCGCTAAGCCCAGCACGCCTTGCAGCTTTTCCGCCGGCACTTTCATCGGCCCAGGCGAAGGTGCTGCGCCCGGAGCAGGTTGTGGAAAGGCCGTTGACATTGCGGTGTGAAAAGTCACGTTGCCTTCCACTTTCTGCATCACTTGATGGATGTGTCCATTCAGCACCGTGAGCGAACCAAAGCGCTTCAACGACGCCAGCGCCTGTTCGCTATCTGTAGTGCTCCACCCCCACTCGGGATACACCGCCCAGAGCGGAATATGCGCAAACAACACAACTGGAGTGCTGCTCCCCAGATGGTCAACATCTTTCTTGAGCCACGCCAGTTGGTCATTGCCAAGTTTGCCCATTCCTTCTACCTGGGCCACGTTCACCAATCCCACAAAATGAACGCCCTTATGGTCGAAGCTGTACCAACCGTTTCCCGCCGAGCCTTTCCCATATCGTTCGAGATAAAGCTTGCCATCGTCCACTGACGTGTCGTGTTCGCCCGGCACATAGAAAATCTTCCGCTTCGTCGCCGAGAGCACCTGGTCCATCGTGTCGAATTCAACGGGCTTTGATGTGTGCGAAAGGTCTCCCGTGTGAATCAGAAAATCCGGCGTGCTACTGACGGCATTGATCTTGTCCACCGCTTTTTGCAGTGTTCCCGTTACGTCTGGATTAGCCGCTTTGCTGAAGCCAATGTGGCTGTCACTGATCTGAATGAAGCTGAAGTCTTCTGCCCGCCGCCGGGGCGTCGTCGCGCCGAAGACGCTCGAAACCGGAACCCCTCCAGCAAAGCTCCAGACAATTCCCGTTCCAGCCCACGCCATGCAGTGCAGAAACCCGCGCCGGTCAATACCGTCCGATGTTTCCGCCTCACCGGCACTCGATTCCAGAGCCTCTTCTAGCTCCCTGGCCTTTCGTTTTGTTTCGCTCATGGCTTCTCCTTGTAGGCGTCAAAACGCCTAGCTATAAGAACTGAGCGGTCGAAGGTTTATTCCCGTAAGCGAAAATTTCTTTGTAAGGAGAGTGGGAGTGTTGCACGGATTTGTATTAAACGGACAAGCTGAGGCCGACTTGCCGCTATTGCTCATTCGTCCGGAGATCCTGCGTAGGAAGGCGCATTTAGTCGTGCTTCAAATTGAGCGAACACGAGATTTGCTCGCCTAACGCGAGCGCCGTCATCCTCAGGCACTCGCCAGATATACGAACCATACGCGGGATAGCAGGCGGCTAGACCGCGACCTGCCCCATCTGCTTCTTCGCTGACAAATGGACCGCATCCGCGACCAATGCAGCACACGCTTCTACGCCGATCGTGCTGTTCAAACAAAGATGATAGAGTGCACGGTCAGACGAGTCGCAGCCAAAGTAATCTTGCGCATAATGTGCACGCTCGCTATCCACACGCCGGAGGAGTGCCTGTAAATCCCTCTCTTGCGGATGACGAATTTTCATTCGTTCCAGTTTCTCCATGAGCGGGGCAAAAACCATCACGTGCAAAGCATGCCGCTCATTCCGCAACACACATTGCGAGCTTCTGCCGACGATCACGCAATTTCCCGCTTTGCCTGCCTCTTCAATCACACGAGCGGTGAACTGTTGCAGCGAATCGCGATCGACGCCGGTATCCGCAACTCCTCCCACATAGACTTCCGGACCGCCGTGGCGGAATCCGGACAACACCCGTTCCCACCACGCCACGCATTGCTCGTCCGCCTTTTCCGCCCACTTACGATCAATCTTCCCCATGGCGGCAACGCGTTCGATAATCTGCTTGTCCAGGAACTTCCAACCCAGCAACTCCGCCACACGGCGTCCAATCTCAGCTCCGCCGCTCCCGTACTCTCTTGCGATGGTGACAACGTTGAACATCGATTCCCCCCACACCGTACCTTGCCGGTGATTGCTCATTTCCACTTCGATGACTTCAGACTCCACAACGATGGTCGCCCGCTCCAAGTTACCGAACCGCCAGCAACTTCTGATCGTAGTTGTTCATGCCGCACGAGGTCTGATTGGAGGTAATGAGACCAGTTCTGTTTCCTGCCGAAACCGGCTCAACCTCTCCGACAGCTTTCGACAACTCTCGCGTGCGGTCTGGTGCGACCTTACCGCATTTCTTCTGGCCGGAGACGTGCCCCGGTCGCGTCAAAATCTGACACCCCATCGTAACCTTATACAGATAACTCCATTTCCTCTTCGGCGCAAGGACAACTCCCCAGTTTGTCATACCACAGTAGAAATGTCCCCATGGTTAAACAAGCAGAAGCGGCTGTTGGAGTTGGTAACTCCTTGTAGCTTCGCTTCCAGGCGGGAGGGGTGTTGCGTCTCCTGCGTGCAGAGGACACAACATCCCGGGCGGCAGAGGGAGGCTCGGGCCGTCGGGCAATCTCGCGGTAGCGGACGGCGATCTCCCCAGCCTGGTTCTCCCGCACCGTCACCCGGCTTTTCGCCGGAGCATAGTGCCGGCTCTGCCGCGGCAGTTGCAGCAGCCGTCCGTTGTAGCTGATCACCCAGTCCTGACTTACCACCGCCCTTGCTCCAGCCAGAAGATCTCATCGAGTTGCCGCGCCGTCGGTTTACGCCGGTGATAATTGGTCTCCGACGCTGCCAGGCGCGTGTAGCGCCCGGTTGTGTTCGGCAACGTAGCGCTCTTCCAGATAGCGCTGCGCCTGCTCGTAGCTGCCGGTCCCGGCCAGCCGCAGCTTCTTCACCAACCGGTCCTGATGCGTGCCATAGATGTTATCCAGGCAGGAAGGCTGAGTGCTCAGGCTGAACTTGAGAAGGGTTGGGTGTCCGAAAGTTGCGCAGAATTCTGGGTAGAAGTGCGCCGTGGGGCACTTTTCAGACTGACACCATGTCGGGTTCGATGGTGTTTGCCGCTCCGGTGCAACTCGTCGATGTACACTTCTTGGAACTAGATGGTGAGTTCAGCAGGGGGCAGCAGCTCCCGAGGTGCGCAATCGCGTTTGAAAACGCGGGCGCTTTTCATTCCTTTTAGATACATTCTTTCGCCGTTCATTCTTATCATGGAGCCCTCGCGCAGTCCGATGACTGGCGTGTCGTTCTCTTCCAGATACTGCAACAGACGCTCCTCGCGTGTCTCTCCCATGTGGACGGAATCCGGTTCGGGATCGATGTAGTGCGGGTTGATCTGATAAGGGAAAAGGTTCAGTGCGTTCAGCGTTGGCGGCTCAACGATGGGCATGTCATTGGTAGTACGGATCGTGGGACAGGCGACGTTTGATCCGGCACTTGCTCCCATGTAGACCATTCCCTCGGCTACACGATGCCGGATGGCTTCGATAAGACCGAATTCGTGAAGAGTTTTGAGAAGGCGAAAGGTATTTCCACCGCCTACAAATACGGCGTCGGCTTCGTCGAGCGCGCGAACGGGGTTCGGGTAGTAGTCGATGGACTTGCACTCGAATCCCATGCTCTCAAACCGGGGTGCCGCCTTGTTGGCGTACGAGGCGCGATCGGCAAGCGCGTAAGGCACGAAGATTACGCGCCGGGCGGCGCCAAGCGTTGCGCGAATCTCAGGTTCGGCATGATCGAGGTATCCGGTGCCGTGAACGGTGGAGCTGCTGATCAAAAGCAGGTTGGGTTGGAGCGCCATCTCTAGAAAATATCAGAGCCGATGGAGGATGGACAAAACTAAGCTGGACCGGACGCATCACTTTTGTATCGCACCAGCACCGGTCCGGGGGCTGGGACTTCAACGGAACGGGACACTGAGTTGGCAAAAACCTGAGCCCTGGCTTCTTCTACCGTGTTGGTTACGGTGAGGAGTGAGCCACTCTGCAGAACTAGAACGGTATCGCACTGCTCCAGTGTGCTGAGACGATGAGCGATCATGAAGGTAGTGCGTCCGGTCATTAATTTGTCCAGCGCTTCCATGATGAGTTGTTCGGTACGCACATCGACAGAGCTCGTTGGCTCATCGAGAATGAGCATTGGAGAATCCTTAAGAAACGCGCGTGCGATGGCCAGACGCTGGCGTTCTCCGCCTGAGAGGCGGACGCCGCCGTCTCCCATAAGGGTGTCGTAACCTTTCGGCAGCCGTTCGATGAAGTCGTGGGCGTTGGCAAGCTTGGAGGCTTCGATCACTTCGGCGCGCGAGGCTTGAGGGTTGGCGTAAGCGATGTTGCCGGCAACGGTGGTTGAGAACAACATGGGTTCTTGAAGAACGATGGAGAACTGCTGGCGGAGCTCGGCGAGACTGTATTCGCGCAGATCCGTGGCATCGATCAGAATTGAGCCGCCGGAGGGATCGTAGAAGCGCGTCAACAGGTTCACCAAAGTGCTCTTGCCGGAGCCGCTCGGTCCCACCACTCCTACGCGGGTTCCGGGACGAACATGGAAGGAAATATCATTCAGCACGCTGCGACCGCCAGCCGTGTACTGGAACGAGACGTTACGAAACTCCACCTCACCGCGCACACGAATGGAAGTGTCGGTCGAAGGACCATCTTCCAATTCTGGCGTCTCTTCCAGCAGTGCAAACGCACGATGCAGGCTTGCTGTCATTGACTGCAACTCCGGAAGTTTCGTGCTGATTGTGCGCAGAGGTTCGTAGAGTTGCGCCATGTAGGCCATTACGAGCAAGAACTCACCTACGGTCATGATGTGCTGCCGTACTTCGGTGACTCCCATGACCAGCGCTACGGCGGCGGCCAATGCGACGCAGAATCCGATGAGCACATGGAAGCCGGCCTGGATCGATGCGAGCCGCACCTGCTCGGTCATGCGCTGGCGAGATTTGCGGCGGAACAGTTCGTCTTCGAAGGCTTCCTGTCCGAAAGCTTTTACCGCACGCAAGCAGCTCAGGGCCTCGTGCAAGACGAGCATGGCGGAGCTATCGAGCTCGCGGACTTCGTCGTAACGCTCGCGCACTCTGCGGCTTGAGTTTCGCGCCAACACGAACAATACCGGCGACAGCACGGCGGCAAGGGACGCAATGTGCCAGCTAATACGCGTGGTCACCACGAGCATTGCAACAAACGTGAAGACCGACGATAGTATCGGCACCATCCCCTGCAGGAACAGGTTCTGGATGGCTGGCGCGTCATACTGAATGCGGTAAGCAATGTCATTGGCACCGCGGCGGTCATGCACCGAAAGGCTCAACCTTTGAGCATGGAAGAGCAACTGGCCACGAAAATCATGAACCAACTTTTCTCCCGTGTAGGTGGAGAGAAGCCAGCTCGCCAGAGACTGGAAACAGTTCAGCAACGCGATGGTGAGAAGCAGAATTGCGCAGATTGCGAGACCGCCATTGGCGGCGCTGGTCAACCATCGGTGAGGCCATGGGAGGGCATGGAGCCAGATGGGCAACGCGCGCGTGCCCAGCACACTGTCAACTGCGATCTTAAGCGGAAGCGGCGCCAGCAGCGTTACTGGAGTGGACAGCAGACACAGTAAGCTGATTCCGGCGAGGTGCGGCCAGCAGGGACGCGACACTTTCAAGACCTGTCGTATCAGAGACGGATGAGCACGATGCTTCGCGCCTGGTGAGTTCATGAAATCCAACAAAGCCTCAAAAACAGAATGAGTCCAGCATAGTTTTACGATTGATCACTCACAATCAGGTTGAGGTACTAGGTCCAGACAATTTGGCCTTAATCCCTCTCAGGCCCGCACGCGAAAAAACTATGCAAGTTTCTTGATAAACATCATCGACGGCGCCCTCATCAGGTGCTCGCTATGGGAATTGATCCGGAACGGGAAGTGACACCCGTTGGTAACCTTTGAAAATTCCAATGTTTTCTAAAGGAGGGATGCAAGCCGCGTAATCCTTAGCTGTCAGCAGGACACTCGGAGTTTGAAACATGCGTATCCTTGTTATCGAAGACGACGCTGCGCTTGCCTCCTACATACGTAAAGGACTGGAAGCCGAACACTACGCGGTGGATGTCGCGCTGGACGGCGAGCAGGGATCGCTGATGGCCACCGATCTTGATTATGATCTGCTGGTTCTTGACCTGAACCTCCCGAAACTGGACGGCATCTCGGTACTTCGAGATTTGCGCCCAAATAAACCCCAAGTGCCTGTTCTGGTACTTACTGCCCGGCCGCGAGTCGAAGACCGCATTCAGGCGCTGGACAGTGGCGCTGACGATTGCATCAATAAACCATTCTCTTATTCCGAGCTCTCCGCGCGTGTGCGCGCATTGATGCGGCGTGGCCGGCCATCGGTGGAATCGACTCTGCGCGTAGCGGACCTGCACCTGGATCGCGTGGAACGGAAAGTTCAGCGCGGCGGGCGGAACATCGAACTGACCTCGAAGGAATTCTCGTTGCTTGAATACCTGATGCGCAATGCGGGAAGGCGCATCACTCGTTCGATGATCATTGAGCACGTCTGGAACATCAGCTTCGATACGAGCACAAATGTTGTGGACGTTTACATCAATTATCTTCGCAAGAAGATCGATGAAGGCGCGCTCTACCGATTAATCCATACGGTTCGCGGCGTGGGATACGAACTCAGCGACAAACCCAGCGAGGTTGCATGAGCCGGGAACGTGAATTCATAAACGAAACGTTTCACCTGCTGGCACAGCCCATCACCGCGCTACGCGCCACCATGGAACTTGGTCTGAGCAAGAAACTGAACGAGGAAGAGTCGCATCAGGTTCTGGAAGATTGCCTCTCAGTGTTAGATCGGCTGATGCTGGATGTAGCGGTATTCCGTGAGATCGCCAGCCTTGAAGACGCTCCAGAGCTTAGTTGCCACGACGGTCATTCTCTTCTGCACAGTTGCGCGGAGGAGATGACGATCGTCGCAGACGCCAGCAATGTCGAGCTGTCTTTGACTTTCGAGCCGGTGGTCATTCAATGCAACGAGCCGAGTCTCAGAAGAGCAATGTTTGTGCTGCTCGATGAGATGATTGCCGCGGCACCCGCGGGTAGCAAAATCTCGGTCATTTTGCGAAATCGTGCAAACGCGGCGGTGCTCGAAGTACATCCGGGCATACCTCATGGACAGCGCGAGAAGCTCTGCCTGAAACTGCTGCAGTTTGCCGGCGCCAGCGACATCCACTTGGAAGCCGACCATGCCTCAGTGGATTTCCGGAAAGGTTCCTATCGGCAATACCGGGCGATTACATCTGCTGATAAGCAACTTTTAACTTCACACTAATCTGTTTCCAAGAATGAGGACGTAAAACAATCACATGACAGCCGCTTACAACATGCTTCCATCGCTGCGCCCTGGGCTATCGATTCTGATTGCGACGCCGAATGAAAGCCTGCGCAAACAACTCGAGAATAGCCTGAGCAAGGTCACTCGCGTGGCAGAAGCGAGCACGGGGGCCGAAGCCCTCTATGTGCTGGAGCATCGGGGAGCGCGCATTGTTGTACTCGATCGCAAGCTTCCTGATCTCAATTGCGACGAACTGATCGGGGTGATTGAACATCAGTTTCCGGGGACGGATGTCGTTTTACTCGATGGCGAGAGCGGCGAAATCGAGTTGCCGGAGGATCTGCGAGCCAGCGCCGCTTATCAGTGGTTCCGGGAGTTCAATCAAAGCAAGGCTCACACGCCTGTTCGGCCGCTGCGTACCGAATATGCTGCAAGTAACTTCATGCCGCTCCCGGGAATGGTTGGCCGCAGTGAAGCGATACAACAACTTGCCTCGCTGGTCAGGGTGGTAGCCCGGCACACGACGTCCGTGTTGATATGCGGAGAGACCGGAGCGGGAAAGGAATTGGTGTCGGAAGCGGTGCATAAACTAAGCTCGCGTGCCGACAAGCCGTTCATCACCGTGAATTGCGCGGCGATTCCGGAAGCGTTGGTCGAAGCAGAGCTGTTTGGTCATACTCGCGGAGCATTTACCGGAGCCGTGCAGGCACGCATCGGGAAAATTCACTCAGCCCATGGCGGCACCATCTTCTTCGACGAAGTTGGCGAATTGCCGCTCGCCAGCCAAGCGAAACTACTGCGCTTCCTGGAGTGCGGCGAGGTGCAGCGCCTGGGGACAAGCGATGTTTTCCGGCTTGATGCTCGCGTGATTGCCGCAACCAATGTGGATCTCGAGAAGCGCGTAGAGCAAGGACTGTTTCGCGAGGACCTCTTCTACCGTCTCTCCATCTTTCCGATTGAGTTGCCGCCACTGCGTGATCGCTCCGAAGATATACCGCTGTTGGCGCGCCACTTTCTGGAGAGGTTCTCTGGCGCCTCTGATATAGCTTTGAGTGCCGAAACTGAGGTCAAGCTCAGTGAGCACTACTGGCCAGGAAACGTTCGCGAATTACGCAACGTGATCGAGCGTGCATTTGTGCTGGCTGATGGTTGTCCGATCATCACGCCCCAGCAGATAGTCCTGCGCAAACCCGTTCGCTCAGCCCGTGCTGGATCAGAAATTTCTTAACACTTTAGAGAAGAGTTGGCAGTTCTCGTGCACATACATGGGAATTAACTCGATCTCTTGAGGTCATACATGAACGGCTGGCAAGTCATTCCTGAAATTATTGGCTGCAGTGCGCCACTGCGGGTGGCCGCAATGCAAGCCATTGATGCCGTGGAATTTGGACGTCATTTCGTGGTTGAAGGTGAGGCGGGAAGCGGTCGGCGTATGCTGGCGCGTAGTGCGTGGAATCGACGGCGTACCGGTACCCGCTCGCTGTTCACCATGGACTGCCGTATGTTCCCGTCCGATGGCGCCGAGTCATTTCTCTTTGGCGAGCACCCCTCTTGCGGCTCGCAAAATACCATCCAACCCGGCAAGCTCAACCTCGCTACCGGCGGAGGACTGCTTCTGCTACATGCTGAATGTCTTTCGCTGCAAACGCAAGCCCGGTTGGCGCATTCTCTTGATCAATACCGTTGCTGCCCGCGAGGCGAGGGTATTCAGTTACTGATGACCTGTACGGCGTCGCGAAATGACCATCTCTCGTTACATCCTGATCTCGCCGGACTTCTGTTGCACGTGAGATTACCAGCGTTACGCGAACGCACCGATGACATCCGCGCCATTGCGGAGTCTTTCCTCCGCAACGCTTCGCCCTTTGAAAGAATTGAATGCTCGCAGGCTCTGATCGACAGGTTCCGAGCATACGACTGGCCGGGTAACGTTACTGAACTGCGGTCGGTTCTGCGGCGGCTAGCTCTGCACGCCCATGACAGCATCCTCGATGTGCGACATCTTTCGGAGTTGCCCTGTCGCGATGAGACCTGTTTCGCGCTCTTGCGAGGTATGCCGTATTCGGATTGCTCGTCGCTTGCAGGAAGTTTCATCCCTCAGGAATCTGCATTCGAGCGTTGGAGCCTGCAATGAATCTGATCAACACACCATTGATGGCGCGGCTTAATCACTACCTAGATGCTGCTGCATTTCGCAGCGGAATCATTGCCGAGAACATCGCCAACATCGATACTCCCGGCTACCGCGCACGCGACATCGATTTCAAAAGCCAACTCGCATCCCAGCTCAGTTCGTCGCCGGGCGATGACCCACGAACAGCCAAGCCGCGCGCAACCGAAGTCGCCGGTTTAACTGAACGGCCAGACGGCAACAACGTCAACATGGATCGCGAAGGTCTTGCGCTCGCAGAGACGCAGTTGCAGTTTCAGACGGGCATCGCCTTGATGAAATCGGAGATTCACCGATTGAGCCAGGCAATTCATGAAGGAGGCGCGCAATGAATTTATTCGGCGTAATGGGTATAAGCGCTTCGGGCCTGAGCGCTGAGAGGATGCGCGCGGAGGTGGTGGCCAGCAACATGGCAAACGCCGAGAGTACGCACACGACCGAAGGCGGTCCCTATCAGCGGAAGGAAGTGGTGTTTCAGAGTACGGCGCCATCAAGCTTCCGCATGCGATTGGCGACAGCGAGTGAATCGGGTGTTCCGTCGAACGGATCTGGCGGGGTCAGCGTGCGCTCGATTGTTTCCGATACCGCCGCGCCAATCATGCGCTATGAACCTTCCCATCCTGACGCGGACAGCGATGGCTTTGTCGCTTATCCGAATATCAATCCCGTGCTTGAGATGACAGACCTCATGGGTGCGGCGCGTGCGTATCAGATGAATGCCTCCGCCGTGCAGGCGGCGAAACAGATGATCCAGCAGTCGATTGAACTACTGAAATAGGAGTATTGAATATGAGTATCACGCCGTCGTCTCTTGGCAGCATTGCCGGACTTGCCAGCACAACATTCGCTCCGGCCGCGGCACCAACCGGAGATTTTGCAGGCACACTGGGCTCGGCCATACAGCAGGTGAACAATTTGCAGGCTACGGCCGAGCAGAAAGTAACGGACCTGATCGCTGGAAAGGGCCAAGACATCCATGCCGCCACACTGTCGGTTGAACACGCCACGCTCGCTTTCGACCTCATGCTACAAGTTCGAAATAAAGTGATTAGCGCCTACCAGGAAATTTCGCGGCTCCAGTTTTAAGGTCCGGTCATGAGTGAATCCAAAAGCTTCGGACAAGTGGTCACGCAGGTGCGCGACTTTGCGTCGAGTCTTACAACGCGGCAGCGCATGTTCCTCGGCGGCGGGGCAGTTCTGGTCGCGGTTGTGCTGGCCACCTTTGTACACTTGTTGTCGTCTCCCGATATGACCGCACTGTACTCCAACATGGAGCCAGCGGATGCGCAGTCGTTGGGCCAGCGCCTCACGGCGAAGAACATTCGCTACCGGCTTTCACCCGATGGAAAATCCGTGCTGGTTCCGGCAGATCAACTGGACACCGCGCGCCTGGAGATTGCGGCACAAGGCGCACCGCATAGCGGACGGCTCGGCTTTGAGCTTTTTGACAAGACGAACTGGGCCTCCAGCGACTTCGACGACAAGGTGAATTATCAACGTGCGATCGAAGGTGAACTGGAGCGCACAATTCAGAGTATGAGTGGCGTTGCAGCGGCGAGAGTTCATCTCGCAATTCCACCGGAATCGATTTACTCGGGACAGGATCGTCAGGCAAAGGCCGGAGTCATCCTGAAACTTAAGGATCATCGTCTCTCGGCCGCGATGCGACTCGCCGTGCAGCGATTGGTATCAAGCGCAGTGGATAAACTCGATCCGCAGAACGTTACGGTCGTCGATGCTGAAGCGGGAGAACCTGCCAATGGCGCGAGCGCTCAATCGGCCAGCGAGGAACGTACAGCCGAAGAGGTGCTTGCGGACCGTCTCGTCCAAACTCTTGCACCGGTCGTTGGCGGCGATCATGTCCGCGCCACGGTTCACGCAGAGTTCGATCCGAGCACGGTGGAAGAACAACAAGAGAGCTACGATCCTGAAATGACGGTTGCACTCTCGATGCAACGCACGGAGGAATCAAATGGTGCGCCTCAATCGGGCGGGGCCGCCGGGACGGCATCCAATGTGCCCGGCGGTGGGTCGCCGGCCAAAAGCGCTGCGGGCGAAAATGTCTCGCTTTCCAAATCTGAGAACGGAACGTACGCAGTAAATAAAATTGTGCGTCACTCTACGCAACCTGCCGGGAGACTAAAGCGCCTGGCAGTGGCCGTCCTCGTGGACGACAACTTCAATCCTGGTAACAAGACCGGTTCGCGCCAGAGACGATCTCCCGAAGAATTAAAGAGTATTGAAGACATTGCCAAAGCGTCGGTGGGCTTCGATACAGCGCGTGGCGACATTCTTACCGTGCAGAACATGAGCTTTCAGATCGCGCCAGTTGATGCTCCGGCCTCACCCACGAGCCTTGAAAAGGTGCGCGCAACATTGGTCGGCTGGAACAGCTACGTTCGAATCGCTTCCCTTCTGCTGCTTTTCTTCGTCACGTACATGTTGATTCTGAGACCAATCAAGAAGCAGGTAATGCACTCACTTGCGGAGGGACATCGCGGACTGTTGCCGTCTAAATCCGCCAAGGATTCCGGCTCTG
The DNA here is from genome assembly GCA_035539055.1 of Saccharimonadales bacterium (SeqCode). Taxonomy (GTDB): domain Bacteria; phylum Acidobacteriota; class Terriglobia; order Terriglobales; family Acidobacteriaceae; genus TOLSYN. The sequence goes on along the minus strand of DATLJC010000039.1, from coordinate 85,119 downwards.
CACTGAACGATAACGGTACGAATCAACTTCCAGAGGCTGAGCGTCCACAGGTCGTGCGGCTGAAAGATGAAATCTCCATGAGGGTCAAACATGAACCGGTTTCGGCATCGCGACTGGTTCAGAGTTGGATCAAGGAAGGCGAGCGTAGATGAAGCCCGCACCTACGACATCCCGTTCCGGCGTCCGCAAAGCGGCGATCCTCCTGGTGCTGCTGGGCGAGGAAGTAGCTAGCCTCATCTTTCGACATCTGAATGAAACCGATTTACAGAGAGTAACCCAGGAAATCTCCGACATTGGTACGGTTGATCCCGACGAGGCCGCAGCGATCTTGAATGAGTACCACAATCTCGCGATCACGCAGGAGTACATTGCACAGGGCGGTACCGAATATGCAAAGCGATTGCTGGTAAAGACCCTTGGCGAGGATGGCGCGCGCGCAATGCTGGAGGCAGTGAGCCGCACACAGGAACTCAGTGCCAGTAAGCTCGACTCACTGCAGAAGGCCGATCCACAACAACTAGCCAAATTTCTTCAGGGCGAACATCCCCAGACCATTGCGCTGATTATGGCTCATCTCGATCCCAAGCAAGCTTCTGCACTATTGATGAAACTGACGGAAGAGACTCGAGCGGCGGCCGTGAAGCGCCTTGCCGAATTACGCCAGTTTTCGCCTGAGATGGCGCAAAAGGTGTCGGTCGTTCTGCACCGCCGCTTGCAGGCGCTCGGCGAGCAGAGCCGCCGCGCATATGCCGGATTCAAAGGCGTCGCCGATTTGCTGAACCGCATGGATCCGACCTCGGCAAAGGCTATCCTCGAAGTGATCGAGCAGGATGACTCCAAGCTCGCGATGAGTATTCGCAATCTGATGTTCACGTTTGACGATCTGCTCGGAGTGCCGGAAACCGGCATTCGCGAGCTGCTCTCGCAACTCGACAAGAAGACACTGGCTCAGGCGCTAAAAGGCGCTTCGAACCAACTGCGCGATCATCTTTTCAAATCCATGTCATCGCGGGCGGTGGAGATGTTGAAAGAAGACATGGAAACGCTTGGCCCGGTGCGCGCCAAGGACGTGAATAAGGCACAGCAGGAGTGTGTCTCCGTTGCGCGCAAATTGGAAGCTCAAGGCAAGATTCAATTGAAGCAGGAGAACGAAGATGAACTCGTCGTCTGAAGAAGTCCAGCCTGCTTCACAAGCTGAATCCGAGGCCACCTCGTATCCACTACTGGAATATTGCGAAGCAGGCTTTCAGTTCGGCGATGCGCCCGGTGCCGCCTCTGAAGCTGAGGCATTGGAGCAGCCCGATGCCGCCGTGGAACAAACGACCACAGCGGAAGGATTTGATGCTGCGGCGGAGTTCAACGCGCGACTTGAGCAGGAGAGACACGCAATTACGGCGCAGGCAAAACTCGAAACCGAACGAGAGGTCCAACAGGCTCGCAACGAGATCGCGCGCGCGATTGAACAATTTGCGCACCAGCGAGATGACTATTTTCGGCAAGCTGAGGCTGAGGTCGTCAACCTCGCATTGGCCATCGCTCGACGGATCGTGCATCGCGAAGCTCAGATCGATCCCCATCTTCTCGCGGGACTGGTCAGCTACGAACTCAATCAACTGGATGACGCCAGCGGCGTGCGCCTCGTGGTATCCAGCGACACTCTCAGCTACTGGCACGAGGCCGCAGCCGCAATGACACATTCCGCCGAGATCACAGTGGACAAATCGCTCACTGGAGGCGAAGTACGAATTGAGACTGCACTGGGATCAACAACTATCAGTTTGGAAAGAGACTTGAAGGAAATTGAGCGGAGCTTTTTCGACTTGCTCTCTCGTCGCCCCGTGGCGACAGAGCCACGACCGGCCCGCGTGCAATGATTCTCGACTCGTATCATCAGGCGCTTCAGCAGATTCCGCAACGTGTGTGGAGCGGGCGCATATCGAAGGCAATTGCCGGACTGATTGAATCAGAAGGCCCTCACTGCGCGCTGGGCGATTGCTGCCTGATTCGCGATCACGACGGCAACAAATTCGAAGGAGAGGTGGTTGGCTTTCATGGCTCTACGGTTCTCTCCATGCCGCTTTACCCCGCGAAGGGGGTGCGCCACGGGGATACGATTTCAACGTGGGGCGCGCGGCCCAGTATAAGGGTCACAGATGACATGGTGGGGCGAGTACTGGATGCAAGTGGCCGAGCGATGGACGGTGGGGCGCCGTTAAATGGCGGCATGGCCATGCCCGTGGTGCGGGTGGCTCCGAACCCTTTTGAGCGAGAACCGATCCAATCGCCCATTGGGACAGGTGTTCGCGCTATCGATGCGTTCCTGACTTGCGGGCGCGGCCAACGAGTCGGGATTTTTGGCGGCAGTGGCGTGGGCAAGAGCACGCTGATGGGCATGATGGCCCGCGGCACGTCAGCAGATCTCACGGTAGTTGCGCTGGTTGGCGAGCGCGGCCGCGAGGTGCGGGAGGTTCTGGAAAACGCGCTTGGCGAAGCTGGACGCCGACGTTCGATTGTCGTGGTTTCTACTTCTGACCAGTCACCTCTGCTGCGCTTGCGCGCCGCACAGTCGGCGCACTCGATCGCTGAATATTTCGCGGCGCGGGGAAAGCACGTTCTGCTTGTACTTGACTCGATCACCCGGTTCGCCATGGCGCAACGTGAAATTGGGCTCGCCGCCGGAGAACCGCCCACGGCGAAGGGCTATACGCCCTCGGTCTTCACCTTGTTGTCGCAACTGGTCGAACGCGCAGGGAATTTTCGCAAAGGCTCCATTACTGCTTTCTACACTGTGCTCATGGAAGGCGATGATCAGATGGACCCTGTCGTGGATGCCGTCCGCTCTCTGTTGGACGGGCACATACTTCTCGACAGGCGTCTTACCTCCGAGGGACATTTCCCCCCAATTCAATTGCTGGAAAGCCTTAGCCGTTTGATGCCCGCTGTGTGTTCTGGCGAGCACCTCTCGAAAGCACAACGTCTGCGGCACATGCTCGCCAGCTACACACGCTCTGAAGACCTTATTCGAATTGGTGCGTATCAAAGAGGCTCAGATCCGGACCTTGATCGTGCCATGCAGGTGGTACCTAATTTGAGAGCCTTTGCCCGCCAGGGACCGGCGGAAAGTTCGCAGTTGGAGCGCACAATCGAATCTCTGCTGACGATGGAGGAGTAATGCCGTTTCACTTTCAACTCGAAGGACTTCTTCGAGTGCGACGCTTGCTGGAGCGCCAGGCACGCGAGCGTCTCGGGGCATCGATGTCGCGAGTCAGCAGTTTAGAGCGTCGCGCAGCCGACGCTACGCAATGGGTTCAAAATACGGAACGAGCACGCGCCGAGAGCGCCGGCTTGCCAGCCGCAGAATTGCGATTTATCGAATCCGTGCTGAGCCAGACTCAAAAGGCAATTACCAATTGCGAACGCCAGAAGCAAGCAGAGGAGCAACAGGCCGCAAAACTTCGCGCGGCCTATTTGGGCGCTCGCCGCGAGCGTAAAACTGTGGGTACTCTGCGGGAACATGCGCTCCAGCAATTCAGCGCGGAAGAATCCCGCCGCGAGCAATCAGCGCTGGATGAGGTTTTCCTGGGAAAGCTGGTTCGCTTGCGGAATGGCGCACAATCGCTCGCTGAAACGAAATAGGAATCTGGTAGATGACAGAAATCTAACCTAATCAGCACGCAATTGGCGGCCAAAGTGCATTGACTCACAATGTATGAGTACATCGCCTATTATTCCCGCAGGAGCTGCCCCTGCCTCGTATGCATCACCGGGCAACCCAGCCCTGGGCAGTTCCGACAGCGCAGATTTTCATAAGGTGCTGCAAGAGGTGAGTTCCGGCGACTCCGAGTCCGATAACTCCTCGACCTCAATACCGGACTCCTCTCCCGATTCTCCTGAAGCGATTACGCATGGCAACGATCAGGCAGTATTGCGCCGGTGCTCAACCCGGGATGGCGCGGTATCGAAGGAGACGAGCAAAGTTGCCAGCGCTTCAACTGAGCATTACGCGAAGCAGGAGAAAGATGCCAATGGGAAAATACTCTCCCGGTCGAAGTCAAAAACGGCTAGTTCGACCGCCGACGAAGAAGTCCCAACCATAACGGGCACGCTGAACTTTCATCTTCCGGAGAGACTTCCTCCGTTCGAAACATGCGCGAAGGAGCTAAACGCGGATTCCAGTGCTTCGGCGCCTGCCGATGCCTCCGCGATGGCAAACGGCTTGCCGGAGTTCTCAGGATCAATCATTTCCGCGGCGGCCCCCAGTGGAACTGACTTTGATTCGTCGATTTCAAAACTTGGCGCCGGACTGCCAGATCGCTTTCAGTCCAATTCGAGTGGCAGGCCTTTAGAGGATGACTCCGAGAGTGCTACGAGCTTCACACCAGGGTCTATCGCAGTTGATACACCTCTCGCGAAGGCATCGCAATCGCGAATGTCCGTCTCACAAGTTGCAGCAAAGGCGCAGGCAACAACGCTCCCGGAGAGAACAAGCGATATCGCAGAGGATACACAGAGCGTTGATGCAGGCAACATTCCCCCAACTCATCCGCAACTTCTAACGCATGATCTTGGAGTTTCGGACGGCGGTTCTGCCGTCGTCGGAGCCGCTCTGGTTCCGAATGCTACCGTTTCGTTGCGCGCAACCGATAGTCACTCCAGCCATTCCCATTCGCAGACAGGAGTGCTGGGCAACGATATTTCTGATGAGCCAGAACGAACTAACAACGCAATCGTGGGCGGCCGTCATGATTCCGGCACTGGTTCTCCAGGGCTTATTACACATGTAGCGCTCGATCAAATTGCAGCGGCACAACCGGCCACAACATCCAGCGCTCACGGCGCCAACGCGGATGCGACACAATCCCCGTCAGCAGTGCTCGCCGCTCATGCTCAGAGCTCTGCTCCGGTTGCGGTTCACCCGCAACCGAAGATTGACTCTTATCCGATTCCGAATCCACCAAGCCTGGTGAGTTCCGGACAACTACGCGTGACCAATAACAGCAGCGAACTCAAGATCAGCATTCAATTGCCGGAACTGGGCAAGGTTGATGTACGCGCAATCACTTCGCATGATGTAACAACCGCACATCTGACCACCTCGCACCATGATGCACTGCATGCGCTGGTGGCCGATCTCAGCGGTCTTGAACAGGCGCTCAGATCGCGCGATGTAATTCTTGGCTCGTTGAACTCCAGCACGACGGACTCCCACGCACAGAATTCCCATGGTCAGTCTGCGGGACAGCAGCGACGGCAGAATTCTTCCACGCAACCTGTAAGCGGGGCCTCATCTGTGGCCACTACAACAACCACCTCAAGTAAGGAAGAAGGCGGCGCTCTCGGACTTCTCCCGGAATACGCCCGCATTAGCGTACGAGCTTGAGTTCAAGGAGAAAAAATCATATGAGTATTTATCCTGTTGCGGCGGCAACCCCAAACGCCTCGACTGCCACGACCAGCACTAGCAGCAGCTCCAAAGATATGACTGCAATGTTTATGAAGTTGTTGACCACGGAATTGAAGTCGCAGGATCCAACCCAGAGCATGGACCCCACGACGATGGTCACTCAGATGGTCCAGATCAATCAGCTCAATGAAGTGGCTGGGATCTATTCACTTTTGCAGAATCAAGCGAGTGCTTCCACTGCAGCTACCGGACAATCCGTACATAACACTTCAGGAGGCAAGTAATGCCTAACTTTTCCATACCACTTTCTGGACTGGCGGCCAGTTCGACGGCGCTCTCCACGATCTCCAACAATCTCGCCAATCTCAACACCACGGGATATAAGGACACGAGCGTCAACTTCCGCGACATGTTCTATCAATCGCTGGGTACAAACGGGGCCGGAGATCAGATTCAAGTAGGCGCTGGGACCTCGGTGGGATCGATCAATACGAATTTCAGCGGGGGAAGCACGCAAGGAACCGGAGTGAATACAAATGTTGCTATCACGGGCAATGGATTCTTTGTGGTGCAGAACGGTAGCAACACTCTGTACACTCGCGCCGGCGATTTCACACGCGACTCCAGCGGGTACCTCGTCACCGTTGATGGCTATCAGGTTATGGGCTATCCCGCCGCAAATGGAGTGGTGAACACGAACGCCGGGCTCAGCCCGATTCAACTGCGCGACGGTCTGATCAATCCTCCGAACCCGACCTCCACGGTCTCCATGCAAACCAATCTGAGTGCCGATGCCGCAGTGGGGGACACTTACAACACCAGCGTCACGATTTACGATTCTCTCGGCGGCTCCCATGTTCTCGGCATTTCCTTCAGTCGCACCGCCACTGGTTGGGACTACAACGCTACCCTGCCCAGCGCAGAGATTACTGGAGGCGCAGGCACGAGCACTACGGTGCAAAGTGGAAGCCTTACGTTTGACAGCAACGGAAAGCTCACCAGCACTGCTCCCGTCGCCTTCAACATCAGCAATCTCTCCGATGGCGCCAGTGCCCTTCCGTTCAATTGGAATCTTACGGACTCGACGGGCCAGGGATTGATCACGCAGGTCTCAGGCGACAGCAGCACTGGGTCCATGCACCAGGATGGTTACAGTAGCGGCACCCTGACCGATTTCTCTATCGGCTCCGATGGCACGATCACGGGATCCTTTACGAATGGAACCAAAGTTCTTGGGCAGATGGTCCTCGCCAATTTCGGCAACCTCGAAGGGCTTACGAAGCAGGGCAGTAACAATTATGCCGCCACTATCTCTTCCGGCGGAGCTGTCATCGGCGCACCCGGAACCAGCGCCTTCGGAACGCTGACGGGAAAATCTCTGGAACTCTCGAACGTCGATATGTCCCAGGAGTTCTCAAACCTCATCATCGCCGAGCGCGGCTTCCAGGCAAACGCAAAATCGGTAACCACCTTCGATCAAATCACCCAGGACACGATCAACCTGATTCGCTAGAACTGTTCGCAGATTGGCCTCACGGAATGCACCGTGAGGCCACTTGTTTGCATGAGAGCATTCTTAACAACTCTGCCCGCTTCGGCCCGCCAATTGCATCTTCCAACTGCGCAGCACCACAAACTCAATCAGGCCTCGCGCAGGAACTCATGAACGAAATCTCGGAAAATACTACAGCGCTCACTCTTGGCAGCGGCACCCTCGCGGGGATGCCGAAGAACTGGGATCAATTCCAACATCTCCCCTGCCAACTCTCGTTGGAGATTCCTATTCCACGTTTTACGGTCTCCACCCTGCTGCGGCTTTCTCCAAACGACGTGGTGAATACACACTGGCTACAGGGCTCGGATGTTCCGCTGCGAGTGAACGGGAAGCTGATCGGCTGGACCGAGTTTGAAGTGATTGACGATCATCTTGCAGCGCGCCTGACCCAGATCGCATGAAGCGGGAACATGAACAAACAAAACAGTAAGAACAAGAAGACCTTTCATCAGAAGAACTCCGAGGCAAATGTGGGCGTTGCTCCTTGCGCCGAACATGAGCCAATCGACTTCGCCCAGCAACTGCGCGAAACACCCGGACGACTGCCACAAATCAACTCGGGCCTCACGTTGTCGGGACGTATCTATGGTCAGTTCGTGCAAAGGATTCGGCAGTTCGCAAAGTCAATTTTCAAGAGGCAGGGTCATCGACGCACACTGGCACTGCTCGAAACGCAGCAGCTTGGCGATAAACGCTTCGTTGCAATTGTGCGTGTCGGCAAACAGAAGTTTCTCATTGGAGGCGGGGCAACTTCCGTTTCGCTTCTCGCGGAGATTACCCCGCAACGCTCCGCGATCATTACACCTCGCCCGTTCGCGCAGGAGACGGCATGAGAAGGTTGCCATGCATGTACGGCATGGTGCTGCTCCTGATGCTGCTGATGTCATCGGCGGCTTGGGCTGGACCCGTCCCGATCATGCCAGCTTCAGGAGGAACGGCTGCGCCGCTGGCAAATCTCGGCGGGGGACAAGCACCTTGGACGATCATCATCGGCCTTACTCTTCTTACGCTGATCCCCGCACTGCTGTTGTCCATGACGCCATTCGTGCGACTGCTTATCGTCTTTCATTTCCTGCGGCAGGCACTGGGCACACAGAGCACTCCCACGAATCAAACACTGATCGGACTCTCCCTGGTGCTCACATTTTTCCTCATGCAACCGGTGGGAACGGCGATCCAGCAGCAAGCAATTGTTCCCCTTGAGGCGGGAAGGATCACTCCGATTGCAGCCGTCGAGATCGGCTCTCGTCCGGTTAAAACGTTCATGCTCCACTATGTCAGGCAGAAGGATGTCGCCCTCTTTCTCGAACTCGCGAAAGAGCCGCGACCGAAGACGCCGGAAGATCTTTCCATGCGCGTGGTCATGCCTTCCTACATTCTTTCCGAGTTGAAGGCTGGCTTTCAGATCGGCGCCGTGCTGTTTCTTCCGTTCCTCGTCATTGACATGGTCGTCGCATCGATCACGACCTCGGTTGGCATGATGCAGTTGCCACCGGTCGTCATCTCCACACCACTCAAGCTTTTACTTTTCGTCATGGTCGATGGATGGAACCTTCTCGTCGGCTCGTTGATGCGCAGTTTTGCATGACGGTCGTGACCTATGCCGCTTGAACAAGTAATCGATCTTGGCCGAACCACACTTGAGTACGCCATCCTTGCGGCGCTGCCCTTGCTCACCGTGGCAACCGTGGTCTCGGTGCTCATCAACATTCTCCAGGTCCTCACCAGCATTCAGGATCAGACGGTTTCCACCGTGCCACGACTGCTTGCCACCGCGTTGAGCGCCATGTTCCTGCTGCCTTGGATGTTGCGTCATCTGGCCGCCTTCACTATTCATCTCTTTTCCGACTTCCGGCCGTTGATTCAATGAGTTTCCCTCTCAATCCCGAATCGATTCTGGCCGCCGCTGTGTTCATTGGGCTGCGCGTCTCGGGCCTGATGCTGTTTGCCCCAGGTTTCAGCAACACTGCTGTACCTGCGCGCACCAAGGCCATTTTCGTCGTAGTGGTGGTCGCACTTCTGTGGCCTGTTGTGCCTACACATCAATTACAGATTTCCCTGCTACAGTGGCCCGCCATTGCACTCAGCGAATTGCTGTTGGGAATCATGGTCGGCCTGCTTCTCAACTTCATCTTTGACGCAGCCCAATTTGCAGGACAGGTTCTCGGCATGCAGATGGGATTTTCGCTCGCCACGATGATCGATCCGCAATCGCAGGCAGATTCGCCCGTACTTTCCATCTTTTACCAGACCATCGTAATGTTCATTTTCTTTGTTCTAGATGTACATCACTGGATATTGCGGGCGCTTGTCTCCAGCTTCTATTACCTTCCCGCCGGGCAGTCCGTCCTCACCTTCGCACGCGTGAATGCGGTGCTGCACACGGCTTCCGCCATCTGGGTGCTTGGTTTGCAGATTGCCGCGCCCGCGCTCATCGCTACGGTGATTGCAGATTTTGTACTTGCCTTTATTGGGAAAGCTTCGCCGCAGTTACCCGTGCTCTTTGTGGGTATATCGGTTAAATCGGTTTTAGGAATGCTCGTACTTATCGCGACTATGTCTGCATGGCCTCGATTCTTTTCGCTCCAGTTCACCAACGCAATTCGCTGGAGTGAGCAAACACTTCACCTGACTTCCTAGGGACGTAACCAGTGGCTCAAGACAACAAGACCGAGAAGGCAACAGAGCATCGCAGACACAAAGCTCGCGAAGAAGGCCAGGTTGCACGCTCACGCGAACTCAGCGCCACGGCCGCGATGTTTGCCGGAATATCGATCCTGGTGGCGCAAGGACCTGCCGACCTGATGCACTGGCGGCAATACTTCAATGCTGTGCTCGATCACGGCGTGCGCGACGAGTTTTCGATCGTAACGCCCCTGATCCCATGGACCGCGCAACTAATATTTAATTGGTCGTGGAAGCCGCTGGCGACTGCCTGGGGAATCGCCACGCTGGTCTCGCTGGCGCAGGGTGGAATTGTATTCGTCCCCAAGCTCTTGGCACCCGACGTTGCGAAGATGAATCCGGCCAAGAAGCTGGGCCAGGTGTTCAGCATTACGACGCTCGTACAGGTCTGCAAGGCTTTGATACCGAGTGGAGCTATTGTCTTCATAGCCGTCGGAATCTTTCGCCGCGAATGGCCCAGCCTAGGCCTTGGGCTCTGGGCTTCCCCACGCCAGATCTCGTCTCACCTCTTCAACATCATCTTTGAAATTTTCTGGAAATGCTCGCTCGTTCTGCTGGCGTGGGCAGTGATCGATTACATCGCAACGCGCCACAAATTCGAGGGCGATCTTCGAATGAGCAAGGAAGATATCCGCGAAGAGGCGAAGCAGATGGATGGCAATCCCGCGACGAAGGGACGCATTCGCCGTCTGCAACGTCAGGCTCGCCGTAATCGCATGATACAGGCGACAAAGAGCGCCACGGTCGTAGTCACCAACCCAACACATTTTGCTGTGGCTTTGGAGTATCGCGATGATATGGCCGCTCCTACCGTGGTCGCCAAGGGACAAAACCTGCTCGCTCAACAAATCAAGGAAATCGCACGCTGGGACGGAATTCCGATTGTTGAGAATCCTCCACTTGCCCAGAGCCTGTATCGCACGGTCGAGGTCGGACAAGCAATTCCCGAAAAGCTTTACGCAGCCGTGGCCGAGATTCTCGCCTACATCTTCCGCATGAACGCCCAGCAAGCAGCACGGAGGAACTCCTGATGGCCGAAGCGACAAAGACGGTTTCATTTTTCAAGAACGCCAACTTCGACTGGATCGTGCCTGCTGCCACTGTGTCGGTGGTCTTTGTAATGCTCGTGCCGATACCTAGCTTTTTGCTCGATCTCCTGCTGGCCATCAGCATCACGGGTTCGGTGGTTGTCCTTCTGTCCGCCGTTTATATTCTTCGTCCAGTTCAATTCTCCGTGTTCCCCAGTCTGCTGCTGTTATTAACCCTCTTCCGGCTGGCGCTGAACCTTGCAAGTTCGCGACGCATTCTGCTCCACGGCAATGAAGGGACGGCGGCGGCGGGAAATGTGATTGCCGCGTTTGGTCAATTCGTTGTGGGCGGCAATTACGTTGTGGGCTTTGTACTCTTTATCGCGCTCATCGCCATTCAATTTCTGGTCGTAAGCCACGGTGCGGTGCGTACTGCCGAGGTCACAGCGCGTTTCACTCTTGATGCGTTGCCGGGCAAGCAGATGGCAATCGACGCCGATCTTAACGCTGGATTGATCGATGAGCACCAGGCCCGTGCCCGCCGCGAGGCCGTGGCACACGAAGCAGAGTTCTATGGAGCCATGGACGGAGCCGCACGTTTCAGCCAGCGTGATTCGCTGGCAACGATTCTGCTGACGGCCATCAACATCATCGCCGGATTTTTGATCGGAGTTTTCCAACTCGATATTCCTTTTCACGAAGCGCTCAAGACCTACACCATTCTCACCGTCGGTGACGGTCTGGTCACGATGATTCCATCGCTGCTGGTTTCGATCGCGGGCGGCCTGGTGGTAACTCGCGCTTCCTCCAACAAATCGCTTGGCGGGGACCTGGGCCAGCAACTCTTCGCGCAATCACGCGTGCTATGGATCGCCGGTGGCGCCATGTTCGCCATGGCTATGATCCCCGGCATGCCCAAATTCAGCTTCTTGCTCATGGTCGCCGTGTTGTGGGGCATGGCGTGGCGCTTGCAGAAGATGCCAGCGGTTGACACCAAAGCGGCGCCCAAGTCCGGGCCGGCAGGGGCAAACAAGCCAGGAACGATTCAGTCCGATTCGCTCGAGTCATTGCTCGCGCTCGATGATCTGTCGCTCGAAGTCGGCTATGCATTGGTATCTCTCGTGGACGCCGCGCAGGGAGGGCAGTTACTATCCCGCGTCCGTGCCTTGCGAAAGCATCTGGCTACCCAACTCGGATTCATCATTCCGAGCGTCCACATCACGGACAACCTGCGACTGAAGCCGCGTGAATACATCATCTCGCTTCGGGGAGTCGAGATCGCTCGTTGGGAAATGTCAGAGGGTTCCATGCTCGCTATCAGCTCTGATCCCGAGCCTCCGCGGCTTCCGGGCATTGAGACAAAAGATCCGGCCTTCGGAGTGCCCGCGCGCTGGATCTCTCCGTCCCTCCAGGAAGAGGCGATTGCCGCCGGGTACTCAGTGGTCGATCAGACCTCCGTACTCGCCACTCATATTTCCGAAATCATTCGGCAGTACGCGCACGAACTACTTACCAGATCAGAGACCAAACGTCTGCTGGAGCGACTCAACGACTCGCATCCCAAGCTGCTCGACGAGCTTGTCCCGAAACTCATGACCCTGGGCGAGGTTCAGAAAGTTCTGCAGCAGTTGCTTCGAGAGCAGGTATCCATACGCGATCTTGGCACTATTCTTGAAACTCTCGTTGAGACCGCTTCCATTAACAAGAATCAGGTTGCACTCGTCGAGGCTTGCCGCCAAGCCCTTGGTCGCTCGCTCATCAAACCGCTGCTGAACGAGCATGGCGCACTTCGTGTGGTCACGCTTGATCCGCTCACCGAGGAGGAGTTGAACCGCGCATTCGCGCCACAGATGCCCGCCTCTGGCTCGCTTGCTCTGCAACCCACGTTCATCCGGCGGTTGCTGGAAGGGCTGCGCAAACTGGTTGGCGAAAACGTGGATGTTGCCACACCGGTAATTCTTTGCTCGGCAAACACGCGCTTTCACCTGCGGCGCTTGCTGGAACCTTTTCTTCCGAAAATCGTTGTCATCTCTCACGGCGAAATTCCCGCGCTCACTACGGTGCAGTCGATCGGGAGCCTGAACGCATAACCCATGAATTCATCCGAGGCCACTATGACCAATCCGCATAGCAACTACGGGCAGCCTTCGCTAGATGAGGATGTGCGGAACCGCATCCTCCTGGAACAGATGTCACAGGTTCGCTACATCGCACGCCACATCCATGACAGACTGCCCCAGCACGTGCCCATCGAAGACCTTGTTCACGCCGGTGTTCTTGGATTGATGGACGCGCTCACAAAGTATGACGATGCGCGACAGGTTCAATTCAAGACCTATGCCAAGTTTCGCATTCGCGGTGCCATCCTTGACAGTCTTCGCGAGTTGGACTGGAGTCCGCGCGATCTCCGGCGCAAGGCTCGCCTCATCGAGACAACCGTCGCGCGCATAAGCCATGAGCTCGGACGCTCGGCAACCGAGCAGGAGATTGCCACCGAGTTGGGCCTTACGCTCGATTCTTTCCAGCACCTGCTTGGAGAACTGGAAGGCCTCGACCTTGGCAGCTTCCATGTTGAGAACAGCGATAAGGATCACGACGACGACATCTGCGAGTACCTGCCTGGCAATCCGGAAGAGAGTCCTTATTTTCTTACAATGAAGTCTGAACTTCGCCGGTTCCTGGTTCGCGCCATAGAGGAGTTGAGCGAGAAAGAGCAGCAGGTGCTCTCGCTGTACTACTACGAAGAGCTCACGATGAAGGAAGTGGGAGCCGCGCTCGGTGTTGGCGAATCGCGCATCTCACAGATTCACTCTCTCGCCCTGCTTCGGCTGCGAACCCGCCTCCAGAGCCTGCTTGCGGGAAAGCAAATGCCGCCACACCTTGCCGAGCAGGCTGTCCGGAGCACACTGGAGGGAGCATGGAGAAAGTACTGAACCAGGAAGAGATTGATGCCATGTTCCGCGCCGCGCTTGGGCGGACCACCGGCACAACGGCGTCGGTTCCGAGCTATCAACCCTGTGACTTCAAGCAGGCGGGACAGATCAAGAAAGATCAGGTGCGCGCGATCAGCAATCTGCATGAGGGCTTTGCGCGCAATCTCACCAACGCGCTCGGCGCATATCTGCGCGTGATCTTTGAAGTGAACCTAGTTTCGGTCGAACAACTCACTTATCGCGAGTTTCTTCAGCGAATTCCCGATCTCGCCTACCTTGCTACATTTCAGGTGAGGCCCATGGGCGCGACAGCGACTCTGGACCTCGAACCGTCACTCGTTTTTCCGATGATCGATCTGCTGCTTGGAGGTGTCGGACGCGCGAATGAGCAGGAACGCGACATCACTGAAATCGAAGAAGGGATAATGGAGGGCATTGTACGCATTCTCTGCGGAGAACTGCAGACGGCGTGGGCATCGCTGGGTACAACCTTTGAATTCGATGAGCGCCTGCAACCCACGCAACTACAGCGCCTGATGCCACCGGGTGATAAGACTCTTTGCCTGAGCTTTGAAATTCGCATGCCAGAGTCGCACGGCGTGTTGAATGTTGCATTTCCCGCGGTAGCTTCCAATGCCCTTCTTCGCAAACTGGATCAGGACGGCGGATATAGCCGCCATCGCGGTCCTAGCGCAGCACGACAGCGAATGATCGAGCACGCTCTCGGCTTCCCTTTTGAATTTTCTCTGGGGCTGCCGGCTACCAGGCTTCCGATTCGCACTCTGAGCGGTCTCAAGGCAGGGGACGTCATTCCCTTTCGACATCGAACCGATACCCCGGCTGAAGGCACCATCGCGGGACGTGCTCTTTATAAGGGATTTCCAATACGTGCTGGAAATCAGCGTGCATCCAAGATTCTCGAAATGATGCCAACTACACCGCCAACTCAATCCAGGGTTTCCTCTGAAGATGCGCAGGGTTCATCATGAGTGACATCACCGGGGAACAAGCTCAATCGCTGAACTCCTCCATAGTTCAGTGTTTATTGGAAGCCACATCCGATGTACTGTCGCTGGTCGCGGCGACTACGCTGAATGCGCAGGCTACAGCGCTGGACAGCGCTACCGATGCGGCGCTTACGATGCGCGTCGAGATCAGCGAGTCGCTCCTGGGCCTGTGTGAGATCGCCGTTTCCGCGCCAATGTCTGCCAGGTTGGCGGCGCTGTTGACCGGCGAAGAGGTTGACGCGGCCTTGCCGATCACCAGCGATACACGTGAGGCTGCGGCCGAGCTCATCCAGCAAATCTGCGGCAATGCCGCGGACCGTCTCCGACGCAAGTTCGGCCCTCTCGAACTGAAGTCTCAGATTGCCGAGCGAGCCGTGGAGGCCGGCACACGTCAGCTCATTGTGGTTCCACGCGACACGGGCGCGTTGGAATTTGAACTTCATACGCTTCACCTTGAGACGGGAAAGAGTTCCAGCGCAGAAGCACAGTCTCCAACGATCGCCACAACATCGCCGATTGCTCCGCAACGGGAGACACCAGACGCGTCCGCCGCAGAAAATTCATTGCCGTCTAGCAACCGTAATCTGGACCTCCTTCTCGATATCGAGCTAGGCGTAACCCTGCGCTTCGGAACCAGGCAGATGTTACTCGAGGACATCATTGAGCTTTGCTCGGGCTCCGTCGTAGAGCTCGACCGTCAGGTGCAGGATCCAGTCGATCTGCTGATTGATGGCCGAGTGATCGCACGGGGCGAGGTCGTGGTTGTTGAAGGTAACTATGGTCTGCGCATTCTGCAGGTCGCAACTCAGGGCGAGAAAATCGCCTGCTTATCGTAACCAAACAGCACTCGCCGATTTTCGCGAGCGAGGAGAAGGCAATGTACGCGCTTGCAGAGAGAAGATGGAAACTTCCCGTTGCGTGGAGGCAGCTTATTCCGCGCTGCGGCAAGCGGGGATGCACAACCGGCACAAACTGGACGGGCGTGCTGCATCGCATCGCCGGATTCTGGGTGAACGAGCGGGACTGGTTCTGTAGTTCCCGGTGCCTGGAAGCCGCGATGGAAGAACATCTGCTCGACCGCTTCTTCGAAGATCACCGTCCCGCTCCGATTCGCACCACCATGCCGATGGGACTGATGATGCTGGCGCGCGGCATCGTCTCCGAAACACAGTTGCGAGACGCCCTTGAAATGCAGCGCAATTCCGGAGAGAAGATCGGTGCGTGTCTGCAGCGGCTCGGTAGCGTTTCTTATGACGACATCGCTTCAGTGGTCGCCACCCAGTGGGGATGCCCTGTATTCCCCTCGGAAAGCGTGCAGCCAGGGTGCTCGATGCTGCTACCGCTTAGTCTGATTGAACGCTACCGCATGTTACCCGTTCATCTCGTCAGTCAGGGACGGCGTTTGTTCGTCGCCTTCAGTGACGAGGTCAATCACAGCGCATTGATTTCCGTTGAACAAATGTTGGGTTGCGATACTGAGCCCTGCATCATTCCAGAGCCGAAGCTTGCCCAGGTGCTCGAATACCGCAAACGCGATACTACCGGCGAGGTCACTGTCAGCCGTCCGAAGACCGCGGCCGAAACCTCCCGCATCATCCGCAGTTATGCGCAACAGACCGGTGCCCACGCCATCCGCCTGGAAGCCATGGACGGAAACATTTGGGTTCGTTTCCTTGCCAGTCGCTTCCACCTTGACCTCGTCTTTGAAGCTTCCGCCCATTGAACGATGTAGCTAAAGTGTGCCGCTCTGATGGCCGATACATTCACTGAGCGGCACTTATGAATCACTCTCAGCAACCTCAGAATCGCAGAGTTGTCTCGATCACATCGGCTGCCCCAGCCAGAGCGTCCCACCTACCTTCCCTAACAGCGCTGATTCACAACCAGCGATCGATGGATCTCGGCGAAGTCGCGAGATGCATTCGAGCCGACAACATGCTTTGCAATCGCGTAACCGAAGCTGCCCGCAAAGAATTCCATTGGAACTGCAGCAGAGTGGAAGACGCAATCGTGCTGCTGGGTGGTGAACGAATTTGCACGCTCCTCTCACCCACTGTGCGCCGTCATCATTCGTTTGCGAAACTCGGCCGATCGCTTCGCGGCAGCCAAATCGCTTGCTTTCCGAAACCTCTCCTGCTGGAGACGATACAAGAGGTGCAAAGATGAGCCAAATCAAAGCCCTAATTGTGGACGATTCTTCCGTTATGCGCAAAATCGTCGAGCGTTCACTGCGTCAAGCTGGACTCGATCTCTCCTCTGTGATTGAAGCAGGGAATGGCGCTGATGCGCTTGGACTACTCGATACGAACCAAGTCGATCTGATCCTGAGCGACATCAATATGCCCGTAATGGACGGCATTGAATTTGTGAGACAACTGCAGACCACTGAAAAGCTGCGCGGCATCCCCGTCGTCATGATCACTACCGAGGGAAGCGAGTCCAACGTGATGCAGGCACTCTCGCTCGGAGCTAAAGGATACATTCGCAAACCATTCACGCCAGACCAAGTAAAAGAGCACGTTCTGCCTGTGTTGGGATTATGAGCATGACATCACCTCATCGCCTGCCCCCCACACTCTTCGACAAGGCTAAATGGACGCCGCTCCTCGAACTCTCTGCACGCGAGGTGTTTGAGATCATGCTGAATACAAATCTCGAATCGGCCAAAGAACCTGCCTCCGAACAGGTTGGGGAATTCACCGCCATCGTTGGACTCGCCGGCAGTTTACGCGGTGTTCTCAGCATCCGGTGTACCGATGAAGCCGCGCGCGCAATGGCAGGCAAGATGCTAAATATGCCATCCGATGAAGTCGACAATGACAGCCTCGACGCACTCGCCGAGATCGCCAACATGATCGCCGGGAACTTCAAGGCCAAGCTCACAGGAATTGGCAATGAATGCATGCTATCGGTGCCCACGATCATTGTCGGAACCGATTACCACACCCGATCGCTCGCGGGCGGCAACATAATTGAGACCTTCTGCAACTTCGAGAAGAAACCGCTCCGGGTCACGCTCCAACTGCATGACTAAAGAAGAAATCATTCGAACTTTTTAAGAATTCTCCGCCCGCCGTGGCACTCCGCTTGCTCTTCTCTTCAGCGGAGTTTTCTATGAACAACGGCATTTATGCAGCCAGCACCGGCCTTCTCGCGCGAACTCAAGAGCTGGACCTTGCGGCCAACAACCTGGCCAATGCGAACACCAGCGGCTTTCGCGGCGAACGGGTCAGCTTCAAGACCCAGATGATGTCTGCTTCGGCAAACGCCTCCACCCGCGCTGTCAATTCATTCGGAGTTCTTGGATCGCCGCGTACTGATTTTTCGCAGGGTTCAATGCAGCAGACCGGGAATTCGCTCGACGTCGCACTCGAAGGCTCCGGCTATCTCGCGGTGCAGTCTCCCACAGGAATTCAGTACACGCGAAACGGCAATTTCCATCTCACTAAAACTGGCGCGCTTGCCACCGCACAGGGCTTTCCCGTACTCGGAGACAAAGGCCCCATCACCCTGCCGCAGGGCGAGGTGGAAATCAGCTCCAGCGGAGTGATTTCAGTGGACGGCGATGTTGCTGCCCAGCTTAAGCTCACTGACTTTGATTCCAGTGTTCCTCTTACTTCGATGGGGGAAGCTTATTACTCCGCGCCCCTGGCCGCAGCGACTCCGGCGACTCAGCTCACGGTACGCCAGGGAGCGCTTGAGAGCTCAAACATCAACCCCGTCGAGTCCGCGGTGGGCCTGATTGAAATTCAGCGGAACGCTGAAATGATGCAGCGCGCCCTGTCAACTTTTCACACCGAATTCAACAGAATCGCAGCAGAAGATCTGCCAAAGGTTTAGGAGTCGCCATGTTTCGTTCGCTCTATACCGCCGCAAGCGGCATGACCGCGCAGCAAACAAATCTGGACAACATTGCCAATAATTTATCGAACGCTAACACTGCTGGATTCCGCAAGCGCCGCGTCCAATTCCAGGATCTCGTTTATCAGAATATGGTCACCCCCGGAGCTGCAGCGACGCAGCAGACTGTCTCCGCCGGATTGCAGATAGGACTTGGCACACGTGCCGCGGCAACCGAAATTTTGCAATCGCAGGGAGACTTTCAGCAGACGGGAAATTCACTCGATCTCGGCATTCAAGGGCTCGGATATTTCCAGGTTCTCACTCCATCGGGACAAATTGCATATACCCGCAGCGGCAGCTTCCATCTCGACTCGCAGGGCAATGTTGTCACCTCGGACGGTGATGCGCTCCAGCCTGCGATCACGATTCCCGCCGACGCCACCGCGATCTCCATCGGGTCGGATGGAACGGTCTCCGTCACTCAGCCCGGGCAAACGCAGTCACAGCAAATTGGACAAGTTCAGCTCGCTACGTTTCCCAATCCCGGCGGACTGAATAGTGTTGGGGCAAATCTTCTCCTCCCCACCAGTTCGTCCGGCGATCCGATTGTCGGCAATCCCGGCGGACCGGAAGGCATTGGAACGCTAGTGCAAGGGTCGCTTGAGCAATCGAACGTCAACACCGTAGAAGAGTTCATTCAGATGATCCTCGCCCAGCGTTCCTATGAAGCCAACTCGCAGGTCGCGAAGGCTGCCGATCAGATGTTCCAGGAAGTGAATCAGCTCGGGAAATAGTGATGACTGCTTGCCGCACATTATCGACGCTGCTCTCCATGCTCTCTCTACTTAGTTCAGCCATCGGCTCCGGACCCGTGGCGCGAGCCTTTGCGGTCGAAGATTCGAAGCAGGCCGTGGCACAGTGGCTCTCCCAACAACTCAACCATCCCATTACGGCATCGCAGGTTCTTACCTCGCCCAATGCAACTGCCCTGGAAGGCTGCAGCGTTACGCGTACCCGCCCCACTCACTATGGCCGAACTTCCCTTTCGATGCGATGCCCTGCCCACGCTTTACCTCAACTGGTGCTCCTCGACGCGGACGTATCCCTGGCCTCGTCCCGGGTCGCGGCGAGAGCGCGAGTTGCATCGCCGGAAGGAGCACGGATTGCTCGACCAACCGTTTTGCCTATAGTACGCACGGGATCCGCCCTGCGAGCCGACTGGCGCACTGACAATATGCACGCCCTTTTGGATGTAATTGCGATGGATTCCGGAGACACCGGTGCCGAAATCCGCGTTCGGATATCACACACCAATCGAGTCATGCGAGCACGAATCCTCAATGCGCATGCCGTAAGCATCATTCCGGCGGGAGCCTGACCTGGAGATCGTATGAGCCACAAGTCATTCCAACTCGTCGCCATCTCTGTTGTGGTACTCGTGCTTGCTCTTTCCTCCATGGCCGAGAAGAAATCGAAGGAGGAAAAGCAGCGGGACTCGCTGGATCAGTACATGAAAGCGCTGGCCACTCCGGCATCGACTCCGCCAGTCAACGCTCGGGGCAGCCTGTTCACCAGCAGCGGACTGCTCGCCGAACCTTACTCCGACTTCAAAGCTCACGCAGTCGGGGACACTATCGCTGTCCACATTGTCGAATCGACAACGATTTCGCAGAGTGGAAGCGTAGCCAGCCAGCGTGCGTTCAATCATTCCAGCGCGGTGACCGGAGCCGGCGGACAGACCTCATCGTTTCTGAATCCACTGCTTGCCGCGAACTCCAACACCAAGCTGACCGGCACCGGCTCGACGGATTCGAAAAGTTCGCTGAACACCGTACTCACTGCACAAGTAGTTGCCGTGCTGCCCAACGGCTCGCTGGTGGTCGAAGCTCGCCGCCAGGTTTTATCGAATCAGCAGCACGAAAATGTCGTGTTGCGCGGAGTGGTGCGCACGGCTGATATCGCACCAAACAATTCCGTCTTTTCCTATCAACTCTCAAACCTCCAGCTCGAAGTGAAGGGTAAAGGGATAATCAGCGACTCTGTCCGTCAACCGAATATCGTCATGCGCACCCTGCTACGGTTCATCGGTTTTTAGGCATGGGGATGAAACGATAACAATGAAACTACTCTGCACACTGTCGCTGCTCGCCGCATTGGCTATCCCTGCATCCGCGTCTGACGCTCCATCGTCTCGCCGCGTGCGCATTCGCGAGATCACCACCATTGACGGCGTGCGTGAAAATTCGGTGATGGGATATGGGCTTGTCGTGGGACTTCGCGGCACGGGAGATCAGAAGCAGACGGTCTTCACCACGCAAATGCTCGCCAACGTGATGCTGCGTATGGGCATGCAGATCGGCTCGAACGGCATTACGGTGAAGAATATCGCTGCCGTCTTTGTTACTTCTTCCCTTCCTGCATTTGCACGTCCCGGAACCCAGATGGACGTGATCGTCTCATCCATTGGCGACGCCAAGTCGCTCGAAGGTGGAACGCTGCTGATGACTCCATTGCACGGCGCGGACGGGCAGATCTACGCCACCGCGCAAGGCCCGCTTTCGATTGGGGGTTACAGCGCTGGCGGTGGCGGCACCAGCAAGCAACTGAATCATCCGACTGTCGGACGCATTGCGAATGGCGCGACCGCCGAGCGCGATGTTGCACCCGACCTTCGCAATCTTCCATCGCTCGCCCTGCTTCTGCGCGAAGCGGATTTCGCCAATGCGCAGATCATCGCGCAACGCATCAACGATGAGTTCGGACGGCCAATCGCCGCGGTGGCCGATAGCCGCCGTATCGATATTTCCAGCGCCGGACAAGACGTCCCCACCATGCTGGCGCGCATCCAGTCATTACCCGTGGAGGTTGTCTCACCCACGCGCGTCGCCATCAACGAAAAGACTGGAACTATTGTCATGGGACACGACGCACGTTTGAGCGCCGTTTCCATTCTGCAAGGTTCGCTCTCGATTGAAATCGCCACAACCTTTCAGGTTTCGCAACCCAATCCGTTCAGCAAGAATGGTGAAACCACCGTAGTACCGCAAACCACTGTTAACAGCAAGGATTCGCCAGCAAAACGCATTGAGCTGAACGAAGGCGCAACGGTCGAACAATTGGTGAACGGACTTCAGGCGATTGGAGCCAGCGCCCGTGACGTCGTCTCGATTCTGCAGGCACTCAAGGCGGCAGGCGCATTGCAAGCTGATCTGGAGGTCATGTGATCACACCGCAGATTGTCCCGGTCTCTACTGAGATTGTGCGCGATCCAAAACAACTGCAGGCCCATCTGCGCGACCAACGCGCCAGCAGCGGAGCGCAGGAATTCGAAGCCACGCTGTTCAGTTCTGTGCTTGAAAAGATGGAGAAGAGTCTCTCCATAGAGGACGAGCAGAATGACGATGCCGGGCATGACACATGGGGAGCACTCGGTGTTCGCGCCATCTCTCAATGCCTGGCGCAGCGGCATGTGCTGGGAATCGCGAGCATGATTGAACATTCATTGGGATTGAAAACGGCGGAAAGCTCTCCCATCTCGGGAGGTAGTCCCACGACAGGTTCCAAGACAAAGTAAATTGAGTTTCCACTAAAGACTGAAGCTCGGCTGCAGTTTGCCGATAGATACCCAAGAAAGAAGCAAGGGAGCCTTATGGATCTTCGAATTCAGAACCAGGGTCAACCGGATATCGATCCTGCCTCCAATCTTAAAAGCGGAAGCGCGCAGGCGGGCTCTGTCAATGGCACGAGCTTACATAACTCTCTTGCCGCGCTCAATACTGCCCAGGACACAGCCTCAATCAGCGGCGCTACGGTCCAACTCTCGGGCGACGCAGCCATTCGTCAGGATCGTGTCGATGCACTACGGTCTCAACTGGAGGGCGGCACCTACACCTTGGATTCGCACGCCATTGCCACGGCCATGTTCCAGAACCTCTTCCGGAGCTGAAGATGAAGGCGCTCACCGCTCAAGCCGCGATAGCCGCCAGCGAACCTCGCAACACGTCTCTGGATGAGTCGCTGTCGAAGTTGTCCACTGCGATCTCGAAGGCGATTGACGCTTTGGTGGCCTGGAACATCCCGGCCTTTGATGCTGCTGTCGAGCGGCAACGCGAATTGAGCGACTTGCTCGCCTTGCATCCCGAGTGGAGCCAAAGGCGAGCCCGCGAGCTTCCAAATGCTGCCGCAGTTGCGCGCAACATTCAGAGGCTTAATCTCGTTTATGAGCGTCTATTGCAACACTCCGCTTCATGGGCGCAAACCAATCATCTTATTCTGCAGTCGGGTGGCGATCCTTTTCGCAGCTGCGCTTCCGTCCACTTCAGAGGTTAAATATGTCCGGACTCACTACTGATCTTTCAGTTTCCGTGGCATCCCTGCTTGCCTCTACTCAAGCCATGGATGTAACGACCACCAACATCGCCAACATGAACACGCCCGGCTATGCTCGTCGTAAGGTTATTCTCGAAGAGTCGACGCCTACCGGCAACGATGAAGCCACCACCGGGGTCGACGTAAAAGCCATACGGAGTTTGCGCGACAATGTGCTTGAGCTTCGCATCAATTCCGCAATGTCGCAGCAGAACCTGAGCAGCACCGTTTACAACTCTCTTTCTGCAGTCGAACTCAGTTTCTCCGATACGGCCTCAGGGTCCATCGGTTCCACCCTCGACAACTTCTTCAGTTCGCTGCAGGCGCTTTCTGTTACTCCGGCCAACACTTCGCTGAGATCCAACGTGCTTACCGCCGCCAGCAATCTGGCGTCGGCATTCCGGGGCACCGCGGCAGTGATCAGCGACTCGCAGCATCAGTTGGACCGGTCCGTCGTTCAGTCTACCAGCGACATCAATTCCCTACTGCAGCAGATTGCGATTGCCAATAGCGCCATCACCTCGGCCCAAAAGCTTGGACAGAGCTCCAACTCGGCCGAAGACCAGCGCTCCGCCCTGCTCTCGCAGCTTTCAGGAACCATCGACTTCAGAACCGTGAACAGTGATGACGGTCTTATGCTCACTACTGCGAATGGCACGGCGCTGGTGGTCGGCAGCAAAGCCTACTCGCTCACCAATTCACTCAATGCCAGCGGGCTGAACAATGTCTATTCCGGAGGTGTCGACATCACCGGCACTATTCAGGGCGGCAGTCTCGGTGGGTATATTCAGAGCCGCGATCAGACGCTTGCGTCCATGGCGACGCAGCTCGATCAGTTTGCCTTTCAGTTCGCGCAAGCCGTTAACAACGTTCAGAGCTCGGGTTCAGATATCAACGGTACGCTTGGCGTTGCACTGTTCAATCCTCCGGACACTACAGCGGGGAGTGCTGCAGGCGCGGCTTCGTCGATGAAAGTTGCACTATCGGGTCCTTCGCAGATCGCAGCCGCCGCGCTTGGCGGAGCCTCGGGAGACAATTCCAATCTCGCCAAATTGATCGACCTGCAAAATCAAGCCATCGTCAACGGCAGCACACCGACAACGGCGTACTCCGACATGACGTTTTCAATTGGCAATACGATTTCACAAGCCAACACCAATGCCACTGCAAGTGAAAACATCCTGTTGCAACTGCAGAACCAACAGGGCTCCATCTCAGGCGTTTCACTCGATGAAGAATCCGCCAATCTTCTTCTTTACCAGCGCAGCTTTCAGGCGGCGGCAAAAATCATCACCACCATAGACACACTGATGGGCAACTTACTCGATATGGGCGTCAACAATCCGGGGTATTAAATTATGCGCGTCAATCCCAACTACACTGCCAACATGGTCTCCCTGCTCAACCAGTCGCAGCAGGACGAGACAAATGCTCTTCAGGCTCTCAGCACAGGACGCCGCGTCAACAAACCCTCGGACGATGCCGCGGCTGAAGCGGCCATGGTCTCCGAGAACTCTCGCTTGGCGGCGGACGATCAGTACACCGCAAATTCGGAGTCCCTCAAGCAGATACTCAACACCGCGGATAGCACTCTGAGTTCTGTCGTCACGATTCTCCAACGCGCTTCAACCCTCGCCATCGAGGGAGCCAATGGAACCATGAATCAAACCAATCTCAGTTCCATTGCCGCTGAAGTATCAGGTATCAACCGGCAAATGCTTTCGCTGGCGAATACATCGTACGCCGGGAAGTACATCTTCGCAGGTACGGCAACGGGAAGCGCACCTTACATTGCGGACGTCTCTGTTCCAGGTAAAATTGACTACGCCGGAAATGATCGGCAGAACAGCGTGCAGATCGGCACTGGCCTAACCGTTAGCGCGAATCTCCCCGGCAGCAGCATCTTTTCCCAGACAAGCGGCAATGTCTTTGACGCACTCCAGTCCCTGTTTACGGCGCTGCAATCGGGTGACGCTACCGCAATTGAGGCAGCGGGAACCAGGATCAGTTCGGCGATCGATGCCATCAATACTTCGCGGGTCTTTTACGGAAACACGGTAAATGAGCTGACGTCGAACGAAACCTATCTGAGTCAGGACAAAATCAACATTGCAGACTATCAGAACACGCTGGTGTCCAGCGATCCAGCCGAAGCGACAACGGCCGTCACTCAGGCGGAGTACGCTCGCAATGCAACCGTCGCCGCAGCGGCGAAGATGAACCAGGTGAGTCTTCTTGACTATCTCAAGTAACACCTGTGACTCTCACGCAAAACGGAAGGCCGCGCACCGTGCGGCCTTCCGTTTTACCATCAAGAAACCGCGCAGTCGCGCCGATGGATTACGCTTTCCACGCACCGTTTGACGTAGATCCCTCACAGGGAACCGCCCATGGCTCCGGAACATCAAGACTCTGGCACTGGTCTTTTACCTGTAGCCATAGCGCCCGTACCTCCTGCATCGATCGCACGATTTCTTCAAACAGTTGAACCTTACACGTGAGCTGGCCTTCGAGTATTTTGGCGCGAGCGAGCGAGTAAAACCGGTACAAATGCTTTGCCGCTTCACCGCCTGTTTCCATCTGCAGTGTCCCCTGTAACTGCTCCAGCGCCTGCAAACAGTGGACAAGCGCATTCGAGCGTGCCTCAACTTCTCCGGCGCCAAGATGAGACATTGCCTTGCGCAGATCGGAGATTACGATGTCATAGAGCATGATCGTGCATTCAACGCTACTTGCTCCGCGAATCGCAGCTTCCCGATAATTCCTGTTGACTTCGGCAGGTGTCATTCTCGATTTCCTAACTGCTACTGTTGGTGGTCTTGTATCCGAGTAGCGTGTTGATCTGATCCATCTGTGAAGGAATCGTCTTCAGCAATGCATCCAGACTGCTGTACTTCGCCACCAGCGCCGCTCTGGTTATGACGAGGTTGGCTTCGAGATCGTCAATGTTTTTCTGATCATTCGCATAGATTGCTTTGAGACTGTTCAAATCCAGCACAATCGGACTCTTGCTCAAGTCCGTCATCTCATCCATCAGAGACGTGAAACTCTGCGCAAAACTCGAAGAGTCCGTTGATTGGAAGAAGCTTTGCACATCGCTGAAGTTGTCATTCAGTGCGCTTGCAAACTTCGAGCTATCGAGTGACAACGTGCCGTCGTTTCCCATTGAGATTCCCAACGACCCAAGTGTCTTGAATGTCGCGTTCCCATCCGTCACCACCGATATCGCAGACAGTAGTTGAGCTTGAATCTGCCGCGCTGCCGGATCCGTCTCCAGCACGCCCGCCGTCGCTCCCGCTGAGTACTGAAATTGATTTTGCAGATCCGTGATGGCAGCGTTGTAACTTGTGATGAAGCTGTTCACCGCGGCCGTGATTTTTTCGGTGTCGGGGGAAATATCCAGCTCGGTTTCCGATGTAGATACCCCCGTTAAGTTCAGCGTCACTCCTGGGATCGCCGTGCTCAGTTTGTTTGAGCTTGAAACCAGCGGTACGCCGTCCACCGTGAGTTTCGCGTCCACGCCCGCTATGTTGCTAAAGGTCTGTCCGTCTGGCGCTGATAGCACGGAAACGCTACCCGCCGCCCCTGATGCTGTAGAAGTCAACGACAGTCGCGCTCCGAGCGAGTCGGTAACAATCGTGGCCTTGATTCCCAGGTCGGATTGTTGGTTGATATAGGCGGCCTCAGCCTTCAGCGTCGTTGTCGACGAGATCGATGTCGTGCCATCGGATGCCGTTACGGTGTCTCCGGGAATATTGATTGTTTGCGCAGCGCCATCGCCTATTTGGAATACCAGGGCGCCAGCCGTGATGGCGGAAGTCGCGGAGGTCTGCGCATTTGAATAGCTCACGCCCGTGGAAGCGAGATTTGCAACCGTGATCTTATGGGCTCCGCTACTTGCACCAGTGGTAGTCGTTGCGGTCACAACCGAGGAATTGGAGGAGGTTGCATTCAGCCCAGAGAAGACGCCGAAAAAATCGTGAAGGTCCTGGAATGATGTTTCCAGTGAACCGATTTCCGTGCGCAGCGTCCCAAGTGCCGTCTGTTGAGCGCTGATGGTCGCCTGGTCGTTCTTCCACGCGGTTTCTGGTATCTGCTTCTGGGCGATAATCGCATCCACCGTGGATGTAACGTCAATTCCCGCGCCGCTGGTGTAACTGGTGCCTTGGATTAGTGCTGTGCCGCTCGTAGAACTTGTCGTCGTCATGGGCGTTTAGTACCGATCTTCAAATAGAGTTCCAGCATCGTCCTGCTCCGTGGATTCTGTGCTCTCCGGCAACGGTTCGGGCTGCTCCACATCGGGTCCTTCAGAGCTTTCGTGCGCTTCGTCCTGTTGTTCATTCGACGAAGCTTCGCGCCCGCCGCCTTCGTTTGCCTCGCCTCTCGTCCACTTTTCTTGCAGGTCTTGATTCTTCTGCCAGCGCAACGCGTCCTGCTCCGCCGAAGCGACTTCCATCGGCGGTTGCCCTTCCTCCACTTGCAATTCCCGATCCCTTCTCGTTAGAGAAATCTGAGAAACCGCACTTGCCGCCGGAATTTGACGAAATAGGGGTTGTATTGCGTCGATGGCCACGTCGCTCCGCCTCTCATGTCGCCGGATGCAAGAACGGGGTGAAGCCGCATACGGCCTCACCCCGTTTCTGGCGATTGAATTACTGGAGCAGTTTCAGCAATGCCTGCTGCATCTGGTTGGACTGCGACAGCGCCGAGATACCGGTCTGCGTCAGCACGTTGTACTTGGTCATGTTGCTGACTTCGGTCGAGATATCAGCGGAGCTGATGTTGTCCTGCGCGGAGGTCAGGTTCTGAATCTGGTTGTTCTCGACGTTTACCGCTGCGCTCAGTTGGTTGATGCTCGCGCCGATGTTGCCTCGCAGAGCAGCAACCTGGGCAATCGCGGTGTTGATCGACGTCAACGCCGCCTGAGCATTGGCCGCCGACGTCAGATCGTTACTAGCCAAGCTCGCACCATTCAGACCACTTGAACTCAGCGTGTTGAGGTTCACCGAAATGGTGCCGCTGCCAGTGCTCGTCGCGTCACTCAGATACACGGCGAAGGTGCTCGAATTGGATGTCTGGGAGGCCGTCTCGGCACCAGCATCCGCCCCAAGCTTTAGGGTACTAACGTTGTCTTGAAGATTGGTGGTGGCGCTGGCTGCAGTACCGTCTGTGTTGGTGATCACAAGATTGCCACTTCCATCGAGCGAAGCGACCAGGGCGCCGTTGCTATTGGTATTGACGTCGTTGATCAGGTCGCCGACGGTCTTGTCGGTCGCGCTTGAAGCGAAGGTGCTCGCGCCACCGACACCCCACTTCAGCAAAATCTGACCGGAAGCAATCGCAGTTGCAAGGCCGGAGGCATTATCCGGGGTAAAGCTAACCTGTGCGTAGTTCGTGCTGGTGCCGGCAAACACTGCTGAACCGTTGTAGGTCGTCTGTGAACCGATATTGTCGATTTCGTTTTTGATCGACTTGAATTCGGTGTCCAGAGCTGTGCGTTGACCTGCAGTTACCGTACCGTTAGCCGATTCGGTCGCCAGCGTTACCGCGCGATTCAAAAGTGCGGTGATCTGCGACAGCGAACCATCTGCCACCTGCAGTTTCCCCACACCATTCGTCGCATTCGATGCCGACTGAGTCAGCGCGGAAATGTTCGCGGACAGCCCATTCGCAATCGACAGCCCCGCTGCGTCATCCGCACCAGAGTTCAATTTGGAGCCGGAGGACAGCCGATACAAAGTTTTCTGTAAGGAAGCATTGGTCATCGACAACTGGTTCTGGGCCGAGAGTGAAGCTACGTTATTCAGGACGCCTAGTGACATGGGATTGTCTCCTTCTTGCCTTTACGCGGCGCCGGCCAGATTGCCGGTTCTTTCCGCTGAGGCCATTGCTGACATACACAACAGTTATCGGCCTCTTCTCGCCAAGCTTTAACCCATATCCAGAATTTCTTGAATTTTGCCGCGCAGTCCGAAATCTGAGGAGTTCCGTTTACCGTAAACTCGACGGCCGCCTACTCCTGCTTCGATTACTCGGGCAATACCTTCCTTGCCCTGAAATGCTAAAATCGCCTGTTGCACAATCCATTTCCGTATCATCATGTCCGCAGCACAGAATTCTGAGAGGAAGTTATGGCCACAGTACAAAGCAGTGTTGCAGCTACCACCGTTGAAAGTTCGGGGTTCACGCAGTTTAAAAACGAACCTTTCGTAGATTTCACTCGAATGGAAAACGTCCGAGCGATGCGTGAGGCGTTGGACAAAGTCCACAGGCAGCTTGGGCGCGAGTACGAAAACGTGATTGGCGGGCACCGCGTGCGTACCGAAGCGAAGACGAAGTCGATCAACCCTTCGCATCCTGAGCAGGTAGTGGGCATTTTCCAGAAAGCCGGTGCTGAAGAGGTTCCGGTAGCGATTGATGCTGCGCTCAAAGCCTACGAGTCCTGGAGCCGCACTCCGGTGAAGGATCGCGCGGAACTGCTGTTCCGCGTGGCCCATACGTTGCGCGAGCGCAAGTTTGAGTGGGCCGCATGGCTGGTGTACGAAGTAGGCAAGAACTGGGCGGAAGCCGATGCGGACGTAGCGGAGACGATTGATTTCGCAGAATTCTATGCGCGCGAAGCACTGCGCCTGGACAACGCACAACCTCCTATTCAGTTGCCAGGCGAACAGGATGATCTGCGCTATATTCCGTTGGGCGTCGGCGCGGTCATTCCGCCGTGGAACTTCCCTTCGGCGATCATGGCCGGAATGACGATGGCCGCGATTGTGACCGGCAACACCGTGGTACTTAAGCCGAGCGGCGATGCCATGGCGATCGCGGCAAAGTTCTTCGAAGTGCTGGAACAATGCGGTGTTCCCGCCGGCGTAGTGAATTTTGTCACCGGCAGCGGCAGCAGTTTTGGAAACGAACTCGTGAAACATCCCAAGACACGATTTATCGCGTTTACGGGTTCGAAGGAAGTAGGGCTGCACATTCACGAAGTTGCGGCGAAAGCGCAGCCCGGCCAGATCTGGATTAAACGTACGATTCTGGAAATGGGCGGCAAGGACGCGATCGTTGTAGATGCGGATTCCGATCTGGACGATGCGGTTTCCGGAGTGATGGCCTCTGCCTTCGGCTTCAGCGGGCAGAAGTGTTCGGCATGCTCGCGGGCAATCGTTGATGAGCGTGTGTACGACAAGTTTGTGGAGCGGTTGAAGGACAGGGCGGAAAAGCTAACCGTCGGCCCGGCAGAGGAAAATCCCAACTTGGGGCCCGTGGTCAACGAGGCGGCGAGAAATTCAATTCTGAACTTCGTCAAGCTGGCAGTGTCGGAAGGTGGGCGCGTGATAACCGGCGGACGGGCGGTTGAGGGCAAAGACGGATATTTCATCGAGCCCACAGTCATCTCCGAAGTGAAGCCCGGCGACACTCTGGAGCAGCAAGAGGTATTCGGACCGGTGCTGGCCGTCATCCGCTGCAAGGATTTCACCGATGGGCTACGTATTGCCAACGACACCGAGTTCGGGCTTACCGGATCGGTGTACACCAGTTCGGAAGAACGAATCGCGCAGGCAAAGCAGGAGTTCCACGTCGGCAATCTCTACATAAACCGCAAGTGTACGGGAGCAATGGTGGGAGCACATCCGTTTGGAGGTTTCAATATGTCAGGAACTGACTCCAAAGCGGGTGGCCCAGACTACCTGTTGCTGTTTACACAAGCGAAATCCATCGCGCGCAAGCTGTAAAATCAAAAGCCTCACTTTCAAGGCTGTCGCTGGGCTGTGAAAGTGAGGCTTTTATTTGACAAGCAGGCAGCACCTGCAGACAATTACTTGGGTCGGTTGCGCATGCGCCACCAAAGTGGCCGGGTAATGCAATCGAAGCGACTCCAGTATCCGAAGGATTTCATGGCGCGAATTCTCTGTATCGATGATGAGCCGCACGTTGTGAAGCTGAAGTGCGCGATTCTTGAGCAAGCCGGGCACGAAGTCACGCCCGCAACATCAGCCCACGACGCCATTGAACTAATGAGAGCCAACGAGTATGACGCGGTCGTGACGGATTGGCGTCTTGGTGATGGAAATGGACGTGGTGTTGTGCAAGCAGCCAAGAACCATTCCACAATGCCCGTGGTCGTTGTCTCTGGCTACGTCGCCGAAGCGTATCAGTCGGCGGAACCGCTCGCGGATCTTTACCTTGAGAAACCAGTGAACCCAGAAGAACTGGTGACCATCGTTAACGAGCTGTTAAAAGCGAGCGAACGAGCTTCGCGTCACTAAATAGCACTTGCAAGACAAAGCTTGTTGCATTAGAAAAGCGCGGCTCAGGACCGCGCTTTTCTAATTGCCTAGTGATGATTATCCTAGTTCGCTTCAGCCGGCGGGATCGCCCGCATGGTCGCGGCGCTGGCCGCAGCAGCTTCAGCCAGGATGCGGTGATGAATGGTGAACAGTGCCAGTTCCAGACGATCGGAAACGCCGATCTTGTCATAGACGTTCCGCAGATAATTCTTAACCACCTGCTCTGTTGTCCCAAGAAGGTTAGCGATTTCCTTGTTCTTGAAGCCTTGAACAATAAGCGCGACAATCTTTAATTCTTTCGGAGTAAGTCGGTCGCGAACCCGGGCGCCGACAAAATCATCAGTCTCCGCGTTACTGGCGACGGTGCGCAGATCCTGGACGTAAACTTCTCCTGCGCTCACCTTCCGCACGCAGCGCAAAAGTTCGTTGCTGTCGACGGAGCGAAAAAACAATCCGAGCACACCTGCATTCAGATAACGTTCAGGCGATTCGTTGTTCTCGGCGATTACCACCAGTTGAATCCCAGACTCGCGAGCCTGAGCGGCCAAACTAGCTGTATCGGGAAGAAAGTTCGAGGCATAGATCATGACCGACCCGCGAAATTTTTCGATTGCGATCATCGCCTGTTCCACGGTCTGGGCCTGCGCAACAATGCGAACGTCGTCCTCGACAGCCAGAACTTTTGCAATTCCCGCGCGGAAGATCGCTTGATTGTCAGCCAGAATTATTTTAAGCATTCATTTGCCCCCAACTTCGGCGTCGCGTAAGAATTCGTATCCTTCGATCACACATGCAACGCCGTTCCGTCCTGATTCCTTGTCCCTATCGCATCGCACAACTCGGCCTTGGCAGTACAGGCGCACATCATCGTGAGTCCCGATCGTTTCCCCGGGAATTGTGATCTCAAATTCAATGGCGGAATCGAGTTCCATTACTCCATTCACCAGGAGATAAGCCCCGGCAGCGCTGATGTTCGAGGTGCTTCCGATTGGAATTTTCTCGTCCCCTAATACCTTGAGCGGCAATTGCACAGGGAACCGTCTGCTGGTACGGATGTCGGCCAAATCTGCCTCCGCAAGTGCTGCAATATGACTTAGGTAACTAGCAACTGCTTTGGATTATCCCACGAATCCTCCGGGCGAGGATAGTGCGGAATTTGCCTTAGTTGCAGAGGAATCAAGAGCTTAACGGGTGACCAAGCTTCTCATTAGCAAGCGAGGGACTTGCGCAGGTTACCAAAGTCTGTAGTCCATTGTCCGTTATCTCGCAGAAGAACTAATCCGTGAATGCGCCCCCGATGCCGTACCCCAGGACCAGGGCGAGGAACCCGCCGATGGCGGAGGCTTTCCACACGTAAGTTCGTGCGGCTTTTTGAACATCCAGCTTCTCACGCACACTGCTTCTCAGCTCGCTTACGGAATTGTGGAGCCGCAATCTCTGATTCGCGGCGCGCTGCTCCAGTTCATCTGAAGGGATCGAATTGGTCATTGCTCATTCCTCGCTTCGCTTCTGAGCCAGATCTGGTCCTGCTTCAAAATGCGGAGAGTGCGCTCAGGTTTGAGACTGCGTGCCTTCAACTTGCTCACACCAAAACCGATGGCCGCACCCCCAATCACGAGGAACACGCCGCCGACGATGGCGAATGCCGCAGCCCATGCACCCGCACCGCCACCCAATGCCATCGCTACCAGTGCCACGGTACCCACGCACAGGAAGAACAAAGCCAGTAAAGCGAACACTGCTCCCACGGCAATTGCCGGAAGCGCCGCACGGGCAGTATCGGTTTTCTCCTTCATCTCCGAGCGCAGCATTTCAATGCGCGTCGAGGCAAACTCCTTCACTTCGCCCTTGAACTCGCTGAGTACCTGCGCAATCGATTTTTCCTGGGGATAGTAATTGGGACGACTAGCCACGGCGAGACCTCCTCATTCGAAGTGCCACACCCAGCGCAAAACAGAATCCGGCGGTGGCCGCTATGGTATGGAGGGGATAAGCGTCCCCTAGTTCCTGGGCACGCGTGCGCGAGTTAGTTAGTGTCCGTCGTGCCCGCAGACGGAATTGCTGGAACCGCTCGCCAGCCTCTTTGCTCCATTTGTCGAGTCTGCGAGCTGCCTGACGGCCAGCATCGGAGACTTCTTCTCCAATGTCCTCCATTATTTGCGTCGCGCGATCCATTCCAATATGGGCAAGTTGCGTTGCGCGCTGTTCGGCATCCATTGTTACCGCTGCAATCTGGGTGCCGGTCGGGCGTCTCACCAGTTCGAGACCACGACGCATCTGGCGCTGTGCCGTCCCTACTGCAGTGCCAATACGTTCAGCGGTTCCAGTCATTCCTTTACGACCTTCGCTTTCAAGTGTGAAAGGTGGTGCCGTTTCTTCAGCTTCAATTCCACTGATTGGTAGCGGCTGTTCGGAAGGATCGGGAAATGCCGGGGCGGCGGATGGTGCTACCGGCGGACGCGCGTCTGGCTCGGGCAGACGTCGTATACCATCAGGAAAAGCTTCGGACATCGTGTACCTCGGCACTTGAACGTAATCATGTGATGTACGGACGCGCCCTTGCGTTGGCACACCTGGGTGAGTGATGGCCGGAATCAAACAAAAAGCCCCACCGCAGCCTGAATTCAGCCACCGTGGGGCAATGTGATCCGGCGGATTTAGAAGGCGTCCCCGCCACCGCCGCCGAACCCGCCGCCGGAAAAGCCACCTCCACCGCCTAAGCTGCCACCTTCTCCGAATCCAGAGCCGCTGGAACTGGCCTGTGGTGCGGCTGAGAAGGATTGGTAAGCAGAGTGGGAGAAGGTGTTCACGGAATTAGTGAACATCAGCGGATTCCACATCATTCCTGGAGTGCCGTAGCCCGAGCCAACATACCAGGATGGGGGCTCGGTGATCAGACCCTGAAAAGCCTTTGCCCAGTGTTGTTCGACTCCGAATGCCATGGCGTAGGGCAGGAATTTCTCGAAGGTGTCCGGTGGCATGCGCTTGAGGCGGTCGCCGTCCACGCGGGTCATGAATTCCTTGAAGCCGAGACAGGCAATCCGGGTGCGAGCACCTCGCATGGTTTTGGACGCCAGCACCCGGGCAAAGAGGAAAACGATCACTAATGTGATCAGCACGCCCAATCCCAGAACCGCGGGAGAGTTCGTGAGACGGACCGCGCCAGTCATTTGCAGATAAACGAACGGCAATGCGATGACCAGTACTCCGACAAGTGCAAGTCCCTTGGCCGATTCGGGATCCGTGGAGTACATTCCTTTTTCCGTAAGCGAGCCCATGATCTCCTTGCGAATTGAGGGCAGGGCCACGTAGAAACGGTTCTTCAAGCTGGAAAGGCTGGTCTCCTCGGCGGTCACCTCGGGAAAGATGTTGTTGAGCACTTCGAGTTCATGTGCGGCAAGACCCTGCCACTCGGAGCGAGGCTTCATCAGGCGCAATAGGTAGTCTTTGTGCGTGATGAACAATACCTTGTTCTCGATCTCGACGATCTTCAGATATCCCTTTACTGCAAGATCGATGAGTGTCGATGTAATATCGCGGGCCTCAATTGCATCCGCCAGCAGAGTGCCTGCCTCTGCGGGTGTCAGGTCTTTAGGCGGCTCGTACATGGGAGCAACCGACATGCCAGGGTCAGGGTCGCGCCCCTTCCACCACCAAAGTCCGAACATGACGGCGAAAGCCCACACAGGCAGCAGCACCCCTGGGTTTCCACCAATGAACCAGACCACGTAGCGAGTGAACCAGGAGGGTTCCTTCAGGATGCCCTTGGGAATGTAAACATCGATGGTGAGTCCGCTGCGTGCCTGCAGCGGGTTCGAGCTCTCAAAGGTGACGTTGCTGCCTTCGATGATGCTGGCCGCCTCCTTACCACGCGATCCGTAGCCGCCGGTAAAGGCCTGCGCCTTCAACTGTCCTGCTGCAGCATTGGGGAGCGACACGAATGCCGAGGCGGAGTCGATCGGCACCTTCCAGTCATTGCCGGTCACATTCCAGTAGAACTCGTCATGATCCCTGAAGAATCGCACGGCATTGGGAGCGCGATAGTTGATGTGTATGGTGCGCTCTGTATCCGTGCCTCCTGCAAAGATTTTGAGTTCCAGAAACCGATGGGTCTCGCCATTAAAAGTGCGCTCGTCGCGGGTGCTCTGCTGAAATCTGATCTTCTGATTGTTCTCGTCCGTAACCGAATCCACCGTTATAAAGAGCTTGTAGGCGGTTCCATTCGGACCGGGATATTCAACCGGAATGTCACGCAGGAGACCGTTGAATGAGCCTTCGAACGAAGGATGAATCTCCTCCTCGATGAGCACCGTACCATCTTCAGCTATGGTGTATCGGGCATCGAAGCGGGAAATCTTCCATGAGCGTGCAAACGATGGAGCCACCAGCAACAGCAGCGCGGCAAGCAAGAAACCCCAGCGCATACGGCTGGGGTTTCGAAGTATCGAATATGGTATGCGGTTCATCGTGTCCGTTTTAGAACTTCACGGTTGGCACGGCGCGTTCCGTGGGATCGGAAATCTCAAAGAACTGCCGCTGCTGGAAGTTGAACATGCCCGCAATGAGGTTGGTCGGGAATGACTGAATCTTCGTATTCAGATCGCGAACCACGGCATTGTAGTAGCGGCGTGAGTTCTGCAGCGCGTCTTCCAGGTCGGAGAGCTGCTGCTGCAGCGACATGAACTGTGCGTTGGCCTTCAACTCGGGATAAGCTTCGGCGACGGCGAGCAACCCGCGAAGAGCCTGGGTCAGCTGACCTTCCGCCTGTGCGCGATCCTCGGTGGAAGTAGCAGCCATGGCTGCGGAACGATAGCGGGCTACGTTCTCGAAAGTGCCTTTTTCGTGAGAGGCATAGCCTTTCACGGTTTCAACGAGATTTGGAATCAGGTCGTGGCGCCGTTTCAGTTGAATATCAATGTCGGACCACGCATTCTCCGCGCGAACCTTAAGCTGCACCAACCCGTTATACATCCCGGCCACAATCAGGCCGATGACAACGAGGATGGCAACGAATGCGAGCAAGGGGATCATTCGTGAGCCTCCAGTATCTTTCCCAAGCGAGACTACATGATATCCCGCAGAAACCCTTCTGGGAAGCCGAGGTGCCTCCGAGGTGCCCGCTCTCGGTAACACCCGTTACATCTCGCAGAATTGAACCCTGTGGAAGTCCGGAATCATCTACCTACTATCATTTGCTTCTACGAATAGCCACTCAACGGCTCACTCATTTTCATGTCTTGCGGTTTGCAGCGGCGTCGAAGGGAATACTCATGGGCCACCTCTCGAATCTTCATTTTCTGGCGTCGCATGGCACGCTCTGGATGTTCCTCGTAACATTCGGCGAACGGCTAGGCCTACCTCTGTTCGTGACACCCCTCCTGATTGCCGCCGGTTCGTTGGCGGCAATGGGAAAACTGCATCTTGGCGTGCTGTTGCTGGTGACCACCATCGGCTGCGTGGCGGGGGACACGGTCTGGTATGAGTTGGGGCGCTGGAAGGGTAGCGCGCTGTTCGGGTTCCTGTGCCGCATCTCGTTCCAACCGGACTCGTGCGTGCGGCGCTCGCAACTGGCATTGGAGAAGCACACGGGACTTTCGCTGCTGTGGGCCAAATGGATTCCGGGCGTTGGGCACTTAGCGCTGCCGCTGGCGGGAGCCGCGCGAGTACCGCGTCTGCGTTTCCATTTCTACAATGCGGTGGGTTCCATCGTCTGGCTGGCGGTGCTGCTGGCGGGAGGATATCTCTCGATGCGCACCGTGGACTGGCTGGGGCTGTTTGTAATTTCGGCGCAGTGGGCAATTTCGCTGGCGCTGGCGGTCTCGGTGGTGCAGGCATTGCGGAGTTATTGGAATCGCAGGCTCTTCCTGAAGACCTTGCGCGCGTCACGTATCTCTCCCGAGGAACTCTATGATCAGGTGGAGGCAGGCGGCCAGCCGGTGATTGTCGATCTGCGTCACCCGTTGGACTTTTTGGCCGCGCCGCGAACGCTTCCCAATGCGGTTAGGATGAATCCGGATGAGGTGACGAATCGCTTGTCCGAGCTTCCGGCAGATCGCGACATCGTTGTGTATTGCACCTGTCCCAACGAGGCGACAGCGGTGAAAGTGGCTCAGGAACTGCACAAACTCGGCATCAGCCGGGTACGTCCTCTGGCGGGCGGATTGGCTGGCTGGGAGCGGCTTGGATTTCCAGTGGACAAACACTTTGGCGATGACGGGCATCCGCTGGTGATGGTCCAGGCGGGGTGAGTAAAAGCTCCGACATTAGTTGAACGTAGGTATGGAAAATTCCCGGAAGCGGTAAAGAGCCTGAAGAGGTTCCGCCAATTTCCAGATACACTGTTTAGAGCAGGGACGCGGCTTTCGCCGAGCGAAAAGCTTCCGGCGAGGCGGATAGCGTCCCTTGCCGCGTGTTGAGCGTCTCTGGGGAGATTCGAGCAAATGCTGTTACCGACAGAAGCCACCTTACTTGCCCGTCACGGAGCTCTATGGATGTTCCTGGTGACATTGGGCGAGCGCCTGGGGCTGCCGGTGTTTATCTCTCCACTGCTGCTGGCCGCAGGAGCCATGGTGGCCGTGAACCCTTTTCAGTTCTGGCTGGTTATGTTCGCCACTGCGGTTCCCTGCTTGCTGGGAGACGCGATGTGGTACGAACTGGGCCGCTGGAAGGGCCGTAAAGTGATAGCCGCGATGTGCCGCATCTCCTTCGTTCCGGACTCGCTGGAACAGAAAGCTTATAACGGACTGGATCGCTTCAAGGGCTTTTCACTGCTCTATGCCAAGTGGATTCCGGGCGTCGCGCACCTCGCGCCTCCGGTGGCTGGTGCGGCACGACTGCCGCGTCTGCGCTTCCACATCTACAACGGCGTTGGCTCGATCCTGTGGATTCTTATCATGCTGCTGGCAGGAGTTTTATCTCTGCACACCTTCGACTGGATGGAGGTGTTCGCGCGCTCGGCGAAATGGTCCATCGGATTTGTGGCGGTCTGCTCAATCCTGATGGGCGGGTATAGCTGGTGGCAGCGTAAGCGGTCGAAGACTCGAAGAGTTGCGGCCGAAAACACTCACGCCTCCACCTTGCAAGCGCCGGTGGAAGAATAGCTCCTACCCTACCCCCTCATATTTTCGCCAATTACCCGGCAGGAATAACTCCGAAGATAATCGTTGAAATTCGTTATGTTACTTGTGAGTCAATGGTTATGCGGGCTAGGGTAACATTTACCATTCAGCTAATGCCTGGTTTATTCGAAACGCAGCGTTAGCCCGGTGGTAAAGCCGACTGGGTAACCTGGGGTACCGTGGATGCGAGCCTCGATCGGAGAAGTTGGGGTGAGACGCGAATCGAAGAAGTTCTGCGTCTCGTAGTAGCGTTTGTTGTTGAGGTTGTCCACCGAGAGATTCCACTCAACACCGTGTCCGAGCTTTTTCGTCACAGCGAAATCTACAACGTCTAGTCCGCTGGCGTGGGTGAAGATGGAGTTTGTGTAGGGCAGGGCGGGAGCAACCGACGTGTCATCGGGGTTGACGACCAAGTAGCGGCTGATGTGACGATATCGCACTGAGCTGAAGATGCCATGCCAGGCGTTGAGGGTGAGGCTGGAGTTGGCCACCGTGTGCGGCGCGCTGTCCACGTACTCGCGGGGGTGAGTGCCGAGGAAGAACGCGTTGGAGACCTGGGTGAAGCCAGCGTTCCAGCTCAAGAAGCGGCTTACCTGGACCGAGGTCTTCGCCTCCCAGCCATAGGAACGGCTGGGCCCCTGGAACTGAATGGTTCCGCTGTCAGGCGAGTAGACGCTTTCATGCTGACGGTCGATCAGGAACAGGTCGGTGCTCGCCGAAAATCTTCTTAGGTTGTGCGAGGTTCCAAGCATGTAGAAGTTGGTTGCCGCCGTCTTGGGAGCCTTCGGGTCCACGGCAATGGAGCGCGCATCTTCGCTGGTGGCGGCACGTCCGAAGTTGAAGTGAATGGCCGCGGGAAAATGGACGGACGGCGTGTACACCACATTCATCTTCGGTTCCGGATTGTTCGAATAACCGACCGCGCTGTTGCGGGCTGCAAGGCGGTCGTGCACGTTGAAGCGGTATCCATCGAATCGAAGCCCTGCATCGATGTGCAGATGGGGAAAGTCAACGCCTTCCTGCGCGTAGAACGCTCCGTTGGAGATGTGTACGTTGTCTTCTGTCCACGGCTTGCCCGGCACGGGTGCGATGAGCTTGCGAGCCCGGTCATGGAAGAGATCCACGTTGATCTGGCTGTCGGCGAGATTCGCCCCGGCGATGAAGAGTGCGGGATGACCGAAGAGTTTGCCTGCGCGCACGTACTGCGCGCTGCTTCCTTCCTGTAAACGCGAATCATGCTGCTGGATGCCGTCGCCGTTTAACGGATCGTTGAGGTAGAAGGTGGAATTGGAGTAGAGATCTAAGAGGGAGCGGGTTACATAAGCGTCTACGCGAAGTGTGTCGCTCGCGCTCAGGTTCTTCTTGTAATAGACGCTGCCCGTCGCATTGCGAACATTGCCGCCGTGGCTGGGATCGACGAAGCCAAAACGATTGAGATTGCCGAGCAACACCTGGTCCAGGGGAATCTGTCCGGAGGAGTCGAAGTCATTGCGCCCGCCACTGAACCGGAAGCCGAGCGACTGCGTGTCGTCGATCTTCAAGGTGAAATTGCCGGTGAAGTTATCGCGCACGTAATGCAGTGGGTTTTGAAAGGGCCCATCGGTGTAGGCGTGTTCCCAGGAGAGAAAGCTATCGGCGTGCTCCAGTTTCGGGCTCCAGGCGGCAAAGGTGCGATATTCCCCGAAGGATCCGCCTTGCGCGCGCAGCGTCCAAACATTGTCGAGGCGCTCCTTCAATCGGATATGCACTACGCCGAGCGCCGAGAAATCGCCGTACTCCGGGTTGAAAGGTCCGTTGATGATATCGACATCATCGACCAGCTCCGGGCTTAGAGCCTTCAGCGATCCGAGATAACCCTGGCCGTGAGCTTGCGTGGATTGGTTTTGCGGAATGTCATCGATCAGTATTTTGAGGCCGCCGTTGGCGCCACCGTGATCGAGGTTGAATCCGAAGCGCCTGACTTCGAGCGATTTGCCGCCGCCTTCGTGTTGGCCAGCGTTAATGCCGCTGTCGAGAGTCTCCATCAGTTGATCGTCGCGATTGAACAGCGTGCCCTGGTAGATCGCACCATTGCGCCGGTCGATGGAAGGATCGGCGGCACGGGCGGTGATGACCAATGTTTCCTGAGCGGTGGGAATGGCGTATTTGATACGGAGCCGAAGATCAGACGAGGGAGATTCGGCGGCGATTGTCTGCTCGAATCGGGAAATGTATTTTCCGGTGACCGTCAGGGCCACGGCTCCGGAGGGGACGCGCAGATGGAACGCACCCTGCGCGTCGGTAGTTGCGCTGCGAACGTTGTTGGCGGAACGGGCAGTAACCATGGCTCCGGGGACGAGTTGCGCGCGCTCGTCCACTACGGTTCCGGAAACGACCCGCGTGGAAAGCGAAGTCTGTGCGCACGCAAACTGCGCAGTGACCAGCGTCGCTATCGACAGGATCAATCGTGCGTGGCACCAGTTGCCAATACCGCTCGCGATCCGTAGCCCGCAAAACTTCATGTTTACAATCATCGCATGGATAACACGAATAAGTAAATCGTGTTATCCATGCGAAGTAAGTTTACATGATTGCAGGCGAAGTGCCGGCCTTGGGACAGTTTCAAGGAAGGTATATCCCGCGATAGCGAGGAAAAGAAGAATCGATGGCGGGCTGAAAAGCTTGAGGCCGCACGAGAGACTTGGGCATCGCTGGGGTCCTTCGCCTTCGGCTCAGGATGACCCTCTCAAGCACATCAGCAGATGGCAGACACATCTACTTTGGAACCGCTCTCTCTAGAGTCCTTTGCCGGTGGAGGTCATTACCAGTTTTCCGTGCTTGACGCCCTTGAGGCTGAGCATGTGATCGGCCATGTGCTTCACTTCTCCCGCAGGGCCTTTCATGATCACTACCTCGAAGCAGTTCTTGGCGTCGAGATGAACGTGGGTTGCCGCCAACACGTTGTCGTGGTGATGATGCTGGGCCTCGGTGAGTTTAGTGGAGAGATCGGGACGGTGGTGATCGTAGATCATTGAGAGGGTGGCTACCACCTGCTTGTTGTCGTTCACTTCTTCGGAAACCAACATTTCACGAATCAGGTCTCGCAATGCCTCGGAACGGTTTCCATAACCGCGCTTCATAATCAGCTTGTCGAATTTATCCAGTAAGTCCTGCTCAATCGAAACACCAGTTCTGACCAGTTCCGGCATGCGAACACTCCTCAGAGGCAATCGTACTGTTCCATCGTAACCTTAACAGCGCTTGTGGTTGGGTGGAGTGTTCTTTCATGAGCGGAGCACGGCGATCCCTATATTGGATTGGCTTCAAGGAAGGGACATCCCGCGAGGAAAAGAAGAATCGATGGCGGGTTGAAAAGCTTGAGGCCGTGCGGGAGAGTTGGGCATTGCTGGGGTCCTTCGCCTTCGGCTCAGGATGACCCTTCAAGAGCACGAGCAAACGGTCACGACCTCTCAAGGATGACCCTCTACCCTCTCAGAACATGGCAGACACATTTACCAGGGAACCGCTCTGATAGAAAAGGCATATATGGGCACGGGCCTAGGCGCGGGTGGCGGTGACTTGCAAATACTCATTGCGGATTAGGGTGTGGGTGTCGGGGTCGGGAGCGACATTGGCTCGACTCCAGAGCGATTCCAGATCGGCGGCGAACGCCTCCTGCCCCGCCTCGTCAAGCCGGTTAAACGCTGCCTGCACCGGGCCGAAGTATTTGCGGAAAAAGGCTACGGCTCCGGCGGGGTTGGTGGGAAGATCGAAATCGATAGGAATGATTTGAGTCTGAACATCAACGAAGTAGGGAGCGAGGCGCTTTCGAACCGTAACTTCGTCCCCCCAAAGGACCGGCGCCGCAATGCCGGGAGGGGGCGGAATATGGCGGCTGGTGACTTTGAACATCTGGCCAGAGAAGCTGGCAGGGTTCCAGTTGGCCATGGCAAGCAAGCCTTTCGGCTTGAGTACGCGCGCAAATTCCGCCGCTACCAGTTCGGGCCGCGGCGCGAACATGGCACCAAACATGGAAACTACGATGTCGAATGAGGCGTCCGCATAGGGAAGCTGCTCGGCATCACCTTCGTCGAAGGTTGCGCCCAGGTTTTCGGCATTCGCTCGCTCGCGCGCCTGGGCGAGAAGGTTGGTGGCAATGTCCACTCCGGTTACTTGCGCGCCCTGTCGGGCAAGGGGGATAGCGAGGTTTCCGGTGCCGCAGGCTACGTCAAGCACATGCACGCCAGCAGGAATGGCGAGACCGGTGACAAACGACTCAGCGTCCGCAGAGATGGTCCTGGCGACAACGCCAAAATCACCTGCCATCCATACTGTCCGCATCGATTGCTTAATTTGATCAATGGATGGCACGGAACCGTTCATGTATTTCCCCCGTTGGATTCTGTGTACTTGATTGTTTCCAGAACATGCGGGTTGCCTGACCTTGGATAGACTACCCGCGTTTGGTAATCGAACGCGAAAAAAGCCCCGGAGGCACAAGCGCCGGGGCTTTGAGAGTTGCAACAGGAGCCGGTCGTACTTTGGGTGCTTCTACTTCAGGATAGCGGCGAGGTCCTGCTCCGGATTCGTGATCGCCATCAGGTTGTAGTTCTTCTGCAAAAGGCCGAGAACCGCGGGCGTGATGAAGGCCGGAAGTGTCGGTCCGATGCGAATGTTCTTGATACCGAGGTGCAACAGCGTGAGCAGGATCGCTACCGCCTTCTGTTCGTACCAGGAGAGGACGAGCGAGAGCGGAAGGTCGTTGACGCCGCAATCAAAGGCTCCGGCCAGGGCAACGGCGATTTTGATGGCGGAGTAAGTGTCGTTGCACTGACCGATATCGAGAAGACGGGGGATGCCTCCGATATCGCCGAACTGCAGCTTGTTGAAACGATACTTGCCACAGGCCAATGTGAGGATGACGCAATCGTCAGGCACGGATTCGGCGAGCTGCGTGTAGTAGTCGCGGCCACTGCGCGCGCCATCGCATCCGCCAATGAGGAAGAAGTGGCGGATTTTTCCTGCCTTCACAGCACCAATCACCTGGTCAGCGACGCCGAGGACGGCGTTGTGTCCGAAGCCGGTGAGGATGGTGTCGTCAGGACCGTTTTCGGTGAAGCCAGGCTCGGCGAGGGCGGCCTCGATGACCAGAGAAAAGTCTTTGCGGGAAACATGCTTGAGTCCAGGCCAGGCCACCGCTCCAGCAGTGAAGATTCGCGCGCCGTAACTGTTTTTCGGCTGCTGGATGCAGTTGGAGGTCATAAGTATTGCGCCAGGGAAGGCGGCAAATTCCTGGGCCTGATCCTGCCATGCGCCACCGTAGTTTCCGGCGAGATGTTTGTAGGCCTTGAGCTTGGGGTAGCCGTGGGCGGGAAGCATTTCGCCGTGAGTGTAGATCTGGATTCCGGTGTCCTTGGTCTGCTCAAGCAGGGCGGCCAGATCGGCGAGATCGTGTCCGCTAACGAGGATGGCTTTGCCGGCGATTGGATTGATGCGAACCGGAGTGGGCGTGGGATGGCCGAAGGCGTCGGTGTTGGCTTTGTCGAGCAGTTCCATGACACGCAGGTTCAGTTCGCCGACCTTGAGCGCGTAGGCGAGCAGGTCATCAAGCGAAGGCGCGGGATGGGTGAGGAAGTCGAGCACTTCATGGATGGTGGCGTGGATGGTGGCATCGCTTCCGCCGAGCTGACGAGCGTGTTCGGCGTAGGCGGCGACGCCTTTGATGCCGTAAAGGATCAGTTCCCGCAGGTTGGCGACTTCGCTGCCATTGGCGGCGCGGGCTTCGCGGATGTCGTGCAGTTTGCCTTGGGATATGAGCGCATCAAGGCTGGCGGCGGGAGCGAATTTGCTGGCTCCGTTGAACTTTTCAGGCTGGAGGCCGTGGGCGGCGACGGCTCCGAAATAAAGCTCACGGGCACGGTCGCGAGTATTGGCTGTTTCGCCGATGAGGGCGGCGACCGAAACGGGATCGAAGTTCACGTTGGTCAGCGTGGCAAAGAGCGCTT
Source organism: Saccharimonadales bacterium (SeqCode) (assembly GCA_035539055.1). Taxonomy (GTDB): domain Bacteria; phylum Acidobacteriota; class Terriglobia; order Terriglobales; family Acidobacteriaceae; genus TOLSYN. Next base: position 40,909 of record DATLJC010000039.1, on the reverse strand, counting down.
CGACGACGAACTCATCGACGGCGGCGTCGTGCGCGCCGAGTTTTGCGGCGCGGTGGGCAAACATGGATACACCCTTCAGGGCGTGTACGAGAAGATCCTGCAGAGTCGCGGTGTTGTCGTCTTTGCCGCAGACGCCGATTTGCGAGCATCCCTGGCCTTTAGCAGTTTGTTCACACTGGTAACAGAACATTAGAAGAGCTCCTGAGAACTGGGTACACAATCAACATTACCGGGAGCAGGAAAGGGCGGCTGCGACTAAAGTCACAGGCCGCGAAAATCTAAAGAGTCGAGGAGTCGCTCGGGTGCGGGATTGAAACTGGGTGTAGTTGCAACCATAAAATGTCGTATTAACTGCAATCATAAAATGTCGCTTTCTGGTTAAGGGTTTATGGGGTAGCGGCGATAGAGGGATGGCCGCTGTAGCTGTAGATCAAGGGTTTTGGTTTGCGCTTTTGGGCGGAGCTTCGGATGGCGGGTTTGGGTTGAGCGAGTTCGTGAATCGGCCTGTTCAAGGTGAGCAGGAGTTTTTCGGCGCGATAGATTTTGAGAGTTCCGTCGAGTTGATGCGAGAGTTCAACGATTGCAGCGGCGTAGCCGAGGCGTTCTTTCGGGAGTTGGATTCGCTCGCTGCCGAAGGCGATGGTGTGATCGGGAGCGACGGTTCGCTGGTAACGGAAGCTGAGGCAGCGTTGCAGGTCGAAGCCTCGTGGCAAGCGCCGGAAGTGGTTTTCGGTCTGTTTGGGCGGGACAGCGAAACGGCGATTGAAGTCCTCGACGAAGCGATCGAGGACGAGATTGGCCTGCTCGCAGGTGGCGGCGCGGGCGAGGCGCAGTTCGCGGGCGAGGCGGTCCTGAAAGGTTCGCCAGAGACGTTCTATTTGTCTAAATCTCAACAGAATCCACCCAACCTGCTCTTGGAATTGGTTCGGCCATCTATGGGTCAGCCTACAGCTCGCGTATTCCGGCGAAAAGGTCAGTCTCCATCTTCATCGCGGTGACTTCGGCGGTCGCGACCAGGTGGAACAATTCGTGGACTCCGCCCTGGCGCTGTGCGTGATCAAAGATGGGCAGCAGCGGAAGTTGCGTGGTGTGTTTAGCGAAAGCCTCAATCTTGCGATCGATGTACGGCGCGATCGCGACGCGCGCGGTGACCGGAGCGAGGGAGACAACAGGGCGTTCGGGTAATGAGAACTCGGTGGTGACGTAGTAGAGTTTTTTCGCCTGCCAGGGAGTGAGACCGTTTTCGAGTTGGGAGGTATAGCGCGTTTTGCGCGCGGCCCACTGGAATGCGGCGGAGGTAAACAATCCCGCCATGCCGTGGTCAGGGTGGGCGGTGACAAATCCTTCGCCACCAAAGCTGACAACGACGTGCGGACGGAATTGGCGAATGGAGCGCACCAGCACTCCGGTGACCTCGTTGAAGTCGGCACGATCGAGGGCTCCGTCGGCGTAGTTCAACACCTCGGAGTGAGCCACTCCGAGATGCCTGCAGGAGTCGGCAAACTCCAGGCGCCGCGTCTCCTTCAATGCTTCATCCGGGATAATGCCTCCTCGGTTTGCGGCCCGCTCTCCGGCGGTAAGGCAGATCACGGAGCACTCGATTCCGGCTTCGGAATATTTTGCAAGGATTCCACCAAAGCATCCCGCTTCATCATCCGGATGAGCGGTCACGCAGAGCAGTTTTAACATTCACTTTCCTCGTTCACGAACTCTAGTCTCTGCCGCCAGTCCTCGCCAGCGTCGGCCACGGGAGCATAGGCCTGCCGGTGCATGGGCGACGGCCCGAACTCACGCAACGCACGCTGATGACGCGGCGTGGAATATCCTTTGTTGCTGGCAAGGCCGTATTGGGGGTAGATGGGGTCCCAGGATCGGAGAATGGCGTCGCGATGAACCTTGGCGAGAATGGACGCGGCGGCAATCGAAGCCGACAGCGCATCGCCATGGATGATCTTTTTTTGCGCGCAGTCGAAGTCCACTCTCACCGCATCGACCAGCAGAAAGTCAGGCCGGGGGTTCAAACGCTCAACCGCCAGCTTCATCGCAAGAAGGCTGGCGTGATAGATGTTGATCTGCTCGATCCTGCCCACATCCACCTCGGCTACAGACCAGGCGATGGCGCGCTGGCGAATACGCTCGGCAAGCTTTTCGCGGTCTTCCTCTGGCAGCAGTTTGGAGTCGCGAAGGCCGCGAATGCGATCTGCGGGATCGAGAATGCAGGCACCAGCCACTACGCATCCGAACAGTGATCCACGCCCTACTTCGTCAACCCCCGCGACCAATCGCGCGCCACTCTCCCAGGCCAATTTCTCATATTTGGTAGTACACTTCAGGCTTTTCAGCAGACGCAGTTTGAGGGCGGAAGCAGAGAGCGCTTCTCCGGAACGGTTGGTCTCGTTTTGCTTTTGGCGGGACACGTTGCTGTAAGGTTCTCACCGCGAGGAAGCGGAATGCAAGTAGTGAACTGAGAGCAGCCGCACGATTAAGACGTGCGGATGCTCTGTTGGAGATTCACTCTCTTACGCCCCAGCGCCTGCAGTTCACGGTCGAGTCTCAAGTGTTCGACGTCGCTCGGGCTCGGTAACGGTGGCCGTTCTCTCCAGTTTGTCCCAGGAGAAGTGTCTGCCATCAATGGCGCGCCGCAGAGTCTTGATCAGGACGACGGAGAATAGCTGGCGATAGGCGAAGCGCTGCAGCCACACGTGTCCCAGCAGCCACCAGTCGCGGCGATCGCGTCCATGGCGGCGCTCAAGCGAGAACGCAATCACAGAGGCGATGAAGTCGATGACCAGGAACATCAAGAAGAACAGCACAAGTTGCTGGAAGCTTGCAGGGTCCGCCGTCTCAGGATGGAAGTGCTTGTCCCAGATCAGGTACTTCAAGCTTCCGACCACGAACATGATGTCGATGAACGGCGACACCAAGGGCAACATGATCTGGAAGATTACGATGTTGGGGAGCGCCAGGAAGCCGAGAGCACCCTTGCGAGCAAAAGCCGAACGATGTTTCCAGACGGCCTGGAGAATTCCGAATGACCAGCGGAAACGCTGGCGCATCAAGCCATTCGCCGTGGTCGGAGCCTCGGTGTAGGCAAGCGCGCGATCTTCGTACTCAACCTTGTAGCCGTCCTGCAGCAGGGCCATCGTGAGATCGGCGTCTTCGGCGACGGTATCGGTTTTATAACCGCCGGCACCGCGCACGGCCTCGGTACGCCATGCACCAATCGCGCCGGGCACCACGCACACGGCACTGAAAGTATTCAGGGCGCGGCGGTCAAAGTTCTGGCTGGTTATATATTCAAGAGCCTGCCAGCGTGTCCACAGATTCACTCGGTTGCCGACCTTGGCATTGCCTGCGATGGCTCCGACCTTTGCGTCCTGGAAGTGCGGCACAAGGTAGGCGATAGCATCGTTGGCAATCAGGGTATCGGCGTCGATTCCGACAAAAATTTCTTCCGCTACGAACTGCAATCCGTAGTTCAAGGCCTGGGCCTTGCCGCCATTCTCCTGCCGAAGAACGGTTACGCGGCCGATTGCGATTTCACTGGCAAACTTCTCGCGAGCTACATCGTAGGTGCGATCCGATGATCCGTCATCGATGACGACGACGTGAAGGTTTGCATAGGTGGAGTTGAGCACGCTGCGAATGGTGCGGTCGATGACCTTCTCTTCGTTATAAGCAGGGATCAAGACCGCGACACCGGGATGGAAGGCCGATATATCCGTAGCCATATCGGTGGCGTGCCGCCGCAGACGGTCAAAGATGGCTGTCGCTCCAACGAATACAAGCCGTCCACTCATCAGTACGTCACCGACGAAGAAGACGAATACGATGAAGCTGTTGACCGCTCCAAAGATCAGGAAACCCGCGGAATCGACCGTCGCCCAGAATCGTTCATTCTTTGAGATCGGGGGCATGACCTCGGCGTAGCTCTTGCCCAGCAGTTCGTGTACGGAGACAATATCGTATCCGCGTGCGCGCAGCGCCGTAATTATGAGGGGCAGCGCTTTGACGGTGTTGGCGCGATTGCCGCCGCCATCATGCAGCAGAATGACCGAACCGCGACCAAGCTGGTCGAGAATCGATTGCGTAATCTGCTCAGGCGATGGGCGCGGATCTTCGTGCCAGTCATCGGGATCGATCTTGTCGCCCACCGTGATATATCCCATGTCCTGGGTCAGTTCGAGCGGACGCACCTCGTCGGCGGTGTCCGGTTCCTGATCGATGGAATACGGTGGGCGAAAGAGCACCGGTTTGATGCCGAGTTTGGCTGCCAGCAGGCGCTCCGTCAGGTTCAGTTCGACTCGCGCATATTGCGCGCTGATGTTGCTGATGTCCGGATGCGTGAAGGTGTGATTACCGATTTCGTGACCTTCGCGATAGATGCGCTTGAGCAGGCCGGGGAATTTTTCCGCTTCCAGGCCAATGGTGAAGAATGTCGCTTTTACGCCGTATTGCTTGAGAACGTCGAGAACTTTCGGCGTCCAATCCGGGTCGGGACCATCATCGAAACTAAGTGCAACACGCTTGCTCGGAGCGCCATAAGCATCGATGCGGTAAGGACTCGGCAACTCGCGAAAAACTTCGTCTGTCACCAGTCCGCTAGGATCAACCGTGATGTCGCGCGTTCCCGGTAATGGACGGCTCGCAATATGCAGGATATCGCCGTCGCCCTCGATATCTACATCCTGGCCAGGGTCGACAACCTTCAACTTCTCGGTGGCGTCCGCGTCCTTCGGCGAGTCCCAAATTTTCCATAGAGCACGGTCCTCTGAACCGAGACGCCACAAGGCAAACGTGGAGATCCCAAGCGAGCGCGCCGCACGCATTTGATTCAGCGCGGTGACGCCGTCCAGATACCAGACGTCATGCCGGCTGTTGTTTCCGTCGAGGTAGGTGAAGTGCGGATTCAGCATGTCGAAATCGAAGTCGATGTCCGATTCCGAATCACGCGCCTCCAGCCAGGCCTCCTGCACGCTGACGTTGTGAACACCAGCCATTCCCGGTTTCCCGGTCTTGTCCGTTGTCCAGTCGTATCCATAGTTGCCGATGGCGCAGATGATCTTTTCGCGGGGAACGACTTTCAGCGCTTTGATCAGATTCTGTGTAAACCAGTCCTGACCTGCGATAGGGCCGGGCGCGCCTCCCGGATAGTGCTGGTCATAGTTCATCAGGATCAAACCGTCGGCCAGCTTCGACATGAGCACGTAGTCGAAATCAGGGTTGGCGGCGGGCACACTCAAGTAGAGTTTTTGATTGCGGTGATGAAGGTCCGTGGAAAGTTCGGCGATCAGCTCACGGTAGCCGGGCTGCGCCTCCTGATCGAAACCCTCGATATCGAGCGTTAAACCTTTGTAGTTGTCGCTGGCGAGAAATATGCCGAGCTCACGGCGGAAGCGATCGCGTCCGTCTTTGGAGTTGAGCATCTGAGCTACGTCAGTGCGCCAGATATTCTGAATGGGATCGAAGTTGTTCACCAAGGGCAGCACGTCAACCTGAGCGTTGGTGCTCTTGATCAACGGCATCAACTTCACATCGATCGTTGCGACGTGGCTGTTGGTTATAACGTCATAAAGCGTGTTATTTTCTTTGACCGCCTGCAGATGTCCGTCAGTTCCGAGCACATGCAACCACTCTGGAAAGACGAAGTCGATCTGGTGGATGTACTCCCGCATGGAACTGTAGCTAGCCGCATCCCAGGTCACATAAAAGGCGCCGCGAATGCCTTCGCCGGAGTTCAACACGACCTGCGATGCCGGAATCAGCGTCTTGCGGTGAGTACCCCTCCTTTGCGGCTTCTTCGGCTCTTTCAGCTTGAGTGCGCGATAGTTCTTCTTCTGGTCAGCCAGCAACACCGTTGGAATGTTAATTTTGCGCACGACGGTGAGGGCGAAGAAGACGATCAGCAGGCTCAGTATCACGACGGACACATCGAGCGTCTTGCGAATACGCTTCCAGCGACGCCGATCAGGATCGAAGAAAATGGGCTTGGACATTATGTATTTGCCGTACTTCTTATCGTATGGTGCACACAACGCTCCGTCAATGAACCTCATCGGTTCAGCACTGCTCTACACTGGCCAGCCGGTCTGGGCTTCTGCTATATTCGGTCGTGCTCACCCTCATAAACAGGCATCGCCGGTGGTTTCTCGCCACGAGCATCGCAGCAATTCTGCTGCGGCTTTTTTTCGTTTTCAAGATACCGGTAATGGCTGGCGATACGCTAATCTATGGCGATATCGCGAAGTCCCTGATTAACAATCACATGTTCGGATTGGAGAAAGCTTCGGGATGGGAACCGACGCTGATCCGCCTGCCGGGCTATCCATTCTTCCTTGCTTTCACCTTCCTACTGTTCGGCCAGGACCAATACTTCGGCGCGATGCTGTTCCAGCTTGTTTTTGACGTGCTGACCTGCTTTTTGGTAGCAGACATTGCGCGCCGTCTGTTCTCCGACAGAGCTGCGCGCACCGCCTTCATCCTAGCAGCCTTCTGTCCGTTTCTGATGAACTACGTTGCTACGCCGCTTACCGAATGCCTGGAAATCTTCTTCATCACTGCGGCTGTCGACTGTGCCGTGATCGCGCTGGACATGCGGCGTTTGCGTTGGTGGGCGCTCTGCGGAGTCGCCTCGGCGGGAGCCATTCTGCTTCGCCCCGATGGAGGACTGATCCTGGGCTGCATCGGGTTGCCGATGGCTGTGCTCATGTATCGTGATGGCGCGCGAAGACGAGAGCTGCTGACGGCACTTGTACTGCTTGGCGCCGTGTCGCTGTCTCCGCTTGCGCCGTGGACGGTTCGCAACTGGCGCACATTCCACGTCTTTCAGCCTCTGGTCACCACTCATGCCAGCGATCCGGGCGAGTATCTGCCCACCGGCTGGGAGCGCTGGTTCAAGACTTGGCTGATCGATTACGCGAGTGTCGAGGACGTGGGCTTCCGCGTTCCCGGCGAACCGATCGACGTGGGCGACATCCCCGACCACGCCTACACCTCGGAAACACAGCGTGCGATTGTTCATTCGCTGCTCGACCAATACAACGTAAAGCATCAGATGACGCCAGAAATCGATCGTCAGTTTGCGGCGATGGCCGAAGAGAATATTCACATTCATCCGCTACGCTACTACCTGTTGTTGCCAACCGCCCGCATGCTGGATATGTGGTTCCGGCCGCGCAGCGAGATGATGCCGCTCGACACTCATTTCTGGGAGATCGTCGAAGATCCACACGACGCTTGGTGCGATATTGCGCTGGGAATGTTGAACCTCGCGTATGTCGCTGCCGCCATCGCCGGGGCCTGGCTATTGCGCAGGAAGATTCGCTATCTTTCGCTGCTGCTCATCTATCCCGTGGTTCGCTCGCTGTTCCTGGCCACGACCGGCATGTCCGAGGATCGCTACACCCTGGAGTGCTTTCCCTTTGTATTTGTGTTGGCTGCTGGATTTCTGGCATGGTGGCAAACACCGCGTAACAATGAGATTCCGGAACACGAGCTGGCCATTGGGCGCGGAAAAGCCGGAGCCTGAGCCCCGGCTTGGAAATTCCGGCCGTTGTGCTAGACCCTTTCAGCACTATGAAATGGGGAGTCGCTCATGCGGAACATGGTCCGCACGTGCTCGCTCAATAACTCGGTTGCTTCGCGGTTAGCATCGCGGTCACTCTGCAGGAGATATTTCATGGCATCTACGAGGACTCTCTGTCCCTCCAAATACCGCGGATCGTTCGTGCGTACCCGGTCGCGGGCACTCGGGTCGGGCCGCGCCGGGATGATCACTACCTTGGGTCTGACCATGAATTCCTCATATCGGATGAGACGCATCCCGACGACCTTCGGTTGCACGGTTAAGGCAAAACAGCTCGGCGGAATCTTCCCTTAGGCCTAGCTATTGGGGCTGATGTACTTGGTCTTCCCCGTAGTTTTCAGCTTGAATGCATTGTCGGGCAGCTTCTGATTCACGCGAATTGCACTGTACTTCGCCAGGCGATAATCGTCGCCGTTTTCCTGGAACTTCTGCTGTACGCTCATACCTGTTTGCTGATCAATCCACAAGGTAATCAGGCGGAACATCGCCCTTGCCTTTTGGGCCTTGGGGACAAGTTCGAGTTTGTAGGTTTGAGCGCCGCCTACTGCCTCAACGCCCGCGTAGTGAACGTCGAAATTCTTGGGCAGGTCGTGGCCGCGTCCACCAAAACCCAGGACCAGATAGGTTTCGAAATCCTGACGGTTCTTCCCCGCCATGTAACGTGTAACCTGATCCGCCTTGGGCAGATATACCTGCAACTCTTCGCCGCTGAACAGGAGGTATTTGCGATCGGGCTTTTGAATGTCGGCAGACATCTCGACGGAGTTTCCGGAGCGACGGAAATACATCACGCCCTGCTGCGAGTAATGCTCATCTACAACTTTTTGATATTGGTCCCATACGAAGTCGGTCTGGACTGTTTTGAAAGTCGTATTTGCTTTGTCGAGCAAATTCAACACCTGCTCCACATTGCCTTGCTTGACCTGACCTGACGCGGAGACGGCCATCAGAACCGCTACGGACATCAACAGCATCCACTTACGCATTCGAATCTCTTTTCGGCCCCGGGCACAGTGGCAAATCCGGGCGCCTATCTCCGAACCCACACATGATATCCCACAAGGTTCCCATTGCTATCCTGCTCGGGAGCCCAGTGATCCAACTTCACGTAGCCAACAATCGGCTCAATGACCCGGAGCAGTTCTGCCTGCTGTTCGGTTTGAGTCTTACTCGGAACATCGCGCGCATCCACCCGGAAAATAAATCCCTTGGCTCCATCCGGAATGACCAGCACACTCTTTGGACGCGGCAGACGCTCCGCCGGTTTGTCCTTGTAATTGATAAACCGCGGGGTTACAAAAATGAATAACAAAATCAGCGTGACCATCACATCGTAGTGGAATGATCCTCGTTGATGAGTCCACCAGATATAACCCTTTATTGTCGCCCACATCTTCTTCATAGCATATCCAGTCTATTCGATTGCCGGTTTCCGGTCATTTCTCAATTACGTATTCAGTCCGGCAGTTCGGAGCGCCTACATCTTTCGCGTTTCGATTTTCTCCGCTCCGATGTAAGGGCGCAGCGCCTCTGGAATCAGGACACTACCGTCTTTCTGCTGATAATTTTCGACAATGGCCACCCAGGTTCTGCCGATGGCAAGACCGCTGCCGTTCAGGGTGTGTACCAACTCAGTTCCCTTCCGGCCTTCGGTCCGGTAGCGAATGTTGGCGCGACGGGCCTGAAAGCTTTCAAAGTTCGAGCAGGAGGAAATCTCGCGAAACAATCCCTGCCCTGGCAACCAGACTTCCAGATCGTATGTCTTCGCTGAACTGAAGCCCATGTCTCCGGAGCAAAGCAGCATGCGGCGATAGTGCAGGCCGAGTCGTTCCAGAACTTCTTCGGCGGCACGCGTCAGCTTCTCGTGTTCGTCGTAACTCTCTTCAGGTTTCGAAAACTTTACCAGTTCCACCTTCTGGAATTGATGCTGGCGAATGATGCCTCGCACGTCCTTGCCATATGATCCCGCCTCACTGCGCCAACAGGGCGTGTACGCCGTTAACGAGACCGGCAGGCGCGAGGCTTCGAGCGTTTCATCGCGAAAGATATTGGTGACCGGAACTTCGGCGGTGGGAATGAGCCACAGGTCGCGCTCGCCTTGCGGAACCTTGAACAGATCCTGCTCAAATTTGGGCAATTGCCCGGTTCCATACATCGATTCGGAGTTCACGAGATAAGGCGGCAGGACCTCGGTGTAACCATGCTCGCGCGTGTGCAGGTCGAGCATGAAGTTCATCAACGCGCGTTCGAGTTTCGCGCCCATGTCCCAGTAGAGAGCGAAGCGGGCTCCGGTGATCTTGCTGGCGCGTTCGAGATCGAGAATGCCTAGCTGCTCGCCAAGTTCCCAGTGCGGCTTCGGAGTGAAGTCCATCACAGGCGGCGCGCCCCAACGCTTGACCTCAACGTTGGCAGTTTCATCCTTGCCGACAGGAACGGACTCGTGCGGAAGATTGGGAATGGTGGCCAGAATGTCGTAAAGCTGTTTGTCGGCGGCCTTGGATTGCTCTTCGAGAGCGGGGATGCCTTCCTTCAACTTCAGGACTTCGGCGCTCAACGATTCCAACTCCGACTTCTGATCGGCGGTGATCGAACCTTTTTTCTCAGCGCCCATCAGCCGGCCGATCTTCTTGCTGAGTTCATTGCGCCGCGCCAGGGCGAGTTCCAACTCATGCGTCAGAGCGCGGCGGCGAGTTTCGATTTCCCGGAAGTTGCCCAGCAATTGCTCAGGGTTTGCGCCGCGGCTGCGCAGCTTATCTTCTACGGTAGATAGATTTTGACGTACAAATGCAAGATCAAGCATAAGTACACAGGATAACAAGAACCGCATGGTGAGTGTGAAAGTTATGCGGCCTTGCGGACTACTTACGGACACCAGAATTGCTTTCCCAACGCCTCTCGGATCTGCGTCAGGTTCTCGGTTCGATGTAGTAGTCGCGGATAGATAGTTCGGCTTTCATAGGCTATTCACGTTCTCTGGACTAAACTATTCTGCAGTATGCCCCGACAACTTCGTAGCTCTCTCGCTCTCGTCGTACTCACCCTGTGGGCCGTTGCTTGTTTTGCAAGCGCTTATGACGCCAAGCCAAAGCTGGTTGTCATTGTTGTGGTCGATCAACTGCGCGGCGATTTGCTGGAACGCTACCATGACGACTTTGGCGAGGGCGGATTCCGCCTGCTGATGGATCATGGTGCGTGGTTCACCTCCTGCTACTACAACTACGCGGCAACGAAAACAGCGCCAGGGCACGCAACACTGGGCACGGGAACTTATGCGCTGGGGCATGGGATTTTCGCGAACGAATGGTGGGACCCGAAGTTGCGCCACCTGGTTTCAAGCGTTGAAGACGAGAACACGAAACCCATTGGGCTGCCGCCGGGCGTGACAGGAGAGAAGTGGAGCGCTTCGCCGAATAATCTGCAGACCGACACGATTGGCGACGAGTTGAAACTCGCTACCAGCGGGCGCGCCAAGGTTTATGGCATCGCCTTGAAGGATCGCGCGGCGATTCTGCCTGTCGGTTTTTCTGCCGATGGCGCGTTCTTCATCGATCCTCAATCGGGCGCGTTCGTTACGTCGTCGTACTACATGCAGCAGGCGCCCGCATGGCTGGTGAAATTCAATGCGAGCGCGACGCGCCAAAGCTATTTGAACCGTGAAGTGAAGGACGCGGCGGGAAACGTGCTGCGCTCGACGGCTCCGGTAAGAAACGATAAAGGTCAGGACGCGTCGTTCTACGATCTTGTGGGAGCTACGCCGTGGGGCAATGACTACACGGTTGAAATTGCCAAGCAGATTATTGAAAACGAGAAGCTCGGAACTGGAGCAGTGACTGATTTGATTTCGGTCAGCTTCTCCTCGCCTGACATTCTCGGCCACAAGGTTGGTCCCGATTCGCCGGAACACAAGGCCATGCTGATCGCGCTCGACCGCACTGTGGCTGATTTCTTCCAGTATCTCGATGCGAAGGTGGGCAAAGGCAACTGGGCAGTAGCGCTGAGCGCCGACCACGGCATCGCTCCCATGACGGACTTCGCCACCAAATTACGGATTCCGGCCTTTAATTTCAGCCCCACTGATCTGCAGACACAACTCAATTACATGTTGGGTTTACAGTACGGCAAAGACAACAAGTATGTGGTGTACATCGATTATCCGACTGTACATCTGGATTCCGAAGCCTTTGATGCGGTGAGTGTACAAGAGGCCGACGCGGAAAAAACCGTTGGCGAGTTGATGCTGAAGCTCGGCTTCCGCAGCTACAGCACGAAAGTCCAGATGGCGGCGGGCAATGTAAACAACACGGTTTTCCGCCAGCAAACACTTAACGCGTACTCGCCTCTTGCGGGATGGTACGTCACTGGACTCTACCCACCATTCCAGATTGGCTATGCCAGCGGCACCGGACACGCGCTGCCTTATAGCTACGATGCGCATGTCCCGCTGGCCTTCTACGGCGCGGCGTTTCGCCCGGGCGTTTATCGCGAGAACGTGGAGCCGGTCGATTTGGCCGTGACGCTGAGTTCTCTGCTGCGCATCAACAAACCTGCGAGCGCAGTGGGTCGCGCACTGCATGAGGCGTTTGCGGACAACCCTGGAGTCGCAGCGGCGAAGGGCTCGAAGTAGAATGAAGGAATGAGCAAGAAGAATCCGAATTCGACAGCCGAAGCCGCAGGCAAGGTCCCAAAGCAGGTTGAAGGCAAAGCTGCTATCGACTCCAGGCCCGCTGCCGCCGATGCCGCGCCGAGTGCATCAAAACGCGGGCCGCTTACGCTCGACATGAGCGTGAACGTCGCTGGCCTTCAACTGAAGAATCCGATTCTTGCGGCGTCTGGCACGTTTGGATATGGCGTGGAGTTTGAGGACATTGTCTCGCTCGAACGGCTCGGCGGATTTGTGGTGAAGGGGTTGTCGCGAGAGCCGATGGCGGGCAATCCTCCGCCACGTCTGTTTGAAACGGCAGCGGGAATGCTGAATGCGATTGGGCTGCAAAACATTGGAGCCCGCGCATTTATTGAAGAGAAGCTGCCGCGTCTGGTGAAGATCAAAGATGCCGTGGTGATCGCTAATGTCTATGGGTACAGCACGGACGAGTATCAGCAGACGATCCGCATATTGAACGAGGGTGAAGGGATTGCGGCGTATGAGTTGAATGTGTCTTGCCCGAATGTGCGGCATGGAGGAATCACGTTCGGGCAGGACGCTTCGCTGCTGGCGGACGTGGTGACTGCGGCGCGGGCGGTTTCGCGGCGTCCTCTGATTGTGAAGCTATCGCCTAACGTGACCGACATTGCGAAGATGGCGCGGACCGCTGAAGATGCGGGTGCGGACGCCGTTTCGCTGGTGAATACATTCCTTGCGATGGCCATCGATCCGGTGACGCGGAGGCCACGAATCTCCAATGTGACGGCGGGACTGAGCGGTCCGGCGATCAAGCCAATTGCGGTGCGCATGGTTTATGAAGTCGCGCAGGCAGTGAAGATTCCAGTGATCGGCATGGGCGGCATCAGCACGCCGGAGGACGTGGTGGAATTTCTGTTGGCGGGAGCAACGGCGGTGGAAGTGGGGACGGCGAATTTCTGGGACCCGCGGGCTTGCGAAAGGCTGGTTAAGCAGCTTGAACGCTGGTGTTTGGAACAACACATTGAAAGCGTGGCCGGATTGCGCGGCGGATTGGTTCTGGGGTAAGGACGGCAAACCATTGACGTTATAGTCAATGGTTGGACAGGGCCCAGGTTTAAGGGTGGTCAATGGTTATGCAGGGTCATTGAGGATTCACCAAAAAGTAACCCCTCCGTCGACGGAGAGGTTACTTTTTGGTGAATCCTGGAGTTCTAGTGGCCGGAGATCTTGACCCGAAGCTCTTCGGGGAGACGGTCGCGGAGATTTTCGGGGAGGCGGTCGTGGAGATTTCGCGCTCCGGACATGGCCGCGTCTTTGACAACGAGCGGCGCCGGAGTGGCGATGGCGACGGCGAGCCATACCAAGGCCGAAAAGGCGAATCCGCAGAGAGCACCGAACTCGAACAGAAGCGCGTGCGGCGGACTGAAGTGGTGGATGACGGCAAAGGCGAAGACGAAGACAATTGCCGATACCGTGGCCAAGGTGATGAGGGTGATGTCGATGGTGCGATGAAGTTTTTGCCGGGAACGGCAATGATCGCATTCGGCGAGGTGGGCCTCGTAATCGCCGCTCATCTCCGGCGCGAGGCCGGTAATGTCATAGCGCCATCCCGCGAGGATGTGTCCGACGAAAGGATCGATACATTTACTCATATAAATTTATAGTGTGAGGGTTGCAAGCGGTTCATCCTGGGAAGCGAGAACCAGCTGGTTGCCCCACAGCCCCGGTCGCACTCCCAAAGCCCGCTCGGCCGCTACACGCGCCAAGTCAGGATGATTGTTCTGCTCAGACAAGTGAGCCAGAATCAGGAATGCCGCACTACCATCATAGTCTGTTGTCAGGAATTCCGCGAGAGCTTCGTTGGAGAGGTGTCCGACGCGGGACATGACGCGCTGTTTTACGGACCAGGGATATGGGCCGACGCGGAGCATTTCGAGGTCGTGGTTGGATTCGAGAATGAGCCCATCGCAGCCGCGAAGCTGGTCCTTGACGTTCTGGGTCATAAATCCGAGATCGGTTGCAATGGCAATGCGCACGCCTTCTGCGATGAAGCGAAATCCTACGGGATCGGCGGCATCGTGAGGGATGGTAAATGGCGTAATTTCAATGTCTCCAACGCTGAACCCCTTCCCCGATGAGAACAGTTCGAGGCGTTCTGCCTGGACGCGATTGCCTGCCGAATCCTTGAACTGACGGCACCACGCGCCATGGGTGGGCGCAGTCATGTAAACCGGGAGGCGGAATTTCTTGGCCATGACGTTCACGCCGGCGACGTGGTCGGAGTGCTCGTGGGTGACAAGAATGGCGGAAAGCGACTCCGGGGCGATGCCCTGGGCGGCGAGGCGGCGGCAGGTTTCACGGCAGGAGAGGCCGCAATCAACAAGCACGCGGGTTTGAGAGGTCGCGATAACCGTGCTATTGCCTCGGCTACCAGAAGCCAGAACTGTGAAGGAAACCGCCACGAGCTACAGCATAGCTTAGAAATACAGCCTTGCAACGAGGAAAAAGCATGAGACGTCAGATCGAAAAACCCCACGGAAGCGCATCTGGTGACAACTGACACGGGTAACACGAAGGTGGTAATTGAGAGTTTATGGGTACGCTTTGTCCGCCTTCTTACAATTTATTTACAACACCGCCGAGGGAAACTGGGTAAAATGTGCCACATGGCAGCAGCTCGGATCTTGATTGTGGACGATGAACAGACGATTGCCGATACTCTATCGGTGATCTTTCGTCACGCGGGCTATGAGACGTATACCGCGTACAACGGAATGCTGGGGCTGGTTGCGGCGCGCAGCCTGCTGCCGAATTTAGTTCTGAGCGACGTGATGATGCCCGGGTTGGACGGGGTCGCCATGGCAATGGAGATTCGCAATACCCTGCCGGATGTGGAAGTGTTGCTGTTTTCTGGGCAGGCGACGACGGTGGAGTTGTTGCGCGAGGCCGAGAGTAAGGGATTCCACTTCGAGATTTTATTGAAACCAGTGCATCCCTCCGAGGTCATACGAAAAGTGGCGCTGGTGCTGAAAGAGCACGGCCTGGTTGACTAGAAGGTTTCATGGAAGGTATATCCCGCGGGAGCGAGGAAGAGAATCGATGGCGGGCTGAAAAGCTTGAGGCCACGCGGGAGACCTGGGCATTCTGGGGTTCTTCGCCTTCGGCTCAGGATGACCCTCGCAGCAGATGGCAGACACATCTACTTTGGAACCGCTCTAAAGGCAATCACCCTGATTCCTCCGCATTGATTGATCGCGCCTGGCTTCTGATTTAAGGCGGCGCACACCTCCCCTACCGAGCATCCAATTCTATTGCACGCAGCTTTTACGGCAACACGATTGCGTAGAGACGCAAAAGAGGGTTTCGGCTGCGAAATTTTCAGAGGCCGAATTCCGGAAGAGGAGCCATGGCAGGCGAGACACCGAGAGGAAACAAAGGCACTCCGCAGGTAACTCCGGATGAACGTGAGCACATCGGCTCACGGCGCGATCCGGAAGAACGGCCGAAGATCAAAGGCGAAGACGAACAGCGTCAGACGAAGGAAAAAGCTCACGATAAGACTCTGGCTGATTCATTTCCCACGAGCGATCCACCCTCGACGATTCCTGACCCGGGCGAAGATGAGGACGCGGCGTAGCTGACGGCAAAGGCACTGGTTAAAACGCTCCCGGAAAGATCGGGAGCGTTTTCCTTTTGGGCGGGCAGGTCAGTGATTCGCAACATCGTCGAGGGCCAGGGCGAGGCGCTGGAGAGATTCGCGGGTGAGAGCGGGGTCGCCGCCGAGTCCGAGACGGAAGTGATGCGGCATCTCGAAGGGAAATCCGGGGACGACTCCGACTTCGTATTTTGTGCGCAGGAGTTCGCAGAAAGACTCGACCTTACCGGAGAGCAGGCGGGGGGCGAGGGTGGTTCCATGGGGTGGGATGGTGAGTTGCAGATCGGAGCGAGGAGAGAGGATTTCGACGGCGGCGGCGCGGTTAGCATCGAGGACGAGGCGGGCGCGGGTTTCGAGTTGATCGATGCAGCCGAGGGCGATGGCTGAAAGCTGCTCGGCGATGTGGGGAGCGTTGGAGCCGAAGAGGTCCTGCATTTTTCGCATACGCGCGGCTAGAACGGGCTCGGCGAGAATCCATCCGCAGCGAAGAGAGCCGAGGCCGTAGGCTTTGGTAAGGCTGGTGGTGACGAGGAAATTATCTCCGAGCGAGAGAGCGTGGCGGGAGGAGGCTCCCCAGATGGCTTCGCGATAGACCTCATCGACGAGGACGCGGGCACCGGATTTTTCAGCGGCTTCTCCGATGGCGCGGAGGGTGGGCTCGTCAACCTCGGCGCTGGTGGGATTGTGCAGATTGCACAGGGCGATCACGCGGGTGCGAGAGGTGATGGCGCGGCGGATGTCATCAGGATCGATGGCGAAGTTATTTTCCGCACGGCGGGGAAAGCGGCGGATGGTGGCACCGAGGAGACGGGCAGTGTGCAGCAAGGGGTCGTAGGTTGGCTCCTCGATGAGGACTTCGTCACCGGGATCGAAGAGCGCGGATAGAGCTAGATGGTTGGCGAGCGAGGCGCCGATGGTGGGGACGATGGATTCGGCGGGAACCTGGGCGCGGAGAGCGAGGCGCTCGATAACGAGCGGGTCGCCGTAAGAGGAGCTGGAGCCGAGTTCGAGGCCGGTGGGGTTGATGGGGAGTTCGGTGAGGGAGACGTCGTGGACGGCGCTGGAGCGGAGGTCGAGGCGGATTGGGGGTGAGAGTTTCGCGGCGTGGGTGTAGGGGGAGTGGATGGAAGATCGGGCGGCGTAGTGCATGGGGCATTATCGCTCGAAAGAAGGGTGGGGAGAACGAGAGCAAGGGCGTGGAGTTCGCGTTAGAACGGTTTCACGGAACGCATATCCCGCGGGAGCGAGGAAAAGAAGAATCGATGGCGGGCTGGAAAGCTTGAGGACGCACGGGAGACTTGGGCATTGCGGGGGCCTTCGCCTTCGGCTCAAGATGACCCTCTCAGCAGATGGCAGACATATCTACTTTGGAACCGCTTTAGAGCAAAGACAGCGGCTTCGGAGGGGAGCGTTGCCTGGTCCCCACATATGCCGAAGGAAGGCATATGTGGGCCACCCAATTCTTGATAGGTCAACCGATTCTTGCTAGGAGAGGTCGTACTTTTTCATCATGTGGCGGAAGCTGCGGTAGCTGAGTTTTAAGATTTCGGCGGCGCGGGTTTGGACGCCGTTGGAGCGGCGCATGGCAGATTGCAAGAGACTCTTCTCGACATCGGCGATGTAGCGCTCGAGGTCGAGGCCGTCGGGAGGAAGGGCTACTCCGAGGGCTCCGTTGTTGGCCATGGTGGGGATGGCGCTGGCTCCGGAGTTGGGGAGTTCGACGCGGAGTTCTTCTTCGGTGGATAGGGCGACGGCGCGTTCGATGGTGTTTTCGAGCACGCGAACGTTGCCGGGCCAATCGTATCCCTTCATGGTTTGCAGGCTTTGGGCAGAGAGGCGGACGACGTTCTTGCTCATCTGGACGGCAAATTTTTTAAGGAAATGATTGGCCAGCAGGACTACGTCTTCGCCGCGATCGCGCAGCGGCGGAACCTCCACGGGGATCACGCTGAGGCGGTAGTAGAGATCTTCGCGGAACTGGCCTTCCTGCACCTGCTGCAGGAGATTTTTATTGGTGGCGGCGATGACGCGCACATCGATGGGAGTTTCCTGGCCGCCGCCGACGGGACGGATGCAACGCTCCTGCAGGACACGGAGCAGCTTGACCTGCATGGAGAGTGTGGTTTCCCCGATTTCGTCGAGGAAGATGGTGCCGCCGCTGGAGAGTTCGAAGAGGCCTCGCTTATTTGCGTTCGCTCCGGTGAAGGCTCCCTTGACGTAGCCGAAGAGTTCGCTTTCGAGAAGGGTTTCGGGGAAGGCTCCGCAGTTGACGCTGACGAAAGGATTGCCTGAGCGCGGCGAGCAGGTGTGAATGGCGCGCGCGACAAGCTCTTTGCCGGTGCCGCTCTCGCCGCTGACAATGACGGTGCTGTTGGTGGTGGCGATGGTGCGGATGGTTTGCTTGAGCTTGCGCATGGGCTCGCTCTCGCCAATGATGTTGTCAAGCGAGTTGTGCTGCGCGGCGTCTCGCAGAAGTGCCGCGTTTTGCTGGCGGAGCTGGGAGCGATCCATGGCAAGGTTAGCGGCGCTCAGGACGTCTTCGAGAAGCTTGGGGCCTTTGCGGATGTAGTAAAAAGCTCCGGCGTTGAGCGCCTCGATGGGAACTTCGCTGTCGTCCACGGCGGTGATGACGATGACCAGCGTGTCAGGGGAGACGCGGCGCGAGTGCTGCAGGACTTCCATGCCGCCGACGTGTGGCATGCGTACGTCGGTGACGACGATGTCGTAAAGGTTGGAGTCAATCTTGCGGCAGGCCTGCTCGCCGGTGGTCACGGTCTCCACGCGGTGTCCCTGATTCTGGAATGCTATCTGCAACATCTGGCAGATGGAACGTTCATCGTCACAGACTAGGATGTATCCCATGGCTACCTGCTTTCGTGGCTGCGACTGAGGCCGTGTGTGTTGGAAATATCTCGCAGAGCGGCGTTCGTAACGCTGTCGCTTTGCGGCACCGTCCGATGGAAGAGCAATGTGAATTCGGTTCCATTGCCCTGCTCGGAGCGTACACTGATGCGCGCGTCGTGAGCCTGGATGATGCGATAGACGATGGCGAGACCGAGGCCAGTTCCGCCTTCGAAGCCGGACTGGAAAGGCTCGAAAATCTTTTCAAGGATTTGAGGCGGAATGCCGTTGCCGGTGTCCTGAAAACGTACACGCCAGTTGCCCTGAAACTCGTCGAGCAGCACGGTGAGAGTTCCGCCGTTGGGCATGGCACGGATGGCGTTGCTGGCGAGGTTCCAGAAGACCTGTTTCAGCTTGTCTCCATCGCCCTGCATGACGGCCGTGGAGTGAGAAAAGCTTTGCTCGATCTTTATCTGGGAATCGCGGTTTCCGAGCAGGGTCAAGGTGTCGGCCAGAAGCTGGCAGAGATCTACTTTGGCACTCTGAAAATTGCGATCCCGCGAATAGGTAAGAAAGTCGGTGATGATGGCGTTCAGGCGTTCGGATTCGCGCGTGACGATTTCAAGCAGAGCGCGCTGATCATCGGTGAGGGCGGCGATGCCGGTGAGCATTTTTACCGATCCGGCAATCGATGAGAGCGGATTTCGAATCTCGTGGGCGATGCCGGAGGCAAGGCGTCCGACGGCGGCGAGGCGATCGCGCAGGCGAAGTTCGCGCTCAAGGCGGCGAATTTCGGTGAGATCGGTAAAAGTATAGATGTAGCCAATGATGGAACCGTCGGTGCTTCGGAGAGCGCTGCAGCCAAGACCGAACATCTTGTCGGCGCCTTCGGGAGTGCGGGTGCGGACTTCGATGCGTGGAGCGCCGGGAAGAGGAAGCTGTTCGAAGAACAATTGATGCACGTTGAGCTGGACGAAATCCTCCGCTGTGCGGCCCATCAGGTTCTGCGCGGCAGGATTGACCAGCTTGATGACGCCATCGAGGTCCGTAGTGATCAGGCCGCTGGAGATGGAGTGAACAATGTTCTCCTGCAGGGCTTGGAGGTTCTCCAACTCGAAACTCTTGTCCTTGAGTTCAACGTCGGCCTGGCGCATGCGGTTCGCCAGTTTGTTGGCGAGGTAGGCGATGGAAATATACGCGAACAGGTTGATGAAGATGACGGCCTGGAGCGACTTGAGGTCAGGACGAGTGTAGGAGTAGGAACGGATCAGGTCGAAGTAGGAGAGCTCAAGGGTTCCGCCAAGCAGGACAAACGACATGCCGGCAGTTAGGTAGGCCCAATTCTCAGATAACAGAGTGCTGGCAACGATGATGATGAGCGGATATAGAAAGTTGAACGATGTATCGATGCCGCCGGTGATGTAAATGACCGCCGTCGCGAAAAGCAGGTCTGTGATGACCTGGAGCTTGGACTGGGCGCGCCACTCGCCTTTGCGGAAATTGAACAGGAGTATGTGCAGAGCGGCGACAACATACCATCCAACGATGACCAGCACGAAGAGGCGCTGGCTGACATTGGTGGTAGTGAGAGTGATGATCGCAAACTCGATGGCGAGCAGGACCGTGATGATGATGACGCGGACCTTGACCAGCCACTCCAGCCAGGTCCGCTCATTGATTCCTGAAGCCATGCACCGTCCCCCCCGGTCAGCCCGCGAGCTTGGCGATCATGGAGAATAACGGCAGGTAGAGGGAAATAACAACTCCGCCAACCGCCACGCCAAGGAAGCTGATCAGCATGGGCTCCATGAGGGCAAGCATGTCCTTGGTAGCGGCATCCACTTCATCCTCGTAAAAGTCTGCGATCTTCTGGAGCATGCTGTCCATGGCACCGGTGGCTTCGCCAACACCGATCATCTGGGTCACCATGTTGGGAAATACACCACTCTCACGCAAAGGATCGACGATGGTGCGGCCGCCCTCGATGGCGGTGCGGACCTTCATAAGAGCGCGCTCGAGGACGGCGTTGCCGGAGGTGCGGGCAGTGATTGAGAGACCGTCAAGAATGGGCACACCGGAGGAGATCAGGGTTCCGAGGGTGCGGGTGAAGCGCGCGACTGCGATCTTGCGGAGAACCTGCCCGAAGATGGGCAGATTGAGCATGATCTTGTCGGTTTGGAACAGGCCCTCGGGAGTTTTGCGGATGTACTTGATGGCAACCACCAGCAATCCGATGGTCAGGAAGATGAGCCACCAGAAGCTCTGGATGAACGCCGAAAGACTGATGACAAACCTGGTGGGCGCAGGCAAAGCTACACCGAGTCCGACAAAAAGATTGGCGAAGATGGGCACAACAAACTTGAGCAGCGCACCAACGACCAGTAACGCAATCACGATCACCGAGACAGGGTAGACGAGCGCGGATTTAATGGCCGCTTTCATCTTGACCGCCTTCTCAACGTATTCCGAGATGCGCTGAAGAATGGTGTCGAGAATACCGCCGGTTTCGCCAGCTTCGATCATGTTGGTACTGAGATCGTCAAAAACTTTGGGGTAGGCACGCATGGCGTTGGCGAGAGTTGCACCGCCTTCGACGGAGGTCCGAATTCCGAGCAGAGCAGTCTTGAAGGTCGGGTTCGCCTGATTGTTGCCGAGGATTTCCAGACACTGCACCAAGGGTAATCCGGCGTCGATCATGACCGAGAACTGGCGGAAGAAGATGGCGAGCTCCTTGGCCTTTACGGAGCCGCCGCCGATCTGGAAGTTCAAGTTCCAGCTTTTGGCGCCGCCCTTCTCCTTGATGACGTTTGCCTGAATGCGTTCACGCGCCAGCGCGGCGCGTAGCACCTGCTTGTTCTCGGCAGCACGTTCGCCCTGAACTTTCTCGCCCGATGTGGTGCTTCCCTGCCATGCATAAACCGGCATTGTGACCTCTCTACTCGCCTAACCTTGAGATTACTTGCGTCCGTTGTAACCAGCAGTGGTTTTGGCATTGCTGCTGGCGGTGGCACGGTTAATCATTTCCTGAAGCTCATCCGCATTGGACGAGCGCAATAACGCCGTCTCCAGGGTTATTTGCTTTTGCAGATATAGCGTCATCAAAGACTGATTGAAAGTCTGCATGCCGTACTTGTCCTGGCCGGACTGCATGGAGGAGTAAATCTGATGGATTTTATCCTCGCGAATCAGGTTTCGAATGGCCGGGTTGGGGACAAGAACTTCCATGGCCATGGCGCGGCCGGCGCCTCCCGCTTTGGGCAGCAGCGCCTGGCAGAGAACGCCTTCGAGCACAAGCGATAACTGCGCCCGAATCTGCGGTTGCTGGTGCGCCGGAAACACGTCAATGACGCGATTGATGGTGGAAGAAGCGGAATTCGTGTGCAGGGTTCCGAAGGTCAAGTGGCCGGTTTCGGCGATACGCAACGCGGATTCGATGGTTTCCAGATCGCGCATTTCGCCGATCAGAACGACGTCGGGATCTTCGCGAAGGGCGGCACGCAGGGCGCCACCGAAACTTTTCGTGTCCTGATGAACTTCGCGCTGGTTGACCAGGCAATTTTTGTGCGGATGCACGAACTCGATTGGGTCTTCGATGGTGATGATGTGCTCGTGGCGCTCGCTGTTGATCTTGTCGAGCATGGCGGCAAGGGTGGTGGACTTGCCGGAGCCGGTAGGACCGGTAACCAGAATCAGTCCGCGCGGACGGTCGCACAATTTCGAGACGACGGGAGCGAGATTGAGCTGGGCAAAGCTTTTGATCTCAAACGGAATCACGCGGAAGACTGCGGCGACGGCTCCACGCTGGTTGAAGATGTTGGCGCGGAAGCGGGCCATTCCCTTGAGACCGAAGGAGAAGTCGAGTTCCAGGTCCTCTTCAAAACGATGCTTCTGCGCATCGGTCATTACGGAGTACGCCAACTGCTTGGTGTCGGCAGGGCCCAGAGGCGGCATATCAAGCGGCTGCAAGTGTCCGTGTACACGGACCTGCGGCGGCGAATTGGTGGTGACGTGAAGATCGCTACCACTGAGTTCGAGTAGCTTCTTCAGTAGATCGCTGAGTGTTACCGCCATTGCTGCTCCTTGAAGCTTCGTTCATTGCCGCGGACGCCGGGTGGGGTGAAGCGATGCCTGCTCCCCATATTTGCCAACAGAAGGCAAATATGGGCCACCTGATCAGTTCACGGTTTGTAGATCGCTGAGTGTTACCGCCATTGCTGCTCCTTGAATCCTTTAACTGCCGGGGGCAGTTTACTCGTCCCCACTCAAGCCAAAAGAAGGCTTGAATGGGCCACCCGGCGCTGCTCCTTGAAGCTTCGTTCATTGCCGCGGACGCCGGGTGGGGTAAAGCGATGCCTGCTCCCCATATTTGCCAACAGAAGGCAAATATGGGCCACCTGATCAGTTCACGGTTTCGCGCAAAACCTCGTCCATCGTCGTCTGGCCTAGCATGATCTTGCAGAGTCCGCTGCGGCGCAGAGTCATCATGCCCTGTTCGATGGCCTTTTTCTTTAATTCCAGGGACGAAGCGCCGATCAGAATCAATTCGCGAAGGTTATCGTCAATCTCCATCACTTCATAGAGCGCGGTGCGGCCCTTGTATCCGGTGCCATTGCACTTTTCGCAACCGCGGCCCTTCATCACCTTTACGGTGCGAGCTTCCTGGGCGGTGAATCCGGCTTTGAGCAGTACGTGACTTGGGACCTCGACCGGCTGAGTGCAACTGCCGCAGATGCGGCGGATGAGGCGCTGGGCCACGATCAAGTGAATCGAGGTGGCAACCAGAAACGGCTCAATGCCCATGTTCATCAGGCGGGAGACGGTTTCGGGCGCGCCGTTGGTGTGCAGGGTGCTGAGCACAAGGTGTCCGGTGAGCGCCGCTTTGATGGCGATTTCGGCGGTTTCAAAGTCGCGGATTTCGCCGACGAGGATGATGTTGGGATCCTGACGAAGGAAAGAGCGCAGGGCTGCGGCAAAGTTGAGGCCGATCTGCTCCTTCATCTGAACCTGGTTTACGCCCTGCAACTGAAATTCGACCGGATCTTCGGCGGTCATGATGTTGGTGTCTGGCTTATTGAGCAGGGAGATGGCCGAGTACAGGGTATTCGTTTTGCCGGAACCGGTGGGACCGGTGACGAGCACCATGCCGTAGGGCTGCAGGATCGCCTTCTGGAACTTCTCCAACGACTCGGGCTCAAAGCCGAGCTGGGTCATATCGAGGCGGAGATTATCCTTATCCAGCAAGCGCATTACGATCTTTTCACCCCAGAGGGTGGGCAGAGTGCTGACACGCCAATCGAGCTGGCGGCGGCGTCCGTTGATCCTCATGCGGATCATGATGCGGCCATCCTGCGGCAGGCGCTTTTCGCTGATATCGAGACGGGCAAGAATCTTGATGCGGGAGATGATGGCATCGCGCAGCTTTTGCGGCGGCTTCATCAACTCCTGCAGAATGCCGTCCACACGCAGGCGGACCCGGTATTCCTTTTCGTATGGCTCGAGGTGAACATCGCTGGCTCCGGCCTTGACCGCTTCGGCGAGGATGACGTTGACGAGGCGGATGATGTTCGCGTCCTCGGCGGCGGCTTCCAGATCGGCCAGCGTGGCCTCTTCCCCACCGTCGAGGTCGCCGTCTTCAGCGTCGAAATCGTCGCTGAAATCGGCCATTGCCTTGTTCGGATCGTCGGAGGAGTTGCCGGCGCTGCCTGGCTCGGGAGCGTTAAAAGCGTATTCGATTGCTTCGAGAATGGCGGCTTCGTTGCCCTTGAGCGGTTCGATGTTGTAGCCGGTGATGAACTTCAAGTCATCGAGGGCGCGATAATTGGTCGGGTCCACCATGGCGACCTGAAGCGACGAGCCAACACGCCCGAGCGGCAGGATCTTGTACTTACGCGCGACCTCGATGGAGATCGTTTTCACGATCTTCGGATCGATCACATAGTTGGCAGGATCGAACGCTGCGTATTGAGGACCTTTCGGTGGAGATGCCAAATCTATCCTCGCATTATGATTTCAAGCATAGTGGCGACAGGCATCGCCCCGGGAGCAGTCCCCAGGAGACGGAAGTTGCGCATAACTGAACCACTTGAATGCAGAGTAGCAGTTTGACATTAATTGTCAATGTATCGGAACTCTTGTCGCCATGACGAAGGGACTACAACAAGCAGGTATCAGGACCGGACCGGTTCGTTACACTTGTGAAACGAGGGAATCGATGGCACCGGAAGAGCAGATCTTGGGGATCTACCTGGCGCTGGAAGCCGCCATGGGAAGGCAGCACTGGTGGCCAGCGGACTCGGCGTTCGAGGTGGTAGCGGGCGCTTACCTGACCCAGAATACAGCCTGGGCGAACGTGGAGCGAGCTATGGAGAATCTGCGGGGGGCGGGCGCACTCTCGGTTTCCGGCCTCCGCGAGCTGCCGATTGAGGAACTGGAGAGGCTGGTGCGTCCGGCAGGGTACTTTCGGCAGAAGGCAGCGAGGCTGAAACTGTTTGTAGCGCACCTGGACACCCGGTATGCAGGGTCGCTCGACGCGCTGTTCGCGATTCCGACGGAAACTTTACGCGAGGAACTGCTGGGATTGCCGGGGATTGGGCCGGAAACGGCTGACTCGATCCTGCTGTATGCGGCAAACCGCGAAGTGTTTGTGGTGGACACCTACACCCGGCGCATCTTTGGACGCCACGGGCTGACGAAAGAAGAGATGGCTTACGAGGAGATACGACTCACGGTACAGAGTGCTCTGGCGGGTGAAATCAGCTCCGCCAAGGCAAAACAGGGCACCAGGGATCAGCATCAGGGGCCGCTTCCGCCAAAATTCGCAATCCATGCGCCTTCGACGGCATCACAGATGGAGAGGAGCGAGCTTTCGAGACACTACAACGAATTCCACGCAC
Organism: Saccharimonadales bacterium (SeqCode); assembly: GCA_035539055.1. Classification (GTDB taxonomy): domain Bacteria; phylum Acidobacteriota; class Terriglobia; order Terriglobales; family Acidobacteriaceae; genus TOLSYN. Next base: position 15,314 of record DATLJC010000039.1, on the reverse strand, counting down.
TGATCGTGCAGACGGCAAAACACTTTTGCGTGAAAGGTATGCCGAAGTGCGAAAGCTGTCCGTTGCGTATGATTCCGAGCGCGATTAGGACAGAAATCGCGTCGTGAAGGGGAACTGAATTCAGGATCAGGCAATCCTGCCTTTCAAGCTCTTAAGTTCCAGAATGGGAATCGGTGCAGTGAAGCTCTTCGGCTTTTCCGCTCACACCTAGCACTTTAAGACCATATTGTATGGGTTGAGGCAGCCCTGTCACGAAGGGAAGCTGCGATGCAAGCGAAACGAATATTATTCGTCGATGATGAGCCGGGCATTCGCTTAACCCTTTCCGAGATATTAAGGCTCCGAGGTTTCGAGGTCCGAACCGTGGGTACGGTCTCCGAAGCGCTCTGCGAGATCACAACTCATTCCTTCGACATTCTGATTTCCGATTTGAATATAGGCGAACCCGGCGACGGATTCACTGTGGTCAGCGCCATGCGCCGGACTCAACCGAGCTGCATAAATCTGATTCTCACCGGATTTCCTGCCTTCGAAAATGCGTTGGCGGCAATTCAGAGACAGGTGGATGACTATCTGCTGAAGCCTGCAAACGTCGAGCAGATCATCCGAATGATTGAGGAAAATCTTGCGGGTCATCATCAACGGTTAGCCAAGTCCCCCATGCGACTCTCGTCATTGTTGCGCGAGAACATGCAGGAAATTCGTGACAAGGCGCTGCTGAAAATGAAGGTTGATCCGTCGCTGGCGGCAATTGAACTCAGCGACGGAGGTCGGGTTGATCATCTGCCGACGATTTTGATCGAGATCGCCAACCAGCTCGATTCGGCAAGACCTGATGAACCTACGAATTTGGCGCTGGTTTCCAGCTATACCCACGGCAAGCAGCGGGCCGCGAATGGATACAGCATCTCCATGCTGGTGACCGATACCGCCATTCTGGACGAGGTCGTGTACGAAATGGTGCGAGGACGCCTGCTGATGTTGGACACCAGCAATCTGGTGATCGATCTCATGCGTTTCAATCACGCAATACAGATGCATTTGAAGGGCGCACTTCACGCGTTTTGGGCGGAGAGTGGCGGGAGCGCCACACGAACTGATCGTGGGTAATCGTTCGATTTGCCGAGCAATCTATTTAATTGACGCGTCTTACTTCCTGCGAATGTTCACTAATTCGCATTCTGCCGCGAAATTGTGTCTTTTGTGCACTAGAATCGGGGGGAGGTTTCGTTGAGCACTCCTCCACCAACCCGCTCACGCCGTCGCAAGCTCCTATTCCTGGGCCTCGGAATCGCGCTGCTGGTATTTGTGATCTTCTCGCAGGCGGCGTTCAACCTGAAGTTCCTGCGTCCGGATTCGCTGATCCAGACATTTGTGTTCGCCGCCCTGTCGGCGCTGATCTTTCTGGCGCTGGTGGCACTGATCTTCGTGCTGCTGCGCACCTTGCTGAAGCTCTACCTGGAACGGCGATCAGGCGTGGCAGGGTCGCGATTCCGCAGCAAGATGGTCCTTGGGGCGCTGGTGCTGTCATTCGGGCCGGTGATCGCCATGTTCCTGTTTGCCTACGGGCTGATGAACCGGTCGATCGATAAATGGTTTTCTCAGCCGATTGAGGAAGTGCATGGGCGCAGCGCTACCGTCACGAACCTGTTGAGCAACTATGCGGGACAGAATGCCGAGGCGGAAGCAAGGGCCATTGCCGGCAGCCCGGAGGCAGCGAAGGCTTACCACTCCGGCAAATTCGGGCCGCTGCTGCAACAGTTCCGCGATCGCGAGATTACGCTGGAAGGCGGCTTTGCGCTGGCGTTTTACAAGGGACAGATCGAGGCGAGCTTCGGGTCTCCGCTGCCCTGGGGCACGCTGCGAACGGCGGTGCCGGAAGTGACGTCGATGCAGAACAAGCCGCGGCAGTTCACGCTGGGCAATCGCGAGTACATGCTGGGAGCGGCTCCCGTGGAGGACCTTGGCTATGTGGCGGTGGCACTGCCGCTGCCCATCAATTACAGCGGTGCGCTCACACAACTGGATCAAAGTGAACGGCACTATCAGGAACTGCGGCGCAACAACAAACTCATCCGGCAGACTTATATGCAGGCGCTGCTGCTGATTACGCTGCTGGTATTGTTTGGCACCACGTGGTCGGCGCTGGCGTTGAGCAAACTGGTGACGCGTCCGGTGACGGCGCTGGCTGAAGGCACGCAGGCGATTTCGGCCGGCCAGCTCGACTATCGCGTGGATGTGAACGCGGGCGACGAACTGGGACAACTGGTGGGATCGTTCAACAGCATGGCCGCCGAGCTGGAGAGCAATCGCCGGCAGTTGCAAGATGTAAATGTGCGTCTTGAAGAGCGCAGGCTGCACATGGAAACGATTCTGGAGAGCATTCCGTCGGGCGTTCTCTCACTGGACGACGCGGGACAGGTGACACGCGTCAACGCCGCTCTGATTCGCATGTTTCAGCCGAAGGGCGTGGCGCAACCGGGACCGCAAACTGGGCTGCAACTGGCCGACCTGTTCCCTGCCGAGAGCGCACCGGATGTGGCTGAAGACATACGGCGACTGACCCGCAAGGCCGACCGCATGGGGATCACGACCTCGCAGATGGAAATACCGAGTGGAGGCCGCTCGCTGGAGGTCGGCGTGACGGCGGCGTCGATGACCGGATCGCAACAGCGGAGGCGGTTGGGATATGTGATTGTCTTCGAGGACATGAGCGATCTGCTGAAGGCTCAGAAGCAGGTGGCATGGCGCGAAGTCGCGCGCCGCGTGGCACACGAAATCAAGAATCCACTGACTCCGATTGCACTGTCGGCCGAGCGCATCAAGCGACACATCGAGCGCGCGCTGCGTGGAGAAAATGCGTCCGGCACGATCATTGCAAACTGTGCCGACACGATCAGCGGAGCGGTGGAGACGGTAAGAAAGCTGGTGGATGAGTTCTCGACTCTCGCGCGGTTCCCGCAGTCGCAGCCGCAGGCGTCCGACCTGAACCGCATTATTCTGGACGCGATGGCGCTCTTCGATGGACGGCTTGCGGGTGTGGATGTGCAGTTGGAACTGGCCGACGATCTGCCGCATGTGATGGCCGACCCTGAGGCGATCAAGCGCGTGGTGGCAAACCTGGTGGACAATGCAGCGGAGAGCTTGAAGGATGCAGTGGTGCGCGAAATTCGCATCAGCACGGCACTGCTCGACACGCGCGATGCCATTGAAATTGAAGTAGCCGACACGGGAGAAGGCGTGACGGCGGAGACGAAGGAAAAACTCTTCCTGCCATATTTCTCAACCAAGGGGCGAGGCACAGGATTGGGATTGGCGATTGTGGCGCGAATCCTGGAAGACCACGGGGCTACGATTCGCGTTGAGCAGAATCATCCGGTGGGAACGCGCTTCCTGATAGAGTTGCCGGTCGTAGCGCAGGCCGAGCGCACGCCTTCCGAATCGGCGGAGACACGCGAAAATGTTTAGCAATATGAAAGGTGCAAGATGATTTCGATTCTGGTGGTGGACGACGAACCGAGCATTCGCGAGACGCTGGGCGGAATTCTCGAGGACGAGGGCTATCGCGTGACTCCCGCAGAGGATGGCGAGAGCGGGCTGGCACTGATCCGCGATCAGCATTTTGACGTGGTTCTGCTCGACATTTGGCTGCCACAGATGGACGGCCTTGCCGTGCTGCAACAGGTGAAAGATCTGGACGACAGGCCGGAAGTGGTAATGATCTCAGGACACGGCACGGTTGAGACCGCGGTGAAGGCGACGAAGCTGGGCGCTTACGATTTTCTGGAAAAGCCACTATCGCTCGACAAGACTTTGATAGTGGTGAAGAACGCAGCGGAAGCCCGCAAGCTGCGCACGCAGAATCAGGAATTGAAGCGACAGGTGTCACACACGGACATCGTTGGCGACAGCATTCCGATGAAAGCCCTGCGGCAGCAGATTGGCTTGATGTCTCCGACCAATGGACGGGTGCTGATCTACGGTGAAAGCGGAACGGGAAAGGAACTGGTGGCCAGGGCCATCCACGCACAAAGCCTGCGCAAGGACGAAATGTTCGTGGAAGTGAATTGTGCGGCGATTCCTGAAGACCTGATCGAGAGCGAGCTGTTTGGCTACTGCAAAGGCGCGTTTCCGGGGGCTGACACGGAGAAGGAAGGAAAGCTGCGCAAAGCCGACGGCGGAACACTGTTCCTGGACGAAGTGGGGGACATGAGTTTGAAAACGCAGTCGAAGGTTCTGCGGATGCTCGACGAAGGGCGCTTCGCTCCGGTGGGAATGGAGGAGCCGATCACGGTGAATGTGCGCGTGATTGCCGCAACGAACAAAGATCTGGAAGAGGAGATTGGGCGCGGCAACTTCCGCGAAGATTTGTTTTATCGGCTGAACGTGGTTCCCTTCGTGGTGCCTCCGCTGCGCGAGCGCAAGGAAGATATCGCGGTGCTGGCGCGGCACTTTCTGAAGGAGTTTTCAAGTCAGTACAGCCGCCGTACAAAAGAGATTGCCGATGACGCTCTCGAAGTCCTGACGCGCTACTCGTGGCCCGGAAATGTGCGCGAGTTGCGCAACGTGATCGAACGGATTGTGATTATGAATCCGACGGTGCATCGGCTGGAACGCAAGCATCTGCCATCGGTCCTGTATCGCGAAGGGACGCGGCGTTCGCTTGGCGAGTTCACGACGCTGCACCAGGCGCGCGCGGCTTATGAGCGCGACTACATTTTGAAGAAGCTGGATGAGAATAATGGCAACGTGAGCCGCACGGCGGAGGTGCTGGGGCTCGAGCGGAGTCATTTATATCGCAAGATGAAGACGCTGGGGATTGCGGTGAAGGAGTAATAAGGCAAGGTTTCAAAGTTTCAAGGTTTCAAGGTGGCAGGGTGGTACGCCGCGCTACTTTGGCGGGAAGAGCGCTTCGAGTTTGCGGATGGTTTGCAGGGCGTCGCTTAACTTGGCTTTCCCAATTTCGTTTTCGAACTCTGCTTGCAACTTATCAAAGGTGCGGATGACGCGCAGGGCGCACCTCTTGCCTTGTGGCTTGAGGTCGAGCAGGTAGGAGCGGGCGTCGGCGGGGTCGATCTCGCGCTGCAGAAATCCCTTGGCTTCGAGCGACGAGATGCAGTGACTCACGTTGCCGCGCGTGGTTCCGAAGGTCTCTGCCAGCTGAGAAGGCTTTGCGAGTAGCGGCTCATCGAAGAAGATTGCCGCCAGCATCAGACCTTCGAGAAAATTCAGGCCATCGGAGGCGAGTGCCCGATTGGCCAGGGAGTCGAAGCGCCGGGCAGCGCGGTTGATGGTGAACATGGGGCTGGCGTGGAGGAAGGCGTCTATTCGCATGGTCAATACTCTAATAATTGAACCACTAAACTATCAAGAACAATATGAAACCTTGATTGTGAGCAGGCGTGCAGGCGATCACAATGATGAAGCCCGGACGCGCATCTAAATTCATGGTGAGAATTGTCGCGCGCTGGTGCATTCACGAAGGAAATCATGAAAAGCCTTACGATCATTCTGGTCTTAAGCTGCGCGGCATTTTCACAGACGGTGCCTGACGCGAATTCTGCTGTTCCCTCCACAAGGAAACTGCCGCAGCACCAGGAACAGATAGTGGTGACGGGCAGCTATGGCGTGGTTCCGCTGGAGGAAACGGATCGCAGCGTGAGTACCGTGGAGGTTGGCCAATCGCCATCAAGCTATCGCAACTGGGCTGACGTGCTGCAGCAGGACACATCGCTGGACGTGCAACAGAGAGCGCCTGGGACTTCGGCAGACCTATCGATTCGCGGGTCGTCGTTTGGCGAAACATTGATACTCGTGAATGGATTGCGACTGAACGATGCGCAGACCGGACACAACAATCTCGACATTCCGTTTCCCTTCGAGTCGGTGCAGCGCGTTGAGGTGCTGAAAGGCTCGGGCTCCACGCTCTATGGGTCGGACGCGATGGGCGGGGCGGTGAACTTTATTACCGCAGTGCCTGAGCGCAGCGAAATCCGCCTGGGCGCGGGCATCGGAAACTTTGGGACAAATCAGCAGAACGGCGCGTTGACCCTGGCGCGCAGGCAGTTCAGCGAACAACTGACGTTTGTGCGCGAGCTTTCGACGGGCTTCATTGCAAATCGCGATTACCGCAATCTGGCTATCGCCTCGGAGTCATACATCAATACTCCGATCGGCCGCAGCGACATGTTGCTCGCAATCAGCGACCGGCCTTATGGGGCGCAGGGTTTCTACGGCGCTTATCCGAGTTGGGAGCGCGGCAAGGGATGGCTGGCGGCGTGGACGCAGCCGATTGGGACTCAGACGAGCGCGGACTTTGCGTATCGGCGGCACACGGATGAGTTCGTGCTGTTTCGTACCCGGCCCTCGGTCTATGAGAACAACCATATCGACGAGTCGTACCAGGCGGCACTGCGGCGATTTGAAAAGATCGGCGAGAGCATGCGTGTTTACTACGGCGCAGACGGGTTGCGGGAGTCGATCGATAGCACGAACCTGGGGCGGCGCGAGAGAGATCAGGGCGGCTTGTATGCGAGCTTCGATGCGCGGGCGTTGCGGCGATTTTCTTTTAACGTTGGCGCGCGCGAGGAGCTTTACACGGCGGGACGCCAAGTATTCAGTCCATCGGTTTCAGGGGCATATTGGGTGAACAGCAAGGTCAAGTTGCGCGCCTCGGCTTCGCATGCGTTTCGACTGCCTACTTATACGGACCTTTACTACAGCGATCCGGCGAATATCGGGAATCCGAATCTGAAGCCCGAGTCGGCTTGGAGTTTTGAAGGTGGAGTGCAGGTTTCGCTGGCGCGCGGACTGACCGTGGAGGGAGATGTCTTCCACCGCCGCGACCGGAACGTCATCGACTACGTGCGCAGCGGTTCGAGCGGGCCGTACACGTCGGAAAATATCGACAACCTGAACTTCACCGGCACCGAGGTCACGCTGCGTTGGGAACTGCCGCGTCAACAGCGCGTGGAGTTGAACTACACGGGGATGCACGGCTCGGCGGCTCGGCTCAATGGACTGCAATCGAAGTATGCCTTCAACTATCCGGTACACTCCGGGGTGGCGACCTGGTGGAGCAGAACACCGGGCGGCTTCGATTCGCGATTCCGCGTGGCTGCCTTGCAGAGGTTTGAGAGCGGAGCCTATCCGCTGGTGGAGTGGACGGTGGGACGGCAATTCCGTTACGCGAAGCCCTATCTGCAGCTTACAAACCTTACCGACACGAAGTACCAGGAGATTCCGGGGGTACCGCTGCCCGGGCGCGGGGTGATTGCGGGGCTGGAAATGCGCTGGAGGGCCAATTAGGAGTAATGAGGGGGTAGCTACTTAGGTAATGTGCATAACTGGCGAAAACAGGCAATGATACGCCCATGCACGCTCAATTCCTCCACGGACTCTTCTCTGCCTGCCGCCATCAGTTCTCGTGGCCGCGCCGCGACGAAACCGGCGAGAATTACCAGGTGTGCGTTCACTGCGGCGCAAAGTACAGCTATGACTGGACCAAAATGCGCCGGGTAGCCCTGCTGGAAAATCCAGAGGACAAGGCCGAGGCGAACCGAAGCATGACGCGGAAGTGCGGAACCAGAAAGGCATGGACACCGCGCGAGCGCCGCCTGCGCCATCAAGTGCCTGTGTTGTTTCGCGTCACCGGAAGCGAAGAGTGGATGGAGGGAGTGACGGAAAATATCAGCCGTTCAGGCTTGATGTTTCGAGCGTCCAGCCCTCTGGAAGTCGGCACTGGCATCGAACTCGCATTTGCTATGCCACACGAAGTGACCGGCGACAACGACGCCCGCGTGATATGCGAAGGCTCGCTGGTTCGAATTGAGGTTGCAACACGCGACAAGAAACATCCTGCATTCCTGATGGCATGTGCGATTGCACAGTACAGGTTTGCGGCGGCGAGCGAAAAAGTAATCGTAGTAAAGCAAGACGTCTCGTAATTCAAACTCATAACGCGAAATCGTAACTGGTCAGAAAGTCAAAAACCCCACGTCAGCCCGATGAAACCGGGCGGGACGTGATGGGACACCAGGATCACTAGGGCGATGGATCAGTTGAGGCGGTTCAGGCCGTCTACATAGGCTTTGGCACTGGCTTCGATGATGTCGGTGGAGGCTCCGCGCCCCATGACGCGACGAGTGCCGATCTCAAGATGCACGGTGACTTCGCCCATGGCTTCGGTTCCGGAGGTTACGGCTCGGATGTCATAGCGCAGGAGCTTTGCCTTGGTGCCGGTGACTTCTGCGATGGCTTTGTAAACGGCATCGACGGGGCCGTCGCCAATCGCTGCACCTTCCTTGGTCTTTCCCTTGATGAGGAGACGCACGGTGGCGGTCGGGATGGCGGAGGTTCCGCTGTAGCTGTGCAGGTACTCGAGCTTCAACGCCTGTTCGACGGGGGGGAGCTCGTCGTGAATGAGGGCGACGAGGTCTTCGTCGAGCACTTCCTGCTTCTTGTCGGCAACGGTGAGAAAGCGCTGGTACATGGTGTCGAGTTCGGGCCTGGAAAGTTCGTAGCCGAGTTTCTCAAGACGCGAGCGCAGTCCGGCGCGGCCGGTGCGCGCGGTGAGGACAACCCTGCTGTCGCTGAAGCCGACGTCGGCGGGCTGCATGATTTCGTAGGTTTGGCGGTCCTTGAGGAATCCGTCGACGTGGATGCCGGAGCTGTGGGAGAAGGCGTTGGCTCCGATGATGGCCTTGTTGGCGGGAACGGGCATGCCAAGCATGTCGGCTACCATGCGGCTGGTGCGGTAGAACTCGCTGGGCTCGACGGTGGTGGTCAGTCCGTAGTAGTCGGCGCGGGTACGGATGCCCATGACGACCTCTTCGAGCGCGGCGTTCCCGGCGCGTTCGCCGATGCCGTTGATGGTGCCTTCGACCTGGCGCGCGCCGTTGCGAATGCCAGCGAGAGAGTTGGCGACGGCGAGTCCGAGGTCGTCGTGGCAGTGCACGCTGATGGTGGCCTTGGCGATGTTGGGCACGTTGTCGCGAATGCCGGCGATGAGGGCTCCGTACTGCTCGGGAACGGTGTAGCCGGTGGTGTCCGGGATGTTGACGACGGTGGCTCCGGCGGCGATAACGGCTTCGAGCATTTGATAGAGGTACAAGGGCTCGGCGCGGCCGGCGTCTTCGGCGTAGAACTGGACATCCTTCACGAGGTTGCGTGCGCGCTTGACGGCTTCGAAGGCGAGGGTGATGAGTTTGGCCTTCTTGGCTTCGAGAGTCTTGCCATAGCGGTCGTCGCGGAACTTGCCGAGGATGTGGATGTCGGAGACACCGATGCCGGTGTGAATGCGGGGCTTGGAGGCTTTTGCCAGAGCCTTGCCGCAGGCTTCGATGTCGGTGTCAACGGCGCGGGAGAGGGCGCAGATGGTTGGGCCCTGGATCTCCTGCGCGATCTTCTTGACGGCGTCGAAGTCTTCGGGCGAGGAGGCAGGGAAGCCAGCTTCGATAATGTCCACCTTGAGGCGTGCGAGTTGGCGCGCAAGGGTGATCTTGTCGCGAGCGCCGAGACGAGTTCCGGCGGCCTGTTCGCCATCTCTTAAGGTGGTGTCAAATACAGCTATCTTCGAAATAGTCTTCATTCCCGCATCCTCAGATGAAACGTTTTGGGTTGGCCCGAACGGAGGAGAGCTTTACCTCTCCAGCATACCGCAGGTGGAGATTGGTAAGGCGGGTATAAGGGATTCGAATGGATGGATCAGTTTGGAGTGATTCGCAGCAAGTAAAAAACGGAGTGTGGCGGGGCGGGCTGCACGGCTCACCCCACATATGCCAAAAGAAGGCATATGTGGGCCACCTGAGGAGTTGGATAAAAGTCGATGGTTTCGGTGGGAGGGCAAGGTCAAAGACAGGGCAGGAGATGCAGGCTGATGCCTGGACCCCACATATGCCAAAAGAAGGCATATGTGGGCCACCTGATTTCTGATTTGCGGAAAGACAAATGCGACAGCGGACTCGAAGTTATTTCTTGTTGGCGGCGGCTTGCGGTTCGAGTTTGCGGGCTACGGAGTCGAGAACGCCATTGATGAACTGAACGGATTCGGGGGTGGAGAAACGGCGCGCGATTTCGAGCGCCTCGTTGATGATGACCGGACGCGGAGTTTTGGGGAAGCCGAGGAATTCGGCGACTCCGGCGCGCAGGATATTGCGATCGACGGCAGCCATGCGTTCGAGGCGCCAGTGTTCGGTGTGTCCTTCGAGGAGCTGGCTGATTTCATCGTAGCGCTCCATGGCAACCCGGAAGATATCGTCGGCGAAGTTGCGGACGCTGTCTTCGAGGTCACGGCGCTCGGCCCAAAAAGTCTTCTTTACGTGCTCAACCGACTGTTTACCCATGTCGGCTTGAAACAACATTTGCAGCGCCAATTCGCGTGATTTACGTCTTGTACCCATGATTCCTTCTAATGCTGGACTTGTCGGTTCCCCCACACATGCCAAGAAAGAGGGCATATGTGGGCCACCCATCGTCTTGCTGATAATTACTTGTTCTGGAGCGTGCGCCGCAGGGCGGCGAGTTCCAGGGCGGCGAGGGCGGCTTCAAAACCCTTGTTGCCCATCTTCAGTCCTGCGCGGTCGATGGCCTGCTCCAGAGTATCGCAGGTAATGACGCCGAAGCCGATAGGAACGCCGGTGGCGAGAGTGACTTCGCCGATGCCGCGGGTGACTTCGTTGACGATCACGTCGTAGTGGGCAGTGTCTCCGCGCAAAAGGCAGCCGATGGCTACCAGGGCTTGATAGTTGCCGGTATCGGCCAGCATTTTCGCAGTGGCCGGGAGCTCGAAGGCTCCGGGAACGCGGACGATCTCAATATCGGCGGCAACGGCTCCGGTGCGGCGCAGAGCGTCGGTGGCTCCGGTGAGGAGGCGCTCGGTGATGAAGGCATTGAAGCGCGAGACGATGATCGCGAACTTCATGCCGGTGGAATCCAGTTGCGATTCCTTCGTGGGCTGACGCCAATTCTCGTTGTAGCTAAAAACCGCAAGGCGTCCGAAGCCCGCAGGAATCTCGAGGACGAACAGGCGAGCGCCCCAATCGCAATCGGCAATGTCGGAGACGAAGGTGAAACCCTTGGCGCGGGCTGCTTCGGCGACGATGTCGGCGTTATCTACCTCGACGACCAGCTCGGCGGGGGGCATGTCCTGTCCCATGGCGAGCTCGACGCCGGAGTCGAATGCCTCAAACTTGCGGCCCTTGGAACGGCGGCCATTCCAGCTCTCGCCGGGGGCGAAGCCAAGCGCGGAAAAGAAGTCCTCCAGCGAACGATAATCGTCGTCGGAGAGAGGCAGCATCAGGCGATGAAATGAGCGGATCACATCCTCTTTTGTACCACAGGTGGGCGGGGGAGGAGTGAAGACTGCGTGGCTTGGTTCCAGATTCGGGTGCGGAAACGTTAAAGGCAAGGGCAACTACCCCACGTGAGCCCGATCAAAGCCGGGTGGGAAATGGAGAAAAGGCTTGGGGTGCAAGCGGCACGGATACCCCACATCTGCCAACGGAAGGCATATGTGGGGCACCTGTGAAAGCTGGGGGACGCGGGGCGCCCGTGCTGTTTTCTCAATTGCTGTGAAACTGGGGGACTCTTTTTTCGAGGAAGGCGCGCGTGCCCTCGTTCTTGTCTTCGGTGGCGCAGCAGAGGCCAAAGAGAGAGGCTTCGTAGGCGAGTCCCTCGGAGAGCGTCATTTCCATGCCCTTGTTTACGGCTTCGAGGCAGAAGCGGGTGGCGATGGGGGCGTTGGCAATGATGCGCTGGGCGAGAGCTTCGGCATGGGGCAGCAGTTCGGCGGGGGGTAGCACGGCATTCACCAGTCCGATGCGATAGGCTTCCTCAGCGCGGAGCATTTCGCCACTAAGAATGATTTGGAAGGCTAGACCCTTGCCGACGAGGCGAGGAAGGCGCTGCGTTCCGCCATATCCGGGGATGATGCCGAGTTTTGATTCAGGCTGACCGAAGCGGGCATTTTCCGAGGCGAGGCGCATGGTACAGGCAAGAGCGAGCTCGCAGCCTCCCCCAAGGGCAAAACCGTTGACGGCGGCTATGACGGGCTTGCCGCAGTTCTCAATCAGCGAAAAGACAGCCTGACCACGGACGGCGAACGCCTCGGCATCGATAGGGCCGAGTTTGGCCAGTTCGGTAATGTCGGCCCCGGCAACGAAGGCCTTTTCTCCTTCGCCGGTGAGAATGGCGATGCGCACGTCATCGTCATCGCGAACCGCCTGGAAGGCGAGGCTCAACTCGCGAAGGGTTGCGATGTTGAGAGCGTTAAGTACCTTGGGACGGGCAATCGTGATGAAGGCAATCTGACTTTTCTTCTCGTAGCGGAGGTTCTCAAAGGACGGCAATGCGGACATAGGAGCTTCTCCCTGAACGACCCAAAAGTGTATCAATGGAAGATGCAGGATACAATCCGCCGCGTCCCGAAAATGCCGACGAGCGATTTTGGGTGCCGTCTTGGGAAGCGAGTAAGAAACGACCGCGGATCAGGAATCCTGACTGCGGGATCGCAATAGATCGCGGAGTTCGCGGTTAATTTTTGCCGCGTCGCGAGTCGCCTGATCGATCAGGTCCAGCCACTTCTTGTTGGCATCGTCAATTTTGGCCTGGCTCAGGAGGTAAGTAGCCTGCATGATCGTCTCAATGGAATTACTAAGGTCATGGGCTAGGGTCCGAAGTTCCTTGCTGATCGGCGATGGAATCTTGAGTGAAGGATCGGAAATTGGCTCAGACATGAAGCTCCTCTGAATTAGTAATGCTCGACGTCTTACGGCGTACTCGGAGCTGAAATCCTACCAGAATGGGTGAGCGCCATCGCATTCCGCACCTGAGAACGTCCTCCGGTGGAGACAGAGAGCACTACTTCAGCCGCTCACGCCGACAGAAAAACTATAGTCCGTGACCTGATGATTACGCAAAGGAGCTCGGCGCAAAACCGCTGCTTTTGCCCATTTTTCCGCACAAAAGTGACAATTGTCCGACGAGCTCTCAGGTAATTGGCACATAGGTAATGAGGAAGAAAAAAACGGCCACCTTAGATTTTCCCCGGACACAGATTGAGGTGCTCTCCGCTTACCCTCCTAATAGCAATTTCCAAGTAGCCAATTTTATCTGCACTGCCGAGATCTGGGCCGGGACTTCCAAGGGGAGGAGCCGGGCCGCAGCGGGAATAAAGGTCGGAGCAATGAGGAATTCCAATGAAACAGTTCATCGCATTGTTCATCGTGCTAGCAACATCCTCCTGGCTTTGCGCCAGCACACCGGTTGTACCCAATACCACTCTGACGGCCGAGACCAGCAACAACACGAGCGCTGCTTCGACTTTTCAGACGCAGACTGCAAACGGTAATCTGGGCGCCACCAATATCAGCAAAGTGTCGATCAAGTCGCTCCTGTATCCCGGATTCAACGGAAAAGTTTACGTACACTTTATGCCGTGGTTCGGCGGGACCAACCACATGAACGTTGGCTATGAATCCAACGATGCCACCCAGGTTGCAAAGCAGGTTACGGACCTGATCAGCCGCGGCGTCGACGGGGCGATTGTCGATTGGTACGGACCTAAGAGCTTACGAGCCGACGGGACCACAAAATTGCTTCGCGCCGAAGCGGAAAAGCATCCTGGTTTTCAGTTTGCGGTGACGGAAGACGTCGGCGCGCTGAAGACCTGCGCTGCCACGGCGGGTTGCGACATCACGGGGCAGATGATCTCGGATCTGACCTATGCCTACAATACCTATGAGACTTCGTCCGCTTACATCAAATACAACGGCCGTCCGGTAGTGTTCTTCTTCGGAGTCGAGAAGTATTCGATCGATTGGACGCGAGTGGCTGCCAGTGTTCCGGGCAAGCCGCTGTTTATTCAGCGCAACGCCTCGGCCTTTAGCAACTCCGCATTCAGCGGCGCATTTGCTTGGGTCTCACCCAATGCTTCCGATCCGACTGATCTTGGCGATACCTACCTCAATAACTTCTATAAGGCAGGCGTGGCAAATACCGGAGATCTCGCCTACGGCACGGCTTACAAGGGGTTCAACGACGTGCTTGCCGCCTGGAGCGCGAATCGCGTCATGAAACAGAACTGCGGGCAGACTTTTCTGGACACATTTGCCCAGATTGCAAAGTACTACTCGACAAGCAGGCAGTTGTTCGCCCTCCAACTGGCGACATGGAACGACTACGAAGAAGCCACCGAGTTGGAGACCGGCATCGAGAACTGCGTGAGTGTCAGCGCTTCCGCCTCGGGTTCGAAGGTTTCATGGTCGGCAAGTGGCAACGCAAATACCCTGGATCATTACACGGTATTCATTTCTACCGATGGCACGAACCTGATGACCGTGGGTGACGTTCCGTTGAGCCAGACCTCTTACGATTTCAGCGGCTATGCGCTGGCTCCGGGCAGCTACACGGTTTACGTCAAGGCTGTAGGAGCATCGTTCATGCGGAATCATATGAGCTCGGCGGTGCCACTTACGATTGGAAACAAGGCACCGGTTGCCAAGCTGACGATGACGCCAACCAGCAGTTCCACGACGACCACGGTAACGGCAAACGCTACCGGATCAACGGACGCTGACGGTTACATCGCGAAGACGGTGATCAGTTTTGGCGACGGTACGACTGCAACTTCCGCAACGGCGTCGCATGTTTACGGTTCGGCCGGGACCTACACGGTGACGGCCACGGTTACGGACGATGGCGGAGCGAGCGCCAGTACCTCCGCGCTCGTCCTGGTGGCAGCACCGGCAACGACCGCCAACGGAGTAACCGTCACTTCTCCGACGGCTAGCGCGACGGTATCGGGAGCAGTGAAATTTGTGGCCTCGGCGAAGTCTATTAATCCGATTACCGCGATGCGTATTTACGTGGATAACGTCAGCAAATATGTAGTGAGCGCGGCGAGCATCAACACGACGTTGACACTCAGCACCGGTACGCGGGCCATCACGGTTCAGGCTTGGGATAGCAAAGGTAACATTTATAAGTCCAGTTTCAAGATTAGCGTGAAGTAACAAGCGGTGATCTAGCACGACTTGGGGGGCAAGGGGCATTTTGCCCCTCCTTATTATTGGGGCGGCAGGACGGAATGGTGTGGCGTACGACCGATTTGGTGCAGCTAAAGTCTTCCACAGCCGTAGATTCGACAAACTCGGCCCGTGTGTTACAATCCAACTTGCAAGCCAATGGAAAGGCTGGTTAGCCGGCATTTAGCGCCTCCTTCCTACGTGCCGAAGTGGCGGAATTGGCAGACGCGCATGGTTCAGGTCCATGTACTCGCAAGGGTGTGGGGGTTCGAGTCCCTTCTTCGGCACCAG
>DATLJC010000038.1:0-23431 GCA_035539055.1 Saccharimonadales bacterium (SeqCode) | reverse complement strand
AAACCTTGCTCTTTGTCCCTATCCCGACTTGCTCGATCTCCGTCTAACTCTTTTTCCATCGCAAACATCTCACTTTTTGTGGAACTAACGCCCCGGTTGTCGGTAATACTGTTAGGACTACAGGTTGTCCGCAATGCCGTGAGCTCGATGCCATTGACCGATGTTCTATCGGAGCCCGAACTTCTCCGTCTTGCCGTCTCCGGTGACGAGGAAGCCTTTGCTGCGCTCTACGAACGTCTAAAGTCGAATGTGTATCGGTTTGCCTTGCACATGACCGGATCGGCGTCACTCGCCGAGGACATCACCCACGATTCCTTCATCACCTTGATGGAGGAGGGCGGGAAGTTCGACGAATCCAAGGGTCAGGTGGTTTCATTTCTTCTCGGCATCGCACGCAACTTCGTCCGCCGCGCTTATCGTTCCGAGGCCCGCATAGCACCGCTGACCACCGAGAACGATCAGGGAGAGGAGGTCGAGCTTGTGCTGGACAGTGGGCACGACACCGTCGCTGATGTACTTCGCGGCGAAACCGTCAGCCTCGTCCGCGAAGCCATCCAGACCCTCCCTCCTCACTACCGCGAAGTGGTTGTCCTCTGCGATCTCTGTGAAATGTCCTATGCCGACGCAAGCGTGCAGCTTAACTGCAACCTGGGAACCATCCGATCCCGTCTCAATCGCGCTCACAGCCTGCTTGCAAAGAAACTCGAAACGCGTACCCAGCCCTCTGGCAAACAAGCTGGCGGAATCATTCAAGGGTGTTTGCTATGAAATGCAATGATTTTGACGCTCACATCGACGAGATGCTTTCAGGCATTCTTCATCCGGACGCCAACCAGCACGCGAGCCAGTGCGAACGATGCAGCTCGCACCTGCGCGCCCGTGCCAACCTGCAGAGCAGTCTTCGCAAACTGTCTTCAGCTTCACCCGCTGGCCCCTCGCGTGCCACCGACCGCGCCGTGATGGAGTCGTATCGCCGTCTCCAGCAGCGCCGTAGCGCCTGGAACTCCGAGCCCGTCTCTGACTCCGCGCCGCGCCTGTTAACCGTTCCCCCGCGCAGCTTGGTGCCAGAGTGGACTGCTCCGCGATCATGGGCTTCCCGGACATTCATATCCCGGACTTGGATCAGCGGAGCCGCTGCTGCCGCCCTCGTCTTTGCTGTCTTCGGCTCTGCGGTTCATCTGTGGACCGGGGTTGGCACGGTCAGCGCGCCCACCGTGAACGAGCCGACGGTCAGCGCTCCGCTCGCAGCCAGTACACCCGCCAGGCCACAATCCGGTGCCACGGTTGCCGCTTCTCGTCGTTCTGCCGCAGCCTCCAACTCGGCTCCGCGCACCTTAGCCGCGAATTCAGCTCCACGCGCGGCGCAGCCCCGGCCGCAGTCTCAATTCGTGGCCTCCTCCGCGTTCCGTTCCGAACGGACCGATGCACCCGTGTTCGCCGCCAAAGCTGCTTCTCCCCGGTCCCCCGTCGTTTACGCTGGAGGCCAGAACTATGATTCCGGCCCTGTGACCCAGACCAATGCTTCCGTCATGCGCCTCGCCAGTTCGGGAGCTTCCGGCAATATGGCCCAGTCAGCCAGTTCGACGTGGCCCGGCTATTCCAACCTTATGTATTGCGATCCGGTGGTCTGTTCCGGACCCATGCAGGTCGTCCATATCAAGGTTCCCGTTGGGCAGGTCAAGCCGAATCTCGGCCAGACCATGGGAAACGCGTTCGTCAATGCTGAGGTCGTAATCGGCCCCGATGGCGTGGCCCGTGCCATCCGCGTAGCAAATTGATAACGAGGTGGCCCATTCAAGCCTTCTTTTGGCCTGAGTGGGGTAGTTGAAGTAGCAATGGTAGGAAGCACTGCGGTTTTGAATTCTTGTCGCGAATCGGTGTCGTGAATTGTTGTTCGAAATGGTAGTCGTCGTAAATGAGTCAGGAGTTTCACGGAATGAAAGTTCGTCTGATTAGCGGTGCTGCACTTTCGCTGTCTTGTTGTTTGCTCGCTTTGCCCTATTCCGCAATGGCGCAGGCCTCCGCCGCGCCAGTTTCAAACGACAGCGCCCCCCCGATCACGGTGCAGATTGCTCCGCCTCCCATTTCGATTTCGTCGGCCATGCTTGGCGTGTCCAGTCCGCTCGGAGCGCAGGCGACGGTTGGCAAGCCCATGTTTGCCGAATTCCGCACCGAGCATCAGCAGAGCTTTACCGACGGCAATCGCATTTCCCGCTCCACCACTTCCAGCATCTATCGGGATGCGCTCGGACGCATTCGTCGCGAATCACAGCTATCCCTCCCTGGCATGTCAGCCGGAGTTTCCGCCTCCACCTTCATTACCATCGTCGATCAAAAGCTAGGATACGGCTACGTTCTCGACCCCCAGGAAATGGTGGCTCACCGCTACGAACTCAATGCTCCTGGTCCTTCCTATGTCGCCCGCGTCAACGCTCAGGGCAACGGCACCACATTGCTTTCGTCCGATCCCAAACAGCCTGACGGGAGCCCCGCTAGTGCAACATCTCCTGCGGCGCCTTCCTCCGGCACTTCTCATTGGCGACTGCACGCCTTCTCCTCGCGGCACCGTCCCACGCAGGACCCCGTGACCGGCCCCCCCACCGGCGTCCCAGGCCAGTTGAATTCCGGATTCCTCTCGGAAGATTCAGCCGCCTCCGTCACTCCAGTCATGCGCATCGATCAGCCATTCCTCGCCGCGCCCAATCCCGTCCGCACCGAGAACCTTGGTGAGCAAACAATCCTTGGATTCAAGACGCGCGGTACCCGTGTCATCACCACCCTGCCTGCCGGACAAATCGGCAATGACCGTCCTATCGACATTGTCAGCGAGCAGTGGTTCTCGCCTGATCTGGAACTGGTCATGCGCAGCATGCACCGCGATCCCTGGGCTGGCGAGTTCACCACCACCGTCACCCGAATCAGTCGTGGTGATCAGCCCGCGCCACTCTTCGAAGTCCCTGGTCCCTACAAGGTCATCGACGCTGCCAACGAAGGCGAGCACCATGTCCTCGACGGCCACAGCAACCACTCCCCCGGCCCCGCCCCTTGGTAACAAGATTCATATTGGGGTGACAAAATTTCGAATTCAGGTGCCCCACGTCCCGCCCGGTGCTTTTCCGGGCTGACGTGGGGTTCTTGCCTTTGCCTTTGACTTTAACTCTTGCTCTTGTTGTTGGGTCATCCTTGCTTAACGAAGCGAAGGACCCCCGCGAGGGTTGCTCCAGCCGTGCCGCATGAGCCTTCTCACCCAGTCATCGGTTCGCTCTTCGAGGCCTGCAGTTTCCGCAACCGTTGTCCTGTCAGCAGCACGTAGTGCATCGCCGACGCCATCGTAAACGCGAAAACCTCATACAGCAGTACCTGTCGAATCATCCACACCGGCTCTGCTTTGTACACCTTTGCCAGCAGTGCAAAGAACACCGCGGCAATCTGGAATGCCGTATTGACCTTGCCAAAGATCCCTGGACGAAAATCTCTGAGTCCCACTGCGTACAGTAGTGCTGAAATGATCAGGATCGACAGGTCGCGCGAAAACACCACCGCCGTGTAATGCCACGGGATAAGCTGATTGAAAGACATCACCAGGAACAGCGAACTCAACAACAGCTTATCGGCGATCGGGTCTAAATATTCGCCCAACTTCGTCTTCTGATGCAGCAGTCGAGCCGCCAACCCGTCCAGTCCGTCGCTGAGTCCCGCGATTACCACCAGAATCAGCGCCGTCCGGTAGCGTCTTTCCACAATGCAGATGTTGATGAAGGGAATAAAAAACAGACGCATCAGCGTCAATTGGTTCGGAGCCGTCCAGAACTGGCTTTTCAATTGCATTCTTCACCAATCCCGTCCTCGCCAAAAACCTCTTTCACAGTTCGCCCCGCATTCGCCGCAAAGCTCTCGCCCAGCGACGGCAAATCTCCCGCAGGCATATCCAATTCCATCTGCTCCACGCGATGCATAGGGAAGAACAGCGTGGATCCGCCTGCGCGGTCGCCTGCCTTTATCTGCCGTGCCAGGTCGTCCAGAGACTCCAGCGCCACCCCGCGCAGTTCCACTCCCGCTTCAGCCAGCCTCAGCAGAATGCCAAAAAACTTCTGCCGCGGAGAGTGCAGCGTCAGTAGAACCACCGAACCTTCATCGAACCCGCGCCCATGCATGTCGTTATGATTCTGCCGCTTGCATCTCCAACTTACAAGTGGGGCCGCAACTTCCTGGATTGGGCGCCTCTTACTGTGCGCCCGCTGAAACCTGATAAAGTTGAAAGCGATCCCATGACTCTCGCCAACGCTCCCAGACGGCTGCATGTCGTCATCGCTTTTACACTTGTATACATCCTCTGGGGCTCCACCTATCTCGCCATTCGAATCTCCGTCGATCATCTCACTCCGCTCATCATGGGCGGGCTTCGCTTCACCATTGCCGGGCTGCTCATGCTCGGCATCCGCGCCCTCGGCGGGCATCGCATCGCCGTCCCCCGTCGCGACCTCATCCGCCTTGCCATCATCGGAATCCTTCTCCTCATCACCGCCAACGTCGTCATGGGATGGGCGGAAATGTACATTCCCTCCGGTCTCGCCGCGCTGTTCATCGCCGTCACTCCGCTCTGGTTCCTCATCCTTGAGCGCGTCAGCCGCAGTACAGATCAGCTCTCTCCGCGCGGCATTGCCGGAATCGCGCTCGGCGTCCTTGGCGTTGCCATCCTGCTCTGGCCTGACATTTCCGGACACACCAATTTCGGAACTCGCCAACTCTTCGGTTCCGTCCTCGTTCTCTTCTCCAGCATGAGCTGGGCCACCGGATCCATCCTGACCCGCCGCTGGCACATGACAGTCGATCCTTTTACCGCCAGCGGATGGCAGATGCTTTTCGCCGGACTCATCAGCGGCGTTCTAGCCCTGCTTTTCGGAGACCTCCACCGCGCCACATGGGCTGCCAGCTCTCTCTGGGCCGTCGTCTATCTCATCTTCGCCGGATCGCTCATCGGCTTCACCGCCTACGTCTGGCTGCTCAAGAACGTTCCCATCGCCAAGGTGGCGACCTACGCCTACGTCAATCCCATCATTGCCCTCATACTCGGTTGCGTCTTCCATGGCGAAAAGATGGATCGTTACATGCTCGCCGGCTCCGTCGTGGTCATCCTGTCAGTCATCCTCGTCACTGGAGCGAAGGTCAAGCATCGCGCGACTGAAGAGGACGCACTGGACCTCGAACCCGTCGAACCTACCGGGGACTGATTGTCAGGAGAGCCTATGGATGAATTCAAGTCCTTGAACCAATGGCAGATCGAGGAAACGGAAAGGGCACTCGCCGAAGCCGATCACGGCGATTTGGCTTCTGAAGACGAAGTACGGCAAATGTTTTGCAGATGGAAGCTTCCACGCGACTAGCTGACCGCGCTTTGCCGGGCTGCAACTTCTCCGGCAAAGCGCTTTAGCCCTCTTGCCGCAGTGGTCTTCCGATTTCCCAGTGATGTCCGAACGGATCCGCAATTCGTCCTATACGCCAGCCATGTTGATCACCCATCGGCCAGACCTCGGTAGCGCCTGCGGCAACCGACTGGTGAAACAGGACATCAGGATTTTCCACGGTAAGCACCATGCGCACCGTTCCACCGCCAACCGACTCCGGACTGTAGTTCCAATGCTCTGGCGATTCATCCGCGACCCAGAACTCTGCTGCTCCCACCGACAAGCGTGCAACCACCTCTCCCTTTTCATTTTCGATTCGAAACAACTCGTCAGCGTCGAACGCCCTTTTGTAGAACTCAACCGCCTTCGCACCTCTTCGAACCGACAACATTGGGGCGATCGTCGTCTTCAGATGATTCGTCTCAGAACCCATGGAGAACTCTCCTGTCTTTCTATTCAAAAGCAGGCCCTTACTTCCGCTTCCACCTCACGCCGTCCTTCGTGTTTTCCAGCACAACGCCTTGAGTCAACAATTCGTCGCGCACCGCGTCGCTCGTCTTGAAGTCTTTCGCCTTCCGTGCTGCGGAGTGTTTTGCTACCAGCTCTTCCACCTGCGCATCGCTGAGTGCCGCACTCTTGGCCATCTCGGCCGTTGCATCACTGATCTTTTCTCCCAAACCTTCGTTCCTTGCCCAGTTCACGATGGCCTTCACGTGCGCCGCATCGTCATCCGCCAGCACGGCAAAAATCTCGTCGAACTTCGCCAGCGCATCAAGCACCGCCGGAATGTCATCCTTCTTTACCTTGCCATGATCGGCGGCAGCGTTTACATCCCGCACCAGGTCAAAGATCGCGGCCAGTGCCTGTGCTGTGTTCAGATCGTCGTCCAGGCTCTTGTACATCTCGCAAACGGCTTTCTTCGCCAGCTCGGCGATTTCCGGATTCGCCCCTTCGGCCCAATGCTCAGTCTCCAGTCGCAACTTGAAATTGCGGAAGCGCTCCACCGAGTTTGCCGACTGAATCAGTCCATCGAAGGTAAAGTTCAACTGCTTGCGATAGGGAACTGAAGTCAGCAGCAACCGTATTGACGATGGCTTATGTCCCATCAGCACCAGGTCGCGAAGGGTGTAGAAGTTCCCCAGCGACTTCGACATCTTCTGCCCTTCCACCAGCAGAAACCGCACATGCATCCAGTGCCGTGCGAAGGTCTTTCCCGTCAGCGCCTCGCTCTGCGCAATTTCGTTCTCGTGGTGCGGAAACATCAAATCCTCGCCACCCGCGTGCAGATCGAACGTCTCGCCCAGATACTCCATCGCCATCGTCGAGCACTCGATATGCCACCCCGGACGCCCCGGCCCAATCTCTGTCTCCCAGCTCGCCTCGCCTTCCTTCGGAGCCTTCCAAAGCGCGAAATCCCGTACGTCGTCCTTCTCATACTCGTCGGCATCCATCCTGCCGCCGCCATCGACGATCATTCCGGCAAAATCCTTCTTGCTCAACTTGCCGTACTCCGGAAACTTTGCGATACGGAAATACCACGACCCGTCCTCAGCCTGGTATGCAAAGCCCTTGTCCGCCAGCCTGCCGATGAACCGCGCCATTTCCGCAATGTGCTCTGTCGCCCGCGAAATATGCTCCGGTTGCTCGATCCCCAGCGTATCCATGTCTTCCAAAAACGCCTGCTCGAACTTCTTCGTGTATTCGCCAATCGCCACGCCGCGCTGGTTCGCATTCCTGATGATCTTGTCGTCCACGTCCGTGATATTCATGACGTGCATCAGCTTCCATCCGCTCTGGCGCAAGTAGCGGCGAAGCACATCGACTGCGACAAACGTGCGGAAGTTGCCGATATGGCCGTAGTCGTAAACCGTGGGACCGCAGGCATAAAAGCGCACCGTTTTGTCGTCTGCCGGTGCAAATTCTTCAATCCTGCCGCTAAGAGAGTTGAACAGATCGAGCGCCATTGTCTTCCTTCGTGCGGGAATCAGATCGGAACAGTGTATCCGTAGAATTGCACTTCGATTCTACGGGTGCGCCATTTGCCGCCGCAACCCGCAGATGTCGATTCATGGTTTAGGGCCGTTTCAATGCGTGTCGGTATCAGGGTGTTTGAATCTCAGGCAGGCTTCACGACGGCAAAATCGCTTTGAGTGTTTTCGCCAAAGTCTGAACGTTAGGTTCTTCAAACATCGTGTTGTGCCCGCCGGGAACGTCTTGGATTTCCAGGCCGCCTCCGGCATAGTCTTTCCATCCCAGGGTTAGGTCTTTCCGATTCGCGACGCTGTCGGCCATGTCCGCGGCCCGTATCAGCGTGATCTTTCCTGGATAGAACCGGATGGTGTAGTGGTTCAATGCCCTCTTGTGCGCATCTTCCACCTGGAATAATCGCAAATTTTCAGGGAGGCTTCTGCCTGCCAGTTTGTAAAGTGAGCATCCGGCACTCTTGGCGCCATCGGAGAGCCGTGACCACCAGTATTCGCTCTTGGAAACCATTCTTTGCAGCAGGTAACCAGAACCCTGCTCTCTGAAATTTTCCCAATGGCGCAAGACCTGGCCTTTAAACTCAACGTGCTCGTAACTTCCCGGAACGATTGCGTCAAACAGTATCAGGAACCGAGGCTTTTTCCCGACAGCATAAAGCTGTTGAGCCATTTCCAGAGCTATCAGTCCTCCCAGAGATGCTCCTCCGAGCAGGTAAGGTCCTTCGGGCAGAAACTCTTGAAGTTCTTTGACGTAAATGGACGCAAGTTCCTCGATGGTTGCCTCTCGGGTCTGGGTTGCTGAGACAAGAGGGGATTGCAGCGCATAAAAGGGCTGCTCAGTCCCAAGATACTTCGACAGATTCTGATAGAACAGCACGCTGGTGCCCTGAGCGTGGACGCAAAATAGAGGAATCCGCGAACCATTCGGCTGAATTGGTACCAATGCCGACCAACTCTTCCGCCCCGCGTCCGTCGGCCCCATAGCTTTACGGATCACCGCAGCCAGTTGCCGTACCGTGCGCGCCTCGAAGAGAACTGCCAGGTTAAGATCTGCCTGATACGTTTTCCTTATTTTGGCAAACAAACGAACGCCAACCAGCGAGTGCCCGCCCAGGTCGAAGAAATCGTCATCCGGACCTACATGCTCCACGCCCAGTAGCTCCTGCCACCATTCCACCAGCGCGCTTTCAATATTACCCTTCGGCCTTTCAGCGCCGGTCGTGGGAATCGTTGCAGGTGCCGGATGCACTGGGGAGCTGCCCGTGAAAACTCCGCGACAAACGATCACGCTTGACGGCACATTCGAGGCGAGGATCTCATCGAATGCCTTGATCCCCTCAGCCGTTGACATTCCCGGATTCTGAAACTCTTCGCTTCGCTCGCTGTAGGTTGCCAGCCCCTGTGGCCGGTGTGCGGGCGACGTACTATCGCTCATGTGCCGCATAGCAAACTCGTCGACCTCTGCCAACACGTGACCGGCGTCATCGAGCAGGGTAATGTTAAAGATCGCGGCTTCGCCTGCGGTGGTATTCTCCTGCCGCGAGCAGATGTGACTGTAGAATTTCGCGGGCAGCGGCCTATACAGCGTGATTCTCCTGTACGACAGTGGCAGGTACAATGAATCTTCGTCTGCGCTTTCGTACCCAGGAATCAAATAGAGCGCCGACCCCGTAGCCAGATCCAGCAGCGCCGGATGCATCGGCCAGCTTTCGATATCCCCCACGAACTCGTGCCCGAGTTGCAATTTTGCCAGTGCCTCGCCCTCGCCCATGTACAGACATCGCAGATTGCGCCAGCGTCGCCCGAACTCGAAGTGTTTCTCCTGCAGTGTTCGGTGCTGCTCATCAAAATCGATACGCTTCTTTGAACATCGCTGGCGAATTTCATCCACATTCTGGTCAGCCGGAACCGCCCGCTGATTGCGCGTAATCTGTCCCGTCGCGTGTTCCGTCCACTCCATTCCTTTTGCAAGGATGGAAAACTGGAACGCCGTTTCCTGTGCGGCTACAACCCGGCGCAGATGTACTCGCAAGTCCTTCGTCTCATTGCGAGCCACTGTCAGCGGCGCAAGGAAAAACACGTCTTCAAAATCAACGCCGCGTTCCCATCGATCCTTGACCAGTGCCGCTGCCACTAGTTGGAGGTATCCCGTTCCCGGAACCAGCGAATCGCCATTCTTGTAGCGATGCTCGTCCAGCAACCAATCCTTTTCGCAGTTCAACGTGCCCGCATAAACGCGCTCGGTTGCGTTCTGCACCAACGGCCTGCCCAGCGCGGGAAGCTGACGCGCAATCTCTTGCGCCGCCAGTCCTACTTCGCCCCACTTTCCCCAATTCACTGACGTAACCGGCAGCTCACTTTGACTGAGTGCAAATGCGTCCATGAATGCGTTTGCAGCGGCATAGTCCACCTGCCCATCTGGAGGAGTCAGCGAACTGGACGATGAGAACAGCACGACGAAATCCAGCTTGCTACTTCGCAGAGCCTCCTGCAAAGCCAGTGTCCCCTGAACCTTCGGGGCCAACACGCGAGCCGCGCTCTCGCGAGCCTTGATCTGCATGGGCCCATCTTCAATCAATCCCGCGGCATGAATCACGCCATCAATATTCCCAAATCGCTCCCTGGCCATTTGCAGTGCGATTTCTATCTGCTTGCTCTCAGTCACGTCGGTGGAAATCGTCAGTACCTCGCCGCCCAGCGACTCTATCTCTCGCAACTTCCCTATCTTCTGTCGCACATCGCGCGCGCCAATCGATTGGTCGAGGACATCGTTCCATTCCGATTTCGGAGGAACTGCCGTACGTCCCACCAGCACCAATCGCGCGTGAACGCTTCGTGCCAGGTGCTCCGCCAGCACCAAACCAATCCCACCCATCCCGCCGGTAATCAGGTACACTCCCTTTTCCTTCATTCGCACGCCTGCACTTCGCGGTTGCAGTTTCAGCGGTTCGAAACTCTCGACCCAGCGTTCAGACTTTCTGTAAGCCACACAGCTTTCGGCAGCGCGCACAGAGCATTCGGCTATCACCTGGTCCGCTGCTTTTGTCCGGTCGTGAATGTTCCATTCCAGATCGATGTTGCGGCACAGCGTGCCGGGAAATTCTTTTGGGATCAACCTCACCGGACCAAGCAGTGTTGCTCGCGCCGGTGCCATCACGCTTTCTCCCGAGACGGATTGCAATCCGTTCGAGACACACGCAATGTTCACTTCGCCCATGTCCTGATCACCCCAGGCTTGCGTGAGGAACAAAAGGCTGTAGAAACTCAGGTCCAGCGCCCGGTCGAGACATTGGCACGCACCCGTGTCTGTAATGGACCACAAGTGCAGAATCTGTGTTGGCCGATGCTGACGCTTCACAATGTCCTTGAGCATCTCGTCATAGTCGGCACGCACGCCGGGACGAATTACGTATGAATCGTTGTGCCTGCGCTTGTAGGTGTCTCCCGCGGCAACCACCAGCACCTCATGCCCCCGGCTCTTGAGTTGCTTTACAATCTCAGGACTAAGTCCTGTCTCATCCAGAAACAGCAGCCAGCGTTGCTGACCCAATGAAGCCGTTTTCTCAATCGGCAACTTCTTCCACACGCGCTGATGAAACCACGATTCCTCGCGTCGCGATTCAAGCGCCTCAACAAATTTCTTGCCGCCATCAATCCAGTAGCGCTGTCGTTCAAACGGATACGTGGGAAGCGGAACCCTGCGCGGTTGATCTCCTGCGTGTAGCGCATCCCAGTCCAGCGACACGCCCGCGATCCAAAGCCGTCCTGCGGTCTTCAGTAGCAATGCCGCGTCCGGAACCTGCTCCTGCGAATGGCGCATCGACGCCAGTACCTTTGAAACTGCTGGCCTGCCATGCTGTTGACGCCCCAACGACGTGAGCACTTGTCCCGGGCCGACTTCCAGATATACGCGCCCTGGCTCCCGAAATAATTCCGCCATACCATCGGACCAGCGCACGGTTTGCCGCAGATGCTTCGTCCAGTAGCGAGGATCTGTTGCCTCGGCAGCCATAATCCACGTGCCGCTCACATTCGAGATATAAGGAATCTTCGGCGCACACAGCGAGACCTTTTCCATATGCGAACAGAAATCATTCAGCATCGGCTCCATCATTGCCGAATGAAAAGCGTGCGACGTATGCAGCATTCGGCAGTGAATGCTGCGGCCTTCCAACTCACTCGCAAATTTCCGTATAGCTTCTGTATCTCCCGAGACCACACACTGCTCCGGCCCATTGATTGCCGCCAGCGATAATTCCGCCGGAAGCGAGAGCGCTCCCGCCTCTGCTGCTACGGACAGCATCGCACCCGGTGTCATCTCACCCATCAAGCGGCCGCGGAGTGCGCTCAAGCGAAGCCCTTCTTCCAGCGAGAACACGCCCGCCACGCAAGCCGCCACGTACTCTCCAATGCTGTGGCCGATCATTGCGGCAGGAGCGACTCCGTGTGCCATCCACCACTGCGCCAGCGCGTATTCAATGCTGAACAGCGCAGGCTGCGTAAAGCGAGTGTGAGATAAATTCCGTTCTGCCTCTGCCGCGTCACTTTCCGC
This sequence comes from Saccharimonadales bacterium (SeqCode), assembly GCA_035539055.1. GTDB lineage: Bacteria > Acidobacteriota > Terriglobia > Terriglobales > Acidobacteriaceae > TOLSYN. The sequence goes on along the minus strand of DATLJC010000038.1, from coordinate 11,492 downwards.
GGGATACAACAATTTGCGCAGGTCCAAATCGAGGCAGGGAATCAGTCGTTCCGCACATTCGTCCAGCACCGTCCGGAACCCGGCCTCTCTCTCATAAAGCTCGCGGCCCATATTCACGTACTGCGATCCTTGTCCTGAGAACATGAATACCGCACCCGGAGCATTCGCCGCCGCTTGCCCGCTATGCACGCGGCTCGCATCGCCACCAGCCAGCAGCTTTGCCGCTTCTTCACTCGTGGAGGCCACCACCGTTCGTCGATGCGCAAAATGTTTGCGCCCCACCTGCAAGGTGTACGCGGCATCCTGCAAAGGCACATCTGGCTGCTCTCGCAAGTAATCGTGCAGGTTATTGCACGCCTGCTCCAGCGCCGCAGCGCTCTTTGCCGACAGCACGATCAATTGATATGGGTGCGTAGACTCATGTCGTTCAACCAGCGGAGCTTCTTCCAGAACCACATGCGCATTCGTACCGCCAATGCCGAGCGAAGTTACGCCCGCCCGCCGCGGCCCACGCGTAGCATTCCATTCGACCAATTGCGTGTTGACCTGAAACGGGCTCTTCTCAAAATCAATCAGCGGATTCGCTTTGCCGAAGTGCAAACTCGGAGGGATCTGACCATGCTCCAGCGCCAGCGTAGTCTTGATCAGCCCCGCAACACCCGCTGCCGTATCCATGTGGCCGACATTGGTTTTCAGCGATCCAATCGCACATTGCCCCTTGCCGGTCGCGCCCTGTCGAAAAGCCTGCGTCAGCGCCTTTACTTCAATCGGATCTCCAACCCTCGTCCCTGTCCCGTGCGTCTCCACATACGAAATATCGCCCGGCGCAACTCCCGCCACGCCCAGCGCTTCGGCTATTACCTCGCACTGACCATCGACGCTAGGCGCAAGATATCCAACCTTGCGCGAGCCATCGTTATTGATCGCCGAGCCCAGTATCACCGCGCGAATCGCATCGCGATCAGCCAATGCATCCTCAAGCCTTTTCAGCACCACGATCCCTGCGCCGCTGGAGAACACCGTGCCGCTGGAGTCCGCATCGAAGGCCCGGCAGTGTCCGTCGCGAGAAAGTATCTCGCCCTCTCTATACAAGTAACCGCGCCCGTGCGGAAACTCGACGGTAACTCCGCCCGCCAGCGCCATGTCACATTCCTGATTCAGCAGGCTCTGGCACGCCAGATGCACCGCAACCAGCGAGGTTGAACACGCCGTCTGCACGTTGATGCTCGGCCCATGAAGATTCAGCTCATACGACACCCTGGTCGCGAGCACGTCCTTGTCATTTCCCGTTTGTCGAATCAGAAATAGCCCGGTGCTTGCCACCAACTGCGGGTTCGTCAGCAGGTTGTGAATCATGTACGAGCTCATCCCGGAGCCCGCATACACTCCAATCGATCCTTCTTCGGAAGCCCCCGGCACATGCCCTGCATCTTCCAGCGCTTCCCACGCACACTCTAGGAAAATGCGGTGTTGCGGGTCCATGATCGCCGCGTCCTTCGGGCTGAAGCCGAAGAAGCCTGCGTCGAACATATCCAGATCCTCAAGCACAACGCCCAACTTCACATATTCCGGTTGTGCGAGTTCTTCTGCGGAAACTCCTCCAGCGAGCAGTTCCTCGTCGCTGAACGTACGAATAGATTCCACTCCGTTCTTCAGGTTCAGCCAGAACTTGCCCACATTGCGCGCGCCGGGAAATCGTCCCGCCATGCCAATGATCGCAATTGCCGAGTCCTTCATGCTCCGCGCACTCGCTGCTGTCGCGCCGTTAGCCGTCGCGCTGTTCTGCTGGAAATTTGCGGTATCGCTTCCGCCCCTTTGAGGTGGTTCGCCAGTGCCGTGACCGTGGGGAATTGGAACAGATCGACCAGCGAGAATTCGCGGCCCAGTATTTGCTGCAACTGAATATGTACTTCGGCCACCATCAGCGAATGTGCGCCAAGATCGAAAAAGTTCTCCTCCATCCCAATGCTCTCCACTTCGAGCGCATCCTTCCACGCCTGCGCAATCACACGCTCCATTTCGTTTCGCGGTAGCTCTTCTATGTCGCCGGACTTTTCGATCACCGGATTGGGCAAAGCATTGCGGTCAACCTTGCCGTTCGCCGTCAGCGGAAAACCTTCCAGCAACACAAAGTTCGACGGCACCATGTACTCCGGAAGCATTGCGGACAGCGCCTCGCGAAGCGTCGCAATCTCCACGGCGGCACCAGGCTTCGGAACTACATAGGCCACTAGTCGCTTATCATCGGCTTTGAACTGCCTCGCCACGACCGCTGTCTGGCTTACGCCTTTTTGATTTTCAAGCGCTGCTTCAATCTCGCCCAGCTCAATGCGATGGCCACGCAGCTTTACCTGAAAGTCCTGCCGCCCCAAAAATTCAAGATTGCCGTCCGGCAGAAATCGCGCAACATCTCCGGTCCGGTACATGCAATTTCGCGTAAGAAACGGATCGACAAGAAATTTCTCAACATTCAAATCCGGTCGATTCCAATACCCGCGCGCCACCCCGGCGCCGCCGATATACAAATCGCCAGGCTCACCTGCCTCCACGCGCTGAAGATGCGAATCCAGCACATAAACCTGCGTCTTCGTGATCGGGCTTCCAATCGGAATCATCTCCGGCGGCTCGCCAGCGATCTGGAATGTCGTGGACCAGATCGTTGTCTCCGTCGGCCCATACATGTTGTGCAACTCACCGTTGAATTCCGTACGCAGTTGACGCACCAGCGACGGCGGCAGTGCTTCTCCGCCGAGAAGAAGCTTTTTCAGCAATCCCAGGGAAGCGAGTCCACCAGGATCGACCGCAACCATTCGTGCCAGGGAAGGCGTCGATTGCATATGTGTCACGCCATACCCGCGGATCTCATCCGGAATTGTCTGCGTACCTTCATCGCCATGGATCACGACCTTAAATCCCCGCGCCAACGTCCAGAACAGTTCAAGCACGGAGATGTCGAACGAGATGCTGGTCACCGCCAGCCACACCCCCGGCTCCGGTCCAATCGCTTGATCCATGCCGTCAAAGAAGTTGATGACGCTATGGTGCTCGATCATCACTCCCTTCGGCCTGCCCGTCGAACCAGACGTGTACATCACATACGCGAGGTTCTGCTCAGTCGCCGCCGAAGACACATGATCTGTGCCGTAGCCTGCGATGACCTCCGCGTCTCCATCCATTGAGACGACATGCCTTGCTGTCTTCCCCACACACGATTTCGTCTGCTCCGTCGCAACGATTATCTGCGCCTCTGAGTCTTCGATCATCAACGCAATACGCTGCTCCGGGTAGCTGGGATCCATCGGAACGTAAGCTCCGCCCGCCTTCAAAATCGCCAGCAGTCCCACCATCATCTCCAGCGACCGTTCCACGCAGATGCCCACCAGCGTCTCAGGTTCAACGCTCAACTTCTGCAAGTGATGTGCGAGTTGGTTGGAACGTTCATCGAGTTCGCGATAGCTCAGGCGCCGTTCTGCCGACACCAGAGCAACCGACTCCGGAGTGCGCGCAGCCTGCTCCTCAAACGCTTGTGCCACCGTGCCCGGCACATCGGTCTTCTTGGACTTAGTTGTCTCTGCGGGCAACAACGCGATCCTCCAGGAAAAGAAATTCGATACCCGTGCTGAGGAAAGTTTCTATTGCTTCCTCTGGCAGGTTCACGATCGGCTGCCCTTTCACATTGAAACTCGTGTTGAGCACCATCTCTTTGCCCGTGGTTCGGCCTACGGCTTCCAGCAGACGATGAAAATCAGGATTGTCTTTTTCCGAAACCGTTTGCAGACGCGCCGAGCCGTTCACATGCGTAATCGCCGGCAGCGCTACCCGGTGCTCAGGTCGCACATCCACCACCGTGATCATGTACGGCATCCGTGTCCCCGGTGCGACGTTGAACCACCGATGCGCCTCTTCCTCCGAACACGCTGGAGCGAATGGACGAAATGCTTCCCGCATCTTCACCATCGCGTTAATGCGGTCGCGCATTTCCGGATGCCCCGGATCGGCCAGTATGCTCCGATTCCCCAGCGCTCGCGGCCCGTATTCCATGCGTCCGCGATACCATGCAATCACTCGTCCTTTGGCGATCAACCTCGCCGCTTCCAAACAAGTCTGGTCGAGACCCTTGAAGTGCTGCACGTCAATCCTGTCGGCGTATTTCTCCAGAGCCTTCTCGATACACGGATACGGCGACGCAGGGCCCAGCAGAGGAACCGGCATCCGCTCATTGAGAACTTCTCCGCGCAGCGATGCGCGATACAGTGCCGCACCCAGCGCAATCCCATCATCTCCGGCCGCTGGCTGGATATAAACTTCGTCGAAAATGCCTGAGTCAATCAGCTTGCCGTTTGCCGTGCAATTTAACGCAACTCCACCCGCGAGTGCGATATGTCGTAATCCGGTCTGCTTCCCGAAGTATCCGCAAACATGCAGCACCACGCGATCCAGACACTCCTGCAACGCCGCAGCCACATCCTTGTGTTCCTGTGTAATCTCCGCATCGGGTTCGCGCTGAGTGATCAGGTGCTCGTCGAAATAAGCGCGAGTTGCCAGATAATTCTCCCGTTCCTCCCGCGTACGATTGAGCCGCAGAATCGGAATACGAATCGAGCCATCCGAACGCAGTTCCACCGCTTGCTCAAAGAACCGCCGAAAGCGTTCCGGATCGCCATACGGCGCCAGTCCCATGATCTTGTATTCATCGGAGTTGAAGTCGAAGCCCAGATGTAATGTGACCAGCGAATAGAGAATGCCAATCGAGTCATTCGCTGAAAGTTCGCGCAGCTTCTTGAACTCGCCATTGCAATACTCAAATACCGTCAGGCTCTGCACTTCACCCATCGCGTCGTTGATTACCACCAGGCACTCGTCCCATCCCGACGTAAGCGCAGCGCTGGCGGCATGGGCCAGGTGATGCCCCACCGGTTCAATCCGCTCGGCATCAAACTTCGGGAACCACCTATGTACGTGCCCTACCAGCGCTTCCTTCGAGAGTACCTTCTCGTAAAGTCCCGAGGAGTCGACGTTCAGCGAATACATCTGCCGGAATGGTGAGTAGTCAAACCCATGCGCGATCTCATCGATGTCATCGATTGCCAGACCAGCCTCGCGCAAGCAGAATTGGATTGCGCAGATTGGGAAATCGCCCGTGTGCTTCTTCCGGCTAAAGCGTTCCTCTGCCGCGGCGGCAATGATCTTTCCATCGCAAACCAGGGCTGCCGCGGAGTCGTACCCCTGAGCAATGCGATACTCTCTTGGATCCAATCCCGGCCAATGCTCCTGCTTGAACGGTGCAGAATCCTCTAAGCCGCTAATGCCCAAAACATTCACGGAGTACCTTTCACGGCACGCATTTATACGCTGGATGTGGCTTGCGTTTTAGCCAGTGCCACCTTGCTGGCTTTCCCCATGCGGCAGGTACGTGCAAACGTTTTTCCAAACCCAATCTGCACATTCTAAGTGGCGTGACTGAGTAACCGTGTTTTTCGTATGCAAGAGGTTGCAGATCGCAGGGTACTTCCAACGGTCGGGCAAATCTTACAAGGTTTTCTTCGCCCTAGTAGCCAGGAACAAAGCTTATCTGCCGCAGCACCGGCGCGGATCCTTCGACTGCGACGGCGGCCGCGACACCTACTTCACTCACATCCAGTAAACTCCATTGGCCAGAGATCTCTCCGTTCGCCCAAATCAGTCGTGCCGGCTCATCAGCACGGACACTTACCCGGAAACTGTCTAGCGCGACAGACAAGCCACACCCCAGCGCTTTCACGATTGCCTCTTTGCGGCTCCAGCACCGGAAGAAAGCCGCAAGCCGCACTTCCGGAGACATCGCCAGAATCTCCTCCGCCTCCTCCGGTGCAAAGAATCGACGGCTTAATTCCTCCATATCAACATCCGCCCGCACCGTCTCCGCGTCGATCCCCACCCGCCGATCATTGCCAACCGCCACCAACGCCAACCCACCTGTGTGCGTAAGATTGAACGCGAGCTCGCACACAGGCCACTCCAAACTCAGCTTTCCGTGCGAGCCTTGTTTGAAGATCAACGCTTCCGGCTCACATCCCGTATAAGAGGCGAGAATCGAGCGTAATGCTCCCCGCGCCGCCGTCCATCTTTCCCGCAGCTCCGCCGTTCGAAATCGCGATGCTCTCTCCGTCTCCTCTGGTGACAAAGCAGCTCTCAGCGTGGCCGCCGTTCGTGCGGCGCCGTCGAGCTCGATCCGCCAAACGTGAATCTCTCCACCAGAGCACTTCATAAAGCGCCTCACTCCACGTCGATGACGGATTCTACTCTCGCCCGCAACATATTTGCCCACTTACCCATCAGAATTGGGCTATAATCGCGCCACCTCAGGGAGAGGAGTGCGCCGTATGCCGTCTATCAGCTTCAAACGTCAGCCGCGCTCGCATCGCGTGGATGTCTTCACGCAGAGCGTCTCCGCGTGCGCAATCTGGTCGCGTTTTGCCTCTCCTCGTGCCGAACTCGTAGGTTCTCCTTCGCTTTCCCGTCCCAACCTCTTCGCTGGCGACTAGTTCCTCATTCCTCCGTCCCCCGTCTGGCTATCGTTCCGCATCCTTATGTGCCGGAACGCTGGTCTGCATCCCCGTACCTGTTTTCATCGAAGCTTTAGGAGGAAACCATGCCACCCTCGACTCTCGCGCCCACCGACGCCCCCATCATTCGCACAAAGCTTCCCGGACCCAACGCCCGCAAAATCATTGCCGCCGACGACCGCCTCATCTCGCCCTCCTATACCCGCTCCTACCCCCTGGTAGCCAAGCGCGGACGCGGTATCGTCATAGAGGATGTGGACGGCAACGAGTTCTTCGACTTTTCCGCCGGAATCGCCGTCACCTCCACCGGGCATTGCCACCCCGAGGTCGTCTCTGCCATCCAGAAACAGGCCGGCGAACTCATTCACATGTCCGGCACCGATTTCTATTACCCGCAGCTCACCGAACTCGCCGCCCGCCTCTCGAAGATCGCTCCCATGCCCGGCCCGCACCGCGTCCACTACGGAAACTCCGGAGCCGAAGCCATCGAGGCCGCGCTCAAACTTGCCCGCTATCACACCAAGCGCCAGTACATCATCGCCTTCCACGGAGCTTTCCACGGACGCACCATGGGCGCTCTTTCGCTCACCTGTTCCAAGGCCCAGCAGCGCCGCCGCTTCTCGCCCCTCGTCCCGGGAGTGGTCCACGTCCCCTATCCAAATCTCTACCGCCGTCCCACCGGAACCGAGCCCGAACAGTATGCTCGCGAAACCGCCCGCTACATTGAAGATTGGGTCTTCCGCACCGAAGTCCCGCCCGAGGAATGCGCCGCCATCGTCGTAGAAGCCTTCCAGGGGGAAGGCGGATACCTTCCCGCGCCTCCGGCCTTCCTGCAGGAACTCCGCCGCATCTGCGACAAGCACGGCATCATGCTCATCGTCGATGAAGTGCAGTCCGGCATGGGACGCACCGGCAAGTGGTGGGCCATCGAACACTCCGGCGTAGCCCCCGACATGATCACCGTAGCCAAGGGAATCGCCAGCGGCATGCCTCTCTCCGCATTGATAACCCGCGCCGAAATCATGGATTGGGTCCCCGGCTCCCACGCCTCCACCTTCGGCGGGAACCCCGTAGCCATCACCGCCGCCCTTGCCACCATCGACATCATCGAGCGCGAAGCCATGCAGAACGCCCACGAAGTAGGCGAGCACATCCTCGCCCGCACCTACGATTGGCCCGAGCGCCTTCCCCTCGTAGGCGATGTGCGTGGACGCGGCCTCATGATCGGCATCGAGATGGTCGTAGACAAACACACCAAAGCTCCCGCCGGAGAGCAGCGCGACCATATCGTCGAGCTAGCCTTTGAAAAGGGAATCCTCTTCCTCGGTTGCGGCACGAACACTCTGCGCCTGAGCCCACCGCTCGTCGTCACCAAACAGCAAGCCGACCTCGCCCTCGACGTCCTCGAGGAATGCATCATGGACGTAGGCTCCGGCAAATACCAGCGCCCAAGCTGGGGCGAAGAAGTGGGTTCGTAACAGAAATTCGATAGCTCGTTCGCTCAGAAACCGACTCTGGTGCCCCATGTCCCGCCCGGCTTCATCGGGCTGACGTGGGGTCTTTGCCCCTGCCCCTGCTCTTGCCCTTGCCCTTGCCCTTGCTCCAACCTTGCGAAACCTCCGCCCCTTCCCTGTATCATTAAACCGATGCCTCCCATTCTCAACGCCCAAAATCTATCGAAAGCCTTCGGCGCTGAGCCGCTCTTCCGCAATGTCTCCTTCACGGTCAACGACCGCGACCGCATTGCGCTCATCGGTCCCAACGGTTCCGGCAAATCGACTCTCCTCCGCATTCTCGCCGGCCTTGTCTCCCCGGATACCGGCGACGTCGCCCTCCGCAAGCGAGCCACTCTGGCCTACGTCCCGCAGGAATCCGTTTTTGCTCCCGGCCTCACCATCACCCAGGTCATCGAAGCAGCGCTCGCCGACTCTCTCGTTCCAGCCCTTGAGCGCGACTCGCGCCTGCATGAAACTCTCGGCCGCGCCGGATTCGAAGACTTCCACGCCGAAGCCCATTCTCTCTCCGGAGGCTGGCGTAAGCGTCTCGCCATCGCCGAAGCACTGGTCACCGAGCCCGAAATCCTCCTCCTCGACGAGCCCACCAACCACCTCGATCTCGCCGGAATCGAGTGGCTCGAACAGCTTCTCCAGCAGGCAAACTACGCCTGCGTCCTCGTCTCTCACGACCGCTATTTTCTTGAAAATGTAGCCGCCGAAACCGCCGAACTCGCCCGCATCTACCCCGACGGCATCTTCCGCGTCTCCGGCACCTACTCCCACTTCCTCGAAATGAAAGAGGAGTGGATGCACGCCCAGGCGCGCCATCAGGAGGCGCTCGAAAACCGCGTCCACACCGAAATCGAGTGGCTTCGCCGAGGTCCCAAAGCTCGCCGCGGCAAATCGAAATCCCGCATCGACCGCGCTCACGAACTCATCGGCGAACTCGGCGACCTGCGCTCGCGTACCCGCACCGCCAGCACCGATCTCGATTTTTCCGGCACCGCCCGCCAGACCAAACGCCTCGTCGAAGTCGAAGGACTCTCCTATCGATTCAGCGACGAGCGCCCGCTCATCGACGGCCTCAACTTCGTCATCACCAACGGAATGCGCGTCGGCCTCGTCGGCCCCAACGGCAGCGGCAAAACCACCCTGCTCCGCCTCTTGCAGGGAGAACTCGCCCCCGACTCCGGCACCATCCGTACCGCCGATAACCTGAAGATCGTTTACTTCGAACAGCAGCGCGAACTCGACCCTTCGCTCACCCTTCGCCGCGCCCTCGCTCCCGACTCCGATTCCGTCGTCTTTCAGGACCGCGTCATCCACGTCGCCGCCTGGGCCGACCGTTTTCTCTTTACCAGCGAGCAGCTCAATCAGCCCGTCAGCCGACTCAGCGGAGGCGAGCGCGCCCGCGTTCTCATCGCGCGCCTCATGCTCCAGCCCGCCGACATCCTCCTACTCGACGAGCCCACCAACGACCTCGATATCCCCACCCTCGAAGTCCTCGAAGAAACCCTCCTCGAATTCAAGGGAGCGTTAGTCCTTGTCACCCACGACCGCTACCTTCTCGACCGCGTCTCCACCACCGTCCTCGGCCTCGACGGCCAGGGTCACGCCTCAACTTTTGCCGATTACATGCAGTGGGAAGAATGGCGCGACCAGCAGCAGCGCACCCAGAAACGCGGTTCCAACGGCTCCAGCCCCTCGTCCGGAGCGAGCACCACCGCCGACGCATCTCCAGCGCCGAAGAAGAAACTCTCTTACAAAGAGGCCCGCGAGTACGCCTCCATCGAGCAGGGAATCGCCGCCGCCGAATCCCGCCTCGCCACCGCTCAAGCCACCCTCAATGACCCAGGGATTCAATCCGACGCCGCCGCCCTCATCACCGCCCAGTCCGACCTTGAGCAAGCCGAATCCACCCTCGACCAACTCCTCACCCGCTGGACCGAATTAGAAGAAAAGCAGCAATAGAAAACAGCAATAGAAAAACAGCAGTAAGAAACAGCAGTAAGAAAACAGCAGTAAGAAAACAGGTGGCCCACATTTGCCTGTTGTTGGCAAATGTGGGGTGATCGGAACTGTTCGAGCCCACCCGGAATTTTCGCTTTTGCTGTTGCTCTTCCAACCTCTCGAAACTTCGCCCACGGGTGGCCCACTCAACGCTCTTTTCGTTGAGTGGGGTAGTTGCCCTTGCCTTTGTTGTTGCCCTTGCCTCTAACCTTGCGAAACCGCGAAACCTCGCCCCTCACGCCGCCCTACATTCCCTCGCCGCCTTATCCACCCTCAACCCCAAAAACACCGGAGCCCGCATCTTCAGTCCGCCCTTTAGCCCCTCATGCGTCCATTCCGTGAACTTAATCTCCGCCACCAGCTCCGGTTTGACGTAATGAACTCCCCTCCCCGTCTCCACCTTGTTCGCAAACGGATTTTTCTTCGTTTCCCGCTCTTTCAGCAGCTCAAAAATTTCCGCTTCCGTCTCGCGCGTAAATCCCGTCCCCGCCTGTCCCACCGATCGCAGCTTTCCATCTTTGCCATACAGTCCCAGCACCAGCGACCCAAAATATTCGCGACTCCCCTTCGGCTCCGTCCACCCGCCAATCACGCACTCATTTGTCTGCGTGATCTTCACCTTGCACCACGCTCCCGAGCGCTTCTGCTCGTATTTACTATCCCTCCGCTTCGCCACAATCCCTTCCAGCCCTTGCTCTTTCGCCGCCGCCAACAACTTCGTGCCATCGTCAAAGCTCTCCGAATACCGCACCCGCGCATCCGAATTCAGCACCTCCCGCAGCAGCCGTTTGCGATCCTCCAGTGTCGCCCCCATCAACGACCAGTCGTCCACCTGCAGCAGATCAAACGCATAGAACACGATGGGAACTTCCGTATGCGCCCGCTTCAGCATCCGAGAATTTTTCCCAACGCCTGTCCTCTGCTGCATAAGACTGAAGCTCGAATGCCCGCGCTCATCCAGCGCGCAAATCTCTCCATCCAGTAATGCTCGTTTCGCCCGCAGCCTACCTGGCAGCTCCACCGCCACTTCGGCGAACGCCTCTGTCATGTCGTTCTGATTGCGCGACACCAGCCGCGCCTTGCCGTCTTCCACAAACGCCAGCGCACGGTACCCATCCCACTTGATCTCATAAAGCCATTCGCTTGTCTTGGCCGGAGCATCCGTCAGGGTTGCCAGCATCGGCCTCACCACCTCCGGCATCGTGGCTTTCTTCGCGCCCTTCACGCCCGCCACTTCCTTCGTCCAGTCAATCGCCACATGACGAACCTTCGCCTGCGCCGCGCCGCCCTTTGCCTCCGCCTGACGATTGCTTCCCCACTCCGCCGATTTCTTGTCCGCCGCAATCTCATCCATCGAACGTCCTGTGCGCACCGACCCATCATGCGCGTCGATATCGTATCCACTCTCGACCGTCTCATCGCGATGCTTGATCAGCAGCCA
>DATLJC010000037.1:0-63349 GCA_035539055.1 Saccharimonadales bacterium (SeqCode) | reverse complement strand
GTTGCTGACTGGCGCGGAGGATTTCTTCGGCGGTGAAGTTCTCAAGGCGCACTACGCCGAGAGGCTTCTGGACGTAGCCGAGGAAGGGGCGATTCAATTCATCCGAAGCAGGCCAGGCGGTGAGGATGCGGTCTTGCGCGTAGTGCTGCTCGACATAGCTTGCCGCCTGCCGATGCATTTCTACAAATTGAGTCCACGTCAGGTTGTCTTCCGGCGAGATGAACCAAGGTGGATTAAAGAGCAGTGCGGCGACGAAAGCTACGGCGCATCCGGCCACCCACCACTTCCACTGCGGAGCGTACAGGCGCAGGACATTTACTGCGAGCAGAACTACCAGAGGGATCGCAGGGATCATGTAGCGGGCTAGCAACGCTCCGCCGACCACGGAGAATTCGGCGGCCTGGGCGAGGACTACGAGAGCGAAGAGCAGTTGGATGGCTGGGGCAATGGGGCGGGGCGGACCGTCCTTTGCCGCGTCCCCACATATGCCAAAAGAGGGCATATGTGGGCCACCAGCTTTTGGATCGCGAGAGGCTTGTGGTTCGCTGGAGTTTGCTGCACTCCATAGCAAGACTAGCGCAGATGCGGTGAGCACGAAGAGGTTCATGTAGCCGGTGGCGTGCCATAGGCGCATGAGTCCGGCGAACAGGATGCGGAGGGGAGTTACGGTGGCTCCGACGTTGTAGCGCAGGTAGTCGGGATTGCCGAAGACGTGCCCGGTGCGATGGAAGTGATACGTGTACCAGCCAACGAGCGGAAGCAAAGCCAGGAGGTAGGCCGCACAGCGGATTAGCGACTGTCGCGGCAAGCACCATTTGGCTGCAAGTTGCGGACGCCAGCGATAAGCTATCCAACCGAGCAGGTCGGCGCCGAAGAGCGTCAGCGTGACGGCCACCGTGGTCTCTTTGGCTACGGCGGCCAAGGCGGCAAAGACGATTGCCTGCCAGCGTCTTCCGCGGATGTGGGAGTAGAGCGTCCAGAGCACCAGGGCGAAGGCAGCGATATCGAGTTGCGCCATGGCCGATTGCGAGAAGACGGTAGGTGAAAGTGCGGTGAGCACTACCGTTGCGATGGCTATCGGGGGACTGGCGAGGCGGCGGGCCATGAGCCATAGTCCGGTGAAGCCGAAGGCCGCAACGGCGAGCATGGCCGTGCGGGTGACGAGCGGCGAGTAGGCGGTGAGCTTCCAGCAGAGCGCCAACCAGATCATCACCAGCGGCGGGTGAGCATTGGAGAGGGTGGTGTGCGGGATGAGGTCGCCGGTGAGGAGCAGGTCGTGCGCGGCTGGGATGAAGTATCCCGCCTCGTCCCAGAAATAGGGAAGCCGCAGCAATGGCAGATGCACCAGCCAGAGCGCGGCGAAGATGACTGCAAACCCCGACAGGGACTGAGCCAGAGAGCCTGGGGCAGGGGACGGGGTCTTTCGGCGCATGGTTAGTGAATCGGACCGTTCTGCGCGAACTGCGGATCGATCTTGATTTCGCCGAAGGTCTGCTCGTAGTTCGAAACATTCTGATGGAGCATGATCGCCAGCGCCTTGGCCTGCTGCGGGCTCAGGTAGATTCCCTGGAAATTGCGCAGTTCGATGCCGGGACCGTTGCCCGGAATTGCCATTCCGAATGCCAGGAAGAAGTCCCACACGCTCATGCGAACCTGCACGCTGTTGGAGTAGCCTTCGCGGTAGTCCTCGGAATTCTTGATTTGAATTTCAGGCTGATCGTTATTGTTGAAATTAGACATGGGAGAGTCTCCGAAGGACAGCCTAACAAAGTTTGGAGAGGAATGGCACGGGTGGGAGGCGGGAATCGCCCACTGGCTTCGGGTTCAGGGTTCGTCTGATCCCCGGGGTGCTGTTGTGGCATCTCAGATAGCGTCCCGGTTTCCTGGGACAGGTGAGGTGACCGAATGCGGAGTTTGGAACACGTCGAACTGGTCGCGGCAAAGCCATACTTAATCGAACAGGACTATGTGAAGTATTCAGAAGACCAGCACGCGCTGTGGAGCGAACTGGTTCAGCGCCGGATGGCGCAGTTGCAGCAGTGCGCCTGTCACGAATATCTGGAAGGCTGGAATGCGCTCGGGCTGGAGCAGAGACAGATTCCACGCTTGCCGGAGATCAGCAAGCGGCTGGAGCAACGGACGGGATGGAAGATACAGCCGGTTTCGGGCTTCATGCCTTCGCGCGCGTTCTTTGAGATGCTGGCGGCCCGCCAGTTTCCGACGACGACCTGGCTGCGGGCCCGTGAGTCGATGGACTACATTCCGGAGCCGGATATTCTGCATGACGCGCTGGGCCATCTGCCGATGTTTGCCGAGCAGCGCTTTGCCGATGCCGTAGCCGAGTACGGACTCGTGTGCGGCTCGATGGAAAGCGAAGAAAAACTGGAACGCATGGGCCGACTGTACTGGTACACATTTGAGTTTGGACTGATACGCCAGGACGGCGAGGTGAAGGTGTACGGTTCCGGAGTGGCTTCGTCGCAGGCCGAGTGCACGAATGTGCTTTCGGGCGGCTGCGAGATACGGGATTTCAGCGTTGCCGAGGTGCTGAACACGACGGTAAAGGTGGACGAAGTTCACAAGCGGCTCTTCGCGATCCGCTCGTTTGATGAAGTGATGGGAGCGGTGAGAGAGGCAATGGAGATTGTGGAAAGATCCCGCAGCCAGAAATTCGGGCTAGGTGGATGACAGCCTCGTGGCCTGTTTGGCCGGCGCGAGCGCGATGAGGGCTACGCCGATTACGACGAGGAGAGCCACCCCTATCAGTTCTCCTCGTTGAATCATGTGGCAGCATGCCTGAAGTCCCATGAGGGCGGCGTGAGCAAAACTGGACCAGGCGGTAAAAGCAATCAGACTGCGGTGCTCCGATGGGTTGCGGGCTGCCACCAGCAGAAAGATGCCGAGCGTGACATAGAGGCTGAACATCATTGCCAACGCAGGCTCCTGCCGGATAAAGATGATCAAGGGATAGGCCGTGGCTAAAAAGAGCAAGCCTACGAATACCAACACAAACTTCAGCGCACGTTCCCGTTTCATGCTGCCCCCCGTGAGACCCTCGCCGACGTTGGCTGGATTGTCATACGCAGCGCGTTGCGTGCCGGTTCCCGGCGGGTCTTCGAAATTTGTAGATATTGCGCACCGACACGCGAATCCAACTTTTAATAAAATCGCACGGTGAGTGCGAAACCATATCGCGGACGAATTGCGCCATCGCCTACGGGATACCTGCATCTGGGACATGCGCGCACGTTCTGGAAGGCCTTTGAGCGGGCGCGGGAGGCCGGGGGCGTGATGATTTTCAGGAACGAAGACCTGGATGGGCAACGGTGCCGACCTGAATTTGTGAAGGCGATGTTTGAAGACCTGCGCTGGTTCGGCGTCGAGTGGCAGGAAGGTCCGGATGTGGGGGGCGGGTGCGGGCCGTATTCGCAGAGTGAGCGGCGGGACTTTTACCTGGGAGCGTGGCGACGGCTGCTGAACGGAGGATACCTCTATCCGTGTTCCTGTTCGCGCAAGGATCTGGCGCAGGCGGCCAGTGCGCCGCATGATGACATGCCTCATGCGAATAACGATGAGCCGGTGTATCCGGGCACTTGCCGTGGGCGGCGGTTGCAGGCCGAGGCTCCGGGAGGAGTCAATTGGCGCTTCCGGGTGCAGGATGGCGAGCGGGTTGTATTCGTAGACCGCGGGATGGGGAGGCAGACCTTTGAGGCGGGCCGGGACTTCGGGGATTTTGTGGTGTGGCGGCGCGATGACGTTCCGGCCTACCAATTGGCCGTTGTTGTTGACGATGCGGCTATGCAGATCACGGAGGTGGTTCGCGGTGAGGATCTATTACGTTCAACGGCGCGTCAGATTTTGCTACAGAGAGCGCTGGGTTTGCCGACTCCTGATTATTACCACTGCGCGTTGATGAACGACGAGAAGGGGGTACGCCTTGCCAAGCGGCACGATGCTCTCAGCTTGCGTAATTTCCGGGAACTGGGGCATACGCCGGAGCGGGTGCGGGGAATGGCAAAGTAAATTCTCGGGCAACGACGGCCAAAAGTGACTGAAATCACAGAGTACCGCCTACCCTTACGTTCTATGATCTATTTGCGCGCGGGCAGATTGCATGGATTCTTATCCGCCGAACCCGGAACTGCGCAAGGAGACCGTTATGGCTTACGTCATTACTGATAGCTGCGTGAAAGACAACCTTTGTTCCGATTCCTGTCCGGGCGACGCCATTCACCCGACCAAGAACGAGCCAGCTTACGAGGCTGCGACGCAGCTTTACATTAATCCTGCCGAGTGCATGGATTGCGGCGCCTGCATTGCGGAGTGCCCGACCGGTTCCATCTTCTCAGCGGACGAACTGCCTGCCGATAAGAAGGACTTTGCGGAAAAGAACGCAAACTTCTTCAACTAAGTCGCGCTCGGGGCCAGCTTCTCCTCGTCTTCCCTCGAAGAAGCGCCCTCCTTCGCTGAATGACCTCTGAATGAATCATCCCAGTGCGTTTTCCTGGGATGATTTCGTATGCGCGGCTTCTTCGTTGCTTTGAATGCGGCGGTGGGTAGAAGATACTGAGGTATTCATCTGATTCAGCCAGGAGCATGATCCTTGAACTATCCACACTGGCAACTTGCGATTCCAGGGGGCATGTTGATCGCCCTCGTCGCGGTGCTGCACGTCTTCGTATCGCATTTCGCGGTCGGCGGAGGCTTTTTCCTGGTTGTGACCGAGAATCTTGCACGACGGCAGAAGGATGCCGCGCTGCTGGATTACTGCCGCCGTCACAGCAAATTCTTTGCGCTGCTTACGCTGGTATTCGGCGCAATCAGCGGAGTCGGCATCTGGTTCACCATTGGACTGGTGAGCCCGGAAGCGACGTCATCCCTCATACATACTTTTGTATGGGCATGGGCCATCGAGTGGGTTTTCTTCTTCGTGGAGATCGCGGCGGCCATCATCTACGCGAATACGTGGGAGAGCCTCTCGGCAGGCGATCACCAGATTGTGGGATGGATCTACTTCGTCGCGGCCTGGATGAGCCTGTTTGTCATCAACGGAATTCTCACCTTCATGCTGACGCCGGGGCGCTGGATCGAGACGCAGAACTTCTGGGACGGCCTGTTCAATCCGACGTTTCTGCCTTCGCTGGTGGCGCGCACGGCAGTCAGCGTGATTCTGGCCGGGATCTTCGGGTACATCACGCTGCCAAAACAGGAAGGCCGCGAGAAGGTGGCGCGCTGGGCGGCTCTATGGATGATGGTGGGAGCGCTGGTGCTGCCGCTTTCGCTGTGGTGGTACTTCGCGAAAATCCCGCGATTCTCACAGTTGTATCTGAATGGAGTGCTGACCGGAGTGCGTCATGCGGTTCGGGGCGGCGTGGGATTCACGCTGCTGGCGTTGGTCGTTGCGCTGGTGTGTGGCGTTTGGAAGCCGCGATGGATGCGGGCTCCCGTGGTTGCCGTGCTCGTAATCTGCGGGCTGGGGATGATCGGAGCGGGCGAGTATCTGCGTGAGTTCGTGCGTAAGCCGTGGGTCATCAACCAGGTAATCTATGCGAATGATTTGCGCGCCGCACAGGTGGAACCGCTGCAGACGGGGGGCGTGAGTCACTCGGCGAATTTCCTGCTGACCGACGATACTTCAGGGTTGGAGTACGGAAAGAATCTGTTTCAGTTGCAGTGTGCAAGCTGCCACGCCGCGGGCGGATATCGCGGGATGAAGCGGCGCGTCGATGGGTGGGATGCGGATTTTGCGGCCGATATTCTGCAGCATATACATATGCTGAGAGGAACAATGCCTCCATATGCGGGAGACGAAAACGATCGCAAAGCGCTGGGGCAGTATCTGGCATCGCTGAATCCGGAGTGGAAGTTCACAATCACTGATGAGAACCGGTTGGAGATTGGCGAGAAGGTTTTTGCCTCGCGTTGCGGACACTGCCATACGGTGAACGGGAATTTCCGGCCCTTGCGGGGTGCCTTTGAAAAGCAGACTCCAAGCCAGGTGCAGGAGATGTTCCCGGTGCTGAGCGGAATGAGCAGCAATATGCCGATGTTCAATGCTCCCGAGGATCAGGCGCAGGCACTGGCCTTCTACATTTCGCACGAGGCTAACAAGCCCATGGCACAGAAGCAGGCTCCCGCGGACATGCCGACCGGAAGCACGCATTCGCGATTGATGCGCCCGGTTCATCCACGTCAGGAGGTGCGCTAATGCAGACGATTCCAATTCCGCATGTTGATCCTTTGCCGTTGCCGGGCCCGGTGTGGCTGTTCACGGCGCTCCTTCTGGTTGTATTCACTTTGCATGTTGTGGCCATGAACTCCGCGCTTGGAGGCGGCATTTGGACGCTCTGGAACTATCTTCGGGGACGCAATTCGGAGCATCCATATTCGCGAAGGTTGGCAAATGAACTGGCTCGTATGCTGCCGACATTTCTGGCGTTCACGGTGACGCTGGGAGTCGCGGCGCTGCTGTTTGTGCAGGTGCTCTACGGCAATTTCTTATATACGAGTTCCATCCTGATCGGCTCGTTGTGGTTGGCGGTAATTCCGCTCGTCATGGTGGCCTACTACGGTTTCTACTATTTCTCCTACACGGCTGAAAAGGGGAAGGGGCCTGGCGGATGTGTTCTGGCGCTTTCAGTTTGCGTGCTGCTTGGCATCGCGTTCATCTTTGTTAACAACATGACGCTGATGTTGAGCCCTGGGCGCTGGCTGGCAATGTATCGGGCACATCCGAATGGATGGAATCTTAATCTTGGCGATCACAGCCTGATTCCGCGCTATCTGCATATTGTCAACGGAGCTATCGCGCTATTCTCGGCGATCCTCGCGCAGCTTGGCATGCGCAAGATGAAGACAGATGCGCAATACGGACGTTGGATTGTGCAGCGTTCAGCGCTGGTCTTTGCGGGTTGCACGGGGCTGCAGTTTCTGTTGGGGATGTGGTTGCTGCTGGCAATTCCGCGCGAGATTGCGATGGTTCTGCTGCGCGATCCATTGGCAGGGGCGGTGTTCGGAGTGGCGCTGATCGCGGTCATCTCCGCCATGCTCCTGATTCTGATCGGCAGCCTTGCCGAAAAGCCTAGTCCGCTCGTCCATGCGGGTTTTGCCATGTCGCTGGTCACCTTGTTTTTGATGGTGTGCTTGCGCTATCTCCTGCGGGTGGCTTACTTGAAGCCCTATGTGAATCTGGGCGCGTTGGCGGTACGGCCGCAAACCGGAGTGATTGTCATATTCCTGCTGCTGTTTGTGGGTGGACTGGCGACCGTCGGGTACATGCTTTGGCTGGTGGCGAAGAGCAAGAAGGCGCATGTGACGGTCAACGCAACTTTCTGATCGGTGTAATCACTTAGCGAGTTGGGGCGGCCTAAAGGTCGCCCCGCATTTATGCAAAATATTCACGTCTGCTATACGCAATCATAGTCATTTTTCTTTCTCAAATCGTTGACTTGGTCTGTAAGTACGATGCATACTTATACGGTCATCTGAATAATAATTCTGTCCCGACTGGAAGCTTATGTCGAAATTGTCTCGTCAAAATCTGATACTGGACCTGGTACAGCAGGAGTCTGTCGCCAACCAGGAGCAATTGCGCAAGTTGCTTTTGCGGCAGGGATTTGACGTAACGCAGGCGACGTTGTCGCGGGACATCAACGAACTGTCATTGGTGAAGATGCCGGGCGGCTACCGGGTCTCGAATGGCGATCAGCAGGCGGAGCCGGGGTTTCATTCGGCGGGACGACTGGTTCGCGAGTTCGTGATCGAGGTACGCGAGGCGCAGAATCTGCTGGTGATCAAGACGGCGACTGGTTCGGCGCAACCCGTTGCGGCGGCAATCGATTCTGAAGGATGGGCTGAGATTGTGGGTACGGTTGCAGGAGACGACACGATCCTTGTGATTTCGCAGAGTAAGAAGAATGCGCACAGGATGGCGTTAAGGATTAAAGGAATGATGCAGTGAGCGCGGCGAAAGTGAAAGCCGCAGTGATGGGCGCAACGGGGTACGCGGGATTTGAGTTGGCGAAGTTGTTGTTGCGTCATCCGCGCGTGGCTGCGCCCCTGTTTTTGACCCGTGAGCGCGAGGGCGCAGCCCACACGCTGGAGAGCTTTTATCCGGAGCTTGCGGGGTCAACGAGTTACCCACTGGAGCCGTTTTCGTGGGAGCTGTTGAAGTCTCGCGGCATCGACGTTTTGTTTCTCGCAACGCCGCACGAGCTTTCGCGGGAACTGGTTCCGGAAGCGCTGGCAAAGGGATTGCGGATTGTCGATCTGAGCGGTGCGTGGCGACTGAAAGTAGCGGCGAACCGCGCTGTGTATGGCTTCGAAGATAAAGACGCGGCCACGGCGGCGAAGTTGGACCAGACGGCAGTGTATGGATTGCCGGAATTGCATCGTAATGAGATTCGCGATGCGAAGCTGGTGGCGAATCCAGGGTGCTACGCGACCTCGGTGATCGTTCCGCTCGCACCGCTGGTGCGTTCGGGATTGGTGGACGCCAGGCGTGGAGTTATTTGCGATTGTAAGTCGGGCGTTTCTGGCGCGGGCAAAAAGCCCACGCAAAAAACGCATTTCGTGGAGGCCGCCGACAATTTTTCGGCGTACTCGGTTTTTGGACATCGCCACACGGGCGAGATTTTGGAACAGGCGGGATTACATGCAAATGAACTTATCTTTACCCCACACTTATTGCCGATTCCACGCGGCATTCTTTCGACGATCTATTTAGGGCTGTCGAAGCCCACGACTCCGAACGAAATTGAAATTGTGTTACGCGAATTTTACGGCGACGCTCAATGGGTACGGATTTTTGAGCACGGCAAGTTGCCGCAGATTCAATATTCGCTGCGCACGAATTATTGCGATGTGGGGTTTCAACTGGCCCCGGATGGAAAGCGGCTCATTGTGGTGTCTTGCCTGGACAACCTGATGAAGGGCGCTGCTGGCCAGGCGCTCCAAAACCTGAACGTGATGTTCGGGTGGAGCGAGAAAGAAGGATTTTGATGATGAAGCTCGTGGTGAAAATTGGCGGTGCGGCGCTTGAGGATAAAGCGCTTCTGAAAAAGTGCGCGCAGGCCGTGGCCGATCTCGCGTCCGAAGGGCACAAGGTTGCCGTGGTGCATGGCGGTGGCAAGGCGCTGACCCAGATTCTTGCGCAGATGGGAAAGGAATCCACGTTCGTGAACGGGTTGCGCGTTACGGATTCCGACACGCGCGATGTTGCGTTGATGGTGTTGGCTGGTCGCGTGAACAAGCAGCTTGTAGCGGCGATCACCGCGACGGGGCAGGCCGCCGTTGGGTTGTGCGGCGGAGACGGCGCGGCGTTTCTGGCTCGCAAGAAGAAGACCAAGGGCGCCGATCTCGGATTTGTCGGAGAGATCAGCTCGGTTGATTCGCGCTGGATCGAAGCGATCTGGGAGCATGACGGTATTCCAGTGATTTCCAGTCTCGCGCTGGGCTCTGACGGCGAGTACTACAACGTGAATGCCGATCAGATGGCCTCCGCCTGCGCTACGGGATGCCAGGCGAACGCCTTGATCTTCCTGACCGATGTAGCAGGAGTGAAGGGCGCGGATGGCTCCATCATCCGCTGGCTCTCGATGAGCGATATTCCGCAACTGGTGAAGAGTTCGGTTGTGTGCGGCGGGATGCTTCCGAAGCTGCAGGCTTGCGAGGAAGCTCTACGTTCGGGAGTGCATCGGGTTCGCATTCTCCCGGCTTTGGAGGCAGACAGTTTGCCTGCGTTCTACCAGACTAAAATCGAGTGCGGTACGGAGGTCATGGCGTCGTGAGTTTGAGCAAGGTACAGAAATCCGAAGAGAAATATTTGCTCCACACTTACGACCGTCACCCGATTCTGCTGACCCACGGCAAGGGCGCTTACCTGTACGCCGACGATGGCAGTAAGTATCTCGATTTCCTGAGTGGAATCGCCGTAATGGCCCTCGGGTATTCGCATCCGGCGATCACGAAGGTCATCAAGGAACAGGCAGGGAAGCTTGTACATTGTTCCAACCTGTTCTATACCGAGTACCCTTCGGCGCTGGCACAGAAGCTGACCAAGCTCTCTGGACTGGATCGCGCGTTCTTTTCAAACAGCGGCACCGAAGCGTGGGAAGGTGCGCTGAAGATTGCGCGCGCGGTGGCCAGCGGCAAGGGACTCACGAAGCGCACAAAGTTTCTGGCGCTGGAGAACTCGTTCCACGGGCGCACCATGGGTTCGGTGGCCACAACATACACCGAGAAATATCGGAAGCCATTTGCGCCGGTGATGCCGGGAGTGACGTTCGTGAAGTTTGACGATGTCGAAGATCTGAAAAAGAAGTTCGACGATAACGTCTGCGCGATTTGCATCGAACCTATACAAGGCGAAGGCGGCATACATCCTGTCAGCCGCGAGTTCATGAAGACCGCTCGCGAGTTGACGCAGAAGACCGGAGCACTGTTGCTGCTCGACGAGATTCAGTGTGGCCTGGGACGCACAGGCAAGATGTTTGCCTTCCAGCACTACGGGGTGAAGCCGGATGTAGTTACGCTGGCAAAGCCGTTGGCGGCTGGACTTCCTCTGGGAGCGATTCTGGTGACCGAGGAAGTGGCCGGAGCGATTCATCCCGGCATGCACGGTACTACGTTTGGCGGAGGCCCGCTGGCCTGTGCCGTGGCGTTGGAAGTTTTGAAGGTTCTGGAGAAAGAGAGGATTCTGGCCCACGTGAAAGAAGTGGGCGGATACTTTCTCGACCTCTTGCAACAACTGGATGCCCGTCATGGCTCGATCGTCGATGTGCGCGGTATGGGATTGATGGCGGGAGTGGAACTGGATTCCGCCGATCTTGCCAAGGCAGTGCAGAAGGCAATGCTGGAGAACAAGATCATCATCAACCGTACGCATGAAACGGTGCTGCGCTTTTTGCCTCCGTACATTGTGACGGCCCAGCAAGTGAAATCAGTAGTGGAAGCGCTCGATCGAGTTCTGTCCTCCTGCGCGTCATCTGGCGACGCTGCGCCCGCAAAAAAGCGCAGCCCTCGGCAGAGGCTCCTCAAGGCATCAGCAAGCGGCGCAAAGTAATGTCCCCGGATCCTTGTATCCGGTTGAGGAGGACAAAACCATGGCGACACGTCCCGTGGAGAAAGACGATATTTATGGAGCCGTTCCGCCGCCCGTTCTGAGCGATTTGACGGCGATGAGCGACCTGAAGCCAAGCGATGCCGAATTCCTTCTGGATTTGGCGGCGCAGGTAAAGGCGCGCCCGGCGGAGTTTCGTACGGCGTTGGCGGGAAAGCAGATTGTGCTTTTCTTTGAGAAGCCCTCGTTCCGCACTAGATTGACTTTTGAATCCGGCATTTACTCGCTGGGCGGTCACGCGATGTTCGTGGACCAACTGACCTCGCGTATTGGCGAGCGCGAACCGCTTGCGGATATGGCTCACAACCTGGAGCGCTGGGTCGATGCTCTCGTGCTGCGCACGTTTGAGCACAGCACGGTCACTGAGTTGGCACGGTTCGCGTCGATCCCGGTAATCAACGCTCTTAGTGATTACGAGCATCCGTGCCAGGCACTGGCGGATTTTCTGACGCTGCGCGAAAAGTTCGGCGATCTCAGAAAAGTCGATCTTGCCTACGTGGGGGATGGCAATAACGTGGCTCACTCGCTGATGTTCGGCGCTGCTTTGTTTGGCGCCCACATCGTTGTGGGAACGCCAAAGGGATTTGAGCCTCAGGCCGACGTGCTGGCGGCGGCGCGCGTGATTGCAATCGAGACCGGCGCAACGATTGAAGTGGTGAACGATCCGGTGGAAGCCGTCAAAGGGGCGGATGCGGTGTACACCGACGTGTGGGCCAGTATGGGACAGGAAGACGAGATTGCGGAGCGCGCCCGGATCTTCTCGGGCTTCAAGGTGACTCCCGAACTTTTTGCAAACGCCGCACCGGGGGCCGTGTTCATGCATTGCCTCCCCGCGCATCGCGGCGAAGAAGTGGAAGCGGCGGTAATCGATTCGCCTGCATCCGTTGTTTTTGATCAGGCGGAGAACCGTCTGCACATTCAGAAGGCGATCCTTCTGCAGCTATTGGGAGGTGGCACTCGCCGCTTCCCGTTGAGGAGCTTCAATGTCTAAGAAGAAAGTTGTACTGGCATATTCGGGTGGTCTTGATACCTCCATTATTATTCCGTGGCTCAAAGAGAACTATGATTGCGATGTGATCGCATTTGTCGCCGACGTGGGTCAGGGCGAAGACATGGAGGAAGTCGCGGTCAAGGCGTTCAAGACCGGCGCTTCGAAGGTTGTCGTGAAGGATCTGCGCGAAGAGTTCCTGACCGAATACGTTTGGAAATGCGTGCAGGCAGGAGCGGTGTACGAGCACAAATATCTGCTCGGCACTTCGATGGCGCGTCCGATCATCGCGAAGTACCAGGTAGAGATCGCACTTGCCGAGGGCGCGGAGGCCGTGGCTCATGGATGCACGGGCAAGGGCAACGATCAGGTTCGTTTCGAACATGCGTTCCAGGCGCTCGCGCCAGAGTTGCAGATTATCGCGCCGTGGCGTGAGTGGACGCTGAAATCGCGCGAAGACTGCATCGATTACGCCGAAGCCCGCAACATTCCTATCGTTGCCAGCCGCACGAAGATTCACTCGCGCGACCGCAACCTGTGGCACATTTCGCACGAAGGGGGCGAGCTGGAAGATCCGGCGAATGCGCCTCTGGATTCGACGTGGCAGATTTCAACTTCACCGCAAGCCGCTCCAGATCGTGTGGAGGATGTCGAGATTGGATTCGACAAGGGAGTGCCGGTTTCGGTGAACGGACAGGTTTTGCCCGCCGTTCAATTGCTCGAACTGCTGAATGAAATTGGCGCACGCAATGCGATTGGCCGCATTGATCTGGTGGAAAATCGCTTCGTCGGCATGAAGTCGCGTGGCGCGTATGAGACTCCGGGAGGCACGCTGCTGCTGCTTGCTCATCGCGAACTGGAAGCACTGTGTCTGGATCGCGATCTGTCGCACTTCAAGCAGCACATCGGCCTGAAGTATGCGGAGGTCGTGTACAACGGACTGTGGTTTACGCCGCTGCGCGCATCACTCGATGCTTTTGTGGCCTCGACCCAGGCGGAGATCACCGGCACGGTGAAGCTGGCGCTCTACAAAGGAAACGTCGGCATCGCCAGCCGCAAGTCGGAGCACTCGCTGTTCAATGCGGACATTGCTTCGTTCACGATGAGCGAGAGTTATGATCAGAAGGACGCTGCCGGATTCATCAAGATTCTGGCGCTGCCGGCGCGCGCTCGCATGTTGAACTTGAGGAAGAAAAACGCAATTGAGGTGACGAAGTGAAGATGTGGTCCGGGCGGTTCAGGCAACCGCTCGATCCTGAATTTGAGCGTTGGCAGAGATCGTTTCCCTTCGATCAACGCCTGCTCCAGGAAGAAATCGAAGCCAGCCGCGCGCACGCGAAAGCTCTGCTCGCGGCTGGTGTACTTTCCGGAGATGAATACGCGACGATGCTGCGCGGGTTGGAGACGCTCTCGGTTACGGGACAGGAGTTTCTGAATGACGAAGAGGCTGAGGACGTTCACCACTTCGTCGAAAAGCACCTGCAACGCATCATCGGCGAAACTGCACTGAAACTTCACGCAGGACGCAGCCGCAATGAGCAGATTGCAACAGATTTGCGTTTGTTTGTGCGCGCGTCGTGCGATGAAATTGCCGGGCTCCTCGCGGAGCTTGTGAACGCAACGCATTCGCGTGCAGAGCAGGCGGGGATGGCGGCGATGCCTTCGTACACGCATCTGCAGCGCGCCGAACCGGTGCTGGTGGCGCATTGGCTGCTGGCCTATTGCGAGATGTTTCTGCGTGATGCCGACCGCCTTCGTGATTGCCGCAAGCGGCTGAACTTCTGTCCGCTGGGCTCGGGGGCCATTGCCGGAGCCACGCTGACGCTGGATCGCGAGATAGTGGCTCGGGAATTGAGTTTCACGGCTCCTACGCCGAACAGCATGGATGCGACAAGCGATCGAGATTTTGCGATTGAGTTCGCGCAGGTGTTGTCGATACTCGCCGTTCACCTGAGCCGCTGGGCCGAGGAGTTCATTCTCTTCTCGACACTTGAGTATGGATTTGTGCATCTGCCGGAGAGCTACTCGACAGGGTCGAGCGCAATGCCGCAGAAGCAGAATCCCGATGGGCTCGAACTCATACGAGGTAAGGCGGGGCGCGTGATCGGAGCTGCACAACAGTTGCTCATCACGCTGAAGGGCCTGCCCCTAGCGTACAACAAGGACATGCAGGAGACACAAGAACCCGTGTTCGTGGTGGCCGAGACGGTGACCATGATGTTGCGGGTTGCGGCGGGATTCATGCGCGAAGTGCAGTTCGATTTCGAGCAGATGGAGAAGGCTGCGGGCTCCGGCTATATGAACGCGATGGCCGCGGCTACGTATTTGGTCGGCAAGGGCGTGCCCTTCCGCCGCGCACATGAAATCATCGGCAAGGCTGTGCGTGTTGGCATGGAGCAGGGCAGGGAATTGCACGAGATGGCGATTGGCGATCTGCGCGAGATCAGCGAAGCGTTCGGCGATGATTTTTACGCGAGCGTAACGCTGGAGGCGGTGCTGGACTGCCATAATGTTACCGGTGGGACGGCGCGCGCGAAGGTTGCCGAGGCACTGGCGGCGATTCCACGGCGCATAAAGCAATTGCAGGAATCTGAGGCAGTCGATGTACACGCGTAAAGCGATTTTGCCGGACGCCGAGAATCTCCGCAGCCTGATTGCGGACTTCTCAGCCGACGGCACGTTGTTGCCAAGGTCGCTGCCGGAGATTTGCGAGAATATTCGCGACTTCACGGTGGTAGTGGAAGGCGACACCCTGATTGGCTGCGGCGCGCTCCATCTGTACGGAACACATCTTGCGGAGATCCGTTCGATTGCCGTGTGGCCTCAGTTCAAGGGAGCAGGGGCGGGGCGGCTGCTGGTGGACTCATTGCTGGAAGAAGCTGAACTGCATTATGTACATTGCGTGTGCCTGTTCACGCGCATCCCGGAATTCTTTGCGCACCTCGGTTTTGCCGAAGCGAAGCGTGAGGAACTGCCGGACAAAATCTATAAAGATTGTGCGAACTGTCCCAAGCTGCATGAATGCGACGAGGTAGCGATGTATCGCGGCGAGCTGCCGCAATTTGCGATTCTCCCTCGTCCTGCAAAGTTGCAATTGCGCATGGCACAGCCGCTGGTGAAACTCGAGAAATGAATTTGCACGGACCGGACGAACCGGTATTCCTTCCATTGGGATTTTCCTGGTCAGCGACAAAGGCCGGTATCAAAGCAAGCGGACGCAGCGACGTTGCATTGGCCGAAGCTCCGCTGGGCGCGAGCGCGGCGGTGATGTTCACGAAGAATCGCGTGGCAGCCGCGCCGGTCGAAGTCGGCAGGGCGCACATGCGCCGCAATAAGGGCCGGGTGCGCGCTGTGCTGGTTAACGCGGGTAATGCGAATTGCGCGACCGGCACTGCAGGCCTGGCCGTTGCGGAGCAGAGTTGCGCTGCGCTCGGCGCTGCATTGGAAGTCGCACCGGAGTTCATCATTCCCTCATCGACCGGAATCATCGGCGTGCCGCTGCCGGTAGAGAAGCTGGTTGGCGCTGTGCCTGCGGTGGTTGAAGGTCGCGGGAGCGACGAGGATGCGTTAAAGGCATTTGCAACGGCCATCATGACGACCGACACTCGCATGAAGTTGGCCTCTACGGAATTTCAGGCGGGAAAGAAGATCGTACGCATCGCCGGGATTTGCAAGGGTTCGGGGATGATTCATCCGAACATGGCAACGATGCTGGTGTACATCTTCACCGATCTGGATGCCGAGCCGAAGGAACTGCAAACCGCGCTGAAGACGGCGGTCGATACGACATTCAATGCAATCTCGGTTGATGGCGACACCTCGACGAACGATACAGTTCTGCTGCTGGCGTCGGGCGCGTCCAAGGTCAACCTTGCAGGAAGCGGCGTAGCGAAGAAATTTGCGGAAGCGTTGCGCGCCGTATGCGCTTCGTTGGCGGAACAAGTGGTACGCGACGGCGAAGGGGCGAAGCATCTGGTGCGGTTACAGATCAACGGCGCAAAGTCGTTGGACGAAGCGCGGACCATCGCCCGCTCGATTGCCAACTCTCCGCTGGTCAAGACGGCATGGGCGGGTTGCGATCCGAACTGGGGACGGATTTTGTCGTCGGTTGGAAAGAGCGGGATTGCCGTGGACCCTGCGAAGATCAACATCTTCTTTGGTCCGCAGCAGGTGTGCAAGCAGGGCTCAGCGTATGCATTTGATGAGAAGCAGGCGCACGAGTATCTGAAGCAGCCGGAGTATGAGATTAAGGTGGAGTTGGGACGCGGGAAGAGTTCGCTGGAGTTCCTGACCTGCGATCTCACAGTCGAGTACGTTCATATCAACGCGGACTACTCGACATAAGAGGCAAGGGGCAAAGTTTCAATGTTTCAAAGCCTCAAGGTTGAGGCTTTCTGGTCTCCCAGGTTAACGTCCAACAGCGGGACGTGAACCTGGGGCACCCACACGCCGGATAAAGTCCAATCGATAAATTCACCCGATAACATTTCACCCGATAACATTCAATCGATAACACCCATGTGCGTAGGCATCGGGATATCGTCCGGAGGTGGCGCAAATGTTATCGCCAAGGGTGAGTGCTTCGTGCGATAAAGGCTCATGACACATGCTCGGCTGGTGGAGATGGCAGAGGCTTGGTTGCGGCGATATCGCTGCGGCATTGTCCTCAGCGAGCAGGGCTGCTCCAGCGGAGAGATGCCGGATGCTATTGGCTGGAAGGGGAAGAACCACTCCATCGTGATTGAATGCAAGATCAGCCGTTCGGATTTCCTGGCGGACTGCTGCAAGCCGTGGCGCAGGAATCCCGAAATCGCGTTGGGATGCGAGCGGTACTATGCGGCTCCCAGGGGGATGCTGCGGGCCGAAGAGATGCCAGAGGGCTGGGGACTGCTGGAGGCGCAAGGGCGCGAAGTAAGGGTGACGAAGAAGTCCAAGCGCAAGTTGCGCGGTGCGGAAGGACTGATGAACGAGATGAATCTGCTGCTGGCGAGCCTGCGAAGAGTCGAGGTGAGGATTGAGCCGCAGCGGATTGGGGATTTCCTGAAGTGGAAGAATCGCATGGCTGGCTACAACGGCGGAGCGCTGCCGGAGGGAATTGTGGCTCCGGAGTTGGAAGAGAACTCTCATTTGGGGTGAGGGATTGCTTCTGGTAACAGCAGAGGCAAGAGCCGAACAAAGAACAAGGGCTGAGTGGGGTGGAGGGTTCGGCACCCCCACATATGCCAAAAGAGGGCATATGTGGGCCACCTGAATTTGACCAAGGCTGCCGTACAATTGAAAAATATGTTCGCTAACATTCAGCGCATTCATTTCGTAGGCATTGGTGGCATCGGCATGAGCGGGATTGCCGAAGTGCTTCTTACCCTTGGGTATCGCGTCAGTGGCTCCGACCTTCGCAACACGCCGACAACGGAGCGGCTTACAAAGCTGGGGGCGCAGATTTTTGCGGGGCACGTTGAGTCCAATGTTCATGGGGCCGAGGTGGTGGTGACCAGTTCGGCGATTCATCGCGAAAATCCCGAGGTTGCCGAGGCTCGCCGGTTGCATCTTCCGGTGATTCAGCGGGCGGAGATGCTGGCGGAGTTGATGCGGTTGAAGTATGGCATCGCTATCGCAGGAATGCACGGGAAGACCACCACTACGAGCATGGTGGCGGCGGTTCTCGGCGCTGGTGGGCTGGACCCGACGGTAGTTGTTGGGGGACGCGTGGATTCGCTGGGCTCGAATGCGCGGTTGGGGACTTCGCAGTATCTGGTGGCAGAGGCGGATGAGAGCGACCGTTCGTTTCTGAAACTTTCGCCGATTCTTTCGGTGGTCACAAATATCGATCGCGAACACATGGACTGCTATCGCGACATGGAAGACGTACAGGCTACGTTCGTCGAGTTCATGGACAAGGTGCCGTTTTACGGAACCGTGGTGGCCTGCACGGACAACGAGGCGCTGCGCAATTTGCTGACGCGCGTTGAGCGTCGCGTTCTGAGCTATGGCACGCGCGAGGATACAGACTTCCGCGCCTTCGATGTGAAGACCGAGCACGCGCCGGAATCGATGCACAACAGTTTTGGCGTGAACTTCAAGGGGCGCGACCTGGGGCGCTTCGATTTGTTTGTGCCGGGGGCTCACAACATTCTGAATGCTACGGCGGCAATCGCGGTGGGAATGGGGCTGGAAATTCCGGTGGAGCTGATTCGCGAAGGGATCGCGCAATTCCGGGGAGTAGATCGGCGTTTTCAGCAGAAGGGGACGGCCGCAGGGGTTCAGGTCGTGGATGACTACGGTCATCACCCTACGGAGATTCTGGCTACACTGGCGGCGGCGCGGCAGTGGTTGGGAGCGAAGGGGCGGATACACGTCATTTTTCAGCCGCACCGCTACTCGCGAACTTACCTGCTGATGGATGAGTTTGCCTCGGCCTTTCCGGATGCGGATCGCCTGCTGGTGCTGGACATTTACGCGGCCAGCGAGCAACCGATTGCCGGAATCAGCGGTCTTACTTTGGCCAAGAGGATTCTGTGCAGAGAAGGCCGGCCCGCTGAGTTTGCCGCGAGCTTTCAGGCTGCGATTGATGCAGCGGTGGAGCAGGCGCAGCCGGGGGATGTCGTGTTGACCCTTGGTGCGGGATCGGTGTCGCAACTAGGCTCGCAGATTCTGGAGAAACTTCGGGCGCGCGAGCAGGCGGCCAGGGCCTGAGTTCGGCGGCGATTAGGTGCACCGGATCGGGTGCATTCAATTCCGCAGGCCGCCGCGCTATGTTGACGAGTAGAGAACCGAGTGGGGGAGCCTCGATAATCAATAGCTGAATCCAGCGCAAAAGCAGGTATAGTGAGCGAATAAGGCGCTCGCTGCCTGCATGCAATCCTATGGCTCGCAATCAGGAACCACCCTCGGACGATCCGTTCTACCGCCGTGGACGGGCTGGCCGCAATTCATTTGCGGACGACGCTCTGCCGCTGGACGCGGGGTTGACCGAGGAAGACGATAACGAAGAGGAGCAGCAACAGTTCCGGCGCGTCAGCAAGCGCGTTCCGGTCCGCCGGGGAGCACTGCCCCGCAAGACGGCGTCGCGGGTGCGGAACGTGGCGGTCGTGTTGCTGGCGATGGCGGCGTTGTTTGCGGCGTACTACGAGGCGAAAAGCTTTGCGACGCACTCGTGGCGTTTCCGCGTGCGCTCTGAAAATGATATTGAACTGGCCGGAGATGCTCCGAACTCACGCACGCTGGTTCTGGAACAATTGCGCGAAGAGATCGGGCGCAACGTGTTTCAGATTTCGTTGCCGGTACTGAAGCAGGATATCGAGAAGATTTCCTGGGTCGAGAGTGCCTCGGTGATTCGCCTGTGGCCCAACCGTCTCCGGGTGATGGTGAAAGAACGAACCCCGGTGGCCTTTGTTGCGATTGGCGAGCGCATTGAGTTGGTCGATTCACATGGCGTGTTGATGGAGATTCCGCCCACGGTGCAGAACAGCTACTCGTTCCCGGTGATCCTTGGGATGAATGAGAGCGAGCCGCTTTCGACGCGAGCTCCGCGGATGAAGACGTATATGCGCCTGATTCGCGAACTTGACGAAGGCGACGGCAGCACGTCGGCGAAGACGCAATACTCGCGCAATCTGGATGAAGTGGACCTGTCCGACCTCGAAGACATCAAGGTGTTGGCGAGAGGTGGATCAGCGCCGATTCTGCTGCATTTGGGCAGCGAGAATTTTCTGCGGCACTTCATGGTGTTTCTCTCCAATGTGCAAAAGTGGGAGCAGGATCGCGGTAAGCTGGAGTCAGTGGATTTGCGCTACGGGCGTGAAGTGGTCCTGAATCCCGACATGCGCGCCGCTCCCGCACGTACTCCCCCTGAAGTCTCCAAGCCAGCGGCAGCACCACAAAAGCAGGTGCCCGCGAAGGCGAGCAAAACCTGGCATCGGCCACAGAAGAAACGGAAGTAGATGAGTAAGCGAAACGAAAATATCATCACCGTCATTGACCTTGGAAGCGCAAAAACCGTGGCTCTCGTCGTGGAAACCACCGAGGCCGGATTGCGCTATCGTGGCCACGGCATCGCGCCTTCGGCGGGCACCCGTCGCGGTGTGATTGTCGATCTGGAATCGGCGGGGAAGAGCGTATCGGAAGCGGTGGCAAAGGCCGAAAAATCCAGCGGGATGGCACTGGAGTCGGCGGTGGTCGGCATTAGCGGGCCGCACATTCGTTCGGTCAACAGCCATGGAATCATCTCGCTGGGCTCCCGGGCGAGGGAGCTGACCTCTGCTGACGTGCAGGCGGCGGGGGACAAGGCGCGCGAGATCGCCATGCCGGAGGATCGCGAAATTCTGCATCTTCTGCAGCAGGAATTTGTAGTGGATGAGCAGGACGGCATACGCCAGCCGGTCGGAATGCTGGGACGCCAGCTTGAAGTTCGCGTGCATGTGATTACCGCCGCGCACTCCGCCGTGCAGAACGTGGTGACGGCGCTGAACCGCGCTGGCATGCATGTGGAAGATACGGTTTATGAAGCACTGGCGTGCACAGAATCCGTGTTGCGGCGGGACGAGCGCGAACTGGGCGCGGCAGTGATTGACATTGGCGCAGGAACGGCCGA
Source organism: Saccharimonadales bacterium (SeqCode) (assembly GCA_035539055.1). GTDB lineage: Bacteria > Acidobacteriota > Terriglobia > Terriglobales > Acidobacteriaceae > TOLSYN. The sequence goes on along the minus strand of DATLJC010000037.1, from coordinate 42,652 downwards.
TATAGCTGTGGTGCAGGAAGACGTTGTAATTCACTCGGGAGTGGTGCCGCTGGGAGGCATCAACTTTACGCGCGACGTGGCCTATGGGTTGGAGACGCCGCTGATTGACGCGGAGAGCTTGAAGCGGCAGTTTGGCTGTTCGATGGTTACGAGGATTGCCGAGCAGAATGAGATCGAGGTGCCATCGGTGGGCGACCGTCCGGCGCGGATGATGCGTCAACGTGATCTGGGTGAAATCCTGGAGCCCCGAGCCCGCGAGTTGATGGAACTATGCCGAGATAATCTGCGTCATGCCAGGGTTCTGGAGATGCTCGGTGGGGGAATCATCCTGACCGGGGGCGGAGCGCGATTACTCAGCCTTACGGAGAGTTGCGAGGATATATTGCGGCGTCCGGCGCGCATCGGGCTACCGATGGGAATGGCGCAACTCCCGGTGGAGTTGCAGGAGCCAGAGTACGCAACCGCGATTGGAATAGTTTTCTATACACAGCGGGCACGAGTGCTCAAGAGCAAGGAAGAAAGCGGATTTGGCGCAAGGGTGAAAGCGTTATTTGCGCGAGGATATACGAACTAATTCATAACGGCGCGAGTAGCGCCGAGGGTGAGGCGGGAATTTTATTTATGGAACAGGATATCCGGATTCAGTTTCACGAAGAGGCGCGCAACAACGCTAAGATCAAGGTGATCGGCGTCGGCGGCGGCGGCAACAATGCGGTCAATCGAATGATCGAGACAGGCGTGGAGGGCATTGAGTTCATCACTGCCAACACGGATCTGCAGGCGCTGCAGATGTCGCGCGCGCCCAAGAAACTGCAGTTGGGCGTGAAGCTCACCAATGGTCTCGGAGCGGGAGCGAATCCCGAAGTTGGCCGCCAGGCTGCGCTCGAAGACACAGACCGCATTATCGCCGCGCTGGAAGGCGCGGACATGGTTTTTGTGACGACCGGTCTCGGTGGAGGCACGGGAACCGGAGCGGCACCGATCATCGCTTCGCTTGCCAGCGAAATGGGCGCGCTCACCGTGGCTGTGGTTACCAAGCCATTTGCGTTTGAAGGCAAGCGCCGGATGAACCAGGCCGAGCGTGGGTTGGCCGAACTGATCGACTCGGTGGACACGGTCATTGTGATCCCGAACGAGAAGTTGCTGGCCGTGGCTCAGGATGCGGGGTTCTTTGAATCGTTCCGCGTCGCCGATGACATTCTGCGGCAGGCCGTGCAGGGCATTTCCGACATCATCACCATCCCCGGCATCATTAACCGCGACTTCGCGGATGTGAAGGCGATCATGGCTGGCATGGGTTACGCCGTGATGGGCACTTCGACCGGACGCGGTGACAGACGAGCCCTGGAGGCCGCACAGCGTGCCATTGCATCGCCATTGCTGGAGGCGGGTGCAATCGACGGCGCGCGCGGAATCCTGCTCAACATCACCGGCTCAAGCTCGCTCAAACTGGCGGAAGTGTACGAGGCTTCGACCATCATCCAGAGTGCCGCGCATGAAGATGCCAATATCATTTTCGGCGCCGTGCTGGACGAGAAGATGAAGGACGAAGTGAAGATTACGGTCATTGCCACCGGCTTTCGCTCCGAGCCGCGTGTCCACTCGCGAGAAACGATGACCACGACGGCTGCGGCAATTCAGCAGGCACGGCAGGCGCAATGGACTACTCCTCCCGAACCGCAGATTACGCGCCGACAGGATGCGGTTTATGAACTGCTGAGTGAAGAGACGGAGTTTCATGTCGCGCCGGAAACCGCGGCGAGCGAGGCCGTCGCTCCCCTGACGCCAGTCGTACCCTTGGTGGAGATTCCTGAGCCGCCAGCGCCGTCACAGACGCGAGTCTGGGAAGCGGTGCAACCCGCGCGTCCCATGCCTTCGCTTGAGGCTTTGGAGGCCGACGATGAACGCGATGAACTGGACGTTCCCGCGTACTTGCGAAAGAAACATTCCGACCCAAGTTGAAACGCACGGCGCGCGTCGCAATTGATGCGCATTTTGGCTGATGACGAAGCACTGCACGGCATTGCACTGACCTTCCCCAGGTAAACGTGCCGTGCAATTTTTTCAATGCAAACAGAATTTGCGGGCGGGGGACTCAAAAGGGTAAGCCTCCGCCCCGAGCTGATTGTGTTACCAATCAACTAAGCAGAAATCGCGGAAGTATCTGGGGCCGGAGTAACTGGTGCGGTTCAGCAACTCTGCTGAGTGTGTCTCGCATCCATCAGTGTTGGGAATTGTACTTAGGTCATCAAACAGTATCACTGAGATGAGTGTTTGAGCTTGTAAGCAGAAGATGAACTCACATACCATTTAGACATTCACCGCTTGATACCAGCGTTTTCAGTACACACGCGCAAGCCGGAGCGGCAATAGAGGTTAAGTAGACAGAATGCGTACTTTTGTGCAATCCCGGAATATCAAGGCCGCGCTTGTGGCGATCGTTTCGTTGCTGCTCGCCCTGAGTTCTTTTGCGGCTACGGTATCGACGCGTCATGAAACTCGCAGCAATCGCAGGATCAAGGAAAGCGCGTCCACGGAGAAACGCATGGCGGCGAACCGTCATGGACGTGCCGTCAGTTCGCGCGCGGGCCGCAGAGCGGTGAAGAACTCGGAGGTCGCAGGTAATAGGGGCAAGAAGAGAGCACGATATTACGAGCGGTTTACCGCCAGTTCCTTCTTGAGCGATCCGGCGGCGGGAGATGTTACCGCCGGTGAAGATCCAACTGTGCGGGAAGCGGCTATCGATGCCCTGGGAAGTCTGAATGGTACGGTGGTTGCCATCGATCCCAGCAATGGCCGCATTCTGGCGATGGTCAATCAGAAACTTGCACTCTCCAGCGGTGCGCAGCCCTGCTCCACGATCAAGGTCTCGGTAGCTCTGGCTGCTTTGAGCGAAGGAATCGTGACCAAGGATACGCCGGTAAATCTGGGCGGCTGGAAGATGAACATGAACCAGGCGCTGGCGCACTCGAACAACCAATACTTTGAGGCGCTAGGCCGTCGGCTTGGGTTCCAGAAGGTTAGCTACTATGCCCATCAGTTTGGATTGGGCGAACTGGCGGGCTGGAACATTGAAGGCGAGCACCTTGGCGTCTATCCCAGCACGGAACTTCCGGCGAGCCTTGGCGGCGTCGGTAAAATGTGTTCCTTCGGCGAGAGTGTCAGCATGACTCCCTTGCAGCTTGGCTCGCTGATGGCATCCATCGCCAACGGCGGCACCCTGTATTACCTGCAGCATCCGCGGTCGGCCTCGGAGGTCACCAGCTTCCAGCCCAAAGTCAAACGTTACCTTGACATCGCGCCGTTGATTCCGGAAGTCAGTGTAGGCATGCTGGGTGCAACTCAGTTCGGTACAGCGCGCAGCCTTCGCACCAACTTCACCTCGGAGCAGGTACTCGGCAAGACTGGAACCTGCAGTAACGAAGGCACCCGCTTCGGCTGGTTCGGTTCCTTTGCCAACTCACAGTACGGACGTATCGTGACGGTTATCTTCCTCAAGGGAGATCATGCCGTGTACGGTCCCAAGGCCGCCGAGTTAGCGGGCCGCTTCTATCGGAACCTGGGAGACCATAACTATTTCGCGGGCAAAACAGGGCCAATGCGCAATGCCGCCATGTTGAAGTAAGTAATAGAAGTTGCAGAGTACTTCCCGGCCTTCCACTCGGAAGGCCTTTTCCTTTGAGCCGATGCAGCGCTGGCTTTGTTCCTGCATCAAACCTATATAGGAAAATTTCGCTTTTATCGATAGGTACTCTATGTCCCTAACATTATTGCCAGGTAGGCCCTATCCGTTGGGCTCCACCTGGGATGGAACCGGTACGAACTTTGCCCTTTACTCCGAACACGCCACCAAGGTCGAACTCTGCCTGTATGACAATCGCAGCCGCGCCGAGATAGAGCGAATCGAACTTCGCGAGACCACGGCATTCGTACGCCATGGTTATCTGCAGGGTATTCAGCCCGGACAACTCTACGGCTATCGCGTCTATGGTCCGTGGGACCCTGCAAACGGCTACCGCTTTAATCCATCCAAGCTTCTGATCGACCCACAGGCCCAGGCTGTTTGCGGTGGCATCGACTGGAACAAACCGATTTATCCATACGAGTTTGGCGGAGCCGATCCTGACCTGACGCGGGATGAGAGCGATGATGGTGACGGAATGTGCAAGGCCGTGGTCGTCAACCCGTACTTCGATTGGGAGCAGGACAGGTCTCCTAACACGCCGCTTAGCGATTCGGTGATTTATGAGCTGCACGTGCGCGGTTTCAGCAAGTTAAATCCTGACATCCCAGAGGAACTCCGCGGAACCTATGCGGGTCTTGCCTCCCCGCCCAGTATTCAATATTTGAAGCGGCTCGGCATTACCGCCGTGGAGTTGCTGCCGGTCCATCAGTTCATCGACGATAAGCGCCTGGTCGATCTGAACCTGCGCAATTACTGGGGCTACAACACGCTCGCCTATTTCAGTCCTGAGGCCCGTTACTCGTCCAGTGGCGACACTGGAGGCCAGGTGGCCGAGTTCAAGGCTATGGTGAAGGCTTTACATCGCGAGAACATCGAGGTCATTCTCGACGTTGTGTACAACCACACCAGCGAAGGCAATCACCTCGGCCCAATGCTGAATTTCCGTGGCATCGACAACACGGACTATTACCGGCTCGTTCCAGAGATGCCGCGCTACTACGTTGATTACACGGGCACCGGCAACACTCTGAACGTGCGTCATCCCCAGGTCCTTAAGCTGATTATGGACAGCCTCCGCTACTGGGCCACGGAGATGCACGTCGATGGTTTCCGTTTCGATCTTGCTGCCGCCCTGGCACGAGAGCTGCACGATGTGGACCGGCTGTCGTCGTTCTTCGACATCATTCACCAGGACCCCATTCTCTCCCGGCTGAAGCTGATTGCAGAACCATGGGATGTCGGTGAAGGCGGCTATCAGGTCGGGAACTTCCCCGTGCTCTGGGCGGAGTGGAACGGTAAGTACCGCGACACCGTGCGTCGCTACTGGAAGGGCGATGAAGGGCAGCTTTCGGACCTCGCCTACCGCCTGACCGGGAGCAGCGATCTTTACAAGAATGATGGACGCAAGCCCTCTGCATCCATCAATTTCATCACCGCGCATGACGGCTTCACGCTGAATGATCTGGTGAGCTACAACGACAAGCACAACGTTGCGAACGGCGAAAATAATCAGGACGGCGCCAACGACAATAACTCCTGGAATATGGGAGTCGAAGGCCCAACCGAAGATCCTGCAATTCTCGGCGCACGGCGCGTGCAGATGCGCAACTTTCTTGCAACTCTCCTGCTCTCGCAGGGCGTGCCGATGATCTGCGGGGGCGACGAGATTGCTCGCACCCAGTTCGGCAATAACAATGCCTATTGCCAGGATAACGAGTTGAGTTGGAACGACTGGGAGCGTGCGAAGGAGCACGAAGATCTATTGGACTTTGTCGCGAAGTTGATTGAATTGCGCAAAAAGCACCCCAACCTTCGGCGCCGCAACTTCTACCAGGATCGCAGCATTCGTAACTCCATTGTTAAGGATATTGCGTGGTTCGGCTCCGATGGACACGAGATGACCGAGGAGGAGTGGAACGCGGGCTGGATTCGTAGTATAGCCGTCCTGTTCAACGGCGAAACCCTGGGAACCGTGGATGAGATGGGCCGTCCTTTGAAGGACGACACCTTTCTTATTCTGCTGAACTCATATCACGAATCAGTCGGCTACAAACTGCCGGCGACTCCGAACAATAGGGCGTGGCGCAACCTGCTCGATACCGGTAACCTTGAGAATCCATTTTCTAACGGCCCAGCCGAGAGTGATCCGCAGATTGCCGGACGGTCATTGCGACTGATGCGTGAATCGCGCGAAAACGAGTAATCGATTATCCTGAGTTGACGAAAGCTTTTCGGCAGATGGCGCAGTTGAATCGTCCCTGCCCTTTGACGCCTTCGCCGTGTTAAGTTGAGGGCAGACGAGCAATTCATCTCAGGTTTCAGGTCCGTGCCGAAAAAACATGCGGCTACCGGACTCGCCGGTGATGGTTCTCACCTCCCGGAGGATCGATATCGATGCGTAGATTCACTGTACTTTTTGCTTTGGTCCTTGCGTTTGGCGCGTTTGCAATGGCCCAGATGGAACCGAAGCCCATGGAAATACCGCGAACGGAATTCTTCCTCGGATACGCCTACCAGCATGCCGATGTGTCCGGTAGCAACATCGTGGACAGCGCGAGCATGAACGGATTCGACTTCCAGTTTAGCCACTACTTCAAAAGCAATTTTGGCTTCACTATGGATCTTTCCCACACATCCAACAGCAAGGTCGACAGCACGGGAATCAAGTATTCGCGTTCGAGCTACATGCTGGGGCCCAGCTTTCGGCTACATGCAATCAAGATGTTCACGCCGTCAGTTCATGCCCTTGCCGGCGTCGATCACGACGACTTGACGGAGCCGTTTTCCAACACCAACATCGATTATCGAAACACTGATTTCGCGGCTGCCGCAGGTGTGGCCTTCGATGCAAATCTGTCGCGTCACCTTGCAGTTCGCGTGGCCCAGGTGGACTACGTTTACACGCACCATTTCAGCACGAATCAATCTTCGTTCCGCTATGCGGGCGGCGTCGTCGCGCGCTTCTAGCATTTGCAATGACCACCGAACGTAGACAATCGCTTGAAAAACAGCGCTGGATTGGTTCTGTAAGTCCAGTTTATTGAATGTTTTTCATTGGAGGGCCGGTTTTCTGGCCCTCTTTGCTTTGTCGAAGGGCCTTAAACCCGCATATAATATAGACATGGCTAAAGGTTGGGAAAGCAAATCCGTCGAAGATCAACAAATTGACGCGCAGGAACAGATTCGCACTCAGGAAATTGTCGATGAGAAGGAGCGTCTCGGGCGCATGCACGCGGAAGAGGCGCGCAAGGTGCAAGCTCTGAAATTGACCCGTGCGCGGATCTGCGAGCAATTGTCGCGTACCAGCAACGAGCGCTACACATCGCTGCTGAATACAGAGTTGACGCAGATTGACGGCGAGCTATCGAAGCTCGTCTAGGCTGCAAGATCACTAGCGACAGTGATGTGCATCACCGAAGGACGGTTGTTGTCGGCAGACAATAGCGCCCGAGGTGTTTATGCCGGTTCTCGTCATAGGAGTTATCTTCTTCGCGCTCTTTCTCGTGATGGGTGCGCTAGCAACGGTGGCCGTCCTCAGTGAAACGCGGGGTATGCCAGGCAGTGTGCTCCAATACAAACGCGTTCGCAACGGAGCGCAGAAATAATCCCACCCGGCTCGCGCAGGCAATAGTTTTAGATGCCTGCCGCCGCTGTGCCCGGAGCAACTGATGACCTCTCCGCTTCTGCTGAGTTTGAAGCTGGCTCTGGTGACATCCTCTTTGCTTCTGGTACTCGGCCTACCCATCGCCTGGTGGCTTGCCTTTACACGCTTTCGGCTGCGATTCCTGATTGAGTCGGTCGTGGCCTTACCCATTGTGCTTCCGCCCACAGTCCTCGGTTTCTATCTCCTGTTGGAACTTGGTTCGCGCGGATCGCTGGGCAGCTTTTGGGAACGCATTACGGGACACACGCTTGCCTTCAGCTTCGAAGGCCTTGTCCTTGGCTCCATCATCTACAGCCTGCCATTCGCAGTGCAGCCCTTCACGGCGGCGCTGGCTTCGGTCGACCGGCGCCTCCTCGCTGCCTCGGCCAGCCTCGGAGCATCGCCTTGGCGCACCTTCTGGCGCATCACGTTTCCGCTCGCTTTTCCGGGAATTGTCACGGGGTATGCCTTGAGTTTCGCTCACACGCTCGGCGAATTTGGCGTTGTGCTGATGCTTGGCGGCAACATCCCAGGACGCACACAGACGGCTTCGATTTCAATATACGACAACGTGCAGATGCTGGATTATTCGGCGGCCGCGCGCCAATCCTTTACACTTCTTGGAATCTCGTTCGCCTTGCTGGTGGTCATCAACGCGCTTAACCGCAACCGGAATTGGAGGCTGCAGTGAGCGCCTCTCCCTCGGCTTTGCAGGTGAACATCCACCTGCCGCTATCCCGATTTCAGCTTGAATGCAACTTCAAGGCCGAGCGTGAGGCCGTGGTGCTCTTCGGCCGCTCCGGTGCCGGCAAAACCTCGGTGCTTGATTGTATTGCCGGGTTTCGTAAGCCGCGCCGGGGCAAGATCGCGATGGGGAATCGGGTTCTTTATTCCAGTGAGCAGGGTTTGAACCTCCCTGTGCGTCAGCGCCATGTTGGATATCTTTCACAGCAGCCTGCGTTGTTTCCTCATCTCTCCGTGCGCCAAAACGTCGAATACGGATTGCTTGATCTGCCGCGCCAGGAGCGGGATGACCGGGTCGATTCTATATTGGAACGGTTCCGGATTTCGGCGCTGTCCGCAAGCCGCCCTGCGGCGATATCGGGAGGCGAACAGCAGCGCGTGGCGCTTGCCCGCGCACTCGTGCGGGAGCCTGAGTTGCTGTTGCTCGATGAGCCGCTGTCGGCCCTGGATCTTCCATTGAAGTCGCTGTTGCTGGACGCGCTTTTCAATTGGCAGCGCGAACGCGCCATCCCTATGCTCTATGTCACTCACGAGCAATCGGAGGCATACTCGCTGTCGCGGCGTGTATTGCTGATGGAAAAGGGAAGCATCGTTTCGGATGGCGAGCCGCACCAGGTATTCAGTGCGCCGCTGAATCGTGAGCGGGCGGCGCTCTTGGGAGTCGAAAATCTATTTGACGGAGTGGTGGAAGAAACCAGCCCTGCACTTGGCACCATGACCTGCCGCGTCGCCGGAACTGGCCTGCTCATCGAATCTCCACTTGCAAAGAAGGATCGTGGTGAACCCATCCGCCTCGCCCTGCGGGCGGGAGACATCCTGGTGGCCACCGAACGACCCACCGCCATCAGCGCACGAAACGTGATCAACGGCCACATTGAGGCGATGGAAGATCGGGCAGGAATGGTTGAACTGCGCGTGATCTGCGAGGGCACGACATTCTGCGTTCACATCACTCGCGGAGCGCTCCAGAGCCTGGCATTGGAAACGGGCAAATCCGTGTGGCTCATCATCAAAACGCACTCGATCCAACTGCTGCGGAGCTAATATCTGACGGCGAGACTCATTCGGAAGCGTGAGGCGCTTCGCAGGGTTCGAAGCCTAACATGACCGGTTCCGGACGCAACTCCACTCCGAAGCGCTGACCCACCCGGCTTTGCACGAATGCTTTCATTCTCAAGACATCTGCAGCGGTTGCACCGCCGCGATTGGTGAGCGCCAGAGTGTGTTTGCTGCTGATGGCCATCGGACCGAGGGCGAATCCTTTGGCGAGCCCTGATTGTTCAATCAGCCAGGCCGCAGCCAATTTCACCTGTCCCGGCCCCGAGTCGAAATGAGGAACGGCTACCGGCGAGTTTGCCGCGATGCGCTCATATTCTGCAAGGCTCACCACTGGATTCTTGAAGAATGAACCGGCGCTGCGGCTATCCAAATCGTCTTCATCGAGCTCCATTCCTTTTGCTCGCCGGATCTTAAGCACAGCGTCGCGCGTCTCGGAAAGAGTTGGCATTGCGCTACTAGCTGGCTTATCGCTAAAGGTTCGCTTTAAGTCTGCATAGGCAATCTTTGGCGCGCCATTTGGCGTCAATGCGTAATCCACACGGGTCAGAATGTAGCTGCCGAGATCCTTCCCGTTAAAACGGCTCTGTCGATAACTGAACCCGCAAGCTGCGTTGTCAAACTCAACTCTTTCTGCCGTCACAGTGTTGACGGCGCATACCCGAACGATTGTTTCCGAGACATCCTGCCCATAGGCCCCAACGTTTTGTACGGGAGTCCCGCCTACGGTTCCCGGGATACCGCTCAGACATTCCATACCCGCGCAGTTGTCGGCCACAGCGCGTTGAACCAAGGCGTCCCACTCGACGCCAGCTCCGGCGGAATAAATCTGCTTCGCTCCATCTTCGTGAGCATCGATCCCTGCAATATTCATGTGGAGCACGAGACCTTTGAATCCCGCGTCGCTCACCAGAAGATTGCTTCCGCCCCCAAGGACGAATACCGGAACGGCTTTGGCGCGAGCCCAATGCAGGGCTTCGATCACTTCGCATTCCTTTGCGGGTTCGACAAAGTAGCTGGCCGGGCCACCCACCTGCAAGGTGGTGTAGGGCCCAAGCAAAACGTTCTCTCGTATCTCCATCATTCTGCTCACATGATACTCGTCGGCGAACACTCTGCGCCTTTATGCGCCTTATCTCTCTCCACCATCATCCAACGCATGTGGAGGAAAAATGTATCCAGAGTTGATGGTGGTGCCAATGCGCGAGGAGTTGACGCGCCTGGGAGTACAGGAAGCTCGTACGCCGGCAGAGGTGGACGCGGCGATCAGCGAGAGTCATGGAACTTTGATGGTGGTGGTTAATTCCATTTGTGGATGTGCCGCGGGAAAGATGCGTCCTGCTGTGCGTGCTGCCCTTGCGAACGCGGTCAAGCCGGATCGTTCGATTACTGTATTTGCCGGGCAGGACGTAGCCGCTACTGAACGGGCACGCTCCTACTTCACTGGCCAGCCGCCTTCATCGCCCAGCATTGCAATCATGCGCGGAGGCGAACTCGCTTTCTTCATGCCGCGAGCTGAAATCGAAGGCCGCGATGCCGCTACGATTGCAGCTTCGCTCAAGCAAGCCTTCGAGCAAGTCTGCCAGCCAGCCTCGAATTAAATGGCCGGAGCCACTGGCCCTGCGTGTGGCTCCGGCATTTCTAGTGTCCTTGTGCCTGACGCAACAGCTTTGTTACATCTCCGTCTTCAGGATGAAGGTCGTGCGCTTTGGTCAGATAGGGAATTGCCTTGGCGGTGTCGCCGGATGAAATCAACATAAGCGCGTACTGCAGATTTTCATCGAATCCCTGTGGATTGAGGGTGACGGCTTTGGCCAATGCATCGCGTGCGCCGGTAACGTTATTCAGGTCGTAGCGAACGCGTCCGAGGTTGAACCAGGATTCTGCTTCGCCGGGAGATAGCTTTGCTCCTTGCTCGCAGTTGGCGAGCGCCTCGTCAAGCTGGTGCAACTCACGCTGCGCTACGCATAAGTTCACGTAGGCCGGACCAAACTTTGGGCGCAAATGCGTGGTGCTCTTGAATGGCGCTACGGCTTCGGCAAAGCGGTGTTCATTGAGCAGGAGCGTTCCAAGCATGAACTGCCCCTGCGCGTTTTCCGGCTTCAGTTCCACGGCGCGCCGGGCGTGAGCAATTGCTCCTTCTGTATTGCCGCGATCATGCTCGTCGGAGGCCTTGTCCAACTCGATGTAACTCTCGTTATGCTGGCGTGCATAGGCTCCGGCTCCGATGAACATCAGCGACATGACGATAGTGCCGACCGCTACCCTCAGACGTCCACGCGCTTCGTGGCGGTCAGGGCCGGTAGGGAAAATAACACCCAGCGCCAGTCCAGTTACAAGTCCGCCGACGTGCGCTGCATTGTCAGTGCCGCGGATGGCGGCTCCGAATACAAGGTTGTAGAAAACGAACATTGCGATGCTGGTGAGCTGGCCTTTCAGCAGCGCACGCAGCTTCTGGTTGCTGTGCAGCATCATGGCGGGGATAAGAGCTCCGGCGATCCCGAAGATTGCACCCGAAGCGCCGACGCTCAATCCATTACCGCGCCAGCAAATGCTTCCCAGGCTACCGCCAATACCGCACAGCACGTAAAGCAGGGTGAATCGCGAGCGTCCGAATAGCAGTTCCGCCAGCCATCCCAGGTTGTAAAGGCACCACATGTTCAGCGCAATGTGTATGAGGCCGCCGTGCTCAAAGGTGGACGTGACTAGTCTCCACCACTGGCCGCTGGGTGTAAGCACGCCGGAGTTGGCGCCCCAGTTCAGCAGGAGATTGCCATCGAACTCTAAGAATTTGTGGCCTTGGAAGGCCATCATCAGGAAGACCAACGCATTCAGCGCTATCAGAATTATGGTTGGTGATTCCAATGCCTGTCGAAAGCGGCTTGGCGGTGCTTCGACGGGCGTCGTCGCAATCACTTCCGCTGCACACTGCGGACACAAGTTTTCCGCATCTGAGGAAGCCTGAAATTCACGTCCACAGTACGTGCAGATCGTCATTTATTTAAGTCGCTTTCGAAGCTGTCTTTACCGCAATCTGAGAGGGCTTGGCCCCGGTGGGAATCATTTGAAACAATCGTGGTTGAGCCGCCTGCACCTTCTTGTCGCGCCGCTTGTCCAGGAGGAGCACGGCCACGTCTCCTGAACCCGAGTTGGCGACCAGCAGCATATTTTCCGCGGGAGTCAGGGCAAGCGCGTCGGGCTTGGAGCCCACCTGCACGGTGGTGATCCGCCTGCGCGTTGCTGCCTCAAATACGGCGACGTCGTTGGACGCGAAGTTGCTTACATACAGCGTGCTGTTGTCACCACTGACCAGCGCACGCACGGGATGATCCCCGGCGAGAAAGCTTTCGGCAACTTCGTCCGTATAAGGGCTGACGGCGGAAATCGTTTGAGCTTCGTAATTCGAAACGAATACTTCGCCGCCATCGGGTTTCATACCGAGGTCGACCGGAGTACCGCCAACCTTGAGCAGCGTCTCGACCAGCCCATTTTTTAAGTTCACCGATGCGATTTGACGCGACCCGGAGCAGCCGACCACAGCCTTCGAAGCGTCTGGCAGAATCACCAGCGAATCCGGCGTCTTGCATACATGCATCGTACGGCGGACTTTTAGCGTTGTCCCGTCAATCAGGGTCACGGAATCATCGCCGCGATTGGCGACAGCAACGATCGAACCATCGGCCGAAACCCGTGCGATGCCCGGCTGCTTTCCTACTGCCACTTGCCCAATGGCGCGATGTGCGTCGAGATCGAGAGCGCTCACCGTGTTGGATTCCGCGTTTGCCACCCATCCGCGCTTGCCATCGGCGGTTACGGAAATCAGGTAGGGAGTTCTGCCGACGATGATATTTCCGGTGACCGTGTTGCTGGTAACGTCGATGACGCTCACGGAACTCGAATCGGTGTTGACTACGTAAACTTCGTTCTTGGTGGGACTTGCGGTAACTCCGGTCGGATTGTTGCCCGTGGTCAGCGTGCGCACGATCTTCAGAGTTGCCAGCTCCAGCACGCTGACGGTGTTGGAGCCTGAGTTGGTGATGTAGGCGAACGTGTGGGGCGGTTCCGTATTGCGCTTGGTGCAACCGGACAGCAGAAGAGTGGTCGCAAGGGCAAGGGCGGCTGTCTGCCTGCTCACTGCGAGATTCCGCTGGCGCTTCACGAACCCGCCACCTGGGACTCTGGTGTTGCGCGCTTGACTGGTGCGGGGCCGAGCGTGCGATGCACAACCGGGAGAATTTCACGTATCTGCGAGACCATGGTTGCAAACTGATCGGGGAATAGCGACTGTGGCCCATCCGACAGAGCACGGTCGGGGTCGTGATGCACTTCGACGATGATTCCATTGGCTCCGGCTGCCGCGGAGGCCAGCGCCATGGGCGTTACGCGGTCGCGCTTGCCGGTGCCGTGGCTTGGGTCGGCGAGAATCGGCAAATGACTCAGCTTCTGTGCCGCCGGAATCACGCTCAGGTCCAGCGTGTTGCGGCTGTGATCGGCAAACGTTCGTACGCCGCGTTCGCAGAGCACCACATTGCGATTACCTTCGCTCATGATGTACTCAGCGGCCATCAGCAGCTCTTCGAGCGTGGCAGAGAGGCCGCGCTTCAGCAGCACCGGCAGGGGAGAACGCCCGGCGCGCTTCAGCAGCGAGAAGTTCTGCATGTTGCGAGCGCCGATCTGAATCATGTCGGCGTAGTCCTCAATGGCTTCGAGGGCTTCGGTGTCCACGGCTTCGGTGACAATCAGCATGCCGAAGCGCTCGCGCGCCTCGGCCAGAATTTTCAAACCCTCTACACCCATGCCCTGGAAAGCGTAAGGCGAGGTTCGCGGTTTGTAAGCGCCTCCGCGAAACATTCTCGCGCCAGCAGTAGCAACTTTCTCAGCAACCGTGAGGGTCTGGGAGCGGCTTTCGACCGAACACGGACCGGCGATGATTGCGAACTCCTCCCCTCCGATGGTGACATCGGAATTGGGGAACCTCACGATTGTGTTTTCGGGCTTCGACTCGCGGCCCACCAGCTTATAGGGCTTGCTGATGCGAATAATTTCCTGCACGCCGGGAAGTTCTTCCAGTCCGCAGGTTTCAATTCCGCGCAGGTCGCCGGTAACGGCGACAGCATATCGTTGCGCGCCCTCCACCGAATGCGCCCGGAAGCCCAGGGCTTCAATTCTTTCGCAGATGGCACGGATTTCATCCGGTGTTGCACGCGATTGCATTACGACCAGCATGGTTTCCTCGCAGAATCAATAGTGTAGCGGAGGCCCGGCAATCGGGGCAATGCTGCGGAAAACGGAAGAGTAGAAGGGTGCGCAGATTACATTCGCTAAAGTAACCATCAATTCACGAGAAAGTCATGGATGTTAGAGGTGAATTGCTGAGAAAATATTGTCCATCATGAGCAATACTCAGATTCATAGCAAGCCATTTATTGTTGGACTTGCGGGGCCTTCGGGCAGCGGCAAATCGACGTTAGCAAAGCGCGTGGCATCTCGTCTCAATGGGGAGGTGATCTCCATGGAAACATACTCCATAGCGATGAACCACCTGCCTTTATCGGAGCGCTCGAAACTGAACTACGACGCGCCGGATGCGATCGACGTGCAGTTGCTGGCCGATCACGTAAATGACTACGCTCGTGGCAATTCCATAGAGATTCCTATTTACGATTTTTCCGAGCACCTGCGCGTCAGCGACCGTCAACAAAGTTTGGCGCTCAAGCCGCTGCTGATCGTTGAAGGCATTCTGGCGCTACACTTTGCGCAGTTGCGCCCACACTATGACCTGTCGATCTATTTGACTGCTCCCGACGATATCTGTTTGCGTCGCCGCCAGGTCAGGGACATTACGGAACGTCAGCGACCGCTGGAGCTAATCCGCTGGCAGTATGAAAATACCGTGCTTCCAGCGGCACGTCAGTATTTGCTGCCTAGCAAAGTGTATGCAGATGTGGCGCTGGATGGCGGCGCGGACATAACTGCCGTGGAAGCAAGCCTCGTGCGGGCTATCGAAGAGAAGCAAGCGCTTGTTGCGGGACGATAGGCTCGAATGGTCTGTCTCTCGAAGTAGTGAAATCACTGCGCCGCAAGCTGAGGGGATCAACTTGCGGCGCTGCACAGCTTATGCGAGTTCCAAACCGATCTTCTTTGCCGCGGCATCCAATTTCACAATCCGGAAGCTGCGAATCTGTCCGGCGCGTGCCGCCTCGGGCTTTGCCGTAGAAGCCTCAGGACCGCCGCCCTTCCATTTTGCATTGAGCATGGCGCTTAGTGAAGACATGTCGAGCTTGCCGGTCTCCGGCTTGGGCTCTGGATTTGCTGCGACTACCGGAACAATCTGGCACGTGGCCTGAATGCCTTCGCCCAATTCGACCCGCGCCCGGTCTCCCGATTCCTCAATCAAGCGGCCCGTGACAACGTCGCCAATCTTGTGTTCGGCGATGTATTCGTCGAGACCGGTTGGGACCAGTTGTTTCATGCTCAGGCGTATCTGCCGCTTTTCGATATCGAGTTCGAGTACCTGGGCCTGCACCACTTGCCCAAGTTTCAACACGTCCTGCGGATGTTCAATGCGCTTTTCGGCGCTGATCTCGCTGACGTGCACCATTCCCTCGATGCCTTCCGCAAGCTGCACGAACGCGCCAAACTTGGTGATGCTCGTGACCGGACCTTCGACCGCCGTGCCGGCAGCAAACTTCTGCGACGCCAGCGCCCAGGGATCGCCAAGTGCCTGCTTCAGTCCCAGCGAAATGCGACGCTCACCCAGGCTCACGCTCAGGATCACGGCCTCTACGGTTTCGCCCGGCTTGATGACGTCGTCGGCCTTGCGAACTTTCTTGCCCCACGACATCTCGGACAGATGAATCAGTCCCTCAATGCCCGGCTCCAGCTCGACGAACGCTCCGAATTCGACGACGCGAGTGACTGTGCCTTTTATCCGCTCGCCAACCTTGTATTTTTCGGCGACTGCATCCCACGGATGCGCCTGGAGCTGCTTTAAGCCTACCGAAATCCGGTGCTTCTCGGCATCGATCTTCAAAACTTTGACTTCGACCTGCTGTCCTACGGTAAGCACGTCGCCCGGTTTGCTGACGCGTCCCCAAGCCATGTCGCTGACGTGCAGCAGGGCATCGACTCCGCCAAGGTCGATGAACGCGCCGTAATCAGCAAGGCTGCGGACACTCCCGCTCAGGGTCGCGCCTTCTTCAATCTGGTTGTAGCGCTGCTCTTTGGTTGCGCGCTCTTCTTCTTCGAGGACCACGCGGCGGTCCACCACTACGTCTTCGTCGGCTACGTCGAGTTTGATAATGCGGCAGCGAATCTGCTCGCCGACCATCTTCTCCAGCAACTTCGCGTCGCGCTCGCCGCTGCGCGAGGAGGGCATGAACGCGCGCACTCCCACGTCCACACTAAGCCCGCCCTTGATGACGGCGGTCACCGTGCCGAGGATGGTTGTTTTCGCCTCAAACGCCTGCTCAAGTGCGGACCAGTCGGTCGGAAGCTCCACCTTCAGGCGTGAGAGTTCGTAGTAGCCTTCCGGATCGCGCCCTTTGACAGAAACCTGAAACTTGTCGCCGACCTTTACCGTTTCGCCAGCGCCCTGGAAGGGAGCTAGAGGCAGGATGCCTTCGGTCTTGTAGCCAATGTCGAGAAACACCGACTCGGCTGATACGGCGACGACCGTACCCTCTAGTTGTTTATTTCCATCGGGAGCCTTGTGGTTATGCGTCCGCTCGAAACTGGAAAGCATTTCCTCGAAGGATTCGTTGGACTCGGGGGTGGGCTGGGATTCAGGACTGCGCGGGTTCGACATGGAAGGTAAAAGCCTCATTCTGGCGTGATGCCGATTAGGATATCACCGCACGCCTCCGTTGGGCAGAAAGGGGCAGGGGAGGTTCGGGACGGCTCAGTCAACCATGCGCCATCCGCCTTCGGCAAGCATCACGAAACTGGCCAGAGCCTCGGGGGCAAGCGTATGCAGAAGGTTGTTGAGCCGAACCGGAGCTTCGTCAAATCCATCATCCGCCAACGGAAAGGTTCCAAAGTGTGACGCCACGCTCAGTCGCGGTCTCAGAATTCGGTGTGCCGCCAGGGCGTCTGCCGGACTGCAATGCACCTCACCCATGAACCACTCCGGGCGAAACGCACCAATCGGCAGCAAGGCCAGCCTGGGACTCGGGAACCTGGCGGCAATTTGCGAAAACAGAGGCCCGAAACCGGTATCTCCCGCAAAGTAAATCGCGTTTTCTGCACCACCGTCCTTCGGCTCCAGCATGAATCCGCACCAAAGCGTTGCATCGCGATCAAACGGCGTGCGTCCCGAAAAATGTTGCGCTGGCGTGCAGACCACCCGGACTCCACTCTCGTGCAGTGACTCCTGCCACCAATCCATTTCCACTACGTCAGTCACGCCGAACCTGCGCAGTCGCCGCGCATTCCCCAACGAGGTATAAAAGCGAGGATGGTGTTCCTTCCAGAGCCGTCGAATCGTCAGTCGATCCAGGTGATCGTAGTGATCGTGGCTCAACAGAACGAGATCGATTTTTGGCAGATCCTCGAAGCGAATCCCCGCCGCCCGCACCCGTCTGGGTCCGGCGAACTGCACTGGGCTCGCCCGCTCGGACCAAATAGGATCGGTCAGGATATTCAGCCCCTGCCACTGCAGCAGAAATGTCATGTGTCCTACAAAGGTCAATCGCAGCGCATCCGCCGGATCGTTTATGCCCGGCACGGAAGTTGGCGGCTTGCATCCTGGAGAACTCTCCACCCATTTCGGCCAAGGTCCCGGTTGCCGCGTGCGTATCCAGCGCACCAAGTCGCGAAAGCCCCGCATACGCCGTTGCGGATTGTGAAATCGTCTGCCATCAAAATGATCGCTGAGAGGAATACCGGAATCTGCCATTTTGTCGTTACGTAAACCTTAATTCCATGCGCAGCGTTCCGCAATGGGAGCAGCTCTGCTTGTAGTGGCCACTCAAAGGCCAACGCCTTACAATCTTCTCATGCCCCGAGCCACGAAGAAGTCCGCAACTACTCCCGAGAGAGACATACTCAAGCTGATCCCCGCTGGGGAGCACCGTGCACAACCGGCGTCGCGTCGAATTGGTATTCACACTTCCACGGCGGGCGGGGTTGACACGTCAGCCGAACGCGCCTGGCGGCTGGGATGCAACACGCTGCAGATATTCAGCTCTAGTCCGCGCATGTGGAAGCCATATGACATGACTTCGCAGCAGTGTGAGTCGATGGCTCGCCTGCGCGCCGAGTATGATCTGAAGCCGTTGGTCATTCACGCCAACTACCTCATCAACGTCGCCGGTACCGACCTTGAAATGCTGGAGAAATCCGTCACCGCTCTGCGGGCGGAGATGCAGCGAGCCATTTCCATCAAGGCTGAATACGTAGTTCTTCATCCCGGCAGCTTTCGCAGTTGCAGTCGTGAACAGGGAATTGAAAATGCGTGCTCGGCCATTGCCCGCGCCAGTGACGCGCTCAATATGGCCGACAACGGACTTACGCTGCTGATAGAGAACACCGCCGGGGCAGAGTTCTCGTTGGGGTCGAGCTTTGAGAGCGTTGCAGAGCTCATCGCCGCGCTGGCAAAGCACATACCGGTGGCTTCCTGCATCGACACCTGCCATACCCACGTGCGCGGGTACGACATCGTGACTTCCGAGGGCTACAACGAGACCATGCGCCAACTCGATGCCACCGTGGGGTTGGCCAATGTGCGCGTCTGGCACTGTAACGATGCAAAAGCTGCGTGCGGCTCCAAACTCGACCGCCACGAACATATCGGGAAGGGAAGCATCGGCCTCGAACCGTTCCGCCGACTGCTCAACGACCCACGCAACGCCCACGCTGCGTTCATTCTGGAAACACCGATCGATGAGCCGTTCGACGATTTGACTAATGTGGAGGCGCTGAAGGCGTTAGCGGGGTGAGGGCTGGACTAAGTTGCCGTTAGCGTTCCGTCACACAGGTTGTAGAATGAAAACTTATCTATTGCGCATTTTTGGCGAGACACATAGGGCGAACCAATACTCATGGCAGATCAGCAGAAATCTACTCAGAAATCAGATTCTCCCGGCGACATCCTTGAACAAGTTGTTGAAGTAGTGCGCGAAGCAGCCGAAGGCATCGTGGAAGATGTAAAGGGCGTTGCCCAGGAACTGGGCATCGTTCCACCTCCAGCAGCGCCTCACGCAGCCGCGCCGACTGAGTCCGCGTCAGTGGCCGAGCCTCGCGGGCGTGCCGCGGACGACAACCGCTACGATCCCACTCCGGTGGAGGAGAAGTGGGCCGCGCTATGGGAAAGCGATCTGACCCGCTATGCGCCGGAGCCGCCCTCCAGCGGCAAGCCCAAGTATTACGTCGTCGAGATGCTGCCTTACCCTTCCGGCGCGCTGCACATGGGGCACGTGCGCAACTATGCCATTGGCGATGCGCTCGCCCGCTACATGTGGATGAGCGGCCACAACGTGCTGCATCCCATGGGATGGGATTCCTTCGGCCTGCCCGCCGAAAATGCCGCCATCAAGCATCACCGCCAGCCTCGCGAGTGGACGCTCGGCAACATTGCCGCCATGAAGGCGCAGATGAAGCGCCTCGGCTTCAGCTACGATTGGTCGCGCGAAATAGCCACCTGTTTGCCTGAGTACTATCGATGGAATCAGTGGTTCTTCCTCAAACTGTTTGAGAAGGGGCTGGCCTACAAAAAGAAGAGCAAGGTGAACTGGTGTTCTGACTGCGCCACTGTTCTCGCCAATGAGCAGGTCGTGGACGGTTGCTGCTGGCGTCACGAGGGCACTCTCGTCGAACAGCGCGAACTCGAGCAGTGGTCCGTCCGCATCACTGACTACTCCGAGGAACTGTTGCAAGGACTCGATAACATGGAAGGCTGGCCCGAGAAGGTTCGGACCATGCAGCGCAACTGGATTGGCCGCAGCGAGGGCGCAAATGTCGATTTCAAACTCGACGGCGGCGAAACGAAGATTACCGTTTTCACCACGCGCATCGACACCATCTTTGGCGCGACTTCGATCCAGCTTGCTCCTCAGCATCCGTTGGTGGCCGAACTCGTGGGGCAAGATCCTAACAAACTTGCCAGCCTGGAGCAGATGCTCGCCGATCAGAAGAAGGCGCGCGAAGAGGGAGACATCGGCTCGCTGGACAAGAAGGGATTTGACACCGGCCACTTCGCCATCAATCCCTTCAACCAGGAGCGCGTGCCCATCTGGGTCGCCAACTACATCCTGATGGATTACGGGACCGGCGCGATCATGTCCGTTCCCGCCCACGACGAGCGCGACTTCGAGTTCGCCAACAAATACGGAATCGAAGTGCGGATCGTCATCCTGCCACGCCGCGAGCAGGAGCCACCCGAGGCTGGACAGCCCGAGCATCCCGTGCTGCCTTTCGTTGCCGAAGATTCGCTGCTCATCAACTCCGGTCCCTTCAATGGACTCGCCTGCGAAGAAGCTCAGAAAAAAATGGCGGAATACGCCGAGGAACAGGGCTTTGGAAAGGCGACCATTACCTATCGCTTGAAGGATTGGGGGATATCGCGCCAACGCTATTGGGGGACGCCGATTCCCATTCTCTACTGCGAAAAGTGCGGCATGGTTCCAGTGCCGGAGGATCAGCTCCCGGTACTGTTGCCGGAGAATGTCGAGATCACGCTCGCGGGCGGTTCGCCGCTCACCCGCGTTAAGGAGTTCTACGAGGTTCCCTGTCCCAAGTGCGGAGGGATCGCACGCCGAGAGTCGGACACGATGGATACCTTCGTCGATTCAAGCTGGTACTTCTATCGTTACACCAGCCCAATCGATACGGCTCCGTTTGACAGTGACATTGCGAATTATTGGTTCCCGATGGATCAGTATATAGGCGGCGTGGAACACGCGATTCTCCACCTGATGTACTCGCGCTTCTGGACCAAGTTCATGCGCGACATTGGCCTCATCAAGAACGATGAGCCGGCGAAGCGCTTGTTTACTCAAGGGATGGTCATCAAGAACGGCGCCAAGATGTCGAAGTCGCTCGGCAACGTCGTGTCGCCCGATGACATGGTCGCGCGCTACGGCGCCGACGCAACGCGCCTCTACACGCTCTTCGCCGCGCCGCCGGATCGCGATCTCGACTGGCAGGACCAAGGTGTGGAAGGCGTTTATCGCTTCCTCTCGCGCCTGTATCGGTTCATCACTGAGAATCCGGCGCGCATGGCGGCGGGCGAGCCGCGCGAATACAATGTCGCGGAGCTTGCGCCCGATGCTCGCAAGGTGCTGCGTAAATTGCACCAGACCATTCAGCGGATCACGGACGATTTCCAGGGACGCTGGCACTTCAACACATCGGTTGCGGCAATGATGGAGTTGCTCAACGCGTGCATGGTCAGGCAGGAACTTTTCTCCCAAAACTCCACGGCCCCGAAGGCGTTCCGCGCTGAAGTGCAGCGCAAACTCATTCTGCTGCTCAACCCATTTGCGCCTTATCTCGCCGCTGAACTCTGGTCCACCCTTGGCGAAGATACTCATGCGCTGCTCCGCCATCCGTGGCCGCAGGCCGATCCGGCTCTGGCGAAAGAGGAAGAGGTGGAGATTGTCGTCCAGTTCAACGGCAAAGTGCGCTCGCGCCTCACGGTGCCGATTGACGCGGAAGACGACACCGTCCGCCAAGCGGCACTGAATGACGAGAAGGTGAAGGAAGCCCTCCTTGGCAAGGTGATCGTGAAGATCATCGTGGTCAAGAACAAGCTGGTTAACATCGTCGTTAGAGGCTAGAACGGTTCGAGGAAGGTATATCCCATGAGCGCGAGGAAAAGAAGAATCGATGGCGGGCTGAAAAGCTTGAGGCCGCACGGGACTTCGGGATTGCTGGTGACCTTCGCTTGCGCTCAAGATGACCCCTCAGCACGTGGCTTATGAGCGCCGACGCAAATCGTGAAGGCTTTCGGCTCCTTCGCCACGAACCGGCTCTGTTCGCCATGGAACTTCTCTGGCGTTGGAGCTTCGGACTTGGTCTGTTGGCGTTGTGCTTCTTCGCCTACGCTCGCCTGCGGCAGGCCGTGCTTCTCTCGGATGCAGACCAACTTGCTCTCGCCGGACAAGATCCTTTTGCGGTAGCCGAGGCCGCCAAGAACATCTTGGCGGAAGCGATGCCGCTTCTCCTTCGCACCTTCGTCCAGATATTCAGCGTGGCGAGCATTCTCTGGATCGCCTGCGCCGCACTCGGACGAGGCATCATCACCCGACTCATGGTGCGCCGCCTCGCGGCCGATTATAGTGTCACGATCGCGAGCGATGCTCCTCGCTGGACCACCTTTGCGATTCTCATGTTTGCCCGCGTGCTGATGCTTCTGATCCTTGTCATTGGCTATCTTGGCGGCGTAATCGTCGCTGGTATGGTCAGCTCTCCGAAGCAGAACCCTGTGGTCTCCGGCCTTATCGTTTTCGCTTCACTCTCGTTGGCCGTCGTGATTTGGAGCTACGTGAATTGGGTACTCTCGCTGGCGCCGATATTCGTTGTGCGTGATGCGCTCTCTCCAGTCGATTCCGTGGTCGCGGCCATTGCTTTCATCCGACGCAACTCCCCGCGCCTCACCGCCATTTCCCTCTGGAACGGCACTGCCCGTGGAGTGATCGCCACGCTGATTTCAATCGCCGGAGTTTCCACCGCAGCGCTGCATTTTGCACTTCCCTCATGGGCGATCTCCGCGCTCCTTGTCTTGGAGACTCTCGTGTACTTCGTCGTTTCCGACGTCTTTCTCGTCGGCCGCCTCGCTGCGTATTCCTCCGTCGCCGCTCGTGAACTTGCGTTCTCCCCAGGGCTCTCAGCCGACCACTCTGGAATCATCGCGCGGTAACCACTTTACAGCGCACCCCCCATTCTGCGAACCTTGTGTGTGGAACACAACGCCCTTCCCTCTATTGTTGTCCTTGATTTCGGCTCCCAATACACGCAGCTTATTGCGCGTCGTATTCGCGAGCAGAACGTCTTTTCTGTTGTCCTGCCATGCACGGCAAAAGTGCAGGACGTCCTCAGCCAGAATCCGGTGGGCATCATCCTCTCCGGAGGTCCCTGCTCGGTGTATGACGTGGACGCCCCGCCGGCCGATCCCGAGGTGCTCAAGCTCGGATTGCCGGTCCTGGGAATCTGCTACGGGCTCCAGTTTATGACCCACACGCTGGGTGGAACGGTTCATGCCGCCAGTAAGCGCGAGTACGGACACGCCGAGGTTTCGGTGCTTGAAACGTCCACTCTCTTTACCGGAATGCCGGAAACGCTTTCTGTGTGGATGTCGCATGGCGACGAGGCTGACAAACTCGCACCTGGCTTCCGCCTTGTGGCGCGCACTTCGAACGCTGTCGCAGCAATTGAAAACGTGGCTGCCGGGTACTATGCCGTGCAGTTCCATCCCGAGGTGCACCACACCAAGTTCGGCACTAACCTGCTGAAGAATTTTGTCTTTGGTATTTGCAACGCACAGCCCTCGTGGACTCCGCAGAAGTTTATCGATTCCACCATCGCCCAGATTCGCGAGACCGTTGGCGAAGGCCGCGCCCTTTGCGCCATCTCCGGCGGAGTGGACTCGAGCGTTGCGGCCACACTTGTCCATCGCGCCATCGGAGACAAGCTGACCTGTGTCTTCGTCAACAACGGCGTGCTTCGCAAGGATGAGTTTGCCAAGGTGCAGCACAATCTTCGCACCAAGCTCAAGCTGAACATTGATGCCGTTGACGCTACTGAGCGATTCCTGTCGAAGCTTGCTGGGGTCACCGATCCCGAGCGGAAGCGCAAGATCATCGGCAACGAATTCATCGAGGTGTTCGATGAAGAATCGCAGCGAATTAAACGCGAGTACGGCGAGGTTCAGTGGCTGGTGCAGGGAACTCTTTATCCTGACGTTATTGAGTCGGTGAGTGTTCGTGGACCGTCAGTGACGATCAAGAGTCACCACAATGTCGGCGGCCTTCCGGCCAAGATGAAGCTCAAGCTGATTGAGCCCCTGCGCGATCTTTTCAAGGATGAGGTTCGCCGCATCGGGCGCGATCTGGGCATGCCTGAGGAGATGATCCAGCGCCAGCCATTTCCCGGGCCAGGCCTTGCCGTGCGCATCCTCGGCGAAGTGACTCCCGAGCGTGTCAGGTTGTTGCAGGAAGCCGATGACATCGTTGTTACGGAGATCAAGCGTGCCGGACTCTATGACCAGATCTGGCAATCCTTCGCGGTGCTGCTCCCGGTGATGTCGGTCGGAGTCATGGGTGACCAGCGCACCTACGCCTACACCTGCGCGATCCGCGCCGTCAGCAGTGAAGATGGTATGACTGCGGACTGGGTGCCCTTGCCGCACGAGGTGTTGAAGGCGATTTCAAGCCGCATCGTGAATGAAATCAGCGGCATCAATCGTGTTGTTTACGACATTACTTCCAAGCCACCGGGCACCATCGAGTGGGAGTAGTCCGGCGCGCGATTTGCGTCAAGGACCGGTTCGAAAAATTCCTTTTTGTGCTCAACCGCGAGTTTCCTGAACCTGGTTACTTCCGATTTTCGTTCCATTCATTTGCGGTTGGCTCCTATTCCTGCCCGCAGTATGTTTAACACGTAAGGAACAGGTGGAGGGATGAATAGCTCACACATAATTGCCAAAGGTGGCAGTCTCTGGAAGGGAGTCGGTTTGGCATTCCTTTGCCAATTTGCATATCTCCTTTTCTGTTTCGAATTGCTCTCGGGCGAAGTTCGCATCCTGGGCTACATGCTCTTTGCACTGGTGCAGTTGGGCTATCTTTTTCCTCTTGCGGTCTTTTACCGCCGGCGCAATGAGGGACTCACCTCGAACGGAGTTATTCTGTCGAGTGTGTTTTCCTTAGTGTGCGCGGCGTCATGGTTTGGATACGCATTCGTACACGGCACGTTCCTGTCGATCTTCGGTTAAGAGTGCCAGTTGTGCATAAAGAAGGGGCGACGCTGCCCAATTCTGTCCCAAGAGTGAAGTAAAGCAGCGGTCCGCCTCGGCTCCTGTTTCGCGCCAGCCACTTCGCCCAGAGTCCCGCTCGTGGCACACTAGTAGCTGGACTTCTCCGTAAATAACAATCATGTCTAATTGCATTCGTTGTGGTCGTACGCTCCCCGGGTTCACGTTCGGCAAGAAGATTTGCTCATGGTGCAAGCAGCACGAGGCTGCCCAGCGGGGCGACAGTTCAGAGTTTCAGCCCGTCATGCCAACTCCGTGGACTCGAAGCGAGTCGATGCCGATGCTCGTTACGCAGGCGATCTTCGGAATCAATGTTGCTGTCTTTGTAGGCATGCTGCTTTCCGGCGCATCTCCGATGAGCCCATCCTCGGCGAGTTTGCTGGCCTGGGGTGCGAACTATGGTCCCTACACGCTGACCGGAGACTGGTGGAGGCTTCTGACCTCATGCTTCGTGCACATCGGCATTCTGCACATTGCGTTCAACATGTGGTGTCTCTGGTCGCTTGGTGAAATGGCCGAGCGGCTCTACGGACGAGCTACATTTGCATTTGTCTATCTTCTGTGCGGCATCTCCGGAAGCCTTGCCTCTGTGCTATGGCATCACAGTCCTTCCATCAGCGCCGGAGCGTCGGGAGCGATCTTCGGCTTGGCCGGGGCCCTCATTGCTTCACTCAAGCTCGGTGAATTTTCCTTTGGAACCAGGGCTCAGGGAACCATGCAGAGCTTGATTATGTTCGTGGGATATAACGTTGTGTTCGGTGCGTTGAGCGGTCGAACCGACAATGCCTGCCATGCCGGAGGCCTTGTGGCAGGGCTTGTGCTCGGCGCACTGATTGCAAAGGCCGCTCCCGAACCTCGCCTGATGCCTCGTCTGGGGATCCTTGCGCTGGTGGCTGTCATGCTCGGTGGAGTTGCTTATGGATTGCAGCGCAACCGCGCCTACCCGTACTACATGATGCGGGCCAGCCAGCAGGTGGAGGAAGGGAAGATCGACGAGGCTATTCCGTTTTACAACGCCGCGCTAAAGCTTCGGCCTGATTCCGCAGGCACGATCCACCACCATCTGGGACGCGCCTACTGGGAGAAGAAGGACTACGCCTCCTCCGAGCGAGAATTGCGGAAAGCTCTGGAGGCAGCTCCGAAAAATGAAGAGCTTGTCTATGAGTTGGGAGGCGTGCGCCTTGAGCAGCACCGTCTTGCCGATGCGCGAAGCACGTTTGCGCAACTGCTTGCGATCAATCCCAGGAGTGGCGAAGCGCACCTGGGGCTGGGGGCTGCTGCCTCTGCTGAGGGCGACTGTACCCTCGCGGAGCGAGAGTACGATCAGGCCGGGCAACTCAATCCGCGTCTCTCCTACCTTCACGCAAGGAAAGGGAGCTGCTGGATGCGGCTGAAGCACTACGATGAGGCGATTGCCGCATTCCGCAAGGAGATCGAAGTGGGTGGTGACGACCCGGCGACCGAGCGTTCGCTCGCCGAGGCTTACAAAGCAAAGGGTATGACTGCGGAATCCGATGCTGCCATCAAGCGGTCGGAAAAGCTCACTTTTGAAAGTAGGCAGGACGATCAGGAGTAGTTAGCGCCCACATCCGATTCGGCGGTGGGCGGAGTGGAACTCCCTGGAGTTCTGCAGCGCTGGAGTCCTGCGACGTTCTAAAGTAACCCGGCGATCCTGCCGTTAAGAGCTTTGAAGGGAGAAGCTTTGGCCGGGTACCCAGGAACACAGAACGCAAGCACCGTGGTGGTGGAATCGATCGATACTCGTGAATGGCCGCAACTCTTGCGCGAGGGCGCAAGTGAGGTGTTTGAGATGATGGTTGGCCTTCCACTGCTCTCATGCCCCCCTTCTTCTACCCCTCCGCCCGTAGAATTCACGGCGGTCGTCGGTATTGCCGGAGCAATCAGCGGAGTGTTTTCGATTCGCTGCGATCAGAAAACCGCGTTCGGTATTGCTTGCGGCATGCTGGGCGTGGAACTCAGCGAGGCCGGTGGCGAGATGTGGGACGCGCTTGGCGAACTCTGCAATATGGTGATCGGAAATTTCAAGGCCAAGACCGGCAAGGTGGGAGAAAGCGCCGTGCTTTCGGTTCCAACCGTAATCCACGGACACGATTACGAGGTCAGGCCCTTGGTCAATGGCTCCAGGATCGAGTGCCTTATGCGGACTGCTGATGGGAATCTGTCTCTCCGATTGGATTACCGTCTGTCATGATTCGGGAAGCTTTCCGGAGCACTCAATTCAGCCGGAATCCACCTCCTCGCGCTCCCGAAAGCGCCGTGCGCACGTTTCGGTGCATCTTACAGACGCTGAACAGGAAAAATTAGATTGCAAATATGCTTTTGAGCATTACAATCCGCCCAGCTAAAGCTAACTGGCGAAAATCTACTCTGTTCAGCGCCAAATGAGAATTCCGGCTGAAAGCTGCGAAAGCTGAGGTCCGCAGTATGAATTCCGACAGCAATCTTGAAAAGAGAACTTATCACAAAGTCGACTTGCGATTAATTCCATTCCTTTTTTTCTGCTACATCCTCGCCTATCTTGACCGCGTGAACGTTGGCTTTGCCAAACTGCAGATGCTCAAAGCGTTGTCTCTGAGCGACGCAGCCTTTGCCACGGGGGCCGGGATATTCTTCATCGGATACTTCTTCTTTGAAGTTCCCAGCAACGTGTTACTTAAAAAGTTCGGAGCGCGCAAGTGGATAGCCAGGATCATGATCACGTGGGGCATCGTCTCGGCCTGCATGATCTTCGTAAAAGGCGAAGCTTCTTTCGATGCGCTGCGATTCCTTCTCGGTATCGCCGAAGCCGGGTTCTTTCCCGGAGTTATCTTCTATTTGACCTTGTGGTATCCCTCCAGAATGCGTGCGACGCGCACTGCATGGTTCGTTGCGGCCATCGCTGTTTCCGGTGTTATAGGCAATCCCATCTCTGGCTGGATCATGGACGTGATGTCGGGGTTGGGCGGACTGGCCGGATGGCAATGGCTATTCCTCTCCGAAGGCATTCCGTCAATTATCGTGGGCTTCTGGGTCATCTATTATCTCGACAGCAGTATTCAAGAGGCAAAGTGGCTCACTTCCGAACAGAAGGCGCTGCTTGCCAGAAACCTTGTCGCGGAAGACAAGCACAAGACGGAAGTCAGCGTTCTGGATGCGTTTAAGAGCATCAAGGTGTGGGTGCTTTGCACGATCTACTTCACGCTGATGATCGGCCTTTACGGAATAGCGTTCTGGCTGCCGACAATCGTGAAAGCGTTCGGCATTAAAGGATATCTGGGAGTGGGACTGATTACAGCCATACCCTATGGCGTGGCCGTGATTGGAATGATCCTACTTAGCAATCATTCCGATAAAACGGGAGAGCGGCGGCTGCATTATGTATTCACAGTATGCGCGGGGGCCGCGGGCCTGGTTTTGAGCGGAGTATTCGCCGCAAACCCTGTTCTGGCCATCATCTTCCTGTCAATCGCGACGTTGGGAGTTATCGGCGCCATGCCGTTGTTCTGGCCGTTGCCCTCGGCATTCCTGGCCGGAACAGCCGCTGCCGCGGGTATCGGCATTGTGAACTCAGTCGGAAATCTTGGCGGGTATGTGGGGCCGAATGTTCCGATCTGGGCAAAGCTGATCTCCGCAGACAAATCGGCCGCTCTGTACATCATTGCTGGAATGTTGCTGATTGGCGCTGTGATTACCTTCTTCTTCATACCGAAGGATCTCCGTGTCAGGGTAGGTGCTCCTGAACCTGATCGCGCTGCCATGCGGTCGCTTTAGAAGGCTCTTATCGGTGCGAAATGAATGTGGCGCGTGATTTTAAACTCACGCGCCACATATTTTCATAGGCCATTCAGAATTTGAAGCTAGTTCAGGAAGTAAGTGCGATACAGCGTGTCTCGCTGAATAGGCCGGAACCCGGCATCGCGAATGATCCTCCGCAACTCTTCCTCGGTCGTGCAATTGCTGGTTCCCGCGGCTTTCACCACATTTTCCTCCAGCATCACCGAACCCACATCGTTTCCGCCAAAGCGCAATCCCATTTGGCAGACTTTCAATCCCTGAGTTACCCAGCTTGACTGCACATTGGGGAAGTTGGAGAGGAAGATGCGCGAGATCGCGAGCGTTTTCAAATATTCGACAGCTGTTGACTCCGGCCAGCCACGCCCACCGAGCGCCGTATGTTTCGGCTGGAAGGTCCAGGGAATGAAAGCAGTAAAGCCGCCCGTTTCTTCCTGCAGATCGTAGATACGCTGGAAGTGGTTGACGCGGTGTTCCTCGGTCTCTCCTACGCCGAACATCATGGTCGCCGTGGTCTTCATCCCCAGCTTATGCGCGGCACGATGCACGTCGATCCAATCCTGCGTGGTACATTTCAGGCGCGCAATCTTTGAGCGCACTTCGTCATCCAGAATCTCCGCCCCGCCACCGGGGATCGATTGCAGTCCGGCGTCTTTCAGCCGACGTATCGTCTCTGCGATTGACAGTTCGCTGTATTCCGCAATGCCGATGATTTCACTGGCAGAGAGGCAGTGCAGATGCACCTGCGGGAAGCGTTCCTTGATTCCACGGAAGAGTGATTCGAACCAGTCGATCTTCAGATCGGGATTGATCCCGCCCTGCATGAGCACACCGGTGCCACCCATCTCCACGGTCTCGGCGATCTTTTCGTAGATCTTGTCGAAGTCGAGCAGGTATCCTTTTTCCCGCCCTGGCCCCTTCACCGGCGCATAGAAAGCGCAGAAGGAGCAGTACTCCGTGCAGATGTTCGTGTAGTTGATGTTGCGGTCGATGATGTAGCTGACGATGCCGTCGGGATGCAATTTGCGGCGGATGGCATCGGCTTCCATGCCGATGCCGATCAGGTCATCGGAGCGGAACATATCCAGAGCTTGTTCGCGGCTAAGGCTCATACACTTCCATGATACCGGAAGCGGGGGATGCAGGCTGAAGGAATTGTAGAATACCGTGCCCCTCATTGCCATGAGACGATATCAGCAGCCAGGCCGCGCCCCCTTGAACCTCGGCGCGGCCTGAATGAAGGTGTGCGACTACTTTGCGGCGCTCGGTTTTTTCGGCGCATGAGCGACGAGCTTGTCGCTGATTTTGGAGTAGGTCGCCTTGTTGACGATCTTCCGGTTCAGGAGTTCGGTTTTCGTCTTGTATGGGCGTCCTGCAATGATCTTGTCGGCGGTCACGTCTCCAACGCCTTCCAACTTCATCAGATCATCTTTGCTGGCGCTATTGACGTCGATTTTGTCCCTGACCTTATCAGAGAGAGCAATGGTGCCGTGTTTTGTGGCGGAACCAGCGCTTTTGGCGGCGTTCTTGGTCGAGTCGCCCGCGCTTTGCATGGCGCTTTTCGACTGGTCGCCTTGCGTGGCGGTCGCGGTTTGCGCGATCGAAGTCTGCACTGCAACGGCTAGTGCAAGCAGAAGGCTAAGCACGAAATACTGCTTCTTCATAGTTGGCTCCTTAGTGAGGACGTGGAAATCCCAAGGGGTACGATGTGAATATTCACTTCTACGCTGCCCGATGTTGCGGCTGATTTTGCTTTTCCGAGTCATGTCGACGACGTTCGCGGATGTAAAACCAAAGTGCGGCAGCTCCTCCGGCGAGTCCGGCCACCCCGACGGTCCATAGCGCAGGCCCATAGTAGCCCCGGAACCAGCGGAAGAGGTGGTTACCATAACGTTCCGTGATCCACGCCACAGCGCCAAACCGTACCACCCGTCCCAGGGTCCAAGCCAGTAAGAACTTCTGCCAGGGATACTTCAGGGCTCCCGCGGTCATCACAAACGCGGATGCCGGCATGGGAGGCGGAGCCAGCGCCCCTACCAACATTGACCAGAAGCCCCAGCGATGGAAAGCTGAAAAAATCTTCTTTGAACGCGACGCCCCCAGCCTCTTTTCGAGCGCCTCTTCGCCGCTCTTGCGTCCGATGCGAAACGTGGGCCAGGCACCCACCACCGAACCGCCCGTCGCCATGAGCGCGTAGTACCACCAAAGGGTTTTATGTGATGCCGTGAGCACAATCAAAAGAGCATCGAAGCTACCCGGTGCCGGAAGGACGGACATATCCAGCAACCCCAGTGGAAAAAAGACGAATGCGCCAAAGCGACGCACAATCATCCAGAACGAGCGCACAATTGGCGTAGCGAGAAGAAGCGTCATTGATCTATTAGAGGCAGAATGGAACTCGTGCGAGCCAGAGTATAAGAAAATTGGTAAGTTCGGTGAGTTTCGAGGTTCAAGTTTCGAGGCGCCAAGTTTCGAATACAATCATGGTTCAGGGTGAAAGCGTGAGACTCCGCGATGGCCTTTCGCTAATTTCGGCTCGGTGCATCGTGCGATTTTGCGCAACATCCAATTCGTGGAAGGTCTATCTGCGTGCGGACAATAAGGAAAGAGGAAGTGGCTTGCATGTTTGAGTTGTGTAAATGTACTGAGGTGGCCGAGTGAAGACCGAGTGTATGCCGTTCACGGCGATCCCTCACAACTCCCGCCTTTTCTTGGATTTTTTGTTTCAATACGACAAAGTAGCCTCCTTCTACCAACATCGGCCTCATTCGCAGGCCGTTCTGGAGCACGCCCGCACTCTGCAGTTTCCCGCCGAAAGGCGCGCGAAGGTGGCCGACGTACTCGAGAAGCAGAACCGCCGTTGGGGCGCCTCTGACGCAGCCATGGCTTCCATCGAGAAATTTCGGAAGGGTGCGGTTGCCTGTATCAGCGGACAGCAGGTAGGAGTCTTTGGCGGTCCACTGTACTCAATCCTCAAAGCCGCATCAGCCCTGCAGATGGCAGAGGAACTTTCGGCGGAGGGGATTCCCGCAATTCCCATTTTCTGGCTGGCTACCGAAGATCACGATCTGGAAGAGATCGCTAGCGTAACCCTTCCAAACGGGTGCGAACTGGAGAAGCTGACCTCCGCTGGGCAGAACGGTTCGGACGCTCCCGTGGGCTCCATCGCTTTGGACGCGCGGATGACGGCTATGGTCGAGCGGGCCACGGCCCTGCTTGGACCGGGATGGGTCAGCGATGCGCTGCGTGAAAGCTATCGCCTCGGGGAAACCTACGGCTCGGCCTTCGCACGGCTCTTTACGCGGATCATGTCCGGTACTGGAATGGTTTTAGTCGATCCGCTCGACAATGATCTTCACGCCATTGTGCAGCCGTTATTCAGCGCCGCCGCCGAGCGCGCCGAGGAACTCGATCAGGCACTGCTTGAGCGTGGCAAGGCGCTGCACAAGGCGGGATACCACGAGCAGGTTCGGGTTACGCCGGAGTCCACCCTTCTGTTTTCCCTCGAAAGCAACCGGCGCACCGTGCTCCACCTCGCGGGTGAGGAGTTCATGCTTGGCGCGCAACGTGTCCCGCGCCGAGAGATGCTGGATAGGATCAGCGCCCATCCGGAGCAGTTCAGCGCTAATGTGCTCCTGCGTCCGGTGGTGCAGGATTATCTCTTTCCGACCGCCGTGTACTTCGGGGGACCTGCCGAAATCGCCTATTTTGCGCAGGCAGGCGTAGTGTACGAAAAGCTCCTCGGACGCACGACCCCGGTGATGCCACGTCTTTCCGCGACCATTGTCAATTCCACAATGAGCGATCTGCTCGTGCGCTACCGCCTCAGCTTCAGCGATCTGTTTCACGGCAGCGAGCGCGTATGTGAACTGCTGGCCTCTCGTGTGCTCGCCCCCGGGTTGCGGAATGCGTTGCAAAGTACAAAAGAGTCGTTGGAAGCGAACCTTGCAGAGTTGCGCGAAGAACTTCGAAAGCTCGACCCGACGCTGGTGGATGCCGCCTCGCGCAGCGAGCGCAAGATGCTCTATCAGCTATCGAAAATCGGAAGCAAAGCGGCAAGGGCAGAGCTGCGGCAGAGTGAATCGCTCATCAAAGATGCGCATCGAGTCCTGACCGAACTATTCCCGCATAAAGAGCTTCAGGAACGCGTGCTTCCCGGTATCTACTTTCTTGCGCAATACGGACCGGAGCTGATTACGGAGTTGAAGAAGGCCGCCGCTCCGCAGTGTCCTGGACACCAGATCATTCGGCTTGAGAGCAGTTTTCAGGCGAGCGGTTCTTAGCCGATCGGTTCGAGGGAGGGGCAACTCGTCAGTCAGGCCTGCTCCTTCCATCGCGCGCAGATGCCAGGAGATGGCGTGCCGAGTGCAGCCCTGGATATTCGTTCCGGCAGTTCTTTCGCGGGTAGTGCTACCATGGAGCGTTATGTCGAAGAAACAGAAGAATTCCGCGCCCGAAATCGGTTTCGAAGTGATGTGCCCTTGCTGCGAAGCGACACTGCGAGTCGATCCCGTGACCCGCGCGGTGATTGCGCATACTCCGAAGCCGGTCGCCAGAACATTTGCCGATATGGAAGCCGCCGCTCGTGCCATGCGCGAAGGAGATGTGCGCAAGGAATCCATTTTCCGCCAGTCGGTTGAGGCTGAGAAGAACAAATCCGACCTGCTGGAGAAAAAGTTCGCCGAAGCCGTTAAGAAAGCCAAGGAAGCACCCGACATGTCGAAGCCTTTCCTGCGCGACTTCGATTTGGATTAGTTGCGGCGTTCAATACGAACTTGAAGAAGCCGTGTTATCGATTCGCGGAGTCAAATCGGACCAGGGTTGGACAATAGGCGAATGCTACTGCTGGGACACCGAGGTTGTCGCGGCGAATTCATGGAGAACACGTTTGCCGCGTTCGATTATGCGTTGGAGAGCGGCTGCGATGGATTCGAACTTGACGTAAGGCGCACCGCCGATGCCATTCCCATTATCTGGCATGATGCCCGTCTGCGTGGCCGCTTTATCTCGCGTCAGCTTTACTCCAGCCTGCGCGAGCGCTGTTCCTTAATTCGCCGTCTGCCGCGCCGTCCGGTCATTGACCTGTGCCACCTCGAAGAGGTTCTGGCCCGCTACGCTCTCGTCAGTTGGATCGATATCGAGCTAAAGGTGCCCGGCCTCGAAACACAGGTGGCTGCATTGCTGCGTCGGTATCGTCCCGCGCGTGGATTCGTCATTTCATCATTCCGTCAACGCATCTTGTCGGATATCTATCGAATTGATCCCACGCTGCCCCTGGCCTTCATCTTCGACCGTATGCCCCGCTCCAGGGCATGGCTCGAACTCCCAATTCAATACGTGAAGCCCAGCGCTCGACTTGTGACTCCCTCGCGTGTTCGTCAATTCCACGCCGAAGGCAAACAGGTATTAACCTGGACCGTGAACCGCCCAGCCATGATGCGCCGATTGATCGAAGCTGGAGTTGACGGCATGATCGGCGACGACCCCCTCATGCTGGCCACAACGCTGGCTCGGAAATAGATGACCTGCGGGTTTGAACTTCAGCCTTGCGAAACTTTGAAACCTTGAGAAACCTGCTCCCTACTCCGCTGCTACCGTCTCCCACACCCCAGTAGTCAGAAAATCATGAATCGACGCCGCAGCCTTCCGCCCCGCGCCCATTGCCAGAATCACCGTAGCTCCTCCGGTGACGATATCTCCTCCCGCAAATACTCCACGCTTCGAAGTTCGTGTCGTTTCCGTATCTGCCGAAATGTAATTCCGCGAATTGGTCTTCAAATCCGGCGTAGTGCTTTGAATCAGCGGATTCGCCGTAGTCCCCAGCCCAATAATCGCCAGGTCCGCAGGAAGCACAAACTCCGATCCCGCAATCTCCACCGGAGTGCGCCGACCGCTTGCATCCGGAGCGCCCAACTCCATGCGCACACAGCGAGCCCCAGTCAGCCAGCCTTTTTCGGTTCCCACAAACTCCAGCGGGTTCGTCAACATGCAGAACTCCACGCCCTCTTCCCGCGCGTGTTTCACCTCTTCGATTCGCGCCGGCATCTCTTCCTCTGAGCGCCGATAAACCAGCGTTGCCGTCTTCGCGCCCAGCCTCCGAGCCATCCGCACCGCGTCCATTGCCGTGTTACCGCCGCCTACGACAATCACGTTTCGGTCGCGGCAGTCATACACCGGCTGGTCGTATTCATCCGGCTGATATGCCCTCATCAGATTCACTCGCGTCAAAAACTCATTGGCCGAGTACACGCCGTCCAGGTGTTCGCCCGGAACGCCCATGAACTTCGGCAACCCCGCGCCCGTAGCCACAAACACGGCGTCGTACTGCTCGT
Organism: Saccharimonadales bacterium (SeqCode); assembly: GCA_035539055.1. Lineage (GTDB taxonomy): Bacteria > Acidobacteriota > Terriglobia > Terriglobales > Acidobacteriaceae > TOLSYN. The sequence continues at coordinate 7,433 of DATLJC010000037.1, read as the reverse complement.
CCCGCATCAACTCGTCAATGGTCACGCTCTTGCCAACCACGACGTTCGTTTCAAACTCCACGCCCATCTTGCGCAGGTTGTCCACCTCGCCGCGCACAATCGCCTTCGGCAGCCGGAACTCAGGAATGCCATACACCAGCACGCCGCCCAGTTCATGCAGCGCCTCAAACACGCGCACCCTGTGGCCCTTCTGGATCAAGTCTCCAGCCGCCGACAGTCCCGCCGGACCGCTGCCCACAATCGCTACGCTCATGCCTGTCGCCGGAGCGTTCACCGGCAAACCGGTCTGTCCGCTGCTGCGCTCAAAATCCGCAGCAAAGCGTTCCAGATTCCCAATGGCAATCGAGTCGCCCTTCTTGCCCAGCACACATCCGCCTTCGCACTGCTTTTCCTGCGGACACACGCGTCCCGTAATCGCCGGCAGTGCATTGTCTTCGCGAATCTTCGCCGCCGCCGACAGGTAGTTGCCTGCATAAATCAGGTCCACAACCTCGCGAATCTTCACTCCCACCGGACACTGCATCACACATCCCGGCTTCGCACACGCAATGCAGCGTGTCGCTTCCGTCTGTGCATCGGCCACCATCAGTCCGCAGTTCACTTCCTCGAAGTTTCTGCTGCGTACCGTCGGGTCCAACTCCGGCATCTGCGTCCGCGAAATCTTCATGCGCTCGTGATTCGGAAGAGTATTCATCTCAGACATGGCTCGCCTCCAGCCCAGCAAACTGCGACCGAAGCTGCTCCAACTCCTGAGCCTTGTTCTCTTCAAACCGCTTCAGCGACTCGCATTCTTTCTCGCGATAAATCATGTTGCGCTGCATCAGCACTTCGAAGTTCACCATCGATGCGTCGAACTCCGGACCGTCCACGCATGCGAACTTGCTCTGGTTTCCCAGCAGCACGCGACAGCCGCCGCACATTCCCGTACCGTCCACCATGATCGAGTTCAAGCTCACCATCGTCTTAATGCCAAGCGACCCCGTAACCTGTGCCACCGCGCGCATCATCGGTACCGGACCAACAGCCAGCACGTGGTCGATCCTTCGTCCATCGCCGAGCAAGTCATTCAGTTTTTTCGTGACCAGCCCTTTTTCCCCGTAGCTGCCATCGTCGGTCATGATGTAGGTCTCATCGCTGGCCTTGCGCACTTCATCCTCGAACACCACCATCTCCGTGTTGCGAGCGCCTTCGATAAAGATCACGTGATTGCCCGCCTCTTTCAGCGCAATCGCCGTCGGCAGAGCCATAGCCGTCCCCACGCTCCCCGCGATAATCGCGGCCGTCCCAAACTTCTCGATCTCCGAAGGCTGTCCCAGCGGCCCGACAATATCCAGAATGTAGTCACCCGTTTCCAGGCAGCTCATCAGCGAAGTAGTCTTGCCAATCGCCTGTACCGCGATTGTGATTGTTCCCGCCTCAGGGTCTGAAGCCTTGATCGTAAGAGGAATGCGTTCTCCCTGCTCATGCAGGCGTAAGATGACGAATTGTCCCGGCCGCTGCTTACGTGCGATTCGCGGCGCCTCGATAACGAACTGCTTGATTTTGAAGCCCACACTTCGGGCATCGACGATCTTGTACATGTATGAGTACTCCAGAAATTTATAAGAACGATCAATGCGGATAGACCACGTACGCAGAGAAGCCCTCGTGCGGCAACCCACCGGCGGTGCTAAAAAGCAGATTTCCGCGACATACCTTTATACCGAACAATCGCTGCTCTTATCCAGAAAGGATTTTGGTGCCGGAACCGACCAGAGCTGTTCCTAAGTAGATGTGTCTGCCACGTGTTGAGAGAGTCATCCTGAGCCGAAGACGAAGGACCCCCGCAATGCCCAAGTCTCCCGTGCGGCCTCAAGCTTTTCAGCCCGCCATCGATTCTTCTCTTCCTCGTTCTCACGGGATATACCTTCCCCGGTACCGGCTAGGCCCCTAGTTTCAGCACTTCCAGCAATTCTTCAGGACGGTCGATCATCACATCCGGTGGATGAATCTTCAGCGACTCCGGCGACAGCCCGTAGCTCACGCCAACGGAATACATCCCTGCATTGTTCGCCGTCAGCACGTCATTCTGCGAATCGCCAATCATGATGGCCTCGTTCGGCGCGGTGCCATATTCCTGCAGCAACGTGACCGCCCCATGTGGGTCCGGCTTCTTCGTCTGAAAGCTGTTGCCGCCATAGATTTGCGACATAAAGCCAGAAAGCTTCAGTCCATCGCAAATCCCTCGCGACGGATTGATTGGCTTATTCGTAAGCACCGCCATCTTCAGTTGGCTGCGCTCCGTAATGGCCGTCAGAGTATCCAGCACCCCCGGATACACCTTGGTGTTGTCCAATAAGTGCTCGCGATAATAACTCATGAAATATTCCAGCGAGCTTTTCACCAGCCCCTCGTTCTGAGGATCGCCCAGCGAGCGCCTTACCAGCATCGGAGCGCCATCGCCAATGTAGCTGGCCACCACTTCAATCGGCAGCTCCGGACGCTTCAAGTGCCGCAGCATGGCGTTGATGGAGTGGGCCAGGTCGAGTTCGCTATCCACCAGCGTGCCGTCAAGGTCCCAGAGAAGCAGTTTTATTTCTTTGGCTGGAATCGGTCTCGTAATCTGAATCATCTCAGTTCCAGTATATTCGCAGGCCGGTGAAGGGGCAGACGCTCCCTGGCTTTCGTTTACAATTGTCATTTGGCCACGCATCCAACTGGAGCGGCCCTGGATTTACAAGAGGAATCGGAATGTCGTTGAAAGTAGCGCAGAGCGAGCCACAAACCACAATAGAAAAGACTTACGAAGGACTAGTCCCGCGACAACTGATCGAGATGTACCGGCTCATGTACCTGTCGCGGCGCATCGACGACCGCGAAATCATGCTCAAGCGCCAGCAGAAGATCTTTTTCCAGATCTCCTGCGCCGGACACGAAGCTCTTCTCGTTGCTGCCGCCGCTCACCTGCGCCCTGCCTACGACTGGTTTTTTCCCTACTATCGCGACCGCGCCCTCTGCCTTGCCCTCGGAGTCACCCCGCAAGCTCAACTCCTGCAGGCCGTCGGTGCCGCCGACGATCCCGCCTCCGGAGGCCGCCAGATGCCGTCTCACTGGGGTAGCCGCGAGCACAACATCTTCACCACCTCGTCGCCCACCGGAACTCAGTTCCTGCAAGCTGTAGGCTGCGCCCAGGCTGCGCGTTACCTCACCCAGCATCCCACTGCTGACGCCAAGGTCTCAGGTGACTATCGCGAGTTCAAGGACGTGCAGCATCACCAGGACGAAGTCACCTACGTTTCCACCGGAGAGGGAACTACCTCCCAGGGTGAATTCTGGGAGTCGCTGAACACCGCTTCCAGCCTCAAGTTGCCGGTCCTCTACCTGGTCGAAGACAACGGCTACGCCATCTCCGTCCCCGTGAAGTATCAAACCCCGGGCGGCAACATCAGCCACCTCGTCGCCAACTTCCCCAACTTCCATTTCGAAGAGTGCGACGGCACCGATCTGCTCCAGAGCTACGCTGCCATGGGCCGCGCCGTCGAGCACGTCCGCTCCGGCAAAGGGCCTGCCCTCGTGCATGGACACGTCATCCGTCCCTACTCTCACTCGCTCTCCGATGACGAAAAGCTCTATCGTCCCGAGATCGAGCGCAAGAAGGATGCCGAGCGCGACCCCATCGCCAGCTTCCAGAAATTCCTCATCGCCGAAGGCATTCTCGATACCGCCTCCGCGCAGAAGTTGCAGCGCGAAGTCGATGCCGAAGTGCAAGCCGCTTCCGATGCCGCGCTTGACGCCGCCTTCCCTGAGAAATCCAGCTACGCCCTCCACGTCTACTCCGAAGACCTCCAGCCCGGCGCTCCGAACTTTGAATCCGCGCCCGTCTCCGAAGGCGGCGACCGCACCATGGCCGACCTCATCAACACCTGCCTGCGTGACGAGATGAAGCGCGACGAGCGCATCCTGATCTTTGGCGAGGACGTTGCCGACTGCTCCAACGAGGAGTATCTCGAAGACAAGAAACTAAAAGGCAAAGGTGGAGTCTTCAAACTCACCGCCGGCCTCCAGCGCGAGTTCGGTTCTGATCGTGTCTTCAACTCGCCGCTTGCCGAAGCCAACATCGTTGGCCGCGCCGTCGGCATGGCCACCCGCGGACTCAAGCCTGTCGTCGAAATTCAGTTTTTCGATTACATCTGGCCAGCCATGCACCAGCTTCGCAATGAACTGCCGCTCATCCGCTGGCGCTCCAACGGTGCGTTCTCCTGCCCAGCCGTGGTCCGCGTCGCCATCGGAGGCTATCTCACCGGCGGAGCCGTTTACCATTCACAGTGCGGCGAAAGCATCTTTACGCATACTCCCGGCATGCACGTTGTGTTTCCCTCCAACGCGCTCGACGCCGCCGGCCTTCTTCGCACCGCCATCCGTTGCGACGATCCCGTGCTCTTCCTCGAACACAAGCGTCTCTACCGCGAACCCTTCGGACGCGCTCCCTATCCTGGCCCGGATTTCACAATTCCATTCGGCAAGGCGCGCATCTGGAAAGAGGGAACCGACATCACCATCGTCACCTACGGAGCCACCGTCCCGCGCTCTCTGCAAGCCGCTCAACGCATCGAGCGCGAGCACGGAATTTCCGTCGAGGTGCTCGACCTCCGCACCCTGAACCCCTACGATTTCGAGGCCATCGCCAAATCCGTCAGCAAAACCAGCCGTGTCCTCATCGTGCATGAAGACATGCAGAGCTGGGGCTACGGCGCTGAAATCGCCGCCCGGATCGGCAGTGAGCTCTTCGATAAACTCGACGCTCCCGTGCAGCGCGTAGCCGCCAAGGACACCTTCGTCGCCTATCAGCCTGAAATCGAAAATGTCATTCTGCCGCAAGCCGACGACATCTTCGCCGCCATCCAGAAACTCAGCAAGTATTAGGAACAAGTATCAGAAATAAGTATTAAGAATTGACAGGTGGCCCACATATGCCTTCCTTTGGCATATGTGGGGACCCGGCAATCCACCATCCCGCGAGCTCTTGAACTTCTTCTCTGTTAAGCATCAGTCACAGGATGACTCACAGCTCTTCGCGTGAGATCCCCAGCCTGCGCATCCGCGCATTCAGCGTAGTGCGCTTCAGTCCCAGCCGCACTGCTGCTCCATTCGCGCCGCCAATCACGCCATTGCAGTCGCGCATCACCTTCACTATGTACTCGCGCTCTTTCGCCTCCAGCGTCTCAGGATTCACCCGCGGCGGAGCCTTGCGCAACTCCGTCAGCGGAACCTGCAGCGTGGTCCCTCGCGAAACGATTACCGAACGTTCGACGAAATTTTCCAGTTCGCGAATATTTCCCGGCCACTCGCACAGCGTCAGATAATCCATCACATCCGCCGGAATCACATCGATCCTCTTCCTCATGCGGACCGCATACTTCTTAACGAAATACTTCACCAGCAACGGAATATCCGAGCGCCGCCCCGATAGCGGCGGCAGCGAAATCGGAAAGACATTCAGCCGATAGTAAAGGTCTTGCCTGAACTGCCTCTGTTCCATCAGCTCTGCAAGATCCCGATTCGTCGCCGCGATCACCCTTACATCCACCTTGATCGTCCGCGAACTTCCCAGCCGTTCGAACTGTTGTTCCTGCAGCGCCCTCAGCAGCTTCGGCTGCAACTCCAGCGGAATGTCTCCAATTTCGTCCAGCAGCAGCGTGCCCTTGTGCGCCAGTTCAAATCGTCCAATCTGTTGTGTGATCGCCCCCGTGAACGCTCCCCGCTCGTGCCCGAACAACTCGCTTTCCAGCAGCCCCGTCGGCACCGCCGCGCAGTTGATCTTCACAAACGTGTGCTCCCGCCGCTCGCTCTTGTCGTGAATGGCGCGCGCAACCATCTCCTTGCCCGTTCCCGTCTCCCCGGTAATCAGCACGCCCGCATCGGTCGGAGCCACTGTCTCAACCTGCTCCAGCACCTGCCGCCATTCCGGACTCTCGCCCACCATGTCCGCCGGGTGGTGTTCCGCCCGAATCTCCTCCTGCAGGTAAGTCTTCTCCTTCGCCAACTGTTCTTTCAGCTCGCGAATCTCGCGAAATGCCAGCGCATTTTCCACCGCAATGGCGATCTGCCCCGCCACCGTCGATAGCGCCTCCATATTTTCCTGGTCAAAGGTCGATGGAGCGCGATTGCCCACGCACAGTACTCCCAGGCAGCGGCTTCCCCTCAGCAGTGGAACCCAGCATGCCGACTTGATTCCTTCTTTCAGAAGCCAGCCCGTCACGTCGTTCGGAAATTGTTCTTCGTAGAGGTTGTCCACCACCAATGGTTTGCGCTCGATGAATGCGAGTCCCGTCGGAGACCCCGTTACTTTAAAAACGATCTGTTCGTGCAGCAGTCCCTTGCCATCCGGAAAGTCGAGCGCGTGTATGCGGAATTCATCGTGCGCACCGTCATACAAACACAGGCTGGAGTAATCGTGACGAACCACACGGCCAATCGCCGCTGAAATAGCATGGAACAGGGAAGGCAACTCCAGGTTTGAAACCAGAGCGTTGTTCACCTCCAGCAGCAGTCGCAGATGTTCACGATCCCGCGCCAGAACTTCTGCATTCACTGATTCCCGGCCTGACTGTTCAGAGGTTTCCATAACCCAGCTTCGAGTTCTTGAAATTGCGACGTGACACTATATTGTCGGCTCGTGGCCACCAGTTGTCACGTCATTTGGCATTTCTGCCGTTCTAACTTTTCCCAATCTAATTCAGCGCCCTGCTTTGTGTGACTTATCGCTTCACTTCCGCACGTCCCAAAGTGGCAATCGACGTGCCTTTCCCAAGGCGTAACTTCCAAACGGCCGAACGCGAAAGAGCTTCGAAGGAACGGTTCAACGTAACCGTTGGTTATCGAAGCCCAGGGCCAAAGGAGCATGTTTATGCCGTTCAGGATCACATCGCAATGTTCTGGCAAAGACACGATCTGCAACGATGTCTGCCCTTACAACTGCGTCGAGCCCGACGCCACAACACCAGCCAACGGCAGGAATCACTTCATCATCGATGCCCAGTTCTGTGTCGATTGCGGAGCCTGCGCCATCGCCTGTCCCGAAAAAGCCATCGTCTATGCCGGAGCCTACAACGCCATGAGCCTCGTCGCCCTCGGCCAGGCCGTCTGGTTGCGTCCGCTCGCTAAACGCCCCTGACGGGTATTAAGCAGTCGCGTTGGTTTCGCGAAGCTCTGCTCAAAACGGAACTTCCACAAGGAATCTCAGCTTTTCAAGTTAACGGAGGATTTATGCCATACAAGATCACGTCGAAATGCTCTGGCACCGATACGCTCTGTCAGGATGCATGCCCTTACGACTGTGTACACACAGCCGCCGCCTTTCCGGCCAATCGCCGCCAGCACCTCGAAATCGATGAGGAACAGTGTACCGATTGCGGAGCTTGTGCCGTCGTATGCCGCGAGTCCGCTATCGTCTT
>DATLJC010000036.1:0-38021 GCA_035539055.1 Saccharimonadales bacterium (SeqCode) | reverse complement strand
GCTTAATTCAAACACCTTGGGCCGACTTAAATCCCAGCTCTATTCGATGAACTATTTTCGCAAGAATAAGGCGGTTCAAGACATTTTCAGCCAAATGATTCAATGAGTTGAATGAGCCACATCAATCCCAATTCGATTTTCACCCTCGCCGACCACCGCTATCTTGGGCAGTCGCGGTGCTCGACCTTGACGCGGAAATCCGCTTTCGCTAGTCGTTTCTTGATCTCCTCAGCCATGAATACGGAGCGGTGCTGGCCTCCAGTGCAGCCAAAGGCGATGGTCAGATAGCTTTTCCCTTCCGCCATGTAGTGCGGCAGCAGGAAGAGTAACAGGTCCATCACTTTGTTGATGAACTCCTGCGTTTGCGGAAACGAGCGAATGTACTTTGCTACCTGCGGGTGCTTGCCGGTGTAGGGACGGAACTCAGGGATGAAATGTGGGTTGGGCAGGAATCGGACGTCGAAGACCAGGTCCGCGCTCTCCGGCACACCGCTCTTGAAACCAAAGCTCAAGGTAGAAATCAACAGCGGCTGGCGCTCTTCACCGCTGCTCTGGAAAAGATCGACCAAGTGCGTGCGCAATTCGTGGACATTGAACTTCGAGGTATCGATCTCCAAATCCGCGATGTTGCGGATCGGCTCCAACCGGCGGCGCTCGCTGATGATCGAGGTCGGCACCGAGTCAACGGAGCCGAGCGGATGAGGACGGCGAGTTTCACTGAAGCGGCGCACCAGCACTTTGTCACTGGTGTCGAGGTAGATCAGAGTAACGTCAAGCTTCTTCTTCAAGTCGCCGATGATTGCCGGGAGTTGCTCCAGGCGACTGCCCTCGCGGATATCGATAACAATGGCTGCATTCTTGTTATCGCGGGAATCCTCAATGAGCTGGGCAAAGCTTGGAATCAACTCTGCGGGCAGGTTGTCCACGCAGTAGTAGCCCATGTCCTCAAAAACTTTAAGCGCAGTGATCTTGCCTGAGCCGCTCAGTCCGGTGATCATCACCAGCTTGGCTTTGCCGCCCGTATTCTTTCGCTCCGGTTCCGGAGTTACCGGCTGTGGAGTTTTCCTGGAGCGAGGTTTGCGATTCGTTCGAGCCATAACGTAATTTAGCAGTAGAAGGTGATCTGGAGAAAGGTTAAGCGTACTACCTGAGTAACTCGAATCACCGGGAGGAGCTCTTGTGCGCCAAAATTTGCTCCTGAAAGAAAATGAGCATGCACCTTGGGATATGTTCACCCCGGGCACACGCTCATCGGAAACTCTGTTCGGCACCGCCCCATTCAGGAGCGTTTAGGGAACTTCGATCAGCTCCAGCTTTCCGTCCTTACGACGATGCAGCACACGCACGATACCTTTCTTATCTCGGAAGATGAATACACCGCGATCTCGGAATTCACACTCTTTTACAGCTTCTTCAATCGTCATGGGCTGCAGTGCCACTGACTCCTGACTCTTCACCAGGTGAGCTTCGGTCATCTTGGGCTTCGCCGGAAATTTGTGTACCACCACGGGAACGGCCGTGACGGCCGAAACGCCGACCGCAATCGGCAACTCCGGTTCGGGAGCCTCACGCTTCCAGGTTGGCTTCTCGGCGCGCTTGCCGTCGCGCTTGCGCGTGTTCAGCTTGAGAGCCTGCTTCTCAATGTGTTCAAGCGCCTCGTCAATGGCGACGAGAACGTCGGTGGCTTCGCCATGGCCTACTAACTTCTTGGTCCGTCGAGTTACCGTGATCTCGGCGATCCGACGCTGCTTTTCGGCGGTCAAAATCACCTTGCTGCTACAGTTCTCGCCCACAATCTTTACAAGCTTCGCCAGTCCTGCTTCGACTTCCTTGCGAATCTTGGGAGTGATGTCGAATTGCCTACCGGTGTAATCCACGTTCATTCGAATTCCCCTCCTTGGAACCGTCCAGCGTTCTGTGCTGGGGTGTGCACACTTTCAGGACCAACACCGATAAGTATCGGCATAAATTGATTGGCCCTGTAACCAACCGACACGGAGGCACGCGCCCCCGCCTCGCTCCATGAAAACTACCATGGGCGTTTGGTTATATCAGATGTGGAGAGGCGCTGCCAATGTTAAGAACCTGGAAAGGAATTACTTCTTTACCCGGCGCTGGTGAGTGGAGGGGATTTTCATGTCCTCACGATACTTCGCCACCGTACGACGTGTCACCTGGATTCCCTGAGATTGCAGAATGCGGGTGAGCTGTTCATCGGTCAGCGGACGTGAGGGATCTTCTTCCTCGATCAGCTTTTTGACCCTGCGCTTCAGAATCAGCAGCGAGGTCGCTCCGCCTTCGGGGCCATTCACGCTTTCGCTAAAGAAATAGCGGAGCTCAAATACGCCCTGCGGAGTATGCGCATACTTGTTGGCTACAGCGCGGCTCACCGTCGAGGGATGGACGCCGATCTCTTCTGCCACTTCCTTGATCATCATCGGTTTGAGATAGTCGATGCCGAAATCGAGGAACTCTGTCTGCCGTCCAATAACGGCGTAGCAGACCTTGAGGATCGTCTGCTTGCGCTGCTCGATGTTCTTGATGAGCTGAATGGCGGACTTGTAGCGCTCCTTGACGTAGTTGCGCACGTCCTTCTCATTGCCTTCGCGGCTGAGCATCTTCTTGTAGGTCGGGTTCAGACGAAGCTGCGGCATGTCATCGTCATTCATTACGACCAGGTACTCGTCACCCTGCTTGATGATGGCAACATCGGGCTCAATGAGGCGTGTCTCGGGCACGTTGTAGCGCAGGCCGGGCTTGGGATCAAGAGTGCGGATCAGGGTCACGCAGCGCTCGACGCGCTCCATGCTCTTGCTCATGGCGCGGCCAATTTCGCGAATCTGCTTGTTTTGCAACAGGTGCAGATGCTTATCGACGATCACCATGGCGTCTTCGAGCAGCTCCGGCATATCCGGCTCGCCACCGCGTTCGTCATGGACGCGCATCAGGTCTTTGACCTGTGCCATCAGGCATTCGCGGAGGTCGCGTGCAGCAACGCCGATAGGGTCCATCTGACGCACCAGATCGATGGCTTCGTGCAGTGCATCGCGGCAAAAGAGCGCCTTTGAAGGAAGCTCGGACTTGGGAACCAGCTTGGGACGCACCGTAGCCTCGGCATCCGCAGCCAAGTTCCCGGCTACCCCGCCCAACTCCTGTTCCAAAGCCGCGCCGCCGTCGAGCACGCTAAGCGAACCCGCACCCAATTCCAGCAGTTCGTCATCGGTGGCCAGCAAATAACCGTCATCGCTCAGATTGCCAATGATCAACTCTGCCGCGGCCAGCACGTCATCTTTCACGCGCATGGCGCCGAGTTGCCACATCAGATGGTCGGTGAGGGTGGTCGGCTTGGAGAGGAAATTCTCAAACGACGGCTTTTCGATCGACTCCAGCTCGGAATTGCTACGGTACCCTGGATCGAGATAGTCGTTGAAAAACGAGCCAAAATCGACCTCTTCAAAGGGATCGCGCTCCTCCGGCGTGGTCTTGGGCTCTTCGGCAGTGGCGGCTGCGCTTTCGCGCTCACGCTGCTCTTCGCGGGCTGCAATCTCATCGATGGTCGGCACGGTTTCCAAATACTCATCGAGCACCGGGTTTTCGACCATCTCTTCGTTAATCATGTCCTTGAGCTCGAGTTTATTGAGCGCGAGGACGCTGACCATCTGCACCAATCCTGGAGTGAGGATTTGGCGCTGGGTAACCTTGAGATTCAGCTTTGTCTGCAGAGATACCATGCTTTTAAAAGTGCGGGGATGTTTCCCAGACTGATTCTAACCTAAGAAAGTCCGTTTCACACCGGAGTTCGGCAATCAAAATGCTTAGATAAAAAATTGCGGCCCTGCGGATTCGCTAAACCAGGGTAAAACTCTCGCCAAGATAGACTCTTTTTACCTCGGGATCGTTTCCTAGCTGCTCGGGAGTCCCGGTCCGGAAGATGCGGCCCTCGTTGATAATGTAGGCCCGGTCCACCACCGAAAGCGTTTCGCGAACATTGTGATCCGTGATCAAAATACCGATCCCGCTCTCTTTCAAGGTGAAGATTATCTTCTGAAGATCGAGCACCGCTATAGGATCGATGCCGCTAAACGGCTCATCAAGCAGGATGTAACTTGGATTGATGCATAGAGCGCGAGCGATTTCGACCCGGCGGCGTTCTCCACCGCTGAGCGCGTAGCCTTTATTCTTGCGGATGTGAGCCAGACCCAGCAGGTCCAGGAGGCTCTCCATCTTGGCTCGGCGCTCCTGCGATCCGGAGCTTTGCGTTTCCAGCACGGCCAGAATGTTTTCCTCAACAGTCAGCTTGCGGAAGACCGAAGCCTCCTGCGGAAGATAGCTGATGCCGAAGTTGCGAGCCCGCAGATACATGGGGACATCGGTGATGTCGTCGTCGCCAACCATGATTCGTCCCGTGTCGGGAGGAATGAGGCCGACGATCATATAAAAGCTGGTGGTCTTGCCCGCTCCGTTTGGACCTAGCAGTCCCACGACCTCACCACGATTGACGGCCAGCGAGACTCCGTTAACGACGCGGCGTCCGCGGTACGATTTGCCAATCTCTTCGGTGGAAAGCGTCTGCATTAGCGGGAAACGTGAGTGCGCGTAACGGCTCGCGAGGAACCGTTGCCCTCGACGACCACCCTATCATCGTGACTAAAGAAGGTCAACGCGTCACCTCGGATCGTGCCATTCACCGGATCACTGAGCATTGGCGGCCCGCCGGTCATCACGAAACTGCCGGCAGAGGCCGTGTATATCAGTTGGTCGCCTTCGGCGCGGCGCTCCTGCTGCTGAACCAGGACGTGCTTGCTCGCCGTGATGTGATCCAACTGGCTGGGACCACCCGCATGCGAGGCGCTGGCCGCGTTGAGGAACACATCGACGCGGTCGGCAGTCATTACCGCATCCTCCCCGCGCGCCGTGACTCCACCGGAGTAGCGCGCCTGACGTTCGTGATCGGTGTAGCTCAATTTGGGCGCGGTCACCAGCATGGTCGTAGCCTTGCCTTTGCCGTCCACCTGGAGGAAGACACTGCTCACCGGACGTTTGCGATCGCCTTGCGCGACGATGGTACGGGCCTTCTGATCAAAATCGATGGTCTGCGCGTCCACGATATTCGAAGCCTGCCAGAGGCGCGCGCCTCCAGTGTAATGTGCCAATCCCGTCAACTGCTGGGCGTTCATGGCATGGGCGGTTACGTGGACCGGGTCCGAAGTCGCCAGCAACGCGCCGTTGGGCTGGACTTTCAATTCGCTATAGGTGGTTTTCACGTTTCCCTGTGCAAAGGCTTCGCCACTTCGTCGCAGCAAACGGACGTTGTCGGCAGTAACGGTCATGCCGCCATCCACGATACGGGGACTGCCTTGCAAGGTCAGTGCGTCATCCTGTGGAGAGTAACTGGCACGGTCGGCAAAGCTGGTCCGTCCGCCGGGCTCATTCTTTGAGCTCTGTCCCTCGCTGAATCGGAAGTTGCCTTCCTGGATGACGCGTGAGACTTCGCCTGCAGGCGTGAACTGCGCCACGATGGAGTCACTGGTACTTATCTTTTCGGGCTGCCCTGGAACGTGGCTGTTGACGCGAACCGCTCCGGTGCCATGCACGGCGCTCAGGCGATTCCGGTCGCCGAACTGCGCCGTGAAGCGCTGTGCATCGATCTTCGTCTGCTCGCCGGCATTCTTCGCGCTGGTGGCATCCATCACGATTTGACCCGGCCCTTCGGTCTGCGCCGAATCGAGAAGGCGTCCGTCGCCAACGGCGAAAGTCATGGCCGGGGAGGTGATGGAAAATGCCTGGGGATTCTTTCCTGATTGCTGTGGAGCGCGGCGCAGAATCACTCCCCGCTTTGCATAAATAGTCTGCAGAACCGAGGGCGCACCGACAGTCTTACTCTGTGTGGAAGCGCTACCCGGCTTCTTGGCGTGTCCGGGCACGAAGTACAGCAGCAACTCGCCGGAGTGACCGTTGGCGGCCTGCTTCGCCGACTCGAAATCGACGCCGCCGGAAAACACCGCCGACTCTACGGTATTCTGCGCGGCGAGCTGCAACTCCGCGCGAGGCGAGCGCACCCGCATTCCACTCTCGTCGCTCATGCGCACGTTTCCCGTGGCGTTCACGTGCTGTATTGCATTATCCGCGCTGAGATTTACGACGGCCTGATTGGCCAGAAGCTTACGTTCGCTACCTGCCACCTGCACGGTTTCCAGCGTCAGCACGCGCGGTTCCTTGCTGATGCTGCCGCGCTCCGCCTGAATATGAGTCGGGTCCGTGCCCTCGGTTTGAATGTCGATGGCGGAGTGCAGCGTCAACTCGTTCTTCTTTGAATCGTAAGTTGCGCCCTGAGCGGTTCCAGCGGCCTGGGGCACGCGGAACTCGATGGTGCCCACGGTCTCGGCAATCCCGGTCTTCTGGTTGAAGATCATGCCCTCGGCCTGTAGATGAATGGGATTCTGCATTTCGCGCGGAGGCGATTGATCGTCCACCTTGCGGCCTTCGGCATTGCCTTCGAGATCGATATGGACTTGCCCTGTGGCGACTACGGTTCCAGCCTGCTGGTCATACTCGAAATCATCGCCATAGATCTGATCGAAGCGGTCTGAGTTCCGTCCGTAAACGATGATGTTTACGTTGTGCAATTCCGCACGTCCACCCTGCTTGAACTGCGTCGCCTTGGAGGCGTGGATCGTAAAAAGCGTGCGCCCGCCTTCACTCTTGGAGAGCGTGAATCCTTCAGTTGACTGTTGTATATCGATCCCAACTTTTCCGGGCAGGTTCTTGAGCGAGAGGCGCAACTGGAAGCGGGCATAAAGATAGAAACCCGCAACTACCGCAACAACGGCCAAGGCCATCACGGCAAACCAGATTCGCAGGCGGGGGATCGATACGGGCATTGCTCAATCAGTGTACGCGAGGCCGCGCTAACCGTACCAATCCATTGTTACGAATTCCGCATCGAATCCTAGCATTACGAATTAGCAGGCAGGATACTTCGCGGCCAATTTCCGAACCGTGGTTATGCCGCGGAACGTCGCTTGAATCTTCAGGGTCTTCTCAAACAAAGCGTTCGAGAACGTGGAGTCGCTCTGCCTGCCCCGGCTGAGCCAGTAGAGTTCACTGCCGTGAACATGAAAATCGTCGTCTGGATTTCGGAAGGACAGCACGCGCTGCTCCGCTTCCGCAGCCATCGGTGTGTACATGAATCCCACGCAGAAGGTCGCCGCAGTCAATGTGGCCGACTCAGGAAATGGCTTGTAGCGGACGATCTCCCGGAGTTCGCCGTCCGTGCGAACGAAGGTGCAGACCTCGTAGCCGAGAGCCTTGCGCAGAGCCATCTCGATTTTCGTTTGAAGATCCGCAGCCGGCATGGCGGACGTTTCAAAGATTACGTTTCCGCTCGCAATGAACGTCTCCACGGATTTGAATTTCAGCGATTCAAAGAGGACGCGCAGGGCTTCCATCTTCACAACGTGACCGCCCACATTGATGGCTCGCAAAAACGCAACGTATCTTGGCATGGTGTTTCATCCGGCAAAGTTTTGATCGAAAAATCTAAAAGCTACCAGCGTTCGATGCAGCGGAATTGGCAGCCGCCAGTTCGGCACGGCGGAAATCCGACAGCACTAATTGAAGACCGCCGCCGAAATCAGGATGCGTGTTCTGTTCAATGCGGAAGAGCACGTCGAGACTGTCGCCTCCCGAGATGGGATGGGAGTCCAGTCGATGCGCCATGCGCCAACCCAGCGCGTCGAGACCGCGAGCCATGGCTCCGGCTTGAGCGGAGGCCTCATAGCGGCGCAGCTTCAGCTTCAAATGCTTTTCACGCATCACCTTGGGTTCGCCCATCAGCGTCACGCCACGTGCGACAAAGACTGGCTCGGGATTGCTCATCCCGAACGGTTGTAGAGCGCGCAGCGATTCCCAGAAACGCGGCGTCACCTGCTCAATTGAGAGTTCGCCATCGAACTCCAGGACAGGTTGCAGTTCCTCGGCCGTGAGCTTCGACCTGGCATATTCGTTGAGCCTGCGCCGCAACTCAGGAATGTTTTCGGAGCGCAGTGCAAAACCGACGGCGTGAGCGTGTCCGCCGAAACGAAGGAACATCTCCGGCACGGTTTCCAGAGCATCGAGCATATGGAATCCTGGGATTGACCGGCCGGAACCGTGTGCCTCATCGCCATCGCGCGAGATCACCAGCGCGGGGCGTCCGAAGCGGTCCACCACACGCGACGCGCAGATTCCGATAACGCCGCGATGCCATCCCTCGCCGTCGACCACCATACAGGCGGCATCGCGCAGCTCTGTACTCTCTTCTACTTGCCGCAGCACGGCGTTTGAGATGCGTTGCTCCTCCTGCTGCCGCGCTGAGTTCAGATCGTTCAATCTTTGCGCCAGTTCGCGTGCGCGGGCCGTGTCCTTCACGGTAAATAGCTCAACTACATCTTTTGCCACGTCCATGCGACCGGCGGCGTTCATGCGCGGGGCGATGCGAAAGGCAACCTCGGTTGTGCTCAAGGGGCGGCCATGATCCAGTTCGCAAATCTGGAGCAGCGCGTTCAGTCCCGGATTCACGACCTTGCGCAAACCTTCCAGACCGAGCGCGACAAAGACGCGATTCTCCCCCAGCAGCGGAACTGAGTCAGCGATCGTGGCGATGGCAACCACTTTCAGAAACGAAGGAATCAGCCTCTGCCTTCCGGCACGCTCCAGCAATGCCTGCGCCACCTTAAAGGCCACACCCGCTCCGCAAAGGTCCTTGCACGGATATCCGCAACCGTTCTGATTGGGATTGAGCACGGCGAGCGCATTGGGAACACCTTCGGACTGTGCGACCAGGTGATGGTCGGTCACGATCAGGTCCACGCCGACACGCGCCGCGGTTTCAGCGGCGGCAAAGGCGCGAATGCCGGTATCGACGCTGATAATCAGCTTGATGCCGTTGGCAGCGGCGCGCTCGATCACCTCGTCACGCATGCCATATCCCTCAAGCAAACGATGCGGAACATGGAAGTCGCACTGTCCGCCGAACAGTTCCACCGCTGTCTTCAAAATGACGGTGGCCATGGTGCCATCTACGTCGTAATCGCCGTAGATGAGCATGGGTTCGCCTTGAGCAATGGCCTTCTCCAACCGTTCGACAGCCGCAAGCATGCCGAGCATTTCCATGGGTGAATGAAGATGGTCGAGCGAAGGATGAAGGAATCGGTGGGCCTCATCGACCGAGTTGACACCGCGATGGATAAGCAGTTCGGCAACAATCTCGGGCAGTTCCATGGCAGAGGCTAACAGCCGGGATGTTCGGTGAAGATCCTGGCCATTCACACCTTGTGGGGACCGGGGAGACCAGCGCACCGTCAGCGCTCGTCTTCTTCAGAGCCGTCCGTTGAGCCGTCGATCATAATGCCGCCAAAGTCGTCGGCCATCTCCTGCAGAGCCTTGTAACCTTCGTACCATTCAGTGGAAAGTTCGCAAAGAAACATGACACCCTGGTAGGGGAAGCCCAACTGTATGAATCCGATGCGTCCGAAATACGAACGCAGTTGGCGGGCGGTTTCCAGATCTTCTTCGCGGCTGTAGCTGGAGCGGCGAAGCTCGGAGATCAGGAAATCGACGTCGTCGGCCTCAAGCTGAACCGAGTTCATCGTCAGGAATGGCGCACCTGAGGCACGCGCCAACTCAACAAAGTCCTTCCAGCTCTCGTTGACATCATCGGTATCCCAAAGCACACTGGGCATTTCGTCCGGAATATATCCGTGGAAGCGCCGCAGCCCCAAACCCTGGGTGAAGGCGTGCATGTCATCGTGAATACTGGATAGGTCTTCTAACATCACACTGCTTTTCTAACAAATCGACTGCATTGCTGCAACTCACCACGATTCGGCTGTCAAAAACATATGATACTCCGCACCGGCTTCTTACGCGTCTCCGAGGCGCGACCGCCAGGTGTTGACAATCTCCTCTGACCGAAGCTGCCCTGCTCTATGCTAAAATTTGAGTGTTCATACCACTAGATTCGACACACAATCATGCTCTTTTCGAAAGAATACGTGGGCTACCTCGCCCGGCAAGTCGTGAAACGGCTACAGGACAATCACTTCATTCAAACGCACGAGCTCGAGAAAGTTGTCGAGCGCGTCCAGAGCTCAATGGTCGAGGAACTGAGCCTCGAAGATCGAATCAACGATGAAGTGCGCGTGATTCTCGAGGCTTATTCCGACGAGATGCGCAATCGCGGCGCGAATTACCAGGAGATGTTCAAGCGAGTGAAGAACGAACTGGTACGCAAGTACAAGGCGGTGCTATGAGACTGTCTCGCGAAAAACTTAACAAGCTCGCCTCCTCCTCCACCGAGCAACTCGCCGGCCTGAAAGAAGTCGAGTTCCTCGAAGGCTACGACGATATTCGCCAGGAGATGCGTCGGCTGCTGGAAGAGCTACTCGCAAACGAAGAGAAGCTGGACAAGGCGGCCCGTCTCAAAATCGAGAGCCAGCGCCGGATCATCCCTGAAGGCACTCCCGAATGGAACATTTTGTATCACAAATACTACAACGAGGAAGTCGCAAAGCTGACTCGATGAAGGCGGAACCGCTGGACTCCAGTGCTTGGAGCCGCCACCCGAGCGGGTGACAGCAGCATAGGACACTTTTGGACACCTCAATGTCAGAATGTCAGGAGATGTCCAAGCATCTCAGAACCTTTTCCGCCAACGCCTGTTTCAGCTACTGGTTTTCCCGGCGCAGGGTAACCTGGATCGAGAACAACGCCGGTACCTTCGCACATGCCGCGACATCGGCAATGTAAATCCTTCCCCACGAAACCTCCTTTCCGCGAAAAAGCACGGCCGAAGCCGTGCTTTTCCCATAAACACTGTCGATTATGCGTGCAGGGTCTCAGGCTCGTGCGCCTTGCGACGCTCCGGATAGAGCGGAAATTGCTCGCAAAGCTCGAAAACCTGCCCACGGATCGCCTTGAGTGCCGCCAAATCGCTGCGCTGTTCCAGCGCTCGCGCGATCCAGTGCCCCACCTGCGTCATCTCTTTTTCCTTCATGCCACGGGTGGTCAGCGCCGGAGTTCCCAGCCGGATCCCGCTAGGCTTCATCGGTGGATTCGTGTCGAACGGAATTGCGTTCTTGTTCACCGTGATCCCCGCCAGGCCCAGCGCCTTCTCCGCATCACTACCAAACATGCCCTTGCTGAACACATCCACCAACATCAGATGAGTATCCGTGCCGCCCGAGATGATGCGATAACCTTCGTCGGCCAGTACCTTCGCCAACACCTTTGCGTTCGCCACGATCTGCGCCGCGTACTCCTTGAAGTCAGGCCGCAATGCTTCCTGGAAGCAAACAGCTTTAGCGGCAACCACGTGCACCAGAGGTCCGCCCTGGCATCCCGGGAACACCGACTTGTCAATCGCAACCCCGAACTCCTGCTTGCTCAGAATCATTCCCGAGCGCGGCCCGCGCAGTGTTTTGTGCGTAGTAGTCGTAACGATGTGAGCATGCGGCACCGGCGAAGGATGCGCGCCACCCGCAACCAGACCCGCGAAGTGCGCCATATCGACTAGATAAAGCGCGCCGACTTTATCCGCAATCTGCCGCATGCGCGCAAAGTCTATTGTGCGCGGATACGCAGAACCACCGCCGATGATGAGTTTCGGTTGCTCGCGCACGGCGATCACTTCCATCTCGTCGTAATCGAGGGTTTCAGTCTCGCGCGTGACTCCGTAGCTGACTACGCGATAAGTCTTGCCGCTGAAGCTGAGCTTGTGCCCGTGCGTGAGGTGACCGCCCATCGCGAGGTCAAGTCCCATGATCGTGTCGCCCGGCTGAATGACTGCGGCGTACGCAGCCATGTTGGCCGACGATCCGGAGTGAGGCTGCACGTTCGCGTACTCGGCTCCAAAGAGTTGCTTGGCGCGTTCGCGCGCAAGATTCTCAACCACATCCGTGAACTCGCATCCGCCGTAGTAGCGCTTCGCAGGATAGCCCTCGGCATACTTGTTGGTGAAGACCGAGCCCGTTGCTTCGAGCACTGCTTCACTCACAAAGTTTTCGGAGGCAATCAATTCGAGACCTTCATGCTGCCGGTTCTCCTCATTGAAAATTGCCTGCGCGATCTCCGGATCTACCGCACTAAGCGGCCGCGACATCGACGAATTCGACATAAGAGCTCCTCTTGAGACTGAATCAATAGGGTACGACGGAAGGGGCGCGGGTGGAAAGGGCGCCAAAGGTCTCGGCCAGAACACACCCGCGCATAATTGCCTTATGTACGCGCCTTTTCGATCTCGTGAATCTTTTCGAGGCGGCCAGAGTGACGGCCGCCAGAGAAGGGAGTATCGAGCCAGATCTGCACAATGTGCTCAGCGGCTTCTTCATCTAGGATACGGGCACCTAGAGTAAGGACGTTTAGATTGTTGTGCTCGCGAGACATCTGGGCTTCGTACTCACTGCAGATGTTTGCGGCGCGGATGCCGGGAACCTTGTTGGCCGTGATTGCCATTCCGATTCCGGAACCGCAGACCAGAATGCCGCGTTCAGCGCGTCCGGCAGCTACGTCTCCGGCCACCTTCAAGGCGTAGTCGGGGTAGTCCACAGAATCGGAGGTGTTCGTTCCTTCGTCGATCACTGAATAACCGCGCTCAACAATGTACTGGCGGATACGGTCTTTCAGAAGATAGCCGGCGTGGTCGGCGCCCAATGCGATTTTCATTGAGTTATTGTAACCGGAGTTGTTTCAGAATCGCTGAAGAAAGCACAGGGCGCACCGCGTAGCCGCAACGCGCCCTTTCAATTGGGGGGACGAGCAAGTGTCTTTATAATCGGCGATCTTCTCTGGTACCAGCTAAATCGAAAGTAGTCGCTGGAATAATTTCACGAGCGACTACGAAGTGACTTCCAGCGTCGCCGCTTCGACTGCTTCGCCTCTGGGATATGCACGGTTGAATGCTCCCGCCACATAGCGGGTTACAAGATAGCCGTCCATGTATTTGTAGGGCGACTCACCTAGTGTGTAGTGACCGCAAGGAAGACAGCGGATCTCAGCTTCGAGCTTTCTGCGGCGAAATTCTTCGGCGATTCGCTCACTGAACTCCGGCAGGAAAGTGCGATCATAAGCGGTGTGAATCATCAGCACCTGCTTTGGCCAGCGCTCGAACTTGTCGAAAAAGTTCATAGGGCTGACGCAGGCCAAGGCCTGCCGCAACTCATCGGCGTCGAGCACCTTTTCAATGCCTTCGCGAACATGGCGGGTGGAAAAGCCAGTCCAGACCACGTCCCCAAAATACGTGGAGGCGTGATTGAAGATGTTCACTCGCAAGCGACGGTCATGAGCGCTGGCGATGAAGGCATAGCAGGAACCGAGGCTGGTGCCCAGAACGCCAAATTCCGTGTAACCCTGCTGCTCCAGCCAATCGAGGCAGCAGCGAATGTCAACGATGCCTTGGCGCGAAGCGTGAATCGTGCGTCCGATGTTGGAGCTGACGGAGTAATCAGCGCGGTGAAGTTCGGCAGGCATGCGAACGTCGTGATAGGGCATGCTGAGGCGCAGCGTGGAGACACCAAACATCCGGAAGAGCCTGGCGAATGCGTTGTGGCTCAGTGCGTCCCCATTCCACTGAGGAATGATGATCATGGCGCGCTTGGGTTTTCCAGCAGCGGGCGGCACCGGAAACCAGCGCGCGTTTACCTGATCGTTCTCCGGATAAGGCGAACTCACGGGCGAGGTGAAGCGCAGAAAAGTTCCAAACTGCCCAGCGTACTTCGCATCGTCAATCTCCGGATTGGCGTTGCTGCCGGTTCCGTGGACGCGGATCGGGCGTTGCTCAAGCCGGAAATCCGTGGGAGTCTTATAGCCGTAAAAATCTTCGCTGTTCGCGATCAGGCGGTCGTTCAGCTCAAAAAAATATCGCTTCTGTTCCTCGGGCGAGTTGCTGGCAGCGTCCGGCCTGCTGCCGGGAAAATCAGCGGTCCAGTCCAGTCCCCATTCAAAGGGACGCACCACGCGATTGCTGTCGCGGGTTTCGAGACGGTACTCCCAGTTGTTCATCCAGCGTGAATATCGAGATCTGATCATATGCGTTCGTACGGAGATTTTATCAAGCGAGCAAGAGCCAATTCGAACAGCTCACATCCAGAAGCAGGCATGGGCAGCTAAAAGGCAGCAAAACGCTGCTTAATGGGAAGCAGAGGAACACTCTGACGAAAAACAGGAACGCTAGTTCCGATCTATTCGACGTAGACGCGGGGCACGCGAGGAGAGAGTCCGCAAAGAATCTCGTAAACAATGGTTCCGGCGAGTCTGGCCATGTCATCCGCTCCTACCGAACAATGCTCACTACGACCGATGAGGAGGACTTCGTCGCCGATCGCGGTCTCCGGAATTTCGGTTACGTCGATCATGGTGAGATCCATGCTGACGTTGCCGGCGATGGGCGCGTAATGATCGTGCAGAACCACGCGTCCGCCCTTGGAGAGATGACGAATGAAGCCGTCACCATAGCCAACAGGGATAACCGCGAGACGCGTAGGACGATCGGCGCGCCAGCGCTGGTTGTAGCCAACGGGAGTGCCGGGAGCGATGTCGCGCAAGGCGATGACACGTGTTTTCCACGTGAGTACGGGACGCACGGGCAGCGTAGCTTCCTCTGCTCCTGGACCTTCGCACTTCAGGTTGTATCCATAGAGTGCGAGACCGGGACGAACCATGTTGTTCCATGTGTCCGGGCGAGCCACGGTGGCGGCGGTGTTGGCGAGATGGCGATAACGGGGATGCAATCCGGCGGCGGCCAGCAATTCAATTGCACGCTCGAAATCGACGCGCTGCGTTGCTGCGGCAGGCGAATCAAGTATCTCGGATTCGGCGAGGTGGCTGAAGACTCCCTGCAATTCGACAACAGGAGATGCGGCAATGCGCACGGCCAGCGCGGGTAGCTCCGCAAGCGATACGCCGAGGCGCGCCATGCCGGTATCGACCTTGAGATGTACCGGAACTTTGCGCCCGACAGGGCCGAGAGTTGTGGCGGCGCGCTCGATGGCCTCGATGTGTTCGAGGGTCGCAACGGCGGGAGTCAACTCGTAACGCAGCAATGTTTCTTCTTCCCCGCGCCAGAATCCGGTCATTACGAGAATCGGCAGCTTTACGCCGGCTTCGCGAACGGCCAAACCTTCCTCTGTGGAAGTGACGCCGAGCCAAAGGGCTCCGGCTTGCTCGAGCGCGCGGGCGCTTTCGATGACGCCGTGTCCATATGCGTCGCACTTGATTACGCAGCAAGGGGTAATTCCGGGACCAAGGTGACGTGCAATGACCTGATAGTTTTCGGCCAGAGCGGATAGCGAGATTTCAGCCCAGTTGGGGCGCGTATGCATGGAGAATTTCTGCTGTGTGGATGACAAAGCAATCAGACCTTTAAAACACTTTCCAGTATAGCTCGCCTGAATGGCTGCGCGTGCTTATAAGCGGCTTTCATCGCGGACATAAGGGAAAACAATGGGAATTCGAGAATCCGTTGGCGAGTCCGGACACTCTTTTGGGTATGTCGTGTTTTCAGTTTCATACCCGTAAATAGCGGGTGGGAATAAAAGCGCTGTCTCCCTGTTATGCATGCAACAGCGGCGCAGCATTAGAGAACCGCCGACGAGTAAAAAGAGGAGATGTATCCATGAAACAAGATTTGGCAGTAGTCACACAGGGCATGAAGGTACGCAACCTTTCGGTTTTGTTCACGATGACACTCGCGCTTGCCGGATTCGCAAACGCAGTTACTCCCTCAGCGGAGCAGCACAAGGTGAACATTCGTCACTTGGAGATCAAGACTCCGGTCAAAGTCGGCGGAGCATTGCTGCCAGCGGGAGACTACGAAGTTCATGAAATAAACACAGCAAATGGCCCCGAGTTGGAGTTCGTTCATGAGTATTGGAATGAGCTTGCATCGGAATTAGTGCAGGCGAACGAAGAAGAGGTTCTGGCTCGCGTGCAGTTCACTGAGCAGCAACTGAATTCTCGGGCGAAACATACTCAAGTAGTTCCCATAACCGACAACAAGGACGTGATCGGGCTGGAAATACGCGGTAAGAACACCGAGTACTTGGTCGAGCAGTCAGCGCCGGACATGAACGCTAAAGCGGACTCGTCCGCGGGCAGAACGACGAGCGGTCAGTAATGAGGTCACCCCTTGGATTGCATTGCGAGCAGACCGCATGTGCGGCTGCTCGTGATGCATAAATGGTCAGTACTGCCGACCAGCGGCTAATCAGTCGTGCAACCACTCTTCGCGGAGCAGGTTTTCAAAGCGAGTGGAGCCCTTGATGAAGGCAAGCTGGATAGTATCCGTGGGGCCATTACGTTGCTTGGCGACGATGATTTTGGCTTTGCCTTCAAGCTCGGGATTGTTGCGGTCGTAGTACTCCGGGCGATAAAGGAACATCACGATGTCGGCGTCCTGCTCGATGGAGCCGGATTCGCGAAGATCGCTCAGTTTCGGTTCGGAATCCTTGCCACCGCGGGTTTCAGGGGCGCGGCTTAACTGCGAAAGCGCGATGACCGGCACCTTCAACTCCTTGGCAATAGCCTTGAGTCCCCGCGAGATGGCTGAGACTTCCTGGGTGCGGTTTTCATAACGGCGACCGCCCGGAGCAGAAGCAGACATGAGCTGAAGGTAGTCGATGACGATGAGGTCGAGACCTTCCTTGTCCATGGCCTTGCGGCGTGCTTTGGCGCGCAGTTCGGTGAGCGAGATGCCAGGTGTGTCATCGATGTAGATGGGTGCCTGGATCAGTTTGTCAAGCGCGGCGCGGAGTTTGCCGAGGTCTTCGCGAGCAAGAAATCCGGTACGCATTTTATGTGCGTCCACCCGCGCCTGCGAACACAACATACGGTTCAGCAGAGCTTCTTTCGACATTTCCAGCGAGAAGACAGCGACACTCTTCGCGCCCTGCACAGCGGCGTTTTCCGCGATGTTGATGGCAAAAGCGGTTTTACCCATGGAGGGGCGAGCGGCGATGATGATCAGGTCGGATTTCTGCAGTCCGCTGGTCATGTCGTCGAGATCTGTGTAGTAGGTTTCAAGACCGGTGATGCGCCCGCCGCGCTGGAAAAGCTTATCGAGATCGCCGCCGAAAGACTCCATGGCGATGGTCTTGATATCGGTGAGCTGTTGTCCGCTGCGCTCCTCGGAGATGTTGAAGATGCTGGATTCGGCGGCGTCGATGACCTCGGAGGCGGTGGTGGCCTGTTCGAGCGCTTGCGAGATGACGCCGTTGGCGGCATGGATCAGATTGCGCAGCATCGCCTTGTCGCGCACGATGCGGACATAGTGCTCAATCGAGGAGCGGCGCGGCACGCCGTCGGTTAGCGAGGCAAGGTAGCCTGCTCCGCCTACGGCCTCAAGTTCCTTGTAACGCAGCAATTCCTCGGTGAGGGTGACGATATCGATGGGACGGTTCGTCTCGGACAGCTCGGCAATGCGCTGGTAGATGCGGCGATGCGCATCGAGAAAAAAGTGTTCGGCCTTCAGGGTCGAGAGGGCCTCGTTCTGCATGTTGTTATCGAGCAGAATTGCGCCGAGGATGGAGCGCTCGGCCTCAGGACTGGCCGGAAGACCGCGATCGAGACTGAAATCAGTAGCAGGCATAAAATTCAGGTATCAGTTCAAAACGAAAGTAAAAATTTGCGGAACACTGTTTCGATGGTATTGCGCTATTGCTGGCGCGGCAAATCACGAAAGCCGCACATTACCCGGAAATCGCCTGTAAGCGCTTCGAGCCTAAAGATAAAAAGAAATCTCAATCTGAAAGTTGGCCCGGAGAGGCCAGCCGCCTCTCCGGGCCATGAACGGCCGCAGTGCCGCGTGTAGTGACTCGCTCCCGCCGCCTTGCGGAAACCTGGGAGCCTGAGCGGACGCTTGACAGCCGGGTACGCGGCAACAAATGCCGCTCCGGCCGCAGGCGCTCGGCGAGTGGACTCCGCGGACTTTGGTCCGTTACCGGAGGCTCGCGCCCGGCTCCCCTTCCGTCTCTTGAGCGGCGACCCTGTTGCCAAGGTGCGCTGCAGACCATACTGGTGTTCGGATTCCGCGCCGCACGTCGGCTGCGATTTCTCGCGCCATACGTGGCAAGCTTGCGTTGCCGCAAGTTCGGAAGCGCCGTCCGCCAACTAGTCCCGCAGTGCCTTTCGCCGCTTCCCGAGCCGGGAAGCACCACGCAGCGTCATGCAAACCGTTACGTTGTTTGAAGAGTGCAACAGGGAACGTCGTGAAGGAAGCCGAAAACCAGGAGGTGCTGTGGTTAAGCTGTGCCAAACGGTGGAAAACTGTGAATCAACGTGGAAAACCGAGACAAAACTATGGTGCGGTCTCGGGTTCGATGGTGATGCGGAAGCGGCGGAAGAGGCGCAACGAGGCGTCAAGAATATTATCTTCGCGCTGCCGTTCCTTCATCGAAGATTTCGGCTGCTCACTGCCGCTCCAGAGGACAACTCGATTGCGGGCATCGAGAATGGTGAGGCGAATTTGGGTGACCATGGAAGAGGACAGAGTCTTGCTGCTGGACGATGGGCGCCCATCGCCGCTGCCCACGTTTACGCCGGAATCACTGACAGGGGCGCTGATGGCGATGATAATGTCGGCCTTCTCCAGATCGCCGACAATCGTGTAGTGGCCCCAGCCCTGGAAGGCATCGCCGATCACATCATTGGGAAGGCGTGAGCCAGTATTTTCGATGTAGGCCGCGCGCGCGGCCATGAGGCGCGCATGCGCTGACAGGATCGGGGGCCTGGGTGGCTCCTGCGCGGTGCTGGGCGCAATGGCCGAAGCAACAAATACCAAGGTCAACAAGGTGACGAATCGTATTGCGCAGCGCTCGAGCATTCCCAGCCTCCCTGGCCGTTACCAGCTCTTGAGATACTTTGCCATCGCGCGGACCTCGCCATTCGTGGCCTTGACCTGATGCATGATGGCAAATCCTGGATTGAGTGGCTTGCGGCCGAGACGGCGGTAAACCGCTTCGGGATCGCGAATGAAATCCTCGACTGTCTGAAGATCATATTGGGGCAAGACTGTGGCGAGGTTGGGGCCGCCACCGGAAAAATGGCAACTGGCACATCCGAGACGCGCAAACGATCTTTTTCCCAGATCGAGTTCATAGACGTGATAGGACGCCCAGAGCGCAAAGGCAGCGATCGGTAAAGCGATTATCCATTTCAACTTTGAATCCAAGTTTGCTCCTCACAAGTCTAACGCTGCGCAGAAAGAAAATAGGAGAGCACTTCTACGTCATGATGCGAGGCTTCGAGCCGCGGCATGGGGAGGTATCCCGCATTCAGAGGCTTATGATCCCTTTGCGCATAGATCGTCTCTGGGTCGCCAATGAACAGGACGAATGTCGCGCGATCATACTTACGCCCGACGTGTTCGAGCGAGGGCGCGCCTCCGGCACCGTGGCAGGTTGGACATCCGAGACGCTCAAACGCCTTGTGTCCCTCGGTGACCTGATGACCGCGATAGAGCACGATCACGGAAACGACAGCGCAGAGAGCCAGCACCATCCAATGCCAATATCGCAAGCTCTTCAAACGACGTTCACCTCGAACGCTCTCCCTAAACCATTTGAGTATGCCTGAAATCAACGAGAGGCGAAAAGCAGGATGCACCACTTTCGGGAGCGGACTTCTTCCGATAAGCTTCTATTCGGCAGCTATGCTGAAAATTGTCGTCCAACTCGTTGCGTATCTGTTTGCGCTCCTCGCCCTGTGTGGACTGGGATATCTGCTACTTTCGCTGTGGAGCGAATGGCGCTACCTGCTGCGCCGCAACGCGGCGCGGGCGAGAACGACTGGGACATTTACGCCGCCTGTCAGCATCTTGAAACCATTGCGCGGCACCGACCGGCAAATGTACGAGAGCTTCCGCTCACATTGCCTGCAGGATTATCCACAGTACGAAATCATATTCGGCGTGAACGATGCGAGCGATGAAGCGGTGGCGGAGGTGGAGCGACTGCAACGCGAGTTTCCCATGCACGACATTCGGTTGATCGTCTGCAGTGAGGTGCGGGGCAGCAATCGCAAGGTCAGCAATTTGTCGCAGATGATGCTGGAAGCGAAGTTTGAACACATCGTAGTCAACGATAGCGACATTCGAGTGGGCACCGATTACCTGCGCCGAATTGCCGCGCCGATGGAAGATGAGCGGGTAGGACTGGTGACTGCCTTGTATCGCGCCGAAGCCGGGCGCAGCGTTGCATCGCGAATGGAAGCGGTTACGATTGCAACCGATTTTGCCGGGGGCGTTCTGTGTGCGATGGAGTTGGAAGGTGGACTGCACTTCGGGCTGGGCTCCACCTTGGCATTTACGCGGTCGGCGGCAGAGGCGATAGGCGGCCTCTCGGCGCTGCTCGACTATCTCGCGGACGATCACGAACTTGGGCGCATGATCAGTGACGCTGGATACAAGGTCGCGCTCTCCGAGGTGGTGGTGGAAACGTTCCTACCTGAGTACAGCTTCAGCGCGATGTTCGAACATCAATTGCGGTGGGCGCGAACGGTGCGCGATCTACGCAAGTTCGGCTACATCGGAGTGCTTCTGACCTTTGGACTGCCATGGGCGATTGCCAGTGCGCTATTCGCTGGGTGGGCTGGCTGGTCTTTGGTGCTGCTGGCCGCAGTGGCCATCGCGCGCTTCGCCTCGGGATATCTGCTGTGCGGACCGATCCTCAACGATAGACAAACACTTCAAGATCTCTGGCTCATCCCTGCGCGCGATGTCGTTGGAGTGGCGATCTGGTTCGCGAGTTTTGGTGGAGACACGATTGTTTGGCGTGGCGAGCGGTTCCATCTGAAAGACGGCAAGCTGACGCGAGCATAAAGTCGACTCCGCATCAAGACGTTGCCGAGGTGGCGAGCGCTTAAAATTCCGTGAGACGAAGAACGCCGCTGGAGCCGATATACCCCTTGCGGCGGAACCAGTCGGTAAGCCGCTCATTGAGCAAGTTGATGGGCACGCGCGAGCCGACCTCGATCACTCCGTCAGCAACGGGAAGAGTGTCGTCAAATATCTGATCGTTGGTAAAACTGCGCATGGAAAAATTATCGAGCCACTTGATTGGCGCTGCCGTGGGCGCTCCAGCGTTGTCATACTCCACGCGAATTCTGCGGGCGAACATGGAAGCAGTATAGAACAATGGTGAGTGACAAAGGGAGAGAAACGGGCGAGGGACGAAGATGCAGCCCCTCGCTCGAAAACAACGAGATTAGCTGAAATGAACCTTCTTCATTTTCCTGCCGACGCGGAAGACCTTTTCGGCGGGGAGAGATATCTGGAAGTAGAGTTCCTTGTAAGTCTCACCGTCGATCTTCACTGAGCCAGCCTTGATCTTGCGCTGGGCGTCGCTGTTGGAATCGGCGAGTCCGGCTTTCACGATCACCTTGTCGATCTTGACGTTTGCAACGCCGTCTGTGATGGCGCCAACCTCAGCAGCGGAAATCTCGACCTCTTCCAGATTCTCAGGGACTTCATCCTTCTGGAATTGCCGAGCCCAGTTTTCTTCGGCGGCTTCGGCATCGGAGGCGGAGTGGAAGTCGGCGATGATGCGCTTGGCAAGATCCTTTTTCGCGCGCATGGGATGGAGCGTACCGGCTTTTACATCGGCCTGGAGCTTTTCAATTTCCGCGAGAGTGAGATCGGTGAGCAACTCGTAGTAGCGCCACATGAGCGAGTCGCTGATCGACATCAGTTTGCCGAACATCTCCTGCGCGGTTTCCGTTATGCCAACGTAGTTGCCGTAGGATTTCGACATCTTGCGCTCGCCATCCAGGCCCTCAAGCAGGGGCATGGTGAGCACGATCTGCGGAGGAAATCCGTAATCCTGCTGGAGTTTGCGGCCCATCAGCAGATTGAATTTCTGGTCGGTGCCGCCCAACTCCACGTCGCATTCAAGGGCAACGGAATCGTAGCCCTGCATCATGGGATAGAGGAGTTCGTGAACGCTGATCGGCTTTTCTTCATTGAATCGCTTATTGAAATCTTCCCGCTCGAGCATCTGCGAGACCGTGAACTTGGCGGCGAGGCGCACGAAAGCCTCGTAGTCGAGTTTGAGCAGCCATTCAGTGTTGTAGCGGACCTCGGTCTTTTGTTCGTCGAGGATTTTGAATACCTGCACCTTGTAGGTTTCGGCGTTGGCGTCGAGTTGCTCACGCGTGAGCGGAGGACGTGTCGCATTGCGGCCCGTGGGGTCGCCGATAAGGCCAGTTCCATCTCCAATCAGGAAGATGACGGTGTGGCCCATATCCTGAAAGTGCTTGAGCTTGCGGATGAGCACGGTGTGGCCAAGATGCAAGTCGGGCGCGGTGGGATCGAATCCCGCTTTGATGCGCAGAGGCTTTCCGCTCTTGAATGACTTTTCGAGGCGCTCACGCAGATCGCTCTCACGGATAATTTCAACGGAACCTTTACGGAGGTAGGCCAGTTGCTCGGCCACCGGGCGGAAATCTATGGGAAGGGAGGAGGACATAACAGAACTGATTATAAGGTTTCGAGGTTTCAAAGTTTCAAGCTTTGAAGGCCGAGGCTGCTATATTCAGCGAATGCTGAAAGTAAAACTGCTCTCTCCTTCGGCCAAGGCGCCGACGATTGCCCATCCCGGCGAAGACCTGGGATATGACCTTTATGCAAGTGAATCCGTCACGCTGGCCCCTCGTGGGAACGCCGTTGTGCCAACGGGAGTCGCCATTGAACTGACGACCGAATTGGGAGAACCTTTAGGGGCTCTGCTGCGGGACAAATCTTCTATGGCCGCGCGGCGGTTGACCGCCACGGGCGGCGTGATCGACGCTGGATATCGCGGTGAAGTACGAGTTCTAATGGAAAATCTGAGCGACGCGATTGCTGAGATTCACGCGGGGGATAAGCTGATCAACCTCATCCCCTATCCCGTGCTGACGACCCCGGTAAAAGTCGTGGAGGATCTAGCAGAAAGCAGCCGAAAAGGCGGGGGATTCGGGTCGAGCGGGAAGAAGTAGAGGAGCGGTGAATTCTCCTTCGTTCCCAAACGCCGTTGCACATTGTAAGATTGATTAGTCACTGGTTTCGCGCCTTGCGCGAGGCAGTGCCCGCATGAACGTCGAGTGTCGCCCAACAGCCGTGATCAGCGGACGTCAGCAGAGCAGAACAACCAAGATTGAGGAATTCTCAAGGAGCATCACTTCCATGGCGATTGTGGCCACGCAAATGCGTCCCGGCATGATTATCAAGCACAACAATGAGTTGCATTCGGTGTTCAGCGTCGAGCACCGCACGCCGGGAAACCTGCGCGCTTTCATTCAGGCCAAGTTGCGCAACCTGCGCAGCGGTGCGATGTTCGAACATCGCTTCCGCTCCGGCGACGCAATCGAGAAGATCGTCGTCGATGAGAGCAAGATGGAGTACCTGTACAACGACGGCGACAACTACTTCTTCATGGACATCGAGAGCTATGAGCAGACGGCGCTGAATCGCGACGTGCTCGGCGATGCAGTGGACTACCTGACGCCCAATCTACAGGTAACGGTGGAATTCTTTGACGAGAAGCCAGTCGGCGTCGATCTGCCGCAGACGGTGGAACTGACGATAATGGAAGTGGAACCGGGACTGAAATCGGCGACCGCCTCCAGCGTGACGAAACCGGCAACAACGGAGACGGGACTGATCGTGCAGGTTCCTCCGTTCGTGAATCAGGGAGACAAGATTCGCGTTGACACCGCCGAAGGCACATACCTTTCCCGCGCATAAGATTTGAAATCGGCGCGCCGCAACAGTGGCGCGCATTTTCGTGAGGAGAGCGATGGCTTCCACTGAGATTTTCCGTCGATACCTGGTTGTTGGACGCGTGCAGGGCGTGGGATTCCGCTGGTATGTAGAGCGGGAGGCACGTTTGATAGGGGTTGGCGGGTGGGTACGGAATCGCGATGACGGAGCGGTTGAAGTGCTAGCCTCTGGGACCAACGAGCAACTGGACTCGCTCTATGACAAGTTGAAAGAAGGACCACGTGCAGCCCGCATCGACGAAGTCGAAGTTGAGGATGCTGCACCGTTCAGTGGATACAAGACATTCCAAATTGAAGAATCACGGTGATCACTTTGCCACAACTAAATGCCGTAATGGATTCTGAAGACCTGAAAAAACTCATTCGCGAGATTCCCGATTATCCCAAGCCGGGCATTCTCTTCTATGACATCACTACGCTCATCAAGGACCGCGCCGGCTTTGCTCGCGTGGTGGACTACATGACATCGCCATACCTCGATAAGAACGTGGACCTGGTGCTGGGCATGGAAGCGCGAGGATTCATATTCGGACCAGCCATGGCGTATCGCCTGAATGCTGGATTTATCCCGGTGCGCAAGGCAAAGAAACTACCTGGCGAAACCGTGAGCTACACCTACGAACTTGAGTACGGCACCGATACGCTGGAAATTCACAAGGATGCAATTCAGCCCGGCCAGCGAGTGTTAATCGTGGACGATCTGCTGGCCACGGGCGGCACAGCACAAGCTGCCGCGACACTGGCCAATAAGCTTGGGGCCGACATTTGCGGACTGAGTTTTCTGGTGGAGTTGGACTTCCTCAACGGACGAAATCGACTCGTGCCGTACGATGTGTTTTCGCTTTTGCACTACGACAAGTAGCCAAATTCGCGTCAAAGAGTTGAGCCCGGCCAATCGCCGGGCTCAACTCTTTTCAGAAATCATCCACCAGCAACCATGGTCTTCAACATACGTTTGCGATTCAGGAAAGTTTGGATGCATTGGCAAAAGGAAAATCTGTCGTTGGCCCTGTACAAGGTATCTCAGTACAGAAATCCGCGAGCTGGGGCAAACCTTCCATGGCGATGCTAGCTCTAAGTTTGAGTATTGCCACAACGTCGAATTACTCGGTTCAGGAGATTCTGAGATGAAGAAGTTACTTTACACGGCTTCGGTTATGTTGCTGGGCGCAGGGCTGGCCGTCGCGCAGTCCAGCAGCAGCACAGACCAGTCGTCAAGCACGACAAGCACAACCACACAAACCCCTTCAGCCAGCACTCCGCAGACGAATGCCCCGGATTCGATGGATAAGCAGAATCCCAGCAGCGGACAAAACCCCGATTCACAGAAGAATCCTAGCGCCGCTGGTTCGATGAGCGGAAACACAGACAGCAGCTCGGCGTCCACCAGCACGGACACCTCGGGAATGAGTGGAGACCCGTCGTCTTCGGCTAAAAAGAAACATCATCACAAGAAGTCTTCGACCACCACTACGGAAACCAATTCCACCACGACTACTACGACTCCCAGCTCCAGCACCACTCCTAGCAGCACGGATTCGGGAACCACTCCTCAGAAGTAACAGAAGTGACCTTTGATGGCACCTTCTAACTGAACATGACACGGGCGCGGCAAATATTGTCGCGCCTTTAACCTTTAGGACGAATAAAAATACAATCGAGATTCGAACGATTGGCCGCGATGCGTGACCGCTGTCACTGCGGACTCCCGGCACACGCAATACGCTCTGCGTACGCATTGAGGAGCGAAAATGCCCTATCCGCCGATCATAGATGCCCTCTTCTCGATCCCTAGAGTTGGGACCGCGCAGCAAATCCCCGACTGCATTCCATTGAAACAGGATATCGGCCAGAAGATGAATTCTGAAGGAGTTGCTGGCGCTGTAGTGGCACCCTGTAATTGCTCACTATGCCAGCACCGATGGAACTGTGCAGACCGAAGAACGCACGAGGTTCAAGACACTGTGGCGCGAAGTCCGAAGAGGTTGCGGGGGCTCGCCTGTTATGACCAGCTACGCATCGGGGACAGTCTGCGCTGGATTGATAGCGCCGTCTCAAAAGGCGAGTTAGCCGGTGCTTATGCTCAGGCCGAGTTCTGCGTCTCTGGAGTAAACTCTGCCCGCATGTATCCGCTTTACGGCTTATGCGCCAGGATGCGAGCGCCCATGGTCATTGAAATCGCCAGCCAGAATGATTGGACATATCATCGTCCACAGGTGGAAGTAGTGGCGGCGGATTTTCCAGAGCTTGACATCGTATTGGCGCCACCGGAACGGATGGACTGGGCGAGCGTTCTCCGCCTGATGGAGCAGTTCCCGCGCATCTCGGTTCTTCTGAGTCCTGAGAAGTTGCGACAGGATTCCACCTTGCGCGAATACATAGAATTGAAGGGCCGGGAGAGAGTAATGTTCCGTTCAGGATTGAATGGTTGGCCCACATCAGTGGAGACAGCTCGTGAGTTGCCACTGGGCCCGGCGGCGAGGCTTGCCTATCTTGCGGAAAACTGTTCAAAGTTGTTTGGCTTCCCGGCTGAAGTTATGAGCGCGGGCGTGTGAACTTCGTTCGGAGCTAACTCTGATAAAGTGATCGTTCAGACTCTCGCCTGAACGATCACCCCACGTTGTTCACCGCAGCATTGAAGGCGTTAGTAGCGGTCGTGGTCCCAATCGCGGTCATGCCAATAGCGCTCGCCATCATGGTCGCGGCGATAGTAGGCATTGGCGCGGTAGGATTCGCGATACCCTCGCTCAAAACCCTCGCGATACTCGCGGTCACGATGATCCCGGTAGGAGCCGTGATCGTAAAGGATAAAACCGCGGTCGTGCCGTGCGTCGTCCCTTCCCGAATGCGATCCATCTCTGAATCCGGCATTGTACTCACGCTGCTCGTGATTATCGTAATCGTAGTAGCCCCACTGCACCGTCTTCAGAGCCGCACTCTGTTGTGCCTGGGCACTGCCGGCGAGGGTGCCGAGACCGAGAACTGCTGTCGCCAAAATAGATGTGAGTTTCATATTCTTCCTCTCCTCGATTCGTTTGTCCCAATCGCTACGTGGCGCCCGTGCGTTGGGTTGAAGAAAGAAACACCGGCAGAGGCGACAAGTTGCGAACGAGATACACGGGCGAATGCATTTTGACGGGCATCGACGCACTGCACGCCGAATGCCAACATTTCGCGTCGTCTCACTTGCACTACGGGCTGCTGCCTCATAGCATCTAATTCACTACGGTGCCGGCCTGCAAAGTTAGTGATGGGGTGGAACACCACTGCGAACCGATATTTCTAAATAGGGTGCTCGACTCGTATATGGTCTGGTGTGCTGATCCCCAGTCGGATCGGCCTAAAGGACCACGGAGGGCGCCCACCTGGTGCATTCGGTTCACAGCAACCCCGCCCCACACGGCCACGCGGACTGGCACCTAGAATCTATCTGCGAGACGCTTTCCAGGGCCGCAGCCCGCAATCGGTGATTTCGCTGCGACCCGATTGCGCTCGTCTCCATCTACAATAGAAGCGTGTTCCCTCATTTATTTCATATCGGCTCTTTTGCGCTGCCCACATATGGCTTTCTTGCCGCGTTGGGCATGATCTCCGGTCTGTCCGTCATATTTCATCTTGCGCGCTTTCGCGGCCTTGATCCCGACCAGATGTGGAACCTCGGTGGCATTGCGGCATTCAGCGGAATTTTAGGCGCGAAGTTGCTGATGCTCATCGTGGACTGGCGCGATTACATCGCTGAACCAAGCCGAATTTTCAGCGTTGCTACCCTGCAGTCAGGTGGAGTTTTTTCGGGGGGGCTGCTGCTGGCTATCGCCTGCAGCTGGTGGTATGTACGGCGCGAGAAGATTCCGTTTCTTTCGGCTGCGGATGTATTTGCGCCGGGAATTGCCCTTGGGCACTCGATTGGACGCCTTGGATGCCTGGCGGCCGGATGCTGCTATGGACGCGAATCTCATTTGCCGTGGGCAATTACGTTCCACAGTCCCTGGGCAGCGGAATTTTCCGGCACGCCACTGGGAAGGCCACTCCATCCGACTCAGCTCTATGAGTTTGTGGCCGAGTTGATCAACTTCGCTTTGCTTTATTGGCTGTGCAAACGCAAGAAATTCGAGGGCCAGATCATAGCCTTGTTCATGATTGTTTATGGCATTGAGCGTTTTGTCTTCGAGTTCTTCCGCGGCGATCCGGGACGAGGCGAGGTGCTGGGAGGATTCATCACCGGGACGCAGTTGATTGCACTCGGCCTGGTGGTAAGCGGGTTCATCATCTATCTTCGCCGTACTCAGCTACGCGGGTTCAACAAGGCTGACGCCAGGACGGCGAAGACAGGAACGCCGACAACGTCACGAGCTTAACTCCACCTGCTATCCTCAATAGTGATGACACGCAAAGCTGCTACGCCTCCTCAGCCCGAATTGATTGACCCCGAAGAGATTTTGACGGAAGTGCCGGAGATGGAAGAAGCCCCGGCACCCACCCTGTTTCATGCTGCGGAGGAAGACGCGGGTCTGCGCCTGGATCACTACCTTGTTGCGCGTATCCCCAACGTGAGTCGCGTTCGGGTGCAGCAACTGGTGGAGCAGGGAAAGGTGCTGGTCAATGAGCGTCCGTCGAAGGCCTCACTCAAGCTAAAGGGTAGCGAGCAGATTGAGATCACAGGTACAGTCGAAGCGGCTCCGCTCAAGGCATTTCCCGAGGATATTCCTCTTGCAGTGGTGTTTGAAGACAAAGAGCTGGCGGTGGTGAATAAGCCCGCCGGAATGGTGGTTCACGCCAGCACGGGGACGCCAGAAGACGCACGGAATCGCGGAACGCTGGTAAACGCGCTACTGTTCCGCTTCAACAAACTTAGTGAAATGGGCGGCGAGCTACGCCCCGGAATCGTTCATCGCCTGGATAAGGACACCAGCGGACTGATCGTAGTGGCGAAAAACGATATTGCACATCGCAAGCTGGTTGAACAATTTTCCTCGCGCCAGGTACACAAGACCTATCGTGCCCTCGTTCATAACTGGCCCAAGACGGATGAGGGGACGGTGAATGATCCAATTGGTCGCGATCCGCGTAACCGCACCCGGATGAGCACTGCGGGCATCGATCCGCGAACCGCCGTTTCCCATTACAAGGTGATGGACCGGCTGCTTACGCCTTATGGGCGGTTCGCGTTGGTTGAGGTGAGGATCGAAACCGGGCGCACCCACCAGATTCGAGTCCATATGTCGTCCGTCGGGCACCCGATCGTAGGCGATACGCTGTACGGCGCGCCCCAGATCCTGCTGCCGAATACGCTGGCACGCGAACGGCAGGGGAACGCGATCAGTTCCCGTACGGAGGCCAAGAAAGCGCGCGCCCATGGCGAGAGTGCGGCTACGCTATCGATGGCACGCAACTTCCTCCATGCGACTCGCCTGAGCCTTACCCATCCGAAAAGTGGGCGGGCAATAGAGTTCGAGGCGCCGCTGCCGGAAGATCTGCAAAATTTCCTGGATAAGCTTCGCCGCTCGGGTGAATCGCTGGCCTGAAGCACTTGCCGTGACGAAAGGCTTAACTCTTATTCGTGACGGCGAAGACCAGGTTACCCATTCAGAGCTTTGCGTGCTCGTTATACACTGAAGGCATATGACGAAGCTGTTTACAGCTATGTTTAGCGCCGTCGTGTTGCTTACCCCGGCTTGGGCACAGAGCGCTCAAGACCTGCCGTCTGCCCCATCGGCCGTGCAGCCCCGGTTCCCGGGCGCGCCATCCAAGGCCCCCGAAAAACCGGCAGCGCCCTCGCCTGCCCCTGCGACTGGCAACAGCGGGCTAACGACCTTGCCGCCGGCCAGCCCTGCATCCAGCACGGTGCCAGGCAACGCTCCTGCGGCAACCGCACAGCAGCAGGACTCGGTCGCACCTAAATCCAGTCAGCCGGAATCGCAGAAATCAGACGACTCCTCCCCGATGTTCCCGCAGGTTTCCGCTCCTGCAGCGACGCAGGAAAAAACAGAGCCCGGCGAGTTTCGAATTGGAGTGGAAGTTGATTTGGTCGATTTGATCTTTACAGCTTCCGACAAGCACGGCCGCTTCATAAAAGATCTCAAGAAAGAAGACGTACGGCTACTCGACGAAGGCAAAGCTCCCCTTCACATCGATGCGTTTGAGAGCGAGACCGGGCTGCCTCTCCGCGTGGGACTGCTGATCGACTCGAGCAATTCGATACGCGACCGCTTCCGTTTCGAGCAGGATGCGGCTGTTGAATTCCTGCACCAGGTAGTGCGTCCGAAGTCGGACCGCGCATTCGTGATCGGCTTTGATTCGATGAGCGATCTGACCCAGGATTTCACTGATAACACCGATTCGCTGGCACATGGCGTCCGGGTGCTGCGTCCCGGTGGCGGCACAGCTTTGCACGACGCGATCTTCCAGGCGAGCGAAAAACTGTCCAAAACACCGATTCGCGGCCCCTCTCGCCGAGCCATCATTCTGCTGAGCGACGGAGATGATAACCAGAGCCGGCATACGCGTGAGGAAGCCATCGAGGCAGCGCTCCGGGCCGAAGTCATCATTTATGTGATCAGCACCAACATCACGGATTCGGACAAGAAGGGCGACAAAGTCCTGATGCGCTACGCCGAAGCCACGGGTGGCAGGGTGTTCTTCCCGTTACGCCTTGAGGAAGTTGCCAATGCGTTCAATGAGATACAGGACGAGTTGCGCAGCCAGTACGTGATTGCCTACAAACCTCAGAACTTTGTGCAGGACGGTCGCTATCGCGCGATTTCAATCGATGCTCCAAAGCGGCCCAATGTAAAAATACGAGCCCGCAAGGGATACTACGCACCGACGAAGAAACAGTAGGCGAGGAGCATCGGCTCTTCCCTACTCTTTCGGAGCGTAATAGCCCTTTCTCGCTTGAACCTTGTACACGGCGTTAAGCGGTTTCACTTCCATCTTGCGGTACTTTCCGTCTGCGGTGGTGTTGGTCGGCACGTATCCAATCATGTATTGACTGCGCAGTTCGGTGCCAATTTCGTCGAAGGCTTTGCGCAGTTTCTTGGGATCGTTGCCCACATCGATCACCCGTCCACCAGTTTGATCAGCAAGTTTGTGCATCTCGTGATCGCCGGGCATGAAGTTCGCGCGATCCGCAATCATGATGACGTACACGATAACTTCTGATCGTTGCGCCGATTCGATCGCATTGGCCAAGGTTTCTTCACTGCCCTGATCTCCTCCGTCTGTGAGCAGAACCATGGCTTTACGTCCGGTTTCCTTTGAAAGCTTCTCGGTTGAGGCGAGATAGACGGCGTCGTAAAGCAACGTTCCTTTGGGACGGGAAACGGGAATTGTGCCTTGTCCGGCGCCGGCAATTCCTCCTGAGCCGCTGCCGCCTCCGTCGTTGATGCGGGTCTTTTCCATCGCACGCCGAATCCGGGCGGCGTCATTGGTGTAGTCCTGCAGCAGATCAACGGAAATATCAAAATTGATTAGAAAAGCCAGGTCCTTCGGCGTCAGAACGTCGCGGAGGAAGGCGGCACCTACTTCCTGCTCCATCGGCAGGACGCGGGTCTGGCTGCCACTGGTGTCGATCAGCAGACCGAGGGTGAGAGGCTGGTTGGACTCAGCCGCAAAGTACTTGATTGTCTGCGGCTTAGCATCTTCCATGACCTGGAAGTCTTCTTTTTTCAGGTTCGGAATCAATGCGCCGCGCTTATCTTTCACATTGAAGTACAGATTCACGATCTGTACGTTCGCTTTGAAGGTGGCCAGTGGCTGATCCTGCTCCGCAGTTTTATCCCGGAGCTTTGGCGTTTCGGGCGCAGAATAGCCGTTGTCGTCAGGCGCGTTGGAGGCTTTAGGCGGCTCTTTGGGTGGGCGCTGCGCCTGAAGACCAGCCCATGACATCAAACACATTGCGAATGCGACGACAACGGGTATTCTTACTTGCCTTAGGGTGAGCATAGCTTCTCGTCTTGTCCGCACGTAGTCTAGTATGTAAGTAACTACAGCACTATACGATTAGTTGCCTGTAGCAGGGTAGCTGCAACAAGAAATGTGACTGACAGTTGCGGATTCGCAATTCTGAAATCGGCTTCAGCTCTCGCGGAGGGTTATCATGCACCGCCTACGGTGTTCAGCAATGTTGCTTCCGATCGTTCTCTCGATTTCCCTGGCTGGCGTTGCCCAGCAGGGCTTACCGGAGGCTCCCAAGCCCCAGCCCGCTTCGCAGCAGCCTCTCCCGGATGGGCCGACGCCCAATCACCCAATCACGGGAACTCAAAACACCCCATCCGGACAGACCACCGGAGAAGTCAGCTCGACGGAGACGGCCGCAGCCGAGAGTGAGAATCCGGCGCCGGCCCGCACCCCCACAGGGCGAATCATCCCTTCCAACCGAAAGGCGAATGCAACCAGCAGCGGCTACGATGCCACAAGCGACACCATTCGCGTCAACGTAAACGCGGTCCCGATACCGGTGACGGTGAAAGATGCGACGGGGCGACTGTTTCCAGGGCTGACCATCGATAATTTTTCAGTCTACGAAGATGGCGTAAAGCAGAGAATCAATCTTTTCACCAGCGATCCGTTCCCTGTTTCAGCCGCTATCGTCGTCGATATTGGAATGCCGG
This sequence comes from Saccharimonadales bacterium (SeqCode), assembly GCA_035539055.1. Classification (GTDB taxonomy): domain Bacteria; phylum Acidobacteriota; class Terriglobia; order Terriglobales; family Acidobacteriaceae; genus TOLSYN. Next base: position 5,628 of record DATLJC010000036.1, on the reverse strand, counting down.
AAATCGCGCTTCGCAAGGTGAAGGAAACGTTCGCCGCCCTCACGGGTTCTTTCAGCCAGTTTGACGAACTATCGATTTACACCTATGGCAATACGGTAAAGCGACAGCAGGATTACCTGGCTGCACTCGGGGACACTACGAACCAGACGCTCAACCGCATCAAGCAGGTAGAGGGACGTGGTTCTGGGCCGACGGCTTACAATCCGATGACCGTGGGACCGTCGGTAAACGGACGAGTTTTCGATCCAGGGCAACAGCGCAATCAGATTGAAACCGCGCCGCCCAAGGATGCGGAGCCTTCGCGAGTACTCAACGATGCGCTCTTGCAAGCCGCGGTCGATCTAGGCCATCGCGCAAAGGCGCGCCGCCGGGTGATCTTCATCATCTCCGACGGACGCGAGTCGGGTTCGCGCGCCAGCTACAAGGACGTATTGAAGGTGCTGCTCACAAATAATGTGAGCGTCTATGGCGTGGCGGTCGATGCGACGGCAATTCCCGGCTATAACAAATTGGCTAAGATCCGGTTGCCGCGACAAGGCTACAGCAATGTGCTTCCGAAGTACGCCTCGGCCACGGGCGGTGAAATCTTCACGGAGTTCACGGCGGAGGCCCTGGAGTCTTCCTATGGCAGCGCGATGGAAGAAGCTCGCAGCCAGTACACGCTGGTGTACAACTCGCAAGCTACGATGTCTTCGACCTATCGCAAGATCGAAGTGCGTGTCAGTGGCTACGGTTCGAGTCTGAAGGTGTACACCCGCGACGGCTATTATCCGGTGCCTCAAAAGTGACAAGGAAGGCGTCCCTCGGACAAGGGGCGCCTTGTCCCAATCAGCGGTTGACACGGAAGTGATTGTTCCTTGTCTCCAAATTGGATTTAGACGTAGTACTCAGGACGGTACGGGCAACAATCATTACAGCTAAATAGCCCGTCTAGTGTGGTATAACCCAACTATCTGCTCTGTTTCGAGCAGCAATCGGAAACTCCCGCGCATGCAGGTGGATGCGACCGATTGCGGTACCTTGGTATTCGGGTGCCGTTCGAGGCCTTGGTAGAGGAATCATTGAGCTTTATCAATTTCGCCGCCCGCGAGATTAACTGCAAAATCGTCTATTACGGACCCGGCTTGGGCGGGAAAACGACTAATTTGCAACATATCTTCGACAAAACTGGCGAGCAGCAGAAGGGCAAAATGATCTCGCTTGCGACCGAAACGGATCGCACGCTCTTTTTTGATTTTCTTCCGCTCGATCTAGGCACGATTCGCGGCTTCAAAACACGATTCCACCTCTACACGGTCCCCGGCCAGGTGTTCTATGATGCCTCGCGTAAATTAATCCTGCGAGGTGTGGACGGCGTCGTATTCGTGGCTGATTCTCAAGCCGAACGGGCCGACGCAAACGTGGAAGCACTGGATAATCTGGTCAGCAATCTGCAGGAGCATGGGTACGACTTCGCCACTATCCCTTATGTACTACAACTGAATAAGCGGGATCTCCCGAACGTGCTCTCCGTGGATGAGATGAAGAAACAGCTTGGCCGACATGAGGAACCAACTTTCGAGTCGGTCGCATCGCAAGGGCAAGGCGTATTCGAAACTCTGAAAGAGATCGCCCGACAGGTTCTAGTCGAACTGAAGAAGTCCTAAACCGTCCTGCCGCTTCGAATTGCATGTATCTTTTCCCTTTGATTTTCAATCGAAGTGTCTACAGGCACAACCGACTGAGGATCAACGCCGTGAAATTCAAAATTGTTCAACCGAGCTCTTCAGAAATCACACCAAAATCTTTCTACCTCGACCGCCGCCGTTTTCTGGCCGCAGCGGCTGGATTTGGGGCTGTAGCGCTCTCCGCGGACAAGATCGCAGAGCTGTTCTTGCCTTCCACCCACGCGTTGGCAGCGACAAAGCTCCAAGCTTCGAAGAGCCCGATCAGCACCACGGGAGAGAAGCTTACCCCCTACCAGGACATCACTCATTACAACAATTTCTACGAGCTCTCAACCGATAAGGAAGGTCCGGCAAAGCTTGCGGGCAGCTTTCATTCGCTGCCATGGGCGGTGCAGATCGATGGCTTGGTTAAGAAGCCGCAAAAGCTCGATTACGATGCCCTGCTAAAGCTCGCACCCTTGGAAGAGAGAGTCTACCGTCATCGCTGTGTTGAGGGCTGGTCGATGGTCATTCCGTGGACAGGCTTTCCGCTGAAAGCGCTGCTGGACCGCGTGGAACCGGCATCCCAGGCAAAGTACGTTGCATTCACCAGCATCTCCCGTCCCAGTGAACTTCCGGGACAGCAGCGCGATGTCCTGAACTGGCCATACAAAGAAGGTCTGCGTCTGGACGAAGCTTTGAACCCTCTGACGCTGTTTGTTGTCGGTCTCTATGGAGAAACTTTGCCGAACCAGAACGGTGCGCCGGTGCGGGTTGTGGTCCCCTGGAAGTACGGCTTCAAAAGTGCAAAGTCTCTCGTGAAGATTACGTTGACGGACAAAATGCCAGCCACGAGTTGGAACGAGGCCAATGCGCACGAGTACGGCTTCTATTCGAACGTGAATCCCCAGGTGGATCACCCGCGTTGGAGCCAGGCCAAGGAGCGCAGGATCGGGGAATTGTTCAAGCGCGATACTCTAATGTTCAATGGCTACGGAGAATTTGTGGCCAACATGTATAAGGGAATGGATCTGCGCAAAGACTTTTAGAATACTGAAAGCGCTCGCCGACGGATGCGAAGTTACGGACACGCCATTGGCGAGAGCGGAGCCAAGCAAGATGAGCAAGATGCGAACGGAACGCGACAGCATGGGCGAAATCGAGGTTCCCGCCGATAAGCTATGGGGCGCTCAGACCCAGAGATCCATTGAATACTTCAGCATCGGGCGGGATGTGATCCCACGCGAAATGATTACAGCTTACGCGATCCTGAAGAAAGCTTCAGCGAACGCAAACCATGCAGGCAAACGACTGAGTGACGAGGCACATGGATTAATCGTGCGGGTGTGCGATGAAATCCTCGAAGGACATCATCAGGAAATGTTTCCGCTGCACGTGTGGATGACCGGCAGCGGTACGCAGTTCAACATGAACATGAATGAGGTAATCTCCAATCGCTGTTCGCAGCTGGTTGGCATGGATTTGGGAAGCAAGAAACCGGTGCATCCCAATGATCAAGTCAATCTGTCACAATCCTCAAACGACACTTTCCCCTCAGCGATGTACATTGCCTCCGCGCTGCAAGTGAATCAGAAACTGATCCCGGCTCTCCGCGCGCTGCGCGATTCGATCTCGGCTAAGGCCGAGCAGTGGAAAGACATTATAAAAATTGGGCGTACACACATGCAGGACGCAACGCCCCTGACCTTAGGACAGGAGTGGTCGGGCTATGCCGGACTTTTGGCCGACGATCTGGAACGTATTGACGATGCGCTAAAAGGGGTTTATCAACTCTCGCTCGGCGGCACGGCGGTGGGCACCGGAATCAATGCCGCGGAGGGATTTGCCGAGGCATCGGCGGCGGAGATTGCACGCATGACAGGTTTACCCTTCGTTAGCGCGCCCAACAAATTCACGGTGCAGGGTTCGCACGATGCTCTGGTGCAACTCTCCGGCACCCTACGCACGGTGGCCGTGTCGCTCTACAAAATCGCAAATGACATCCGCCTTCTATCGTGCGGACCTCGCGCGGGTTTTGCGGAGCTGATGATACCCGAGAACGAACCCGGCTCATCGATCATGCCGGGCAAGGTCAATCCCACACAGGTCGAGGCGCTGACAATGATCTCCGTACAAGTGATGGCTAACGATGTCGCGGTCGGCTTTGGCGGAGCTGGCGGATACTTGGAGATGAACGTTTACAAGCCTCTGATGATTCACAACATCATTCACTCGATCACAATCCTTGCCGACGGGTGCGCTAACTTCCGCAGGTTCCTTGTAGAAGGCACTCGTCCGAACTTGAGCAAACTGAAGGAAAACCTGGAACGATCACTCATGCTCGTCACCGCGCTCACTCCAGTGATTGGCTACGACAAGGCCTCGGAGATTGCGCATCGTGCTATGGAAAAGGATTTGACGCTGAAAGCCGCCGCACTGGAATTGGGTTACGTTAATGAAGAAGATTTCGACCGCATCGTAGATCCGGCGAAGATGGTACGACCGGACGGAGCGAGCAACTGACCGAAGCCGATTCAAATCGCAACGAGTGATGATGGATTGTCCGTCCGGCCCGGCGAGGGTATGATGGCCGGTGATGAAGAGCCCCGTCCAAAATAAAGTTTTAGCTGCGCTATCCGAAAACTGGCAGGCGGAAATGCGCGGTTTTCATACCTACAACGCATTCTCCGAACGTGATGAAGACCCGATCCGAAAGCGTATTCTGCGCAACCTGGCAGAGGCGGAAGCGCACCATGCCTCTATGTGGGCAAAACGTATTCGCGAACTTGGCGGTACGCTGCCGCAGTACGACGGAAGAGCTGCGGGCGATGCAGACACTCTTGCAAATCGTGTTGGCGGTCCCGGCATGGCGCTTCGCCGTCTGGAACTTGACGAGAGCCGCGACATAGCTCGCTACGGAAAGCAGTTGGAAGAACTCGGCGACGAGCCGAGCATTGCAATTCTGAACGAGGTGATCCAGGACGAGCAGGAACATTACCGGGAGCTCGGCAGCCTGATCCGCGATCACTACCCAGCATCGGTCTTCGAAGAAGTAAGAGCCGACCCGAAGGCGGAAATAGCTGAACTGCTGGCAAAGCGATCGAGTTCCGGCAAGCAAGCCGCAGGCTGGATTGGCGATGCAATTTATGGTGTGAACGACGGGCTGGGAGCAATCTTCGGAATCGTCTCCGGAGTATCAGGCGCGACTCTTGGCAACTCCCGCTACGTGCTGCTGGCCGGAATTGCCGGCATGGTTGCCAGTGCCCTATCCATGGGATCCGGAGCATACCTGGCAGCCAAGAGCGAAGGCGAAATCTACGAAGCGGAACTGGCCCGCGAGCGTGAAGCCATCGAGATGAATCGGCTCGAAGCGCGTGAACTACTCTCGCTCTATTATCAAGTGAAGGGGCTACCGCGGGAAGATGCGGAAAGGGTCGTTGATCATATCGCGAAAGATCCCGAACAGATGCTGCGAGCACTGGCAGCCGAGCGGCTGAACTCGACCGAAGAGGCTCTTAGCAATCCGATGACCTCTGCCCTTTCGGGCGCGCTATCAACCGCCGTCGGAGCATTCGTGCCGATTATTCCATTCTTCTTCTTGAGTGGCTATCCAGCGGTGATCGCGTCAGCAATCATTTCGTTGGTGGCGCACTTTGCGGTTGGAGCCGCTAAATCGCTTATCACGGTTCGCTCATGGTGGGGCAGCGGCTTTGAAATGACCGCGGTCGGCGCCGTAGAAGGCGTGGTCACCTACGTCATCGGAATCGGATTGGGCAAATTGGGAGCATAAATGCAGCTCGGAAAAGCCGTACCCAAGATGCAGGAAATGCACAGCAAGCCTTCTTGCGCCGCCTTGCTGCTCTGTTATAATTTCTTCAACGCGTTTACAAAGCGCCTGTAACAGTCGGGGAGTGGCTCAGCCTGGTAGAGCACCTGGTTCGGGACCAGGGGGTCGGAGGTTCAAATCCTCTCTCCCCGACCA
>DATLJC010000035.1:0-20432 GCA_035539055.1 Saccharimonadales bacterium (SeqCode) | reverse complement strand
CCGGAGATTTTGACCTTCTCCACTTACCCATGACTCCCCAGGTGGCCCATTCCGGCCCTGTCTTTGGGCTTGAGTGTGGCCCGCGTGTTCTCCCCATCCGAAAAACCATTCATCGACAAATGTCGATCTATCTTCCTCCAGCAACAACCCGGGTGGCCCACATATGCCCTCTGTTGGCATATGTGGGGACCAGGCAACACTCCACTCCGGAGATTTTGACCTTCTCCACCTACCCACGACTCCACAGGTGCCCATTAAAGCCTGCTTTCGTCTTGAGTGGGCCACCCGCGCGGCTCGCATAACCGTTCTGTTCTTCCTGGCGCTCCGTCACGAGGGGATCACCTACTATCGCGCCCTTTCCTCATCGTCCCTCGCCAGCGCCTTCATCAGCTCCTGATAAGTCTTCGGCATCGCCACCGTGTCGCGCATATCCACCGTAATCGGATATCGCGTTCCGCCCTTGTGTGTCCCTTCCAGTCCTTCGACGATCTCAGTCGCATAGCTCCACGGAAACGCGAATGCCATCTCGTGATCCTGGGCCATGCCAAAGACGCGGTCGCCGTTGCAGGGAAGAATCACCTTTGGCGCATTCGTAATCAGGGTCTGAATGACGATCTCCGCACAATCCAATCGTCCGCCGCTCGTCGATACCAGGCAGCCCCCGCGCTTGTAAAGCGAGGCGTGAACCAGCCGCATCACCTGCGCGCTGTTCGCATATACGGCAACCACGTGTGGCTCAAAGGTAGCTCGGTTCAGCGGCATCACGCACACGTAGTCATATGCCCCAGACTCAAACCTCCATGCGCTCGCCTCCATATTGCTGGCCGCCTGGTCGTCCTTGCAATACATGCCAAGTGCCACGCACCCGTTCAGGTATTCCTCCGTCGGCTTGCGGAAACCGAATGAGATCGCCGCCAGCGGACAGATCACATCGTCCCTGCCCACGGCGATTCCCCACCCATAGCGCCGCGCCACCCCAATCGACTGGCACACAATCCACTTCTCGCCCATCGATTTGCTGGGAACCCTCACTCCTTCCGGAAGCGCCTCTCCCGGCTTGATCATGCGAATCGCCAACGGAAAGGTATCCGGCCTCACATATTGTCCCAGCGCTCCATCCAGCAGCCGCAGTGTTGCGGCAACCTCTTCATTCATACAAAACTCCCGGCGCACATACAGCCTAGTGAACGCATCAGCTTACTCCAGTTCCGCGTATGTCTCCATCCCGGATCTGGGTGACAGTAAAATCCACACGTGGCCCACATATGCCCTCTGTTGGCATATGTGGGGAACGAGCGCCGATTGCATCACCGTGACAGAAATGTGAGGCGCAGATAATTCTCGGGTGGCCCATTCAAGCCCCTCTTTTGGCTTGAGTGGGTGACCAGTCCTCTTCCCTTTTAGTGTTTCTGCCTTTGACTTCTCTGGCACTGTTTCTCGCAAACAAAAAGGACAAGGCATCCACGCCCAGTCCTTCTTCTTTTCCGAGCCCGCCCCGTCAGTGCAGCAACGCTCCCATTGTCCCCAGCACTATGCCCGCGGCCCCGAACGCAAGACCTGCCAGCCAATATGTACGCCGCTTTGTCAGCAACGTGATCGAGCAGATAACCAAGCCCACCTCCAGCAGCGTTTCTCCCAGGTCATACTTATTCGCTCGATGTTCCAGGAGTTCCACCTTCTCTTCCATCTTCTTCGCGTCTTCCTGAACCTTCTCCTGCTCCACCCGCTGCTTCTCAATCGCTGCTTCGTTCTTTTTCAGCAGCGCCGCTCCGGCGGAAGCGTCTTTCAACGGCACCACTTTCAGCAATTCGTCCATCTGCTCCATCGTGTGCCGGCGAATGTTCTTCGCCTGGTAATATCCCCACTGATCCGTCGCCTTGTTCTGCAGTAAAACCTCTTCCGTATGCGCGCGATGGCTCAACAATGCGGCCACAGCTACCAGCACCGCGAGGATCGACATCGTTAAGCTGACCGGGGCCAACTGAGACTGTTCGCGGCCATGCTCCGCCGCTTCTCGTAATTCTTCCAATTCGTGTTCTGCGCTCATAATTTCCCTTGTTGTTTTTGCCGTATGTTTGCAATGACGATCAACGCAGCAGAGATGATGCTCTCGAATCGCTACGTCTTCTTAGGCTTCGTCTTACCTTCCAGTTCCCGTCGCGCCGCCCCCAGTTCCTTCCGCTTTTCAGGGCTCACTTCCGGATAGGCCAGCTTCATATCCTTCAGCGCATCCACAATCACCGTCGAAACCACTAGCCGTGCAAACCACTTATTATCTGCCGGAACCACGATCCACGGCGCGTCCTTGCTCGACGTATGACGAATCATGTCTTCGTAGCTTTCCTGGTACTCGTCCCAGAATCGCCGCTCGCGCACATCGGTCGCCGAAAACTTCCAGTTCTTCTCCGGCTCTTCCAGTCTCGACAGAAAGCGGCTCTTCTGCTCCTGTTTGCTCACGTTCAAATAGAACTTCCGAATCGCCGTCCCGTTTCGTGTCGCATACCGTTCGAACGCGCCGATGTCTTCGAATCGCTCCTTCCAAATGTTTTTGCTCCTGCACACCTCCGGAATACGCTCCGCCTCCAGCATCTCCGGATGCACCCGCACCACCAGCACTTCTTCGTAGTAGGAGCGGTTGAATATGCCGATCCTCCCCCGTCCCGGCATGCTCTTGGACGTACGCCAAAGATATCCGTGATTGAGCTCTTCTCCCGAGGGCGCCTTGAACGAAAAAACCTCGCAGCCCTGCGGATTCACTCCGCTCATCACATGCTTAATCGTGCCATCTTTGCCCGCCGCATCCATCGCCTGAAAAATCAGCAGCAGTCCCCAGCGATCCTGCGCATAGAGTTTGTCCTGCATCTCCGCCAGCAACTGGGTCGAGCGCTGCAGCAGTTCCTCGGATTCGTCTTTGAATTCCTTCGAAAGCCCAGCCGTATCGCCCGGATCAAAGTCGCTCAAGCGGAATTTTCGGCCATCATCCACTCTGTACCGAGTGGCCAGGGAATCAAGTTTCTTCTCCTGCTTCATCTAGCGCGCCTCCTGAAGTCCTTCATCTTCGCATCCATCCCAGGCCATCACCTAATCCACGCTTCTCGCCTTACAATCGTAATGGCCAGCGCTCGCACAACGCCACGCATCCAAGAAGAAGATGACCGAATCGAAAAAGACTTTCCTGCAGCGAATCCCGCTCATTATGCCCGTCTTCATCCTCATCGCCGCTCTCTACGCGGGATGGATCTTCTATTCCCGCTGGAGTGCCTCCAGAGATGCTCGTCAAGCCGCCGCCGCCCACGAAATCGAGCGTGCCCGCAAGGATGTCGAAATCAATGGCGGCTCGCACCTCAAAATCATGATGCTCTTTGCTTCCTCCGCCACCGTCCGCAAAGGCCGGTCCGTGCAGATCTGCTACGGCGTCGCCAACGCCAAAAATGTAGCCTTCGATCCTCCCATCGATGCCGTCTGGCCATCCATGAACCGATGCGTCGATGTCGCCCCGCAAAAGAGTACCACCTACACCCTCACCGCCACCGACAGCGCCGGCCACACCGAGAAAGCCCAGCTTTCCCTGCAAGTAAAGTAAAACAGGTGGCCCATATTTGCCCGCTTTTGGCAAATGTGGGGACCAGATAAATTCCACCCCAAAATGCTCTGCCGCCTTCAGTAGATGTGGGAGTCACGCAATCACTCCCGCCCTTGCGTCCGCAGTATCTCCTCCACTCTGCGCAGATCCTCTTCCGTGTCCACGCCCACCGTGTCAAATGGAGTCTCCGCCGCATAAATATTCACGCCATGGTCCAGGAAGCGTAGCTGCTCCAGCCGTTCGCTACGCTCCAACTCCGATTCCGGCCATGTGCAGAACTGCTCCAGCGCCCACGCCGTGTACGCATAGAATCCCAGATGCTTGAAGTACCGCACATCGCCGCGGCGGTCGCGATCAAATGGGATCGTCGCTCGCGAAAAATACAGCGCCCGCCCATCCAGCGCCGTCACAATCTTCACCGCATTCGGATTCCCCACGTCCTCCGCCACGCACGGCGTATAAACCGTTCCCACTTCGACTCCCGGATTCATCACCGAGAGCAGCGCGTCCAAATGTTCAGGCCGCGCCAGTGGCTCATCTCCCTGCACGTTCACATAGATGTCTGCCTTCACGCTCCGTGCCACCTCGCGCACGCGATCCGTGCCGCTCCTGCATTCCTCGGATGTCATGCGTACGTTCCATCCATGTTTCTCACACAGCGCAAAAATCTCATCCGAATCCGTAGCAACAATCACGTCGCTCAGGTTTTTGCAGGCCCTGGCTGCTTCGTAAACGCGCTGAATCATTGTTTTCCCAAGAATCTCGCGCAAAGGTTTCCGGGGTAGTCGGGTAGAGGCAATTCGAGAGGGAATAATCGCGACAGCTTGCATCGATTCAGTTTCAAGGCTTCGCCGCAATCTTTCAAGTGCTCTTGTTCTTGATCTTGGCCCAAAGCCTCTTGTTCTGCCCTTGCTCTTGATCTTGGTTTGAAGGGTCATGCTGAGCGCAGCGAAGCACCCCCGCGCCGCTCAAATCTACCGTGCCGTCCCAAGCTTCTCAACCTGCCATCGATTTCCCCGCACCATAAAAAAGGCGCGAGCCTCAAGCCCGCGCCTCACATCCATTCTCCGGAATTACCGCTGTTCCGGTTGCCTTGGCTCCGACGTCGTCGGTGATGGCGATCCCATCGCACCCGGGTTCGCCTCCTGATTCGCAGGAACCCTCTGCCGTGCGGCGATCGATTCGCCATTCACAACCAGGTCCACGCGGCGGTTCATCTGCCGCCCCTGTGCCGTGCTATTGCTGGCCACGGGATTCGCCGGCCCCAGTCCTTGTGCTGAAACGTTATTCGGACTCACTCCCTGCGCCGTCAGAAAATCTCTTACCGCTGCTGCGCGACGTTCCGACAACTCCTGGTTATGCTCCAGCGTGCCGGTCGAGTCCGTGTAGCCCTCAATCTGCAACTTCAGGTCCGGATAAGCCTGAATGATTCCCGCCACCTTCGCCAGCCGTACCCTCGCCCCCGGCTTCAGAGTTGCCTGGTTCAGGTCAAACAGAACATCGCTCATGTTCACAATCAATCCGCGTGCCGTGTCGCGAGTCTGCAACACCTGGTTCAACTGTGTCATCAGCCGTTCACGCATCTGTTCCTTTTCTTGCTCTGCGGCTCGTGCGCGCTGTTCCGCCGTCTGCGCCTGTGCCTGCGCCGTCTGTGTCTGCGCCGCTAACGCCTGCTGTTGGGTCAGCGCTGCCTGTCGGGCGGCCTCGGCCTGTTGCCGGGCCTGTATTGCTTCGGCCTTCGCCTGTTCGGCTGCCTGCCGTTCCTGTTGAGCGCGCAAAGTCTGTTCACGTGCGTCCTGTGCGCGACCCTGTTCAATCACGGACTGTTGCTGCGCTGCCCGAGTTTGTTCTTCTGCGGCTTTCTGTCGCGCCGCCACTTCCGCGTCCGCTTTCCTGCGAATCGTCAAAATGCGAGCGTCTTCAGCAGCCTGTGCCGCTCCACGCGCCACCGTTCCAATCGATGACGAGGACTGTTTGCGCTTCAGGTAATCTTCTCCACGATCCAGAGAATCCTGTGCCCGAGCCAGTGCTTCCGGAGCGAATTCCTGCGCTCCCGTAGCCTTTGCAATCGCCACGGCGTTCCGGGCTTCCAGCAGCGTCAGCGGAACCCGCCGCGCCTCCTCTCTATCCAGTCGCGACGCTGGCAGTTGATCGCTGGCCAGGTCAACCGTGTACTCGCCCTTTTCGGTGGCCTCATATTTCGCGCTCACCGGCTGCTCCCAACCCTTGGTGTCCTTGCGAATCTCATTTTCCAACACAGTCATATTGCTTGGCCGGGTCACCGCAAAATAGGGCTCGGCTGTCACGATCATGCCAAAGGCCTGCAAGTTTGCCGTTACCCGGGTGCGAACCTCGTGCTTCTCATTCGGAATCACTTCTCCCAGGTTCACCGGACGCCCTTCCGGAGTGATTGCCCACAGCACATAGGTCAGGTATTCCGGCCCGTAATAGTTTGCGTTGCGCACATTCTGAAACTCGGCGGTAATTTCCAGTCGTCCAGCTTTGCTGTCCACCTTGGCCTCGCCGCCGCCATCCGGCATAAGGCTCGTGCCCCGAAAATCGACTCTGGTTGAGCCATTGCGATGGCGATAGTTCACCGCCTGTACTGAACGGGCGACTACGTTCACCCTGTACACGGGTGTGTTCTGCATCGAAGTTACATCGCGCGGCTGCACTTCCTGCGCCGCCAGCACGAGGGTCCAAAGTGATAAAGAAGCAACAATTACAAGCCTGCGCATTGACCATCCCCTGTTCGTCCAATCTGTTTTCTCTAACTCCTCCAAACAGATGAAGTTAAACGTTCGCGTGTTGCCATGGCGCTGGAGCGCCGTGTTCAGGCTCATAAAATTTGATCTTCCGGGCATTAGTTTTGTCAGGCATGGAACTCGCTGGCGCGAATTCCGCATCTATTTCTCTGTACACGTGAGTTCAATAAGAGCGTGCCAGGTTTTCAGAACGACCGCAGGCGTGTCCAAGGCCTGCCATTCATATTTGGGGGCTCGGCCCGGCAAGCTATGAGTACATTTCCACGAACCAAGCCGGCAATCAACGGCAGAAACGCGTTCCGGCCCTTTGTCGTGGTCGTGCTGGCGTCGTCTATCCTTCCATTCCTGTTCTGGCCCTCGTTGCTCACCCGTGCTGCTTCAGCGGATTTCCTTCCGCACCGCTTCTGCTATCTCGACTCGCCCCAACTCATCTGGGTCAATGTGATCTCCGATGTGATCATCGGTCTCGCCTATATTGCGATATCGGCAACTCTGGCCTACCTCGTCCGTCGCGCTCGCGGAGACATACCATTCTCGTGGATGTTTTTGGCCTTTGGCCTGTTCATCGTTGCCTGCGGCTTCACTCACATTATGGAAGTCATCACAGTCTGGCGACCGTTTTACTGGCTTTCCGCCGACGTGAAAATCGTAACGGCTGCCGCCTCTCTGGTTACCGCTTTTTCGTTGCCCTACCTGGTGCCTAAAGCCATGGGCCTTGCTATATTCGCGCGCGAGCAGAGCACCTTGCGCCAGCAACTTGAGCGGGCCAACATCGGACTTGTTCGCCTTGAAGAAATTAGCTCCGAACTCGCCAGCCGCGTCGCCACAGGCATGGTCTTCTGGGATCGTGACATTCTGAACTCGACCGTGCAGTGGTCCGGAAACGTCCAAAGCGTCTATGGCTTGCGGCCTGAAGACATGCAAACCGTCAATCTCTCCTCCGGGATGTCACAATACATTCATCCCGACGACCAGGAGCGAGTTAAACAGGCTGGGGAACGCGCCGTACGTGAGCACTCGGACTTCGACGCCGAATTCCGGATCATCACTCCCTCCGGCAAGCTACGCTGGATCATGGGGCGCGGTTCCCCCATCTATAACTCCGTCGGAGAAGCGGTTCGCATGGTCGGCGTCAACATGGACGTAACCAACCGCCGGCTTGCCGACGAAGCCATGCAGCGCTCGGAAAAGCTTGCCATCACCGGGCGCATGGCCGCCACCGTGGCCCATGAGATCAATAACCCGCTCTCGGCCGTCATGAATCTCAACTACCTCATTGCCCATAATCCCGAACTTTCTTCTGACATTCAGCAGTTGGCAAATCTCAGCATGCGTGAGTTGGAGAGGATCGGCCATATTGTGCAAAGCACGCTGGCCTTTCATCGCGGCAGCGCCGACGCCGTCAGTCTCGATCTTTGCGAGTTGATGGACTCTGCCGTCGCGCTCTATCAATCTCAGTTCCGTGCGCGCGGCATCGAAATAGAGCGCATCTGCAAAGAGCCCGTACACATCGTCGGAATCGCAAATGATTTGCGCCAGGTGTTTGCAAATCTTGTCAGCAATGCCTCCGACATCCTCACCGGTGGGGGTAAGATCCGAATCCGTATTACAAGCCAGGGAAATTCGGTGCGCATCGACGTTGTCGATTCCGGACCCGGCATCGATCCTGCTTACAACGACCGCCTCTTCGAGCCCTTCTTTACCACCAAAGGAGAGCGTGGCACCGGGCTGGGACTCTGGGTTACGGCCGGTATCGTACAAAAATACGGCGGCGCCATTCGCCTTCGCACTCGCTTCGGTGGGCGCTTCCATGGCACTAAGTTCATCATCCTGCTGCCCATCGCCAACACCGCGTCTGTCTCAACTCACCTGGAACCGAAACACGCGAATCGAAAGGAACCATAGAACGCTCTGGGGCATCAGATAACAAGCCCCGAGTATGCGCGAGTGGGGTGGAGGGTTTCGGTTTGGCAACCATCACGTCCGGTACATTTCCGATACATTTTGGCGCATCTCTTCTACAACGATTTCAGCAGGTACGCTCCACAACCATGCGACTCGCGGAGCCCCTTTCAGAAGAAGATGCAATGGTGCAGTCCATGCCCGACGCAAGTCCGTCAAAGTGGCACATGGCGCACACTACCTGGTTTTTTGAAACCTTCATTCTCTCCGGGCAAGTCAGCGGATATCGCATCTTCAATCCCGAGTACCGGCTGTTATTTAACTCCTATTACAAAGCGCTCGGCGGCCATCCCGTGCGTCAGCAGCGCGGAACGTTTTCGCGCCCTTCGTTCAGCAACGTCGTGCGCTATCGCGAACACGTTGACGAGGCCATGCAACGCCTCCTCGCCACCGATCCGTCGCCAGAAGTCCTCGCCTTCATCGAACTCGGCATCAATCATGAACAGCAGCATCAGGAGCTACTCCTCACCGACATCCTGCATGCCTTTTGGACGCAGCCTCTGCGCCCCGCCTACGCCCCTCCCGCTCCAGACGGGATGGAGAGCACTGGTGCCCCATCTCTGCCTTCTTTTGGCAGAGGTGGGTCTGCCTCAAAACCCCGGCAATGGATTTCCCATCCCGGCGGAACCTTCGAAATGGGCGCGCCCGACGACATCTTCGCCTTTGACAACGAGCGTCCCCGTTTTCATACATTCCTTGCGCCTTACCGCCTTGCCTCGCGTCTTGCGACCAATGCCGAGTATCTCGAGTTCATCAAAGATCGCGGCTACCAGCGCCCTGAGCTGTGGCTTTCCGATGGATGGGACACCGTCTGTCGCGAAGGTTGGCGCGCGCCGCTGTATTGGGAAGGGAAGGGCGAAGGTGAATGGCATGAATTCTCTCTGCGCGGCATGAATCCGCTCAACCCCGCGGCCCCCGTAAATCACGTCAGCTATTACGAAGCCGATGCCTTCGCGCGTTGGTCCGGAGCGCGACTTCCTCTCGAAACCGAATGGGAACAAGCCGCCAAACATCGCGCCATCGCCGGAAACCTGCTTGAGGATTTCGCGCTCGATGCTCGCCCATCCACCTCCAACACTTCCCCTGAAGAAGATCAACTCTTCGGCGATCTCTGGGAGTGGACCGGCAGCGCCTATCTCCCCTACCCGGGATTCCGGCCCGCCCCCGGCGCGGTCGGTGAGTACAACGGAAAATTCATGTGCAATCAGTTCATCCTTCGGGGAGGATCTTTCGCCACCTCTGCCTCTCACATCCGCGCCAGTTACCGCAACTTCTTTCCGCCCCATGTGCGCTGGCAGTTCATGGGAATCAGGCTGGCCGATAATGAGCGTTAATTCTTCCGTACTTCCTCTGGATGGCAACGCCGGCGATGTGCTCCACGGACTCACTTCGCTCCCCAAGAAATTGCCGCCCAAGCTTTTCTATGACGCCACCGGCTCCGCGCTCTTCGAGCAGATCACGGATCAGGCCGAATACTATCTCACCGCCACCGAGCAGGCCATCTTTGAGCGCTACGCGCCAGCCATGGTCGCCGCCGCCGGCGGTGCCTCCACCATCATCGAACTCGGAGCCGGAACGGCCAAAAAGACCATGCTGGTTCTCCGCGCCGCCCTCGACCTTCACCACTCCGTTACATTTATACCTGTCGATGTTTCCCGCTACGCCCTCGAGGTCGCCAACGCCCGCGTGCGCTCCGAACTCCCGCAGATCGCTGTGCATCCTATTGTGCTCGATTACACTCAGCATTCACGCGCCCTCTCGCAAATATCCGGACGCAAGCTCATTCTCTACATCGGCTCCAGCATCGGAAACTTCGAACCCATGGCGGCTGCCGCTCTCCTGCGCCGCCTGCGCTCCTCGCTCACTCCCGGCGACTCGCTTCTCCTCGGCGCCGACATGCGCAAACCCGTCGATATCCTCCTGCGAGCCTACGACGATCCCGCCGGAGTCACCGCCCAGTTCAACCTCAACGTCCTCGCCCGCATCAACCGCGAATTCGACGCCGACTTCGACCTCAATCAGTTCGCCCACTGCGTCGTCTGGAACAACAATGAATCCCGTATCGAAATGCATCTTCGGAGCCTCACCGATCAAGTCGTCAACATCGACGCCCTCGAACTCTCCGTGCCTTTCATCTCCGGCGAAACCATTCACACCGAGAACAGTTACAAGTTCACCCCATCCATGCTCGAATCACTCGCCCGCAACGGAGGCTTCCGTCTTGAACAAAGCTGGAGCGACGAACGCAACTGGTTCACCGTAACCCTCCTCCGCGCCGAGTAGCAGCGCGGAATCTGTACCCCGCTTCTGGTGCCCCAGGTTCGCCCCGCGTTCTTTGCGGGGATAACCTGGGGTAGTTGACCTTGCTCTTGCCTTTGCTCTTGTCCTTGACTTGAAAAGTCCTTCTGAGCGCCGCGAAGAAACCTCCTCGCTTCTCAAATCTGCTGTTCGGCCGTAACGATTATCCAACTCATCACCCATCAACCAAAATACATTTACCAATGACGCAATCCTTCCGCCCCCTGCACAACGATTGCCTAACCAGTAAAATCACGCTCCGTAACGATTACCCTTCCGGTCAATCCTTGCCCTCTAATGCCGGGTCTTCCATAGGATCTGACGCATCATGCCGAGCCACACCTCGGCATCGTTCTTCTCCATCTTGAGGCGCATCATCATCCTCCGCACTTTCTCTCGGGCCGCTGCCTCTCCCGCCTCCTGCACATACCCACTGCTGCATAGCGCCTCAAACAAAACCTGCGTCAACCGCTCTATTTCCGCGGCCTCGGCTGCTATATGCCTACTCGCTTGGAACACCTTTGCCGCTCCTCGCGCAAGCTCATAAACGCACACCGCCACCGCCTGCCCAAGGTTCATCGAGATATGTTCGTCCCGCGTCGGAATCCGCATCAGCCAATGACAATGGCTTAAATCTTCATTCGATAGTCCGAATTTTTCCGAGCCAAACAGCAGTGCCACGGGCCTTTCCACGAGTTCCTGCCGCATCAACTCCGCGCCTTGCTCCAGCATGTGAACCCCGTGATGCAATTCGCGTTCGCCCACCGCGGAGGTTCCCACCACAAGGCTGCAGTCCGCAACCGCCTCAGCCACACTGCCGAAAACCTGCGCGTTCAGCAGTACCTGCGAGGCTCCCACTGCGGAGCGCGCGCCGAGATGCGAAGGTTCCCACGGCGTCACCAGACGAAGATGTTCGAATCCGAAATTACTCATCGCACGCGCAGCCGCTCCGATATTCAGCGGGTTTCGCGAGCGCACCAGCACTATGCGCAATCGATCGAACCAAGGTTTTACCACCAGCGATCCAACAGGTGTTTGCAGAAGTCCCTCACGCGATGCGGTAGCAAACAAGATTGTAGCCCGACACAGTTCGTGACGTTCGGTCTTTCAATGCAGACACAAAAAAGCCCCACTTCACGGGAGAAAATGGGGCTTTTTCGTCCCTCAACTTATCTCTTCGCAGTTTCCGGCGCGGGATATTCCGGCAACTTGTCCTTGTTCGAAGTTTGACGTTTTACTTCCAGATCGTCGAAGAGAATCGACGGAGCTACCACGCTGTGTGGCACTGGCATCAGCTCATTGTCCACGTATTGATCGCTTCCAGCGGCGATAATGTTACTGCGCATCGAGCGCTGGTCGAGATCGCCGAACAGACCGCCGCGCACCAGTTCTTCGTGTCCATCCTTCGCCCACACGCGATACAGCAGACGAGGTATTCGAGGCCCCATCATCGTTCCGACGTAGTAGCCATACTCCAGACCGCGCTCGTTGCAGATCGCAATCAGCTTCTTCTTTAACTCCTCGGGAGCGACTCCGTCGCTAGACCGCACCACCAGATTCCCCAGTGCTGGCGCGGGCCAACTGACTGGCAGGTTTGCGCGTCCGTGGCCGTTTGAAAACGCGAAGTCGCGAATTGGTTGACGGCCCAGAAGGTAGTTCACCAGCATACCTTTTTCAACCAGCGGAACCGTTTGTGCCTTCACGCCTTCGTCATCCACTTCATAGTGTCCGAGCAGAGCTGTGCCTTGGATTGTCGTCAGGGTTGGATCGTCCACCAGCGTCAGGAATTCAGGCAACACGCGTGTCTTGTAACTGCTGGCAAATTGTCCGCGCACGCGCGCGTTCTGTCCGAGCTCCGGTTTGATTCCCAGCAGGCTGTCGCCGATCAGCGATGAGAAGATCGTTGAAGCTGAATCTGCCGAGATCAATACCGGGCCGTGATAATCCTCGTCAGCCAATGGTGCTTCGCGAAGCTGCTCCAGTGTCGCGAGCATCTTCGTCGTGCTGTCCTTCAACTCTTCGACCTTCGGAAGATCGCGAAGCGATGTTGCCGTGAATGCAGTCGAGCGATCCAGTCGCATGCCGTCTTCGGCTTGCGCGGTGCCGCTGACTCCGATGTGATAAAGTTCCTCGCCGCTTCGCACTACCGTGCCTTCGGAGTTGACGTAGTAGCGGTTCACCACTTTGAAGCTCAGCGCGGCTGCGAGGAATTGTACCTTCGGATTCTGGGTGTAAAGTCCCGAAGCATCGCGCAACATCTTCAGCCAGGGTTCGCGCTCCACCTTGAGAGTGACCACCGGCTGCAAGGATTGCACGGCCTCGGCGCGTGCGAAGTCATCCACCGGATGATCGATCGTCAACTGTTTCAACCGTGCCTGCTTATCGGTTAGGGCCTCTACAGCTTGCTTGTATGCTTTGTCGGTTGCATTCCACACCTGGAAGCGGAAGGCGTGCTCGTCGCTATCAATTGGAACCACCTCCATCGCACCTTCGCCGCGCGTGCTGGAGTTGTCCTGCTTGTAATCCCCAAGCCGCACCTGCACCAGGAGAAAGCGGATTCGCGAACGTGTTTCGCCACGTACGCCGCCCAGCGCTGCGTCGGCTTCCCAGTCATCGATATCCATCACGCGGTAATCGATGAAGTATGGCGTGGACATGTTCTCCAACCGCAACTGCGCTTTCGACCGGGCCATCTCTGTCCGTAAATCACGCAACACCGGATCATCGCCGTCCTGAGCGCTTTTTGCGTCAGCAGCGAAGGCAACGGTGATACTCAGAAGCAATGCAGAAAGCAGCGTCAATCTCTTCAGAATAGTTTTCATTATTGCTGCCCCCCGGACTGCGCTGGAATCTTGGCCTGGTGTTCATAACCTGGCGGCGGCAGAATGGGTGGACGGTCATTGGAATGTGCCCGCTTCTGTACTTCGATTTCAGAAAACAAAATCGCTGGCGCTGCAGCGGACACTGCTACTCCACCCGACTCCGCACCACACACGCCGTTGAACACCGACGAAGTATTGCCAGTAACAAGAATGCGATTCATCGCTGCCAACGGAGTTCCTACGATGTCCACGCCTCTTACTAATTCATCGGGACGGCCATCGGCATACACACGCCAAACCATCACGGGCAGCACCTGGAACGCTTGCGGCGCCGAGCGTTGCGTCAGCGTAAAACCACCTTGTATGTCTTCGAAATAAAGTCCGTATGGCTTGCCCTGCTTCTTTACTTCGTCCAGCAGTTTCAGCCGAAGCTCCGAGTCTTTTGCTGTGTGGGTCGATGTAACAATCAAATTGCCCTGGCGTCCCACGGGCATGAATCCAGCCTGCGAACGCCCGTGTCCGTTGGAGTGATCGAAGCCTGCGATAGGCATGCGCGACATCAGGAAGTTGCGCAGAATTCCATTCTTGATTACTTCGACCTTTGCGGCCGGCACGCCTTCATCGTCGTACTTGTACCATCCCGCAAGTCGCGTCCCATTCAAGCTGCGCAGCGTTGGATCATCGGTGACGGAGAGAAACTCAGGCAGCACGGGCTGGTTTAATTTCTTGGTGAAGGTCTGTCCTTCTTCGTCGCCGCGCTGGCGCTGGCCTTCGAGTCTGTGCCCAAGTACTTCGTGGAAGAACACGCCTGACGCGCGGCCGGAAAGCAGTGCGGGACCATCGTAGGGTTCAGCGGTGGGAGCCTCGCGCAGGGCCTTCAAGTCTTTAGCCATCTTTTCCAGCGTGGCATCGATTTCGGCTGCGCTAGGGAATTTGCTCATGGAGTCTGCCTGCAAGGTTTCCACTCGCATCAGCTCCATTCCATCTTCGGCGCGGGTCCCTGCCTGGATCACGACACGAACTACCGTCTCCGGCATGACGATTTTTCCGCCCTCGCTTGAAACAAAACGCTGCAAGGTTTTTTCGCCGGTGACCATTACACCTGAGGAGTAGATGTAGGGATATTTGCGGAACGCGCCGGAGAAGCGGCGCACAAACACTTCCATCTCCTTCTGCTCCGGAGCTGGCGCAACTTCCTCGTAGTCGGCGTGAATCTGTGCGGTCTCTTTGCTGAAGTCCGCCGACAGATCTTCTTCCTTCGCTTTTACCTGTGCTTTGGTCTGAACATTAAGAAATGCAGAAGAAGCTTTGCGGTACTCGCTGTAGGTTAAGCGCCAGAGTGCATGTGCGATCGCATCGGAATCATCGTCGAAGGGGAGTGTCTCTGTAATGATTGCCGAAGGACGCGCATCGCCGTGAGCGTTGTCCAGTGTTGGTGCGCCCACTCGCATGATCACATCGGCCATTCGCTTTCGCCCGGTAGTACTGGTGACAAGGCTGCCATTCATGCCGACCACAAACGAAACCTGCTGGTCATACACCGTATAACTGATGAAGTATGGGGCGGGATTTAACTTACCTAACTCAACACTGGCGCGTTGCAGCTCCCGTTCCATGCTGGTGAGCACAACGTCCTGTTTGCTGGTGCCGCAGATGACGCCGAAGCCTGGGGAATGCTGCAAAGAACTGCGGTGAGGTACACCAGGCACCAGGCGCGAATCAGATTCTTCATTGCGGGTATCTTTCTCCCTAATTGCCAGAACGAATGGCCCGATTTCCTACGGGATTGAAGAGTTAACTATCCATGTTGAAGTGTAAAGCAGGGTAGCGCGATTGCACGCACGAATTCCAATTCACAGGTATCTTCCACTGGAAAGCGAGTGAAAGACCGTAGCTGCTTGCGGCGCAGACGTCCAAAAGTTAGAGGCCACCCGAAGGCGGCCTCTCATGGCTGTTGCGACTGATTAGAAGCTGAAGCGGACGGCCAGTTGTGTAGTGCGCGGGCCGCCACCGCCGAGATA
This sequence comes from Saccharimonadales bacterium (SeqCode), assembly GCA_035539055.1. Classification (GTDB taxonomy): domain Bacteria; phylum Acidobacteriota; class Terriglobia; order Terriglobales; family Acidobacteriaceae; genus TOLSYN. The sequence continues at coordinate 4,981 of DATLJC010000035.1, read as the reverse complement.
GGGATTGCCGCTGCCCACGTCCGGCGTTGAACTCAACGGCAGAAATCCGGTGCCGAGACGATTCGCCGATGCGGGGCTCGACCCATTGAGGAAGTCAATGGCGAAGCCTGGCAGCAGCGGGTTGCTGAAGTTGGGGTGATTGAAGACGTTGAAGAAATCCGCCCGGAGCTGCATCGTCACCCGTTCGGTGAGATGAGAAAGCTTGGTGAGCGAGAAATCGAAGTTGGTGTAGTTGGGCGCGCGGAACGCGTTGCGTCCCTCGTTTCCTGGATGCTGGCTGTTGGCAACGCATGCGCCGGTGGAGTCCAACGTACAGGGAACGGCAAAGGCAGAAAGGTTCAGGAACTGGTTCCGTCCGTGCGTTCCCGCAAAGGGATTGCCGACGATGTCAGGGCGTCCGAAGTATTCTCCGGAGCCATTGAGGTCGGCCCCAGTGGAATCGGATTCAAACAGGTAGCTGAGCGTGAAGGGTTGTCCGGTGGCATGATTGAAGTTTCCATCGACAGCCCATCCGTTGGTGATCCACTTTGCGCGATTGATGTTTGGAATGTTGTAGGTGAAATACCATTGCACGCGATTGCGTACGTCAAAGTTCGAGTTCGCACGTTCGGCGCGGGGATTGAAACTGTCATCAGGTTGCGCGGCGTTGGGCACGAAGTCCAATCCGTCGCTGGCATTGTCAATCGAGTGCGCCCAGGTATAGTTCAGCACGGACGTGAAGCCATGCCAGTTCTGCAGCTTCAGAGTGGCTTGCAGCGAATTGTAGCTTGAATTCGCCGTCGTCTCTTCCTGATTGATGTAGTAGTAGTTGGGGAAGCACTGCTCGCCGTAGCTGATGGTGGTGCCGTTGCCGCAGTTCACGACCCGGCCCGCCACATTGTTGAACTGGTCGAGATCGCGGAAGCGGAACAGGTGATGTCCTTCCGAGCCGACGTATCCGATCTCCAGTGCAATGCCTTTGGTGAGCTGCGATTCCAAGTTGAGGTTGTAGGAGAGATAGATGGGTGTTGCCAGGTTCTGGGCAACGGTGAACAGGCTGTTGGGCTGATAATCGCCAAAGACGGGCTGTCCGGCAACAATCGTTGCCGCCCTTGAGGTCGAGAAGCCGATGTTGTTGAACGCCGGACCGGCTTGCGCCGCACTGGTATTCCACGGCTGATTGCCCACGAAGAAGTCCTGCGATGCACCATCGTAGAAGATACCCACGCCGGAACGTAGCACCAGTTTACCGTTTCCCATGAGGTCGTCGATCACGCTGACGCGCGGCGCGAAGTTGTTCAGGTCGCGCGGGTAGAGCGTTTTCGGACCACCGGATGCTCCGACGGTTTGTTCGGTTCCGGTCTTTACGTTGAAGATGCTGAATGCATTGTTCTTGGCCCCGACCACGCCGTAGTAATCCCAGCGGATGCCATAGTTCACCGTGATGCGTGGGGTGTAGCGCCAGGAATCCTGGAAGTAGATGCCGCTATTGTTCTGGTACGAATAGCGCGTGCCCGATCCAGCCGCGGAGCCACCTCCATCGATGGTTCCTGTCAGGAAGTCGTCCAGGTTGCTGAAGCTGAGTTTGCCGCGGTGTCCGGAGTCGATGAAGCTGTTGATGAACGTGCGGCGCCACTCGTATCCCATCTTATAACTGTGGCGGCCTTTGTTGTAGGTGACGTTGCCGAAGAGTTGGTAGTTGGTATCGATGCGGCCGCGAGCGTCACTGCCGGTTGCGCCGATGGGGCTGTAGGCTCCCGTTGCGCTCGAGATGCTGATAGTGGGCAAGCCAAGATCTCGGGATGGACTGAACCCCGGAGGCAGCGTGTTGAGGCCGATGCTGGTCGGATCGAAGTTGATGTCCTGCGGCAGGAAGTCCTGCAGGAACCGGTTGTAGCCACCACGCAGTTCAAAGATCAGGTTCGACTTGGGCAGAGAAGTGTAGGACAGAGAAACGATGTTTACGTGGGTGGGCGTCGAGGTGTTGAATCCCGGGGCGCTGCTACCAGTATTGAGCATGCCCAGCGGAAAACTCTGAGTGCCGTGGGAGTAGAAATAACGGCCGGTGAGCAGATCGTTGGAGCTAAGCAGGTGCAGGTGTTGGTCGAGCTTCAGGATCAGGTTATCGCTGTTGTTGACGAACGGAGTGGTGAAGGTGGTAGAGACCTGATCGATAGTAGGATCGGCGAGCGTGGGCAGTGTTCCCCATGGATGCCGGTTCAGCAGATTCTGGATGACGGGATTGATCGTGTTGGTGGCGGCAAATGCGTTGATGTAGCTTTGCGTGGGAGTGTAGCCCAGTTGCGGAAGTCCGCCATTTTCGCGCTGTCCTTCAAAGGCCGCGAACCAGAACAGGTTGTCCTTCACGATAGGACCACCCACCGATCCGCCGTACTGGTGGTTGCTGAAAGAGTTTTTCGGCTGTTGCGTCACCGAGCCTGCAGTGTCGAAGGTGCTGTTGAAGTAGTTGCGCGCGCCCAACGCGTCATTGCGGAAATACTCGAACATGGTGCCGTGGATCTGGTTGGAGCCCGACTTGGTGACAATATTTACGGTGGCTCCGGAACTGCGTCCGAATTCTGCCTCCGGACTGCCCGTCACTGGAATCTCAGCCAGGGCATCAACTGGAAGAATGGTGGATGGGCAGCCCCACACGCCGGCCTGGTTGATCGAAGGCAGGTTGCGATAACCATCATTCATATCGGTGCCATCGAGCAGGTAGTTGTTGGAGCGGCCACGGTTGCCGTTCATGCTGAAAAGACCGTAGGAACCTGCCGATTCAGTGGAGCCGACTGGATCGCTCGCGGTGCCGGGAACCAGTTCCAGCAGCTTCGTGAAGTCGCGGCCGTTGATGGGTAGCTCGGCGGCTTCGGTCGAATCAATCGTGCCGCCCGTTGTGTTGGAGGAGGTTTCCACCAGCGGTACGTCGGCATTTACTTCGATCTGTTCTTTTACCTGACCAGTGGAGAGCTTCGCGTCCGCACGCGCGGGCGATCCCACGCTTACCGGAATCTGGTTCAGGGTAGTGGTGCGGAAGCCTGTCTTTTCGACGGTGATGCTGTAAGTGCCCAAGGGCAATTCGGAAGTCTGATACTCACCGCGTTCATTCGTGGTGAGTGAACGCGAAAACCCGGTGGAAGGACTAAATACTCTTACCTGCGCTCCGACGATCGCTGATCCGGTAGAGTCCGTTACCGTTCCCTGAATGCTTCCTCGAAAAGTCTGTGCGAATGCACAACAAGCAAAAATGGACACGAGAAAAACAAATAGTACAGCTGTTGAGCGGCTTCTCATGGGCCGGGCTCCTTTTTGTTTTTGGATTACGCGTAAGAAAGGGATACAGAGATGCACGATAATAGCACGAGAATTTCAGACTTGGGGCAAGGAATGTGAGAGACATTTGGATGCAAAACAGGGGAGCCTGGTTTGGACTCCCCTATTTTGCTTCAGACAACGGCTTGGTGTTTTACCTGCCGTGTCCTTCGTGACCGCCACCGTGTCCGGCGCCATGACTGCCACCGCCGCCGCCACCGCTGGGACGTCCGCCGCCACCGTGCGCGACCGGAGCGGGGCCGCGATTCATCGAAGCTCGCGGAACGCCTCCTCCGCCGGGACGCCCGTAAGATGCGTTAGGACGACTATAGTTTCCGGCTGAACGGCCCGGAGCAGGACGGTTAATCGCTCCCGGACGGCCATAGCTGCCACCCGGTCGACCTACGCCAGCCCTGTTCACGCCATAGCCTCCACGGTATCCAACATTGGGCCGACCGTAGTTGCCACCAGGCCGATAGCCTCCACGTACATAAGCTCCGCGCGGTCCATACCCGCGGCCAGGGCCGCCCGGACGATAGAATCCACGGTTGATCACCGTCGTGCTGTGGGTGTAGTAGTGGTTGTGGTTGTAATAGACCGCACGGTCATGCCAGCCCATTCCCCAACGGTTCCATCCCCAGCCCCAGTGTGAGAACACACCGATACCGACTCCGACGCCAAAGCCGATCGCCAGTCCTCCAAAGAATATTCCCGGAGGCGGAGCGTAGTAATAACCGGGATACATTGGGAACGGCGAACCATAGACGACCCAAGGGTCGTAAACCGGGACGTAAACCACCGTGGGATTGGCAGGCGCGATTGCTATGGCACCGCCTTCATTGGTCACAACCTGCTGTGGCGTATTCCGCAACTGGCCTGCCGCTTCAGCTTTCTGGCGCATGGCCTGCACGGAATCCATTATGTCCTGTGGCTGATTGTAGTAAGCGTTGCCAAGGTCGGTGGTCCACTGAAGATTGCGATCCATCTGCGCGAGCACGGTTGGGAATGCGGTCAGCGCTTTCACGCTGGGATCCCAATTATGGGTGTCCGCACCGGCTGCAATTTGGTCCGCCGGAGCATTGCCCTGAGACTGCCTCCAGCGATCTGCTTCCACCACCTGAGTTGGATACGTTGCGGCTACAAGCAATTGAGCCACCAGCGCATCGGGATACAGCGCAATGGGCGCCACCAACTGATCCAGTTGATCGGCGGAGAGGGGTTGTCCCTGAGGCACTTCCTGATCGGGCGGCGGCGTCTGGTCGCTGTATTCGGGCGGCACGCCCTGTTGTGGGTATAGAGCGGATTGCGCAAACGCCTCTTGTCCCATCGGGACCATGATCATTAGGGCGCTTAAGAGTACTGCCAGTCCGCGCCTGATCTGTTCTCCGATCCTGTGGCCCGCGAGCGCTGCGGGCTTCGGTTCGAAAATGCCGTCCAATATTTTTCCCGCCGGACTCGTACTCTTCTCATTGAATTCCATAGAACTCACTCCTGCCAGCAGCACAATTTGCACATGCCCGACTGGATAGTCATCAAAGTAAACACCAGAGGACGCACGTAGTTTCGCGGCGACGAAAACTTCTCGGACATGCGATCCGATCCAATGGACCGGGACAGAAAAGCGCAAGCGCTGAACCGTCCGAGCCCTGGTGAGTTCGTGTCGCTGATTCAGTTAATTCTTTAGATTCAA
>DATLJC010000034.1:0-9305 GCA_035539055.1 Saccharimonadales bacterium (SeqCode) | reverse complement strand
CTCATCGGCTTCATCGCCGGACCCATCTGTTACCTGATGGTCGCCAAGGTCAAAGCCTTTTTTGGCTACGACGATTCGCTCGATGCCTTCGGAGTCCACGGTGCTGGCGGTACCCTGGGCGCGATCCTCACCGGAGTATTTGCCAGCCATTACGTCAATCCAATTTTCAAGGATGCACAGGGAAATGTGTTAGGCTCCGGGCTGTTCGATGGCAACGCCCACCAACTGGTGAATCAGTTCGCTGGCGTTGTGATTGCCTGGGTCATGGCGGCTGCCGGGACGTGGGTCCTGCTGAAGGTAGTGGACCTCACCGTAGGCCTCAGAGTCAGCGCTGATCAGGAAGTACAGGGACTCGATCTCTCGCAACACGGTCAAGAAGGTTACACCTTCGATTAGCGACGCGACCGTCCACAAAGGGAATAAGCTTTACGAAAGAGACGAACATCATGACGAAACTCGAAGCAGTAATTCAAACGACTAAGCTCGATGACGTGAAAGCGGCGCTCATCGCCATTGGCATCGATGGACTCACCGTGCTCGAAGCTCGCGGTCACGGCCGGCAAAAGGGCCACACCGAGTTCTACCGGGGCCGCGAATACAGCGTCGATCTTCTTCCCAAAATTAAGATTGAGATCGTGCTCAGCGACGAGCGGGTTGATGAAGTCGTTAAAGCGATTATCCGTGCGGCTCAGACCGGAAAAATCGGCGACGGCAAAATCTTCCTCTCTCGCATCGACGAAGCCATCCGCATCCGAAACGAAGAGCGCGGCAACGACGCCCTCTAGCCAGAAGTCGCCCCACCTCTGCCGCCGGTAGCGGATGTGGGGCTTTCATTGAGCAGTGACCATGCTTTCATCGAGCAGTGACCGGGTGGCCCATATTTGCCCTCTTTTGGCAAATGTGGGGGACACAGCAAAGCCCGCATCACCAGCCCTTGCTTTTCTATACTCCCACTCGCTTCGGCAGTATCTCCCCAATCCTCTTCACCTGCGCTCCCACTCCGCGCAGCTTCTCCTCAATCCGTTCATACCCGCGATCGATGTGGTAAACGCGGTCGATAATCGTCTCATCCTGTGCCACCAGTGCCGCCAACACCAGCGATGCCGAAGCCCGCAGATCACTCGCCTGAACCGCGGCTCCGCTCAATACGCTCTTGCCGCGAACCACGGCGCGCCGTCCTTCGATCTTGATGTTCGCTCCCATGCGGCTCAATTCCTGCGCGTGCATGAAGCGGTTCTCAAAGATATTTTCCGTGATGATCGACGTTCCCTCCGCCTGCGTGACCAGCGCCATATACTGCGCCTGCACGTCCGTCGGAAAGCCCGGATACTCCTCGGTCGCAATGTCTGCGCCCTTCAGCGGACCCGCATCGCCCATCACCCGCACGCATTCCTCGCCCACCTTCACTTTCACGCCAACTTCTTCCAGCTTATTCAGCAGGGAGGTCAAATGCGTCGGATCGCAGTCCGTAATCATCAGATCGCCGCCCGTCAGCGCTCCCGCCATAATGTAGGTTGCCGCTTCGATGCGGTCGGGGATAATCCGGTGCCGCGCCCCGTTCAGCTTCTCCACGCCCCTTACCCGAATCTTCGACGTTCCCGCGCCCTCAATCTGCGCGCCCATCTTCGTCAGCAGAGTCGCCAGGTCCACCACTTCAGGCTCGCGCGCACAGTTCTCCAGCACCGTCTCGCCCTCGGCCAGCACCGCCGCCATCAAAATGTCTTCCGTCCCTGTCACCGTGATTTTGTCGAAGGAGTAATGCGCGCCCTTCAGCTTCTCCGCTCGCGCCTCAATGTATCCGTGCTCGGTAACGATCTTCGCCCCAAGTTTTTCCAGTCCTTTGATATGCAAGTCAATCGGACGCGCTCCAATCGCGCATCCACCTGGTATCGAAACCCTCGCGAATCCAACCCGCGCCACCAACGGCCCCAGCACAAGCGACGAGGCACGCATGGTCTTCACCAGCTCATAACTCGCCTCGGGATTCTTACTCAAGTTCGCCGCGCAGATCGTCGTCCGATGCTGCGCCCGCCCATACCCCAGCTCCACCTCCGCGCCCATCGCGGCCAGCAGACGCCTCTCTGTTTCAATGTCCCGAACCTGTGGAATATTATCCAGAATCACCGGTTCATCGGTGAGCAGTGCCGCCGCCATCGCCGGCAGCGCGGCGTTTTTTGCGCCACTGATTCGAATCGTGCCCAGCAGCGGATTACCGCCACGAATTACAAGCTTGTCCATGAGGTCAGTCCCAGAAGAAAAATACGTTTATGAATGCTGCGTTCCTACGATTCTACACACTCCAGCGGACGCAAACGCCAGCGCGCTCTTATCGATTCTCCAGCGCCGCCACAATCGCGTCATGCACCGCCGGACGCACCTCTTTAATCGCCTGATTTTTCGCATCGGGCCACGTCCGGTTCGTCAGCAGCGTTACGGACAATCCCCGCTCCGGGTCGCACCACAGCGAAGTTCCCGTGTACCCCAAATGCCCAAACGACCTTGCCGAAAACCTCGTCCCCGACTGTGAAGGCCGCGAAGGCGTATCCCACCCCAGTGCTCTCGAAGTCCCCTTCGGGCGATCCTCGCGCCGGGTAAACAATTCCACCGTCTCTGCCTTGAAAACCGGCGCACCTCCGCTCAGTAAGCAATGCGCGAGCCGCGCAACCGACAGCGAATCGCCAAACAACCCAGCATGTCCCGCCACTCCCCCCATAGCGCTGGCGTTCTCGTCGTTCACCTCGCCCTGCACCACCCGTCCCCGATATTCCGAATCGATCGCCGTCGACGGAACTCCTTGTAACAGAGCGCCATGCGAAGCATATTTCAAGTTCAAGTCAAGCCGCCCAAACACCTCTTCCGCACAGAACCTGTCGAGTGTCTTACCCGCCACCCGCTCCAGCAACTCCCCCAGCACAATGAACCCAATATCGCTATACTCCGCCCGCGCCATCGGCGCTGCCTCCAGCGGCACCCGCCTCGCCGCCTCCAGCATCGCCTCCCGCCCCTGAGCATCCAAATACAGCTTGCGATGCGCCGGAAGTCCGCTCGAATGCGCCAGCAACATCCTTACCGACACAGGTGGCCCACATATGCCCTCCTTTGGCATATGTGGGGACGAGTACTCACTTTCCTCCGCGGAAGTCTTTTGCTCTCTTTCTTGATGTAAATGCGACGTCCCAAACTCCGGCAGCAACTCCACAACTCTCGCGTCCAGCCGAAGCCTTCCTCGCTCAACCAGCAGCATTGCCATCGAAGTAGTAGCCAGCACCTTGGTCAGCGACGCCAAATCCCAAACCGTCTCCCTCGTCACCGCAGGCGCGCCAGCCTCATATGTAAACCGCCCAAAATTCCGCCATGCCACCAGTTTGTCGCCGAGCGTCACCGCCAGCGACGCCCCCGGAAACGCCCGTTGCGAAATTGCCTCCTCGATCAACCGAAACGCCTCGGCAAAGCGTCGCTCCTGATCACCCGTGCTATCCACCAGATTCACTTCCGTGCTCAATGTCTTCCGTCCCATGTTCACCGGTCCAAATCACACCAAGAAATAACGTCGGGTGCCCCAGGTTCGCGCCCCGTTCTTTGGGGCGATAACCTGGGAAATCAGCCCCCTTCACCCATCGCGGTCTTCTCCGTCCCATTACTTGATATACGGCAGCATTTCCTTGAATTGCGCCGTCCCGCTCCGCCTCAGCAGCTCATACATCATCATTTCCGTCGAGGAAATCACGCATCCCGCCGACTCCATTCGTTCCAGCCCTACTCGCCAGTTCCAATCCGTGCGCGAACCCACCGCATCCGAAGCCACGTGTACCATATATCCGTTTTCCAGCGCTCCCAGCGCCGTTTGCATCACGCAGATGTGGCTCTCCATCCCACACAGCAGCACCGTCGTACGATGTTCAGACGCTTCGCGCAGCGTCGTTCGGAACTCCTCCGCCCCAAAGCAGCCAAATTCCATTTTGTCGATCGTTTTGGCTTGCGGCAGCAGCTCCGCAATCTCCGGAACCGTGCCGCCCAGCCCGCGCGAATACTGTGTTGTCACCAGTGTCGGAATCTCCAGTATGGTCGCCAGCCTTATCAGCGTTCGCGAATTCCGCACCAGTTCTTCGCGGTTCAGCACTGCGGGCAGCAGTTTTTCCTGAATGTCGATGACCACCAGCGTGCATTGACTCGCATCCAGGCTCCGCCGCGCCAGCGGTTCGCCGGAAATTGCAGCCAGTCCGGGAAGGGAAGAAGGATTCATCGCAAGCTCCTGTCGTTGTTTTTCTGCCGATTTGGAACATCTAAGCCTACGCTACCGCCCGCCGCCGTTCCAGATGGGACGAGGCAATTTCTATCGTGGGCAGCAGTCTTGAGCTACACTGCATCCCATTACACTGTGAGCCTGTCCTATTTCGCCTGTATATTCCGCCAACTTGCCTTCGTCCTCGTCGCCCCTCTACTTGTAACCGCCGTCACTCCTCCGGCGCTCAAGCAGATTGCCGTGCTTGACATCCCCGGACGTCCCGGCTTCGATGAGATCGCTCTGGTCCACGGCATGATCCTCGTTTCCCATGGAGGCGCCGGAACCGTTGACCTTTTCGATCCCCAAAAGCGTCGCATCGTAGGACACGTCCGCGACATGTCATCTCCTCGCGGAGTAGCCTTCGATGAACACGATCACCTCGTTTACATCGCCAACTCGGGAGCCCGCAACATCGTCGTGGTTTCCACTGACGACTGGCAGGTCAAGCGAACGATTCCCGTCGACTCGGCTCCCGACTCGCTCTTTCTCCTCGCGACCGAGCATCTCCTTTACGTGACTTTCCCCGAATCTCAGTCCATCGTAGCTCTCGACCTCGCCTCCAACGGCCAGCCCGCCTCCACGCTCACGGTCGAAGGCCGCCCCAATACGTTCACCTTCGATCCATCCCGAAAACAGCTTTTCCTCACCCTGCAGGACCGCCGCCGCGTCCTCGTTCTAAGTCCCGCGCTCAAAACCATTTCGAAGTTCGACCTCAACGCCTCTGAGCCCACGGGAATCGCCTTCAGTCCGAAACACGACCGCCTCTACGTCGCCGTCCGCTATGCCGTGCTCGCTCTCGACCCCGCATCTGGACAAGAAGTTTCGCGTTCTGCCGTCTCCGGAGGCATCGACCAGCTAACACTCGACGACGCTGCCAGCACTCTCCTCGGAATCTCCAACGGCGCTGTCTTCGTCCTACCCGTCTCGGCCACCCTCGGAGTAGCCAACGAATTATCAGTGGATGTCAAGGGACACACCTTCGCCTACGATTCCGCCACTGGCTTCGTCTACGTCCCCGGAGGCCGCGAAGGACGCTCCAAACTGCTAGTCCTAAAACGTCTCCTCCCAAAATCTCCCTCGTAGTTACAGCACGCTCCTGCATTTGCCGTTGCGTTTGCTCTTAACTTCGTCCATGCCGTTAACCGGTGGCCCATATTTGCCTTCTTTTGGCAAATGTGGGATGCAGGCATCAGTCCACCCCCCTCGAACCAGACATTTCCGCCAAGTGCCAATCAGTGCATTACTGCCAATAACTGCCCCTTGTTGCCGTTGTTCTCCCCGCCCCATGATACAAATGTCATCATGTCGCAAATCAATTACAAGCAGCCCAGCGGCGTAGTCGCGCGTGCGGCCTGCCGTGTGGACCTTGCTGGCGGCACCATGGATATGTGGCCGCTCTACCTCTTCCATCCCGGCGCCGTTGTCGTCAACATCGCCGTAAATGTAATGACCACCTGCCGCATCGTCCCCACCTCCGGTAGCGCCATCGAATTGGTCTCGCTCGACACTGGACTCACCGACGCCTTCGCCACCATGCAGGCCCTGCGCGACGCGCCTAAATACCAGCACGCTCTCGCCGCCAATCTCCTGCGCTTCTTCTATCCCGACTCCGAACCCGCCACGGGATTCCGCCTCGAAACACATTCCGAATCTCCCGCCGGTGCCGGAATCTCCGGTTCTTCTGCGTTGATGATCGCCTGCACCGCCGCTCTCGCCCGCTTCACCGCACGCAAACTTTCTCCCGAGCAGATTCGCGAGATCGCGCAGAACGTCGAAGCCCAGCTCATCCGTGTTCCCACCGGATGCCAGGATTACTACCCCGCGCTCTACGGCGGCGTCAGCGCCGTGCAGTTGGACGTCGATGGCATTCATCGCCATGCCATTCCCTGCGATGCCGATGAACTCGACCGCCGCTTCGTCCTCGCCTACACGGGAGCCCCGCGCCAAAGCGGCATCAACAACTGGGAAGTCTTCAAGCATCACATCGATGGCGACCGCCGCATCTTCAAGAATTTCTCGCGCATCGGCGAAATCGCATGCGCCATGCGCACCGCCGTCACCGCAGCCGACTGGGGCGAAACCGGACGCCTTCTCCGCGAAGAATGGAAGTTGCGTCGAACCAACGCTCCCGCCATCGCCACGCCTCTCATCGATCAACTCATCGCTATCTCGCGCAAGAATGGAGCGCTTGGCGCAAAGGTCTGTGGAGCCGGAGGCGGTGGCTGTGTCCTCTTCATGATCGAGCCTGAAGCCCGCGTGCGTGTAGAACAAAGGCTCACCGCCGCCGGAGCGCAAATCCTCCCATTCGCCGTAGCCCGCAAAGGCGTATCGGTAGCTGCGCTCAAAACGTAGCGTTGCGCATTCGGTTGCGGCGGTTGTGCCCGCTTAGTATCCTTTGTGTGTTGATGGAGTTCCGTTTGGCGTCCAAATGAACTTACGGGTACTCACATACCGTACCGATAGAGCCCATGCACCAGCATGATTCCATGGTAGAAGCCGCCCAACCCGGTTCGTCAGGAGCACGGAATCCTTATCCCGCTCCCACCTTGCTTCCGCCGCTTGTGCGCTTCGTGGTCGCCGCCATGTGGACCGCCGGAGTCTTCTGGGGTAGTGGCTTCGTGTACGCTTTGTTTCCCGCACGGAACCTGCTTCCCGGACTCATCTTCCGCCTCGTTGCCTGCATCCTCACCGCCGCCGGATTCGCCTTCTTGCTCCGCGTTCTCGACTACAATTTCTCCCCCTTGCCCTCCGCTCTCGGCCTGCCCTTGGATCTCACCGCCGGGCTCCAGTGGTCCTCCGGCCTGGCACTCGGAGGCGTTCTCATTACCGCCGACGTCCTCTTGATAAGCACGTTTGGCTCGCTCCAGTTGCACGTCCATCTCAACCGTCATATGCTCCTGCGCGCTGTCGGCGTTATGCTTCTCCTCCTCTTCGGAGCTCTGCTTGAGGAGCTCTCCTTCCGTGGCTATCCTTTCCAAAAACTCACCGAGGCTCTCGGAGCTTTCTGGGCAGTCATTGCCCTCTCCGCTCTCTTCGGTGCCGTCCATCTCTGGAATCCCGATGCGCAGGGCTTTCTAAGCTGGGGATTCTTCAACACTCTAGCCGTGGGACTCCTCTTTGCCCTCGCCCGCATCCGCACAGGTTCACTCTGGTTCTCCTTCGGACTCCACTTCGGCTGGAATTTCTTTCAGGGCACAATCTACGGTCTCCCCGTCAGTGGCATTCGGGATTTCGTCACCGTCGTCGTCGGCACGGCCCATGGCTCCAAAGCGCTTACCGGAGGAACTTACGGCCCCGAAGCCAGCGCCACCTGCACCATCGTTCTCGTTATTGCCCTGCCACTGCTCTGGCTTATGACTTCGTCCCGCAATATCCAGCACCGTCCATCCAGTCACGCTGCTTCTTTTAGCATCTAAAATCGCAAGCGCGAATGTCACACGGCGCTATAATCCCCAACACGGATTTGGGAGATTGCAATGAGATTGCTTGTGAGGAAGTTTCTCTCTGTCACGCTCGCGAAACGAAGGCTTGCCGCTCCCATCGGCGCGTTCGCGTTGGCGATTCTCGTTCCCGTGCTCGCCCCGGCCTCTGACACCAAGCTCTCCGATGTGCAGCGTCAGCAGATCATCCGTGTATTTCTCGCCGAACATCCCTTCGTCCATCGCGCCTTGCCGCGAGGCAAAGCCGGAATTCGGATCGAGGAAGAAAAAATCACTCCGTCTGAAACTGAACTAAATGCGATGGTTGCCCAGTTCGGTCCAGCCGCAAAACCCGGAGACCGCGCGAAGATCACTGCCGTCAAATTTCAGCGCGACGGAATTCTCTTTGAAATTAACGGCGGCCCCCTCAAGCGCAAGAGATTGCGCGATCGCATCAGCATCGGTGTCGGAGGAGTGAACACATCCGCCGCAGGCAAGCCGCAACAATCTACCTCCGACGGTTCCGACGCTGATGTCTATACCGACTCGACAGGCTCCTCCGTCCTGCTCGTCCTCAAGCAGGACACTGCCTCTCTCACCACCGACCACATGAAGGACCTGCTCGCTCCCGTGCTTGACTTTAAAGCCATGACCGTGGCCGAGGCCTACCAGAAGAGCCTTCCACCCGTGCTCGCCGCCGCCGTCAAGAACCATCACGCGCTCGTCGGCATGGATAAGGAAATGGTGACCTACGCTCTCGGCCGACCTCCGCACCGCCTTCGCGAGACCAAGGAAGGCAAGGACATCGAGGAGTGGATATACGGGGCTCCGCCGGAGCAAGTGGAGTTCATCCGATTTCTCAACGATAAGGTTGTAAGTATCGAGGAAATGAAGGTTACGGGAGAGAAGATCGTTCGCACTCAGGATGAAGTCGGCAATCTTGGAGGTACCCTCGACGCGTCCGCCCAAAAACACACCCGCCCCGACGCCGTAGCATTTCCAGCCGACGAGGACCGTCAGAGCGCTCCCTCACTGCTTCGCCCCGATGAGAAACCAGCCATCAAAGGTGACTCCGCCGCGCGCGACCCCAACCCAATGCCTTCCCCCGACTCTCCTACATCGCCCACCCCTCCCAGCCCCAACTAAAACTTCTGCGAGAGGGTGCCCCACGTCCCGCCCGGCTTTATCGGGCTGACGTGGGGTCGTTGCTCTTGCTCTTGCCTTTGCTCTTAACCTCTTAACCTTGAAACCTTGAAACTTTGAAACCTTGGAAACTTTGAAACCTTGGAAACCTTGGAAACCTTGGAAACCTTGAAACCTTGAAACCTTTGCCTGCCCAAGCTTTTGCCCCCTGCCCCCTTCGCGCTTTACACTAATCTCGTGAAGATTGCACTCGCCCAGATCAATCCCACTGTAGGAGACTTTACCGGCAACGCCGACAAGCTCCGCCGTTTCACCCAGGACGCACGTTCGCACGGTGCCGATCTCGTTCTTTTTCCCGAACTGTCCGTCTGCGGATACCCGCCCCGCGATCTCGTCGAGGTCCCAGCCTTTGTCGCCCACTCCCGTCAGGTCCTTGAGCAACTCGCCGCCGAGTTTCC